>CAXBEX010000008.1:0-188625 GCA_963974965.1 uncultured Colwellia sp. | reverse complement strand
CTGAGCTTGTCGAAGGGGCGGCCTTTTTTGTTTTACTATTTTCGAAACTCGAAACTTCAGGAATTATCTATGTCTTGGCAAAGTACACTTTCTTGGAAAAATGCGCAGAAAAGGGCGAAAATATTACAACAAATAAGACGATTTTTTGCTGATCGAGACGTTATTGAGGTGGAAACACCCGCTCTATCACAAGGTACGGTAACTGATGTACATCTAGAAGCGCTAACTTGTCGCTACAATTTCTTGACCGATAGTTCAGTTGAAAAGTCTAAACCGCTATATTTACAAACCTCACCAGAGTTTCATATGAAACGTTTACTCGCTTCAGGCTATAGCTGTATTTTCCAAATAGCCAAGTCATTTCGTCATGAAGAGTTTGGTAAGCATCATAATCCTGAGTTTACCTTGCTTGAGTGGTACCGCATAGATTTCGATCACTTTGATTTAATAGATGAGGTTGGGGAGTTGCTAAAGGGCATTTTACATTGTGCAGAGCCAACAATCAAAACGTATCAAGATATTTTTATCGAGCATGTATCGTTTGATCCCTTAATAGCATCACGTGATGATTTGTTAACACTCATTAACAGCCATAATAAATTAAGTGATTGGTTAGTAAAGGAGCAGGATAATGATATTTTATTACAGTTTATTTTTAGTGAGATTATTGAACCTACTATAGGGAATAATGCGCCTTGTTTTATTTATAATTTTCCAAAATCGCAAGCGTCATTGGCTAAGCTGTGTCCAAATGACAATAGGGTTGCTCAACGTTTTGAATGTTATTATCAAGGCATAGAATTAGCAAATGGTTTTAATGAATTAACTGATTATAAAAATCAATTAGAACGTTTTCAACAAGATAATGATAAAAGGAAAAAATTAAACCTAGCTAAAAAGCCTATAGATGACAAATTTATATCAGCATTATCATACGGATTGCCTCAATGTTCAGGTGTTGCTTTGGGTGTTGATCGGTTGATTATGCTAGCGTTAAAAGTAGATCATATAAAACAAGTTATTAGCTTTCCTATAGAATACGCTTAAAAAGTGCAAAGTTTTTTATTTTACTAATGTTATAATGTATCAATTGTGATAGTATTACATAATAATAATCATGCTATGTTTAATCATTAGTAAAAATAAACAAACGTTGGAATATCATGTTAGATAGAATCGGAATTACAGCAACCTCATTGTGTGGATTACATTGTATTCTTTTGCCTATTCTGCTGCCCATTTTACCGTTAATGGGGCTGAGTTTTTTAGCTGATCATGCTTGGGAACATGTGTTTTTATTGATGACTGCGGCATTAGGCACTATTGCACTATTTTCAGGGTTTAAACGTTACCACAAACGCTTATATCCTTTTTATTTGCTTTATTTAGGTGTCGCACTGTATTGGATAAAGCATGACTTTTCACAAGCGATGGAGGTATATTTCATCACTGGTGGTGCCAGCCTAATCATTGCAGCGCATTTTATTAATATTAAACTGTGCAATAGTTGTAAGCAGTGTGATGAAGATACCTGTAGTTCTTAAGTTACATTCTAAGTAATATTATAAGTAATCAGCGCGAATACTTTCATTAAAAAATAAGCCCGCCTACAAATCTAACTCTTTAAGCTTTCTTGTTAAGGTATTTCTTCCCCAGCCCAATTTTTTAGCGGCATCTTGTTTGTGACCTTGAGTAAAAAGTAACGCTCGCTCTAGCATTACTTTTTCAAATTCGGGCATGGCGGTGTCTAAAATTGCACTATTTCCTTGTGCTAGCTCTTGATCCATCCAATCGCTAAGGGCTGCTTGCCATGATGATTCTTGTGAGGTGATTTTAGCTGTTTTTTCAGTGAGTTCACTCGGTAGATCCTCTAATAAAATTTCTTGACCACTAGCCATTACCGTGAGATATCTACAAATATTCTCAAGCTGTCTAACATTACCGGGCCATTGAAATTGCTGTAAAAAGGCAGTGGCTTTTTTGCTGATAGATTTAGGATCGACACTTAATTCATTAGCCGCTTGTTTGAGAAAATGCTGACTTAATTGGGCTATATCTTCTTTTCTTTCACGTAAACTAGGTAATTGAATGCGAATAACATTAAGACGGTGAAATAAATCTTCTCTAAACTCATTATTATTAACCCTATCTTCTAAATTTTGATGGGTAGCGGCAATAATACGTACATCAACCTGTACTGGTGAATGCCCACCCACACGATAAAATTGACCATCTGATAATACGCGTAACAAACGTGTTTGAATTTCGAGTGGCATATCGCCTATTTCATCAAGAAATAAAGTACCACCGTGTGCTTGTTCAAATCGACCTTGACGTACTGAATTTGCACCCGTAAAAGCCCCTTTTTCATGGCCAAACAATTCAGACTCTATAAGATCCTTTGGTATCGCTGCCATATTGAGTGGGATAAAGGGTAATTTAGAACGTGGGCTATGAGAGTGCAAGGCATGAGCAACTAACTCTTTGCCAGTGCCTGATTCTCCATTTATCAAGACACTTATGCTTGATCGAGATAAACGACCAATAGTGCGAAAAACCTCCTGCATAGCGGGCGCTTCACCAATTAATCCTGCTGCAAGGGGAGCAACATTCTTTCTATTGTTTTGTGCATTTTGCTCGCGCGAGTGGGTTAACGCGCGTTTTGTTAGGGTAACCGCTTCGTCCATGTCAAAAGGCTTAGGCAAGTATTCAAAGGCACCGCCTTGATAAGCATTTACGGCACTGTCTAGATCGGAATGGGCTGTCATGATAATCACCGGAATATTGGGATGATCTTTGCTGATGGTGTTAAGCAAACTCATACCGTCAATATCTGGCATCCGAATATCAGAGATGATGACTTCAGGTTGATCATGATCTAGGGCGATTAATAAATTACTGGCGCTTTCAAATGAGGCGCTAGTAATGTTCGCTTTCGTAAAGGCCTTTTCTAAAACCCAGCGAATTGAACTGTCGTCATCAACTATCCATACTTGTTCTGTGATCATTATGTTTTCTCTTGCGTTAACGTTATAAGCTTGTGTTGTCAGGATTTAGGGTCAAATAATCTAGCACTAAGGTAAAGGTAAAAGTATTATAAATTCTGTGTGACCTGGGCGACTGTGACAGAAGAGCTTTCCTTGGTGCTGATTTACCAAAGTTTGTGCAATAGATAATCCTAAACCTGTGCCATTAGAGCGTCCAGATACCATAGGATAAAATAATGTATCTTGTATTTTAGCGGGAATGCCTGGACCATCATCGATAATACTAAGTTGTACAGCCAGCTTTACCCGTTTACCATTGATAGTTTTATTGCTAGCAATGCGTGTTTTAAGCGTGATCTTGTTATTAGGTGTTATTGCTTGAATGGCATTGTTTACTATATTTAATACCGCTTGCTGTATTTTTTCTTGATCACATTCGATAGTGGGAATAGAAGGGTCATAGTCGCGCTTTAATTCGATTTTCTGTTCATTTGAAAAATTAATAACCTGACAAACCTTTTCTAATACAGAATGAATATTGTGGCTTTTAATTTGTGGTAATTGATTTGGCCCTAGTAATCTATCAACTAAGTTCGTTAATCTATCCGCTTGTTCAATGATCATAGCGGTGTATTCTTGCTGCTCTTGATCTAGTTCTTTGTTTAGCAGTTGTGCTGCACCACGTAAACCGCCGAGAGGGTTTTTAATTTCATGGGCTAAGCCCTTGATTAAATCACGGGCAGCAATCCACTGTTGTTGTTGAAATACTTCAAGGCTAATTTGTTTTTGTTGATCGATTTGTTTGAATTCAATCAGTACGTGTGGCATGCGCTCAAACTCTACCGCAGAAGCTGTTACTTCGGCGGTAAAGCGGTGATTTTCACCAAGCTCTATGACTATTTCGCTATCAGTCAGCTCTTGCCCTGTAGCAAGCAGAAGTTCTAAACGGGATTGAGTTATAGAGGTATTTGTAAAAATCAAATCAAAAGAGCTGCCATATAGCTTGTTTAAACTCTTAATTAACAAAGCTTCAGCAGCAGGGTTTACGTAACAAATATTTAATTTTTGATCGAGTATAAGCACAGCCGTGACTAGTTGGTTAGCTAATGCTTGTTGATAGCTTAATTTAAGTTGTTGGATTTTTTGTCTTGTGTGCAACATAAAGCCTCATACTTATACTATGGTTGCACCAATTCAGTGCGTTTAATTTAGTATATTCTAAAAAGGTTTTATTTACAGCGCTAAATGCCACTAGTTGGTGCTATTTATGTTGATTTATAGAGATACGATGCATATAAAACGTTAGAGTTTTAGATGAAGCAATTACCTTGCCATTTTCATTTAAAACTTTCATTTTTATTTGATGCTCACCACGGTCTATATTTTTAAGCGAAAATTGGGTGTGAGTTTGAGGTTGTTGGTAGGGAGAGCCATCTAAAAACAGCTGTATTTTTAAGCCGCGTTTAAATATTGGTTTAATGCTACCACTAATATAAACAGAGCCGGTATTATCGCGGATGGTTGAGTTGTTTTTTGGATTATTAATAATAACTTGATATTCTTCAGATATTTTTTTTGTTTTAATATCTAGCACTTGCGTTTCTACAGACGTGGATGATTTTATTACATTTCCTGGCTTGATTGCTACCTCTTCAGCACCAGGTTTAGGTGTATCTGAGTATACCAAATCCCCATTTTTATTACGCCACACATATATTTTAGCTGAGCTAGCGTTCACGGGAATCGCTATTGATAGAGTTAGCAATATTAGTAATAAAAATTTAATCATAATCAATTAAGTATATCCTGTTCCTTCAGATATATCCAAACACTCTACAATGCGAACATAGGTAGTTATAATTTATACAAAAATGTGGAAGTTTACTACTGAAAAGTAACTTTCTTTGATTATAAAATTTAAGCATGAAAGTTAAGCACAAAAAAAGCTCACCGAAGTGAGCTTTTTGTTTATGTGAAAAATTAAACGCTGTAGTACATTCCAAACTCAACTGGGTGAGTTGACGTATTCAATAATTCACAATCAGCACGTTTAAGAGCAATATAAGCATTGATCATATCCAAATCCATTACGCCACCCGTAATTAAGAATTCGTTATCTGCTTCTAAAGAATCTAATGCGTCAGTTAATGAAGTCGCAACTTGTGGAATAGATAATGCTTCTTCTGGAGGTAAGTCATATAAATCTTTATCCATAGCATCGCCAGGATGAATTTTGTTTTTGATGCCGTCTAGACCTGCCATTAACAGTGCAGAGAATGCTAAATATGGGTTTGCCGCGGCATCTGGGAAGCGAACTTCGATACGAGCAGCTTTTGGTGATGGAACAACAGGAATACGAATCGAAGCAGAACGGTTGGCTGCTGAGTAAGCTAGCATAATAGGCGCTTCAAAATGTGGAACTAAACGTTTATAAGAGTTAGTTGCAGGGTTGGTAAATGCGTTTAAGGCCTTAGCATGCTTGATGATACCACCAATGTAGTATAGCGCCATTTCAGATAATCCGCCGTACTTATCACCAGAGAATAAGTTAACGCCATCTTTAGCAAGTGATTGATGCACGTGCATACCAGAGCCGTTATCACCTACTAGTGGTTTAGGCATGAAAGTTGCTGTTTTGCCATAAGCGTGGGCTACGTTATGAACAACATACTTGTAAATTTGAACTTCATCAGCCTTTAATACCATGGTATTAAAGCGACAAGCAATCTCGTTTTGACCCGCTGTTGCTACTTCATGATGATGTGCTTCAACAACTAAGCCCATATCTTCCATTACTAAACACATGGCTGAACGTATGTCTTGTGAAGAATCAACAGGAGAAACAGGGAAGTAACCACCTTTAAGACCTGGGCGATGACCCATGTTGCCTTCTTCATATTCTGTGCCTGAATTCCAACAGGCTTCTTTATCATCAACTTTAAAGAAAGAGCCGCTGATATCAGTGTGGAAGCGTACATCATCAAATAAGAAAAACTCTGGCTCTGGACCAATTAACACGGTATCAGCAATACCTGTTGATCGTAAATATTCTTCAGCACGTTTCGCTACAGAGCGAGGGTCGCGGCTGTAGCCTTGCATTGTATCTGGTTCTAATACATCACAACGAAGGTTTAATGTAACAGCTTCATTAAAAGGGTCTAATACAGCAGTGTCAGCATCAGGCATTAATACCATGTCTGATTTGTTAATTCCTTTCCAGCCTTCAATAGAAGAGCCATCAAACATTTTACCGTCTTCAAAGAAATCTTCATTAACTTGATGATGAGGAATAGAAACGTGCTGCTCTTTACCTTTTGAATCGGTAAAACGAAGGTCAACAAATTTGACATCGTGCTCTTTTATTAAATCGAATACTGCTTGTGACATTTTGTCTCTCCAGTGAGGTAGTTTTAAATTTCGTTTTTAAATTTTGTTTGGTATACACCAATGTTGTAGCAAACCTAAGCTAAAACTATGCCAATAATAAATGCTATTATAAACAATTATTTAGCAAATACATAAAAAGACTTGCGCACCCGCGTGGTGCATCGAAAGATCTTTTTGGTGCAGCATTGGTGCATCAAGTGTTGGGTTGCAAATAACTATATATTATTTTGATAATTTTGACTGTACTAATTTGTTTTTTCTGCGGATATTTTTTTCTGTGGATATGCGGATAATTGTTATTGATTAATAGTCTTGTTATTTTATCTTGGAACAAAGTGAGGGTAAGGATAATTGATATCTTTTAAAACAAATCTCCTGTATAATGCGCGCCCAATTATAGCCTTAGTTATTTATGTGCAGCTTTATGTTTCGTTGCGGTATAAATAATAGTAACAGCGAGTAAACGCCTGTGTTAGATAAATTAAGAAATGTGGCAATTATTGCCCACGTTGACCACGGAAAAACCACTTTAGTTGATAAATTATTAGAACAGTCAGGTACGCTAGATGCGCGAGGCGGTTTAGAAGAACGTACGATGGACTCGAATGATATCGAGAAAGAGCGTGGGATCACAATCTTAGCTAAAAACACAGCTATTAACTGGAATGGCTACCGTGTAAACATTGTAGATACTCCTGGCCATGCTGATTTTGGTGGTGAAGTTGAACGTGTAATGTCAATGGTAGATTCAGTTTTACTTATTGTTGATGCACAAGAAGGCCCTATGCCACAAACGCGTTTCGTAACGAAGAAAGCGTTTGCTCAAGGTTTAAAGCCAATTGTCGTTATTAATAAAGTTGATAAGCCTGGTTCTCGTCCTGATTGGGTTATGGATCAAGTTTTTGAATTATTTGATAACCTTGGCGCTACTGATGAACAATTAGATTTTAAAGTTGTTTACGCATCAGCGATTAATGGTTGGGCTACGCTTGAAGAAGGCGAAACTGGCACAGACATGACGCCGTTATTTGATACTATTCTTAAAGAAGTGCCTGCACCAATAGCGGATCCTGATGGTCCATTTCAAATGCAAATTTCTCAACTTGATTACAGTTCATACTTGGGTGTAATTGGTGTTGGCCGTATCACGCGTGGCAGTGTTAAACCAAACCAACAAGTAACCATAAAATTAGCGACTGGCAAGGTTCATAACGCTAAAGTAGGTAAAGTATTTGGTTACTTAGGACTAGAGCGACTTGATATTGAAGAAGGATTTGCGGGTGACATTATCGCAATTACTGGTTTAGGTGAATTAAAAATATCAGATACCGTTTGTTGTCCGTCAGAAGTTGAAGGTTTGCCTGCATTATCTGTTGATGAACCAACCATCAATATGACCTTCCAAGTAAACACTTCACCCTTTTGTGGTAAAGAAGGCAAATACGTTACTTCACGTAATATCAAAGATCGTTTAGAAAAAGAATTAATTCATAACGTTGCTTTACGTGTTGAACAATTGGACGATGCGGATAAATTTAAAGTATCGGGTCGTGGTGAGCTTCACTTAGGCATTTTAATTGAAAATATGCGTCGTGAAGGTTTTGAATTAGCGGTATCACGCCCAGAAGTTATTATTCGTGAAGTAAATGGCGAAGTACAAGAACCTTATGAAACAGTAACCATTGATGTTGAAGAACAACACCAAGGCCCTATCATGGAAAAAATGGGTGTTCGTAAAGCTGAACTAACCGATATGGCACCTGATGGTACTGGTCGTATTCGTATGGACTTTATCATGCCAAGTCGTGGCTTGATTGGTTTCCAAACTGAGTTTATGACCTTAACGTCAGGCTCTGGTTTGATTTATCATACCTTCTTTGAATATGGACCTCATAAGGGTGGTGAAATTGGCCAACGTAAAAATGGTGTAATGATCGGTAATGCAACCGGTAAAGCATTAACCAATGCAATATTTAACCTACAATCTCGTGGTCGCATGTTGATCGGACACGGTGTTGATATTTATGAAGGTCAAGTTATCGGTATTCATAGTCGTGATAACGATTTAACCGTTAATGCCCTAAAAGGCAAGCAGTTAACTAACGTTCGTTCATCAGGTACTGATGAAGCACAAACCTTAACGCCGCCTATTGTTATGTCATTAGAGCAAGCATTAGAGTTTATTGATAACGATGAACTTGTAGAAGTTACCCCATTAAGTATTCGTATTCGTAAAAAATTCTTAAAAGAGAATGATCGTAAACGCGAAGGTCGTTCCATAAAGTAACATTTTACAACTAATTTGAGTAAACGTTAAAAGCCGTCTGATGATATATCAGACGGCTTTTTGTTGAAAAATTTAAGCTATAGTAAAATCACCCGAATGCAATGTGAGTTAATAATTATTTTTATAAGTTGCGGCATCAATAATAGAAAACAAATGAAATGCTCCTGCTATAATAGCGGGTATAACTAGCCACCATAAAGCATAGCCACCAACACATACTATGGCAAAGATAATTGCAGGTACAAGCCTACCTTGTACTAATTGGCCTAAGCCAGGAAAAAACACATTACAAATCGCAGCAATAACATTGCCTGTTGAACCTTGGGCTGACATTATATCTCCTAAAAACTTGAATCAACTAGTAAACTTTGAACGACTATCATAATATAATATTACCTACTACAAAATAAGTTAATTGTTAGTAAATATGAGTTCACTGCACGCACTTTTTAAAAGAGTAAAGCACTCTTTACCTTGGAGACACTACTTATCGTTCTTTCACTATTTAGGAAAGCGGGTTAAGAAAGAGCAACTACAAGTTGTTGCTGGTTATCTTTCTTATGTCAGTTTAATGTCACTTGTGCCTTTAATGGTGGTGGTATTATCTGTGGCTACTGCATTCCCTATTTTTGCTGATATTCATAGTAGTGTTGAACAGTTTGTTTATAATAATTTTGTCCCGACGGCTAGTGATGTGGTGCAGCAATATTTATCCTCTTTTGTTGATAATGCGTCTAAAATGTCTGCCGTAGCTATTTCGTTTTTGTTTGTTGCTGCTTTTTTATTGATATCTTCTATCGATCAAACATTCAATAATATTTGGCAAGTGAGTAAAAAACGCCGTGTGATAACGTCATTTTCAATGTATTGGATGATATTGACTTTAGGGCCTATTTTAGTTGGCGCAAGCATTGCGATAACGTCTTATATTGTGTCACTAGTCTCACTGGGTGTTGATGATAGTTTTGGTATCACCAATATGTTCTTTAGATTGCTTCCGTTGTTGTCGTCTATGGCGGCTTTTATACTGCTGTATATGTTAGTACCCAATAAAGCAGTGCCATTTAAGTATGCTTTTTCAGGCGCTTTGATTGCCGCTATTCTATTCGAGTTTGCCAAGAAAATTTTTGCAATCTACTTAACAGCCTTTCCAGCCTATCAAGCTATTTATGGCGCGCTAGCGATAGTGCCTATTTTATTTTTATGGGTATATTTATCTTGGCTAATTGTCTTGGGTGGTGCGGTAATTACCGTTTCTTTACAAGAATATGAATTAGAAAGTGAACTAGAAAGCGATCTTACATGATTGCCTTAATTCAAAGAGTCAGTTCGGCAAGCGTTACTGTTAGTCATGAGATCATCGGCCAAATTGAGCAAGGGTTGCTCGTTTTTCTCGCTGTTCAGCCTGAAGATACACCAGCAAAAGCCAAACGGCTTGCAGAACGTGTTGCAGGTTACCGAGTATTCAATGATGAAAAGGGTAAAATGAACCTAAATGTTAAGCAAGTTGGTGGAGATATTTTAGTGGTTTCGCAATTTACCTTAGCAGCAGACACTAACAGTGGTATGCGCCCCAGTTTTACCTCAGCAGCTAAACCTGAGTTTAGTAACGATCTTTACCAATATTTTTGCCAGCAATTACGTGATAAAGGCTTTACTGTGCCCACAGGTGAATTTGCTGCTGATATGAAGGTGCAGCTATTGAATGATGGACCGGTAACTTTCACCTTAACTATTTAACTAAAGCCCTGTGATTTTGCATGTTATACCTTGTTGTTTAAACCGTTCTTTAAATGATCTTTTATAAAATATTTAGTTTTCTTTGATTTATTTCTTTATTTTTAAAAAATTAAATTTCCCTCATTAGCCCTTTATTGACATAACTTTTCTCTTTGCTTGATTTTATAACTGTATTTAAGTATTTTATTCTATTCATTGTTAAATAAATAAAACAAAATGCACTTAAATGATATAGATTTGCGGCTTATTGCTATTTTGCAGCGAGATGCTAGTATTGCGATTGATGAGTTAGCTAAGCGTGTTGGATTAACTAAAACACCGTGTTGGCGTCGTCTACAAAAACTAGAGAAAAGCGGTATTATCAAGCGTAAGGTGGCGTTGCTTGATGCTAAATTATTAGACTTAAGCGTGTCGGTATTTGTACAAGTAAAAACCAGTAAGCATGATAGTGATTGGTTGGCGCAGTTTTCTCAAACTGTTTCAGCTTTTCCCGAAGTAGTCGATTTCTATCGCATGAGTGGTGAATACGATTATTTGCTGCGCGTAGTGGTCAAAGATATTGCTAATTACGATGCTTTCTATCAACGCTTTATTCAAGCCACTAGCTTGACAGATGTTACCTCTAGTTTTGCTATGGAAGAGATTAAACGTTCTACTGAGCTACCCTTGGCTGTGTCTGAATCCAAACTAGCGTAAGCGCTTTAAACGTTCTCTTTCTTATTTATAACTGACTATACTCACAGAAGTTTAGTCAAAAGAGGATGTTACTATGTCGTTAGAGCAACACTTTTCCAAATTTCGTCAACATATTATTGGTCAAGATCTTGAGCATGAAATCAACGGCAAACAACAAAAAATACTCTATGCAGATTGGACGGCAAGCGGGCGTTTATACCAACCAATAGAAGATTATATTAGTCATACTCTTGGGCCTTATGTGGCCAATACCCACACAGAAGCCAACCTAACGGGTAGTACAATGACCTTGGCTTATCATGATGCGCAAAAAGTGATTAAGCGTCATGTTAATGCATGTGATAATGATATTTTAATCACCTCTGGCGCAGGCATGACCGATGTGGTGAATAAGTTTCAACGTATTTTAGGGCTGAGAATTCCTGAACGTATGGCTGAGCAAGTAAACTTTTGTGATGAAGATAAGCCAGTGGTGTTTATCACACATATGGAACATCATTCTAATCAAACTACGTGGTATGAGTGCGATGTCACCTTAGAAATAGTTTCTAGTGACGAAAACGGCTTGCCTTCTCTAGAAAACTTAGCGCATTTGTTGGCACAATATAAAAATCGCAAAGTTAAAATTGGCTCTTTCACTGCTTGCTCTAATGTTACTGGTATTAAAACGCCATACCATCAATTAGCTGAACTAATGCATCAGCATGGTGGTTTGTGTTTCGTCGATTTTGCCTGTTCAGCCCCTTATGTTGATATAGACATGCATCCGGTAAATAAAGCGCAGGCATTAGATGCCATTTTCTTTTCGCCTCATAAATTTCTCGGTGGACCGGGTAGCTCGGGCGTACTTATTTTTAATAAAGTTTTGTATAAAAATAAAGTGCCAGATCATCCTGGAGGCGGTACAGTCACTTGGACAAATCCTTGGGGAGAACATAGTTTCTTTAATAATATTGAAATACGTGAAGATGGCGGCACGCCGGGATTCTTACAATGTATTCGCACTGCGTTAGCGATCAAAGTAAAAGAGGCGATGGGCACAGCTAAAATTGCGGCACGTGAACAAGAGTTGATTGATTACGTTATGGCTGAGTTTAGTAAAAATGAGCAGGTTAATTTGCTCGAACCTTCAATAACAGATCGCCTAGCCATTGTGTCGTTTTATATCACGAACGTGCATTACAATTTAGTGGTACGCTTGCTTAATGACAAATTTGGTATTCAAACGCGTGGTGGCTGTTCATGTGCAGGAACTTATGGCCACATTTTACTCAATGTTGACCATGATACATCGCAGCAAATTACTCAACAAATTGATGAAGGAGATTATTGCGAAAAACCCGGTTGGATCCGCGCTTCTTTTCACCCTACAAGCACCAATGAAGAGGTCAAATTTGTTGTTGAGGCAATTAATACATTAACAACCAATATTCAACAATGGTCAACAGAGTATCGCTTTAACCCTGCAACAGGTGACTTTGAAAAGCAGGTTTATCCTGAAGATAAGCCACAGACTTATGTTGGCATTAGTGGTTTTAATCCGTTGCATGGTAATGAAAATGTTATGATTTCAAAAAACGCTGTGGAAAGAAACTCTATGCTAAAAAGATTATTTAGATAAATGATAAAAGGCACTTTGATCAGTCAACTACGCCAATGGTGGCATACCGATTGTAAATTTTGCAAAAGAGCAAGGTTGCTATTGCTGTGGCTTGTACTAATGTTATTAGCAGACTATGCTTGGTTTCATTTGCTATTTACAGGATAAATTATGAATTCTTCTTCAGGATTAAAATGGGCTGATTCGTTAGAGATAGCGTTAGATTTAATTGAAAAACATCCAACGGTAGACCCACTGAAATTACACTTTACTGAACTTAGGCAGTGGGTGCTTGATCTTGAACGTTTCGACGATGATCCAACTCATTGTGGAGAACGAGTGTTAGAAGCCATTCAGTTAGCTTGGATTGATGAAGTTGACTAAGCGAGCCTATGCTCAGTTGCAAATATCATTTATACTCCCACTCAACATTGATTCAGTGTATTTTCGATATTCACTAAAACTATCTACCAAGTAATGAACCTCAATAGAAGCAGCACATAAAATGACTAAAAGTAAACGCTCTTTATATATCCCCTACGCCGGCCCAACACTATTAGAAACACCCTTATTAAATAAAGGTAGTGCTTTTGATCCCCAGGAACGTATTAATTTTAATTTAACGGGTTTGTTACCACCACGGTTTGAAACAATAGATGAGCAAGTTGCCAGAGCGTATCGGCAGTATTGCTCTTTTTATAACGATATTAATAAACATATTTATCTACGCGCAATTCACGATAATAATGAAACGCTATTTTTTAAATTAGTACAAAATCATTTAGCTGAAATGATGCCTATTATATATACACCAACAGTGGGCGATGCTTGTGAGCAGTTTTCAGATATTTATCGTAGCTCTCGTGGTTTATTCATCTCTTATGAAGATAGACATCAAATAGATGATATTTTACGCAATGCCACTAAAAATAAAGTGAAAGTGATTGTTGTGACTGATGGCGAACGTATTTTAGGTTTAGGCGATCAGGGCATTGGTGGTATGGGCATTCCTATTGGTAAACTGTCTTTATATACCGCTTGCGGAGGCGTTAGCCCTGCTTATACCCTACCTGTTATGTTAGATGTTGGTACTAATAACCAAAAACTTTTAGACGATCCTATGTACATGGGCGCCCGTCATAAGCGAATTGGTCAGACAGAGTATGATGAATTTTTAGATTTATTCATTAATGCAGTAAAGCGTCGTTGGCCTAATGTTCTGTTGCAATTTGAAGACTTTGCACAGCCCAATGCAATGCCACTTTTAAGTCGATATCGCGATCAAATATGTTGTTTTAATGATGATATTCAAGGAACTGCTTCAGTAACTGTTGGTACTCTACTTGCTGCTAGTCGGAGTAAGGGCGTTAAATTATCACAACTTAAAGTCGCCTTTGTTGGTGCTGGCTCTGCAGGCTGTGGCATTGCCGAGCAAATTATTACTCAAATGGTGACTGAAGGCATTTCACCAAGGCAAGCTCGAAGCCAAGTATTTATGGTAGATAGATTTGGCTTGTTAACTCAGGGTATGGATAACTTAAGAAATTTTCAACAGAAACTCGTGCAAAGTAACGTTGCGTTAGCATCATGGCAGATTGATGGCGATTACGCTTCTCTTTTAGAGGTTATGCATGGCGCTAAACCCGATATTTTAATTGGCGTTTCAGGCCAAGCAGGCTTATTTAGTGAAGAAATTATCAAAGCAATGAAGCAACATTGTGATAAACCCATTATTTTCCCGCTAAGTAACCCATCAAGGCAGGTTGAAGCAACACCAAATCAAGTGATCAACTGGACCGAAGGTAATGTTATCATTGCCACAGGTAGTCCGTTTGAACCAGTTGAATATCAGGGGAAAGTATTTCCAATAGTGCAGTGTAACAATAGTTATATTTTTCCAGGTATTGGTTTAGGTGTTATCTCAGCTAATATAAATCGTATTACTGATAAAATGCTGCAAGTTGCCAGTGAAACATTAGCGGCAGCTTCACCGCTTGCTAATACTGGAGAAGGGGAATTGTTGCCACCATTAACGGGTATAGCACAGCTAAGTAAAGACATTGCCTTTGCTATTGCTAAAGTTGCTTACGATGAAGGCTTAGCACTCAAGTTATCTGATGAGGATTTATTAGCTAAAATTGAGCGTAATTTCTGGCAACCTGAATATCGTCAATATCGCAGAACGAGTTTGTAATGAGCAGGTATTGCTTACCAAGTAAATGACAAAAAGAAAAGTAGAGACTCACGAACGCTTACTTTAGCTTGGTAGTAACAATACTTACTGCCAGGTGACTTCCAACGTAAAAATATAACCAGCACCGTAAACTGTTTTGATTATTTTTGGGTTTTTGTGATCGTGTTCTATTTTTTTTCTTAATCTCGACATTCTGACGTCAATGCTTCGATCAAAAGACGTTGCATCTTCGCTCAGTAAACGCTCTCGTGATAATATTTGTCTGGGAGCATTAAGTAATATCATCAGTATTTCAGTTTCAGCGGCGCTTAGCATAAAATTATCGCCCTTGCTGTTGGCTAAAGTGAGTGTTGATTGTTCAAATGTCCAATCGCCAAAACTAGCGGTATGAAGTGTTGTGGTAGGTAATTCATTGACCACAAGCCGACGAATAATACTTTTTACCCGAGCAACAAGTTCGCGTGGATCGAAAGGTTTGCTAATATAATCATCGGCACCTAGCTCTAAGCCTAATACTTTATCGGGTAAGCTGTTGCGACCAGACAGAATAATTACGCCAATGTTTTTATCATCAAAAAGCTTTTTCACTAATGATAAACCATCCATATCAGGCAAGCCAAGATCAATAATACAAAGTGATGGTAACTGTTTTTTTATTGCCAATAGGGCTTGTTCACCTGTAGTGAACGCTTGCGTGCTAAAGTTATAACGCTCAAGCTCTTGGCAAACTAAGTCACAAATTTCGGCTTCATCATCGATAACGTAAATTAAGGGTTTAGTATTCACAAGTGTCATCACCTCGACTCTTTTTATTGTAATGCTTGAAATAACTTACTTGCCACAAAAGGTTTTTTTAACAAAATAGGCGTGTCTTCATTTGGCTTATTGTGCTGTTGGAAATAGCCACTCATGAGTACAATTTTACAGTTAGGAGAGCGACTTTTTAACAAGGTAGCAAGCTCAAAACCATCTTTATTTCCCGGCATACTGATATCTGAAACCATACCATACAAGTCATTAATAGTATCAATAAGTTGTTCGGCTTCATCACTATCATTTGCCTCGATGACATTGAGGCCAAATGATATTAACTGTTCTCTAATAATTGCGCGAACATCATGATCATCCTCGACTAACAAAATCAGTTTGTTTGAAAATTCTGTTTCTTTCGCTATTTTTTCACCGTCATGAAACGTTGCTTTTGAATTCGTTTTTTCTTTTTCATAGGCAAGTAAAGGTAATAAGAGCGATATGTTAGCGCCGCTGTTTTCCCTGTTTGCAATGCGAATATAACCTTGTGATTGTTTGATAAAGCCAAATACCATGCTCAAACCAAGGCCTGAACCTTGGTGAGTCTCTTTTGTGGTAAAAAATGGTTCGAATGCTTTGTTTATTGCTTGCTCAGAGAAACCACAACCATTGTCACTAATAGTGATCTCAAGGTAATCTCCTAAGGTAACTTCTTCATCAAACTGTAAAAATTCATTCACTATTCTTTTATTGATAATGATAGTGATAACGCCACCGTTTGGCATGGCATCTTTTGCATTTAATACTAAATTAATTAAGCAATTCTCTAACTGGTTAGCATCGACATAAACGTGTAAATGTTCATTTGAATAATCAGTGTTAATTGTAATTTTACTAGGTAACGATCCCTTCAATAGCTCGATTGTTTCATCAATTAATTCGATAATACTTACTCTACAGGGAAGTAAATATTGTCGTCGAGAAAAGGCTAATAAACGGTTAGTAATATCACTGCCTTTACGTGAGGCTTTTATTGCCGGCAGTAAACGCAATAATAATGGTTTGTTATTTTCGTTATCTTGCTGAGCGGCGAGTAAATTACCTAAAATAATCGTGAGAATATTATTAAAATCATGTGCTAATCCCCCGGCGAGTTGCCCAACAGCATTGATGTGATGTACTTGGGCTAATTGTTGTTGCGCTTGTTGGCTCTCACTCAGTGCTTGTTGCAGTTGCGCGTTGGTTGTCGCTAACGTTTGTGTTCGTGAGGCAACTTTTAAATCGAGCATTTCAATGTTTTCACGCATTTGATCGACCATGTCGTCAAATGCTTTGCCTAAAATTCCTAACTCATCGGTACGTGATATACCACTGGTTACGGTTAAGTCGCCTTGACTCACTTTTTTGGCAATCAAAGCAAGTGTATTGATTGGCTTGGTTATCCAATAGGAAAAAATTAACGCCAAAAAAATAGCACACATGAAGGTAATAAAGCCCATGGTTAAAATTCGTTGGCTAAGCAGTTTACCGCTGCTTTGTAATTCGTCTATATAGACAGAAGAGCAAATATACCAACCCAGTTCGGGCAAGTGACGTACTAAGGATAATTTACGATGACTGTAGTTATTGGCATCACTAGGCTTATCCCACAGGTATTCAAGCTCTTTTCCGGTATCGGCAACCGCAATGAGCTCTTGTAAAATGGGCACTCCTGTTTGTGGGTCTTTAAGCTGTAGAGCGTTGGACCCATTAATATTAGGATTAGGGTGGTGCAGCATATTGCCTTGTTCATCAAAAATGAAAAGATAACCTGTTTTGGCAACAACACTGTTTTTGATGATTTGGCGTAGCCGATGAACCACTTCCTCTTTACGGGGTTTAAGATTGAGCTGCATACTACTGGCTAACTCAAAAATATTATTTAAGACTAAGCGACTAGCATTTTTTTCAATTTGGTAGATTTCTTTGTTAATTAACGGCACCGAGTACCAATAGATACCAATAAGTAACACTAATAAAATAGAGGTGATAGCCGAAAAAAAAGTACGGGATAATTTTTGCTGTAAAAACATTAATCACCTGTGTTTAATACCAATTGAATTTATTAATTCAATTAATATGTGAAAGATAAAAAACTGATTATAAAAAAAGGGCTGGCGATAAGCCAGCCCAAAAAATAGTAGCGTAAGGAAATAATTAAACCACTACTATCCAGCAAAAGTTTTCATACTACTCATTTGCTTGTGCGCGCAAAATAAATTTTTGTATTTTACCCGTTGACGTTTTTGGTAGCTCACCAAATATAATGGTTTTTGGTGCTTTAAAGTGCGCCATATTCTCACGACAAAAGGTGATGATTTCCTGTTCAGTTATGTCAATATTTGGCATTGGTGTAATAAAGGCACAAGGTGTTTCTCCCCATTTATCATCTTTTTTTGCTACCACGGCTACTTCTTGAACTTTGGGGTGACGGTATAAAACATCTTCAACTTCAACGCTTGAAATGTTTTCACCGCCTGAAATAATGACATCTTTGGAGCGATCTTTTATTTCAATATAGCCATCACTGTGCCACACCGCGATATCACCTGAATGTAGCCAACCGCCTTCAAAAGCAGCTTGTGTGGTAGAAGGGTTTTTTAGATAGCCCTTCATAACTAAGTTGCCGCGCATAAATATTTCACCAACTGATTCACCATCCTTTGGCATAGGCTCTAAAGTGTCAGGATCTGCTACCATTAGTTGATCAAGCATTGGAGAACGAACCCCTTGGCGAGATTTTAATTTAGCTTGCTGCTCTGCGCTTTCTTCGTTCCATTCGTCATGCCAAGCACAAACAACAGATGGGCCATAGGTCTCGGTTAAGCCATAGGTATGAGTCACTTTAAAACCAGAAGCTTCCATGCCTTCAATCACTGAAGCGGGTGGTGGTGCACCGGCAGTCATTACTTTCACGGTATGATTGATGTCAGCTTTTAATGAGACATCTGCGCCGTTAAGCATATTTAATACGATAGGAGCACCACAAAAATAGCCCACTTTTTCAGATCTAATTAAATCAAATATAGGCTCTGCGCGCACATGACGTAAACTTACGCTTGTGCCAGCAGTTGCTGCAATTGACCAAGGGAAACACCAGCCGTTACAATGAAACATAGGTAGCGTCCATAAATAAACTGGATGCTCACTCATACCCCATGACATAACATTACTCACGGCGTTAAGGTAGGCACCACGGTAGTGATAAACCACACCTTTAGGATCGCCTGTTGTGCCCGAGGTATAATTTAAGGAAATAGCATCCCATTCATTATTAGGTCGTAGCGGTTCAAAATCACTATCACCTTCATCAAGCAACTGATCATACGTTAACGAGCCGATTAATTGACCTTCGTTAAAATTAGGATCATCAATATCAATGACTAAAGGTTTATGTGTGATCATGCGTAGTGCTTTTTTTACTATGGGGCTAAATTCTTTATCCGTAATTAGCACTTTAGTTTCTGCATGCACCAGTATAAAAGCAATCGCTTCAGCATCAAGACGGGTATTAATTGAATTGAGTACCGCGCCGCTCATCGGTACACCAAAATGTACTTCAAAATGTTCGCTAATATTTGGTGCTATAACTGATACTGTATCACCTCGGCCAATGCCTCGTTTCGCCAAAGCACTAGCAAAGCGGGTACAACGTTGAAAAACTTCTAACCAAGTGTGACGAATATCACCATTAACGGTTGCTGTTTTGTCTGGGTAAACAAAGGCCGCTCGCTCTAAAAAAGAAATAGGTGTCAGCGCCATATAGTTAGCTTCATTTGGCTCTAAATATTGTTCAAAAATGTTTATAGTAGTCATGTCTATATTCCCTTATTACTAAGTATTAGTACTAGTAGATATTGCCACTTCTTCCTGCGCTTCATCAGCAAAAATAATGTTATCTTTACTGTCATGTTTACCCATTAATTTAGGGCGCTCAATTAGGACGTAAAGTATTACACCAATACCAACAGCATACATAGTAGATTTTGGATCAGGCATCGCTAATGTAACCGCAACAATACCGGCAACGCCTCGCTCCGTTGAATTTTTTAGCTGTTCCATACCAACCATAATACAGATATAAGCGGTAAGGATTAACGTAATCGAAAGTGCGATGGGTAATACCGGCTTAAATAAGGTAACTAAAGGTAAGGCAAATAGGGCAAGTAAACCGCTCATCCAAAAAGTAGCACCGCCACTATAAATAGATTCCATCGATTTACGTCCCATCGCATAACGCTCAGCAACGGTTGCGTGGGCAGCTGTGAATAATGGTCCTGCTAGCCCAGGCCATGGTGCTAAAAAGGCATGCATACCATTACGAATAGCGGTAACTAAGTGAACACGGTCAACATTTTCTTCTATTTTTTCATCAACGCGAATATGATCAACACGTTTAACTAAAGTAAAACCAACAAGGATGTCGCCAAAAGCAATAACATAGGCAATTATTGCTGTTGGGATGGCCAGTAAGAATATTTCCCAATCAGGGTAGCCAACGGTGAAAGGTAAATACTGCCACATTAACGAAAAATTAGGATTAGTAATGCCCCATTCTATTACAGGTAATGGGTATTCACCGACAGACCAGCCAACCAGCATAGCAATGATCATTCCAGGAACCATACCAAAGTTAGCAATTTTTCGGGCAAAAGAGTTTTCATTAATAACATTTTTAAACGAAAGAGAAAATAAGATGTAGGCTGAAACAATAGAGCCAACAATCAATGAAATTGGGGTTGCATCAATACGACCGCCCACTTTTAATTCTCCCATCATTGCCGCCATGCCAGCACCAATAATGATCCCACATTTTAGTGAGTTTGGAATAACATCAACTAACTTAGTGCCTAAGCGAGTTACCCCTAAAATAAGAAAAATAATAGACACTTCAATTTGTAAGGCAAATAATGCTCTTATTGCTTCAGGACCTGGCTCAAAGCCTTTTAAATAAAGTAATACCACAGGAATGGCTGGCGTTATCCAACCAGGAACTAAAGGAACACCGAGTAATGCGGGTAAAATATAGCCTACACCAGCAACAAAGGTAAAAGCTAGCGCCGCTTCATAGGGCATACCTAAATAGCTTTCAAGTAAAGGTATCATGGCCAAGCCAACCACGAACATAAAAAAGCCTTGAATCATTTCTGGTAATTCCCAGCGGTAATGAATAAAAGGTAATCTGATTTTAAATGGCCCTGCTGGCCAGTACGGTTGTTCGTCACCATGCGCACGTTTAATAAATTGCATTGATATTCCTGCTGTTGCTTTTAATGTTAACTGGCAGTGGACTATGAAAGTATTTCAGAATTTTTTCGACAATGTGACCAAATGTAACAACCAAAAATGATGTTTTAGGGCGATAATGATGAAATATTTATTGTTTTTTTTGAACAAGTAGAGAAGAGAAGTCATAACCAGCTTGAGTTACAGCCTAACTCAGTAAACGACTAGTAAGCTGAATTTTTCATTTCAAACTAAAGGATGCTGTATTTTTATATTTTATGATTACGACTAAAGGACCAGAAAAAAAATGCAAAATATTATGAGAAGTTTAAATAATTATTCAACGGTTAATATTAGGAATTTACTATGATTTCGTTTATAATCGCGCCAAAATTTGTAGGTGTCAGTTGTTTTGTTGATTTTTGATGATTTGGTATCTATTTAATTACACTAAAATTTAAATTTATTAAAAGGGCTTATCATGGCTATCGAACGTACTTTTTCTATCGTAAAACCAGACGCAGTTGCTAAAAACTTCATTGGTCAAATCTACAACCGTTTTGAAACTGCTGGTCTTAAAATCGTTGCTGCTAAAATGTTACATTTAAGCCAAGAGAAAGCAGAAGGTTTCTACGCTGAACATAGCGAACGTCCTTTCTTTGGTGCTTTAGTTGAATTTATGACTTCAGGTCCAGTAATGGTTCAAGTTTTAGAAGGCGAAAACGCTGTTCTTAAAAACCGTGAAATCATGGGTGCTACTAACCCTGCTGAAGCACTTGCAGGTACTATCCGCGCTGACCTTGCAGAAAGCATTGACGAAAATGCTGCGCATGGCTCTGATGCTTTAGAATCAGCAGCACGTGAGATTGCTTATTTCTTCTCTGATGAAGAAATTTGTAGCCGCACGCGCTAATTTGTAGAGCGTACTTTATTACGCTACATTGCTAGAAGAAATTCTGGCCTACAAAAAAAGGATTTTGCTGAGCAATCAGTAGAATCCTTTTTGCATTTTAAGTTTAAGCATGAAATTGCGAGTTTCGCTTGAAAAGTGTACAATTCGCGACCTTGTTTTATCTTTTCCCTATCAGTTTTGAGAACTTGTTGTATGAGCGACCCAATCGTCACAGAAAATGTCAAAGAAGTTGCTAAAGAAAGCAGCAAAATTAATCTATTAAATTTGGATCATCAAGGACTACGTGAGTATTTTGCCTCTATTGGTGAAAAGCCTTTTAGAGCGGATCAAATAATGAAGTGGATTTATCATTTTGGTTATTCAGACTTTGAACAAATGACAAACCTGAATAAAAAACTTAGGGAAAAGTTGCAACGAAATTGTGAAATTAAATCACCTGAAATTTCACAAAAACAAGTATCGACAGATGGCACTATTAAATATGCCCTCGTTTTAGAAGGCGGACAAGAAATTGAAACGGTATGGATACCTGAAAATGATCGCGCTACGTTATGTGTTTCATCACAAGTAGGTTGTGCGCTTGAATGTACTTTTTGTGCAACTGCCCAGCAAGGCTTTAATCGTAATTTATCCATGTCAGAAATTATTGGTCAAGTATGGCGAGTGGCTAATGACATTGGTGCCACGCGTATTACCGGCAAAAGACCAATTACCAATATTGTTATGATGGGCATGGGCGAGCCGCTACTCAATATGAAAAATTTAATTCCAGCCCTTGATACCATGTTAAATGATTTGGGTTATGGTTTATCAAAGCGCCGAGTTACCGTAAGTACTTCGGGTGTTGTTCCAGCACTTGATATGCTGAAAGCTAAAATTGATTGTGCTTTGGCTATTTCTATTCATGCACCAGATAATACCTTGCGCAATGAATTGGTACCCATTAATAAAAAATATCCATTAGAAGAGTTTATAGCCGCGGCGGGCCGTTACATTGAAGGCTCTAAAGCCAACAAGCAAGCGACTATTGAATATGTAATGCTTGACCATGTTAATGACTCTACTGAGCAAGCCCATGCGCTGGCGCATGTATTAAAAGATTTACCCAGTAAAATTAATTTGATCCCTTTTAACCCTTACCCTGGATCTTCTTATAAGCGCCCGAGTAATTCTCGCATTGATCGCTTTGATAAAGTGTTACAAAGTTATGGTTTAACGGTTATTACTCGTCGACCGCGTGGCGAAGATATTGATGCAGCATGCGGTCAGTTAGCTGGTGATGTTTTCGATCGCACTAAACGTACTCAAATACAACAAAATGCACAAACAGAAAAAAAACGGGTGAAAGCTGACGAAATTTCGGTAAAGATAGTCTGATCGCGCTATTATCAAAAACTATTTAAATAAAATAACAATAAAAATAAAACTAATGAAGCAAGTTCAGCATATTATGGATAAATTCTTAATTAGAAAACGAGCTGTTTTTACCGCTTTGGCGCTGTTGTCTGTGTTTTTATCAGGCTGTGTTACGCAAAATTATGAAAGTGATGACACCCCTGTTGTTAAAAACCAAGCCAATAGAGATGATATGGCAGCAACACGTGTTTCGTTAGGTTTAGGTTATTTGAAAATGGGCAATATGCCCCAAGCTAAACAAAATTTGGAAAAAGCGAAAAATTTTGCGCCTGATATGGTGCAAGTGTATACCGCTTTTGCTCATTATTATGAAACAGTGGGCGAACATAAGTTAACCATTGAGGCTTATGAAAAGGCGCTATCGATAAAAAGTGATGACGCAGATACACTAAATAACTATGGGGTATATTTGTGTCGACAAGATGAAATTGAGGCAGCAGAAAAACAATTTTTAAAAGCGATTGCAGTACCTACCTATATTTTAGTGGCAAAAAGTTATGAAAACTTATCGGCTTGTTTTTTGCAAAAAGATGACTTTGTTAAAGCAGAAATGTATTTAAATAAAGCTATTTTACACAGCCCTAGTAGTGCTTCTACTTTATTTCAAATGGTACGATTACAATATGCCATGGGAGATTACAAGCTAGCTAAAGCATTTGAACAACGTTTTGGAAAAGTTACTCGCCGTTTTAGTGCTCAGTCTTTAGCATTGTCTTATAAAGTACACTATAAACTTGGGCAACGCAGCACAGCAAAAAATTACGCCACTATGTTGGTGAAAATGTATCCTCAATCGTGGGAGGCTCAGCAATATATACTCAATGAACTTGAGCTTATAGAGGCTGATAATCTAGCCAAGCGATATAAACTATCGCAAGCGACTAACCCACAGACGAAATCTAAAAAACGTATCGTCAAACTGTCTCCTAAAAAAACGAGTACAGTAAAAAATGAGCCTAAAGTAGAAGCTAAAGCAGAAGGTGAAACACACGAGCAAGTTGTTTCAACAAAAGAAATCAGTAAAACTGATTTGCTAGTGCCTCAGTCAGCCCCTGTACCAACGGCTAGTTCTGAGGAAAAAAAGACAATAACCAAGATGGCAACCAATGAGAGTAATCAAGAAAAGCGTACTGTGATTCTAAACGCACCTAAAACTGAACAAGAAAAAGTAACGAATGATGAAAGCTTGATTGTCATGGAAAAAACAGAAGAAGTTAAAACAATAGCAATGAAAGCTGAGGATGTTAGTGTAGAAAACACAAAAACAGCCCAAGAAGAGTTAAAGCCTGCTAAGAAGGAGCAAGTTCAAAAACTCCCTGACTTTCACGTAGTTAACGCAGGAGATACTTTGTATAGTATTTCGGTTAAATATAATATAAAAATTAAAGCGTTGCGCCGATGGAATAAAATTTCTAAAAATAAAAAACTTCATATTAAAGATATAATCTTTTTAGAAGACCCAAAATTGGTAAATCAGTAGATGAGTAAAAAAGCAATAGAGTTTCCAGATAGCAAACCACTTGATGAACTTAGTGAAGATATGGAAGTGGTTGGCCCAGGTCAAATGCTAAGTGAAGCGAGAAAAAAATTATCTATCAGTGTTGACGATGTTGCTAAAAAATTGAAATTTAAAAATAGTTTAGTGGAAAATATTGAACTAGATTTATTTGATCAAAAATTACCTGCAACGTTTAACCGAGGCTATTTACGTAGTTATGCAAAACTCGTTAATGTTGATGTTGATGAAGTGATGAGCGCTTATGACCTGCTTGGCGTCGCTGAGGTTCAACGAAGTGAAATGCAAAGCTTCTCTAACCTAACTGAAAAACAAGCCGAACATAGTCGATTAATGTGGCTTAGTTACTTAATTGCCGCCATATTGCTTGGCTTGTTGATACTGTGGTGGCAGCAAGAGCCAAAACAAACGGTTGATGAAAGCGCCCCTAAAGAACAGCCCGCTCCTACACCTCAAACCCCTAGTTTGGATGGGAAAAATAAAGCGAAGTTAAATAAAGCAGAGTTAAATAAAACAGAATTAAATAAAACAGCGTTAGCAGCGCTAGATAATAAACCAGAAGCTACTCAATTAATCAGTGATAAGTCTGAGCTAACGTCAACAAAGCAAGAAGTTAGTAAATCAGAAAGTAGTGACCCCAACGTTATTGAATCACAAGCTGTAATACTCGAAGTAAGTACCGCGGTATTTACCTTTTCAGGTGATTGTTGGGTTAATATTTACGACGCCACAGGTGAACGTATTGCTTGGGGCGTTAAGAAGTCAGGTTATGTGATGACTGTTACTGGCAAAGCGCCGTTAAAAGTTACCTTAGGAAAACCCGAATTAGCCACTATTGTGTTTAACGGTCAGCTTATTGATATGTCTGAGTTCAATGTTGGTAATATTGCTAAGTTTACCTTGCCACTAAGTTTGTAAGTTTTTTGTAAAGTATTTGTAAAATAAGTAATTAAAAATTATGTTTAAAGAATCTCCAATTATTCGTCGAAAATCTCGCCAAATCATGGTTGGTAATGTACCTATTGGTGGTAATGCGCCTATTACTGTGCAGTCTATGACTAATACCCAAACTACCGATGTAGCTGCCACCGTTGCGCAAATCAAAGCGCTTGAAGCCGTTGGTGCTGATATTGTTCGCGTAAGCGTACCAACGATGGACGCTGCGGAAGCATTTCGTGAAATAAAAAAGCAAGTGAGCGTACCCTTAGTAGCGGATATTCATTTTGATTATCGTATCGCTTTGAAAGTTGCCGAATATGGCGTTGATTGCTTGCGTATTAATCCCGGTAATATTGGCAATGAAAATAGAATTCGTAGTGTGGTTGAATGTGCACGTGATAAAAATATTCCAATACGTATCGGTGTAAATGGCGGTTCTTTAGAAAAAGATATTCAAGAAAAATATACTGAACCAACGCCAGAAGCATTATTTGAATCTGCCATGCGCCATGTTGATATTCTAGATAGGCTTAATTTTAACCAGTTTAAAGTGAGTGTGAAAGCATCTGACGTATTTCTTGCAGTGGAATCATACAAATTATTAGCTAAACAAATTGATAACCCACTGCATCTTGGTATTACAGAAGCGGGCGGCTTACGCTCTGGTTCAGTAAAATCATCCGTTGGTTTAGGTTTGTTATTAGCACAAGGTATTGGTGATACGTTGCGTATTTCACTGGCCGCTGATCCAATTGAAGAAATTAAAGTTGGCTTTGATATTTTAAAATCGCTAAAACTTCGTAGCCGTGGTATTAACTTAATCGCCTGTCCTAGTTGCTCTCGCCAAGAGTTTGATGTGGTTGCAACAGTCAATGCACTAGAACAACGTATTGAAGATATTATGACACCAATGGATGTTTCCATTATTGGTTGCATTGTTAATGGCCCCGGTGAAGCTATGGTGTCTGACTTAGGTTTAACGGGTAGTAATAAAAAAAGTGGTTATTATCTAGACGGTATTCGTCAAAAAGAACGCTTTGATAATACCGACTTAGTTGATCAACTTGAACAGCGAATTCGTGCAAAAGCACATGCAATGGAAGAGCGTTCAGCGCAGAGCAATCAAATTGATTTTAAAACACTTGATTAATCATTATAAATCTTATAATTCTCTCATTTGAGAATGATTGTATATTCGGTATAATGCGCGCTGCAAAAATTGCTGAATTTTAATAAAATTGGTATAAAAAAGAGAGATACAAGAAGTGGCTAAAGCAATACAAGCAATTCGCGGTATGAACGATTGTTTGCCAAATGAAACTAACGTTTGGCAAATGGTTGAAACGGTTCTGCGCCGAGTGGCCAGTAATTACGGTTTTGCTGAAATTCGTATGCCAATCGTTGAATCAACGGCATTATTCAAACGCTCTATTGGTGAAGTGACCGATATTGTTGAAAAAGAAATGTACACCTTTGATGATCGTAATGGTGACAGCTTAACGTTGCGCCCAGAAGGCACTGCAAGTTGTATACGTGCGGCTAATCAACATGGACTTTTGTATAACCAAGAACAACGCCTTTGGTACATGGGGCCGATGTTTCGCCATGAAAGACCACAAAAAGGGCGCTACCGTCAATTTCATCAATTTGGTCTAGAAGCCTTCGGCATTGCAACACCTGACATCGACGCAGAAATTATTTTACTAACTTCTCGTTTATGGCGGGAACTTGGCATCAATGAATTTGTCACACTAGAGTTGAATTCGTTAGGGTCAAACGAAGAACGAGCAAATTATCGCGATGCATTAGTTGAGTTTTTAACTGAACGTGAAGATCTTTTAGATGAAGACGCTAAACGTCGAATGCATACTAATCCGCTTAGAGTATTAGATAGTAAAAACCCGCAAGTACAAGAAGCATTGGCGGATGCACCAAAACTATCAGATTATTTTGGTGAAGAAACACAGCAACATTTTGATAGTTTGTGTGCACGTTTAGAGGCAGCAGGTATTAATTACGTATTAAATGAACGTTTAGTGCGCGGATTAGATTATTATAATCGCACTGTGTTTGAGTGGGTTACTACAAGCCTTGGCGCACAAGGTACAATTTGTGCAGGTGGTCGTTATGACGGTTTAGTTGAACAGCTTGGCGGCAAAGCAACGCCCGGATTTGGTTTTGCTTTAGGCATTGAGCGTTTGGTGCTAATGCTTACCGAATTAGATAAAGTTACCAATATACGTCCACAAGTTGATGCTTATGTAGTGATTTTAGGTGATGATGCACAAATTAGGGCGAATGCATTAGCTGAGCAATGGCGTGATCAAGTGCCTAATATTCGTTTGCAATGTCATTGTGGTGGCGGCAATATGAAAAAACAATTAAAGCGCGCTGATAAATCAGGCGCTCAAATCGCGTTAATTTTAGGTGATGATGAAATTGCCCAGCAAAGTGTTATGATTAAATATTTACGCGGACAACAAGAACAACAAAACGTGGCATTTGAAAAAATTCCAAGTTTGTTATGTGATTTAATTTAAAAGTTTTTAGTCAAGGTGATGTAGTGGAAATTTATCAAACAGAAGAACAGCAAGTAGAAGCGATCAAGAGCTATTGGCAAGAAAATGGCAATATGATCATTGCTGGTATCGCGTTAGGTTTTGCTGGTTTTATTGGTTTTAATTTATATAAAGACAGCAAGCTTGATGATGAAATAGCGGTTTCAGATAGCTATCAAACATTAATAGAAAATAGCGTCAAAGATAAAGCAGCTTTCGGTGAAAATGCTGAAAAATTTATTAAAGAAAACTCAGGCACGAGTTATGAATCATTAACAGCATTAGCGTTAGCGAAAGAGGCCGCAGCTATTAAAGACTGGCAAAGTGCTCAAACTCAGCTCGCGGCTGCAATTAAAAGTGCGCCGAGTGATGGCATTAAAGGTATTGCAAGCGTGCGTTTAGCACGTGTACAAATTCAGCAAGAGCAATATGAACAAGCCTTAACGACGTTGGCTACCCCTTTACCAGAATCTTTTAACGCCGCAATTGAAGAAATAAAGGGTGATACCTACTTGTTGCAAGATAAAAAAGAATTAGCGCGTAATGCTTATCAAGCCGCCATTGCTGCTGATGGTTTAGCCAGTAACCCAAACTTACAAATGAAGCTAGATGATTTGGCGACAGCTATTAATCTAACGACTATTGTTCCAGTTGCTAAGTAAAATAAGGTTATTTAATGCTTTTTTCTAAAAAACAAACAAGCAATGATTTTCTAGGTAAACAGGTAGGTAAATACGCTAAAGTATTTGCGGTGCTTTTGCTCTCTAGTACTTTATTTGCATGCTCATCAACTGATGAAGATGAAGATACAAGTAATTTACCCGCAGAGCTAACAGAGTTTGAACAAAAGTTTGAGCCAAAAGTGTTGTGGGAAGAAAGCGTTGGTGATGGCAGTGATGGTTATTTTTCACGCCTAAAGCCTATTGTTGCATACGATAAAGTTTATAGTGCAAGCCGTGTTGGTGACGTGATTGCTTTTGATCAAAAAACGGGTGAAGCGCTTTGGCAAGTTGATTTAAGTGGTATTAATAACGAACGTAGTTTTTGGGATAGCCGAGTTTCAGCGTTACTTTCTGGTGGCCCTACTGCGGGGTTAAATAAAGTTTTTATTGGTAGTGAAAACGGCAAAGTCTATGCGTTAGACGCACAAACAGGTGAACTGTCGTGGCAAGCAAGCATTAAAGGTGAAGTTATTAACGCACCAGCGATAGAATCGGGTGTTGTCGTTGTTAACTCTGCTTCTGGCATTATGAAAGCTATGAACGCAGATAGCGGCGAAGAATTATGGAAAATAGAGCAAGATGTTCCAGCACTTACCCTGCGTGGTATTAGTGCTCCTGTTATCGCTTCAGGTGGTGTTTTAATTGGCACTGGCAAAGGTGGCGTTAGTGTTTATCTTGTTGATAGTGGTCAGCAAGGCTGGTCAACTGACATCGGCGAAGCAACAGGTTCAACAGAGCTTGAGCGCGTGATTGATGTTGATTCTGCTCCTATCGTTTTTGGTGATAAAGTTTATGCGGTATCATCTCGTGGTAACCTAGCGGCAATTGATCTTAAAAGCGGTAGAGTTCTTTGGAAACGCCAATATTCATCTTATCGTCAAATTTCAATTTATCGTAACACTATTTTCTTAACCAATGTGCGTGGCCATGTTTACGCAATAGACCGAATAAATGGTATTGAGCGTTGGAGTAATTTAGCGCTTGCCAATCGTGGTGTAACTGGTCCAGCGATTATTGATGATTATGTTGTTGTTGGTGATTTTGAAGGTTACCTACATTGGTTAAACCAAGAAACAGGCGAACTTGTTGCACGTCATAAAGTTGATGGTAGTGGCATTCACGCTACGCCAACGGTAGTCGATAATATATTGTATAGTCAGTCAGTCGATGGTGATTTACAGGCAATCGAAACGCCTAAAATCATAAAAGCTGAGCAATAGGCTAAGCTTTAAGTAGGCGACTGCTTTTTAAGAAAAGTATTCGCGCTTAAGTGCGTTCTTGCTTAAATATATATACGGCTCCAGTGCTTTAGCATGTGGGGCCGTTACTTGTTTTTACACGCTTGATTTTTTATAAGAAAAGTCGAACGTTTATTTTTAAAATTTTGAGGTTTTCATGCTGCCTGTCGTTGCCCTTGTTGGTCGTCCAAATGTTGGTAAATCAACATTATTTAATCGCTTAACGCGCTCTAGAAATGCCTTGGTTGCAGATTACCCCGGTTTAACCCGTGATCGTCAATATGGTAAAGCGGAAGTTGAAGAACATCCTTTTATTGTCATTGATACGGGTGGTATTAATGGCGATGAAGAAGGCATTGATGTGCTAATGGCAGAGCAATCTTTAATGGCTGTTGAAGAAGCAGACGCTGTACTCTTTTTAGTTGATGCCCGTGATGGTTTAACCTCAGCTGATTACGGTATTGCCGACTATTTGCGCAAGCAAGATAAAAAAATCTTTTTAGTTGCCAATAAAGTTGATGGTATTGATGCCGACTCTGCTATTGCAGAATTTTATGCCTTAAGTTTAGGCGAAGAGGTTCATAAAATTGCCGCTGCCCATGGCCGTGGCGTAACGCAATTACTAACCTTAGCGCTCACTCCTCATATCGAAGCACTGGGTCAACCTAAAGTAGTTGATGCAGAAGAAGGTGAGTTTGATGGTGACTATGAACGTGAGCTTAGTGAAGCAGAACTTGAGCAGCAAATTGCAGAAGCACCAAAAGAAAACGATACCATTAAACTGGCTATTATCGGTAAACCTAATGTGGGTAAATCAACCTTAACTAATCGTATTTTGGGTGAAGAACGTGTAGTCGTTTTTGATGCACCAGGCACTACTCGCGATAGTGTTTATATTCCGATGGAGCATAATGGTCGTTCTTACACATTAATTGATACCGCCGGCATTCGTCGTCGTAAAAACGTTACCGATGTTGTTGAAAAATTTTCAGTGATTAAAACGTTACGTGCTATTGAAGACTCGAATGTTTGTTTACTTATTATTGACGCCCGTGAAGGCATTACCGATCAAGATTTAAGTTTGCTTGGTTTTATTCTTGAGTCAGGTCGTTCGCTTGTTTTAGCGGTGAATAAATGGGACGGCTTAGAGGATCATGTTAAAGACAGAATTAAAACCGAATTAGACCGACGTTTAGGTTTTATTGATTTTGCTAAAATTCACTTTATTTCAGCTTTGCATGGCACTGGTGTTGGTCATTTGTATGAGTCAGTTGAAGAGGCGTTTATTAGCGCGACTAAACGAATCTCTACTGCGATGGTAACGAAAATATTAGATATGGCCGTGTTTGATCATCAGCCACCAATGCATAATGGTCGTCGAATTAAACTTAAATATGCCCATGCTGGTGGTTATAACCCACCAATAATTGTTATTCATGGTAATTTGGCGAAAAAATTACCTAGCTCATATAAACGCTACTTAATGAACTATTATCGTAAATCTTTAAAAATAATGGGTACACCTATCCGTATTGAGTTTAGAGATACCACTAACCCCTTTGCGGGCAAGAAAAAACTTACTTTTACCGAGCAAAAGAAAATGGCCAGAGCGACTCAAGGCTATAATAAAGATAATAAGTGATCACTGTCCAGAGATCCGTAGCTATTGCTTTTAACTGATTCTTTGGCTAGTGTGGTTTAATCCTTCATGAAAGATGTACACTTATGGCTGAAAAACCTACAGATATTGATACGGCAACCCGCTTAGATCGCAATTTAGCTTTTCTTCAAGCGGGTTCGGTGGTCACTATTGATATAGCGACTCCAGCGGGTCAGCGTGGTAAGTTTAGAACTACCTTTATTGGTTACCTGCCTAAGAAATATATATTAATTCAATTTCCCGAAACAAGTAAGTTAGGTAAGTTTACTCAGCATATAATTCAAGGTGCTACTATCACTGTTCGTGGTTTAATTGAAGGGCATGAAGGGGCTGTTGTTGCTTTTGTTAGTTCGATTAAGCAAACCTTACAAATGCCATCACGTATTATGGTGTTGGATTTCCCTCAAACGGTTGGTTTACAGAATTTGCGTTCATCTATTCGTATTGAAACTGATATCGATGCTAAAGTAAAAATAGATGATAATTATTGGCAAACAACCATAACCAATCTTTCTATTAATGGTTGTCAGTTAAATATTGTTAATGGTGAAAAATTAGTTTTATCAGAAAAGAAATCCCTTGAGATTGTTGTAGAAGACGAGGAAGGAGGTAGTAATCTTAAATTAAATGGCGCTGTTTGTAATTTGAAGCAACAAAATGACGGTTTATCTTTTGGCGTTATGTTTGATGAGAAAAGTAATGAACAAGTGAGTCAATTATTGCTCACCACCATCACATCACAAGATTAGCTTGCTCTTTAGATTGTTTTATTAGATAACTTTAGCTTTAATTGAACCATCAATCACTTGCACACTAATTTCATCGTTAGTCGATACCTGAGTAATAGAACTAATAACTTTATGTTCAGTATTTCGAATAACACCATAACCCCTAGCAATAGTGGCTAACGGACTTATCAAGTGTAATTGCTCAATTAAATGAACAAACAACTCACTTTTGTGCTGCAAGTTACTTTGATTTGCATTCACTAATCTTTGTCTTAACTGTTTAATGCTAGTCTGCTGTTCTGCGATCTGTTGAGTTGGCGATACTCGGCTTAGTCGCTGTTGTAATTGCTTTGGTTGATGCTGTGCTTGAGTTAATAAACGCTTGATTGCTTGCGTTAATCGTAGGTTTAATTCATCAGACTTTTGTTGATGTACAAGTAATTGCTGCTCAGGATGAACTTGCGCTAATCTATGTTTAATATGGCTTAATTTTTGAGTTAATACCGCATTATTATTGGTTATAGCGTTATTTAAACGCAATGTGAACATAGCCATTTTTTTCAATAGCTCATCGCTATCGCTTGACACCAATTCAGCCGCAGCTGACGGTGTTGCAGCGCGTAAATCGGCAACATAATCACTCAGCGTAGTATCAACCTCATGACCTACTGCACTAATGATAGGAATAGCTGAATCATAAATAGCCAGCACAACACTTTCTTCATTGAAAGGCCAGAGATCTTCTAACGAGCCGCCACCTCGACCTACAATGAGTACATCGCATTCTTTTCGGATATTGGCTTGTTGAATCGCGTGACAAATATCATTACTAGCATATTCTCCTTGTACAAATGCAGGGTAAATTATTACGCGAATAGTAGGATTTCGGCGATTAAGAACCGTTAAAATGTCTTTTACTGCTGCCCCTGTGGGTGAGGTTACTACTCCTATCGTTTGAATGTGTGATGGAATAATTTTTTTATGTGCATGGGAAAATATACCAAGGGTATTAAGTTTATTTTTTAATTGCTCGTATTGCTGGCGCAATAAACCTTCACCAGCATCCTCCATTTGTTCAATAATAAGTTGAAAATCACCACGAGGCTCATATAAAGAAACTTTTGCACGTACTAAAACTTGTTGACCATTTTTCGGTTTGTCTTTATTAGAGAATCGAGTTTTTTGGTTATAGCCCTTAAACATCGCGCAACGCACTTGTGATTTACTATCTTTTAGCGATAAATACCAATGACCTGAGCTAGCGGCAACAAAATTTGAAATTTCACCCGTTAACCACACCGTATTTAGTTCACTTTCTAAAATAAAGCGTACTTTTTTTGTGAGCTCACTGACTTGAAGAATGTGTTGTGCTGTCATAATGATTAATATTGAAAAGTATAAACGGATCGTTAATTGCCATTATATCGTTGAGAAAAATATTTAGGGCATTTATTTTGCGCTAACTTACTTGGCACAACTTACTAGGCATTAAGTTGTTAAATTAATAGCTTTTGAAAGCAAATTTATGTTTACCTAAACAAAGAAAACGGTTAAAATTCTGCCGCAATATTCAGTACTAACTTATACGACTTTAGTACTCACTTCACATCTAACTCTGGTGATATTGCGATGTTACGAATTGCCCAAGAAGCGTTAACTTTTGATGATGTTCTACTAGTACCTGCTCATTCAACGGTACTACCTCATACAGCTAACTTACAAACCCGTTTAACCCGAAAAATCAATTTAAATGTACCTATCGTTTCTGCGTCAATGGACACAGTAACTGAAGCTCGCTTGGCTATTACATTAGCGCAAGAAGGCGGGCTAGGTTTTATTCATAAGAATATGACCATAGCGGAACAAGCCAAAAATGTATCGCAAGTTAAAAAGTACGAAAGCGGCATAGTTTCAGACCCCGTAACGGTAAGTACTGACTTTACTATTGAAGAAGTCATGCATAAAGCGGATGACTTAGGTTTCTCAGGTTTTCCTGTTGTTGATGATAATAACAACTTAGTCGGTATCATCACGGGACGTGATTTACGTTTTGAAACTGATTTAACCAAATCTGTTTCTTCACTGATGACAATAAAAGAAAACCTCATTACAGTGAAAGAAGGCGCAGCTCGAAAAGAAATCCTAGGCTTAATGCATAGCAACCGTATTGAAAAAATATTGGTTGTTGATGACGCTTTTAAATTGGTTGGTTTGATCACGGCAAAAGATTATCAAAAAGCTGAAAACAAACCTAATGCGTGTAAAGATGAACTTGGTCGTTTGCGTGTTGGTGCTGCGGTGGGTGTTGGTGCAGGTACAGACGAACGTATAGACGCGTTAGTTACTGCAGGTGTTGATGTTTTATTAATTGACACCTCTCACGGTCACTCACAAGGCGTATTAGATAGAGTAAAAGAAACGCGTGATAGGTATCCTGATTTACAAATAGTAGCGGGTAACGTTGCTACTGGTGCTGGTGCGAAAGCGATGGCTGATGCTGGCGTTGATGCCGTTAAAGTAGGTATTGGCCCAGGTTCAATTTGTACAACCCGTATTGTTACCGGTGTAGGTGTTCCACAATTAACGGCCATCTCAAATGCTGTTGAAGCATTAAAAGGTACCGGTATTCCAGTTATTGCCGATGGCGGTATTCGTTTTTCAGGTGATATTGCTAAAGCCCTAGTTGCTGGCGCGCACTGCGTAATGGTTGGCAGCATGCTGGCAGGTACTGAAGAAGCACCAGGTGAAGTTGAACTTTACCAAGGCCGCTATTATAAATCATATCGTGGTATGGGCTCTTTAGGCGCTATGGATCAAAAAGAAGGTTCAAGTGATCGTTACTTCCAAAAATCTGATGGTGAAGCTGATAAGTTAGTACCAGAAGGTATTGAAGGTCGTGTGGCTTATAAAGGCCCTGTCGCTGCCATTATTCATCAGCAAATGGGCGGTTTGCGTTCATCTATGGGGTTAACTGGCTCTAAAGATATTGAAACAATGCGTACTAAACCTGAGTTTATGAAAATAACGTCAGCAGGCATGGGCGAGTCACATGTACATGATGTCACAATAACAAAAGAAGCCCCTAATTACAGAATGGGCTAAGCCGAATATTTCATTGCTTTGCTATTTAACGTAATAGCGGCATCAGAAGTGCTCATTGACTAGCGTCAACTCCGCGCTTCTTCTTTGCTCTAACGCTAACTAGCTTTGAACTAAAATATTCTTATTTTTACAAAATATAAAATTGTAAAAATATACAAAATTCAAACACCCTGAACTCACTTAAGTTCAGGGTGTTGTTATTTATAAACAATACCTTTAGTGGTAAAAAGCAGGAACAAAAAACATGAGTAAAGACATTCATGATCACCGCATACTGATATTAGATTTTGGCTCACAATACACTCAGCTTATTGCGCGTCGTGTGCGTGAAATTGGCGTTTACTGTGAACTTTGGTCATGGGATGTGACAGCAGCGCAAATTAAAGCATTTAATCCAACAGGAATTATTCTTGCAGGCGGCCCTGAATCTGTGACCGAAGCTAATTCACCGCGTGCTCCTGAATATGTGTTCACCGCTAACGTACCTGTTTTAGGAATTTGCTACGGTATGCAAACCATGGCGCAGCAGCTTGGTGGTGGCGTACAAAGTAGCGAGCATAAAGAGTTTGGTTATGCGGCCGTTGAAGTGGTAACCAAATCTGCTTTATTTAACGCAATTGAAGACAGTGTTAGCGCTAACGGCAATGCGCTGTTAGATGTATGGATGAGTCATGGCGATAAAGTATCTGCCATTCCTGAAGGTTTTGTCACAGTGGCTAAAACCGATAGTTGTGCCTTTGCCGCAATGGCCAATGAAGACAAACAATTCTACGGCGTTCAATTTCATCCAGAAGTAACACACACTAAACAAGGTATGCGTATATTAGAACACTTTGTTGTTAATATTTGTCAGTGTGAAAAGCTTTGGACTTCCGCATCAATTATTGAAGATGCTATTGCTAAAATGAAAGCGCAAGTGGGTGATGATGAAGTTATTCTAGGTCTTTCTGGTGGTGTTGATTCATCAGTTGTTGCCATGCTTTTACAGCGCGCTATTGGTGACAAGCTTACTTGTGTTTTTGTTGATAACGGTTTGTTACGTTTAAACGAAGGCGAACAAGTGATGGATATGTTTGGTGATCACTTTGGTTTAAAGATAGTCCATGTGAATGCCGAAGACAGATTCTTAGACAGAATGAAAGACGAAAGCGATCCAGAGAAAAAGCGTAAAATTATCGGTAATGTTTTTATTGATGTATTTGAAGAAGAATCGAAAAAACTTGAAAATGCTAAATGGCTAGCTCAAGGGACTATTTACCCTGATGTTATCGAATCAGCCGCGTCAGCCACAGGTAAAGCCCATGTGATTAAATCGCATCATAATGTTGGTGGCTTACCTGATTATATGGAACTAGGTTTAGTTGAACCATTACGTGAATTATTTAAAGATGAAGTACGTAAAATTGGTTTAGAACTAGGCTTACCGTATGACATGCTTTATCGTCATCCATTCCCTGGGCCTGGTTTAGGTGTACGTGTTTTAGGTGAAGTGAAAAAAGAATACTGTGACTTACTACGCCGTGCCGATGCCATTTTTATTGAAGAATTACATAAAGCTGATTTGTACCATAAAGTTAGCCAAGCCTTCACGGTATTCTTACCGGTACGCTCTGTTGGCGTAATGGGTGATGCACGTAAATATGATTGGGTAGTGAGTTTACGTTGTGTTGAAACTATCGACTTTATGACCGCTCGTTGGTCACATTTACCTTATGACTTTTTAGGATTAGTGTCTAACAGAATCATTAACGAGATTGATGGTATTTCGCGCGTTGTTTACGACATTTCAGGTAAGCCGCCTGCTACCATCGAGTGGGAATAACCCAGTTAATTTCTGCCTTTGATTAAAAAACCCCACTGTTGCAAAACCTTGGGGTTTTTTGTTGGTTTATGTTATACCAATCAAACTAACTAAGTGATCTTTTTAAATGGTCTAAATATCCAATAACATCGTTGCTTTCAATCCCAATAGCCAGCTATTGCTCAATCAAGCGCCTTGTTCTTGAAAATTTATCCTCATTAAAATTTGAACCATTAATTAATTTGATTGGTATTAGCTATTGGCGAAGGTTAATAATAATTTTGCTCGACTCGCTTAATCAATATACCATTAACATCAGTGTTTCCTCGTTTTACATTCGGTGATAAAAAACACACTAGGGAATTTTATGATTAAATTTAGTCAAAAGTTATGCGTTATTGTCATTAGCCTTATTGCGCTGACATCCTGCTCAAGTGCTTATTATTCTGCTATGGAAAAAGTCGGTATTCATAAGCGCGATATCATGGTTGACCGTGTTGAAAAGGCAAAAGAATCTCAACAAGAAGCGCAAGCACAGTTTAAATCTGCATTAGAAGAAATGACGGCGTTAATCAATTTTGACGGTGGTGATCTTGAAGACCAATATAATGTAATTCAAGAACAATTTGAGGACTCTAAAGAAGCGGCTGAACTAGTTAGCTCGCGTATTGAAAAAATAGAAGATGTTGCTGACGCGCTATTTGAAGAATGGCAAGATGAAATAGAGCAGATTTCTAGTGCCAATCTTAAAAGACAAAGTTCGACAAAATTAAAAGAAACACAACGTCGTTACCGAACATTAATTAAGTCGATGCGCAAAGCTGAAAGCAAAATGGCACCTGTTTTATCTGCGCTAAAAGACAATAGTCTCTTCTTAAAGCATAATCTAAATGCTAAAGCGGTTGGTGCATTGCAGGGTGAAGTGCTTTCAATTAAAAAAGACGTTGGTGTGTTAATTAAAGACATGAATGCCGCCATTGAACAATCGCAAAAATTTATTGATATGTTGGAGAAGCAATAAGTGACTATTGAAAGGTTAGAAACAAAACAGCGTATGAGCCGCATAGTAAAGCACAACGGCACTATTTATTTATGTGGTCAAGTTGCTGCTGATGCGACTAAAGACATTACCGAACAAACGATAACTATGTTAGCCAAAGTAGATGAATTGCTGCTACATGCAGGTAGTGATAGCAAGCACCTTTTATCAGCCACTATTTATGTGAAAGACATGAGTTACTTTGCTGAAATGAACGCAGTATGGGACGCTTGGATACCTGAAGGACATGCCCCTGCGCGCGCCTGTGTGGCCGCTAAAATGGCTCGAGAAGCATTATTGGTTGAAATCTCAGTGGTAGCGGCTGAAATTTAAATTTTATTGGAATGTTACACAGGAATGCTATGCCTTCAAACGCTCTTCAACAATCGTTAAAAACTACTTTTGGTTTTGACCAGTTCAGACAAGGTCAAGAACAAACCATTGCGCAATTACTTAGCGGTCATTCAAGCTTATCTATATTTCCCACCGGCTCGGGTAAATCGTTGTGTTATCAATTAACTGCATTGCATTTACCGCACTTAACCCTTGTTGTTTCGCCGTTATTAGCTTTAATGAAAGATCAACTAGAGTTTTTAGCGAGTAAAGGTATTGCGGCTGCGAGTATTGATTCCACCTTAAAAGGTAATCAAGCGCAAGAAATCATGACTGCTGTGCGCAGTGGTGAAATTAAAATATTGATGGTGTCGGTAGAGCGTTTTAAAAATGAACGCTTCAGGCAATTTATTCAATCTGTGCCTGTTTCAATGTTAGTGGTTGATGAAGCGCATTGTATTTCAGAATGGGGACATAATTTCAGACCCGACTATTTGAAATTACCAAGCTATCGCCAAGAACTGAATATCCCGTTAACGTTATTGTTAACAGCAACGGCGACAAAAAAAGTGAAGGTGGATATGGCAGAAAAGTTTGCCATTAATACTCAGCATATAGTGCAAACGGGCTTTTATCGTAGCAATTTGGATTTATCCGTTGTTCCTGTGAAAAGTGCGGATAAAAATACGTATTTGGTTGACGCAATCAGGCAGCAATCAGGCGCTGGTATTGTTTATGTCACTTTGCAGCACAGTGCTGAACAAGTTGCTGCTTATTTGCAAACAGCGGGAATTAACGCCTGTGCTTATCATGCAGGGTTTGACAATGAGACAAGAAGTCAAATTCAAGTAGATTTCATGGCAGGAAAAATACAAGTTATTGTGGCGACAATTGCCTTTGGCATGGGCATTGATAAAAGCGATATCCGCTTTGTTTTTCATTATGACTTGCCCAAATCTATTGAAAATTATTCTCAAGAAATAGGCAGAGCAGGGCGTGATGGTAATCTTTCACACTGCATTACCTTAGCAAACTTAGATGGCCTTAATACCGTAGAGAATTTTGTTTATGGTGATACACCTGAGCTTAGCGGAATAGACTATGTTATTGAGAATATTAAAGCTGAAACGCAGGTCACTCACTATGAAAGCAAGTGGGAGTTGCAATTATTACAACTGTCTAATGGCAGTAATATTAAGCAATTACCCTTAAAAACCTTACTAGTTCAGTTGGAGCTAGCCGGTGTTATTGAACCCATGTATGCCTATTTTGCTGATTTTAAGATAAAACTTTTACAACCCATCGAGCAAATACTTGCTGGCTTTAATGAACAAAGAAGAAGCTTTTTATCAACGGTTTTTAAAGCGACAGCGTTTAAAAAAATTTGGGGTAGCTTAAGTTTTGATACCTTATTACAAGACAAATCAATTGAAAGACATCGAGTAATTGCCGCCTTAGAATACTTGCACGAGCAGCAAATGATTGTTTTAGAAACCTCTCGTATGACGGAAGTTTTTAAAGTAAATAGTCATGAACTTAGCGATCCCGCTTTAGCTAAAAGCTTATATGATTACTTTCTTGATAAAGAGAAAAAAGAAATTAAACGTATTGCCGCGCTTGTGCGGTTTTTCCAACTCGATACCTGTTTAAGTTACAACTTAAGTTGCTATTTTGATGATAGAAATGCGCCAATAAGGTGTGGTCACTGTAGTGTTTGTCGAGGGAATATTGCCCAACTTGAACATTCACAGCAAGCACAATGGCCAAGTGATGAAGTGTTAATTGCCAATGGAAGGGCGTTAACTCGTCATTTAGAAAGGCACTTAAAAGGGAAAGTAAACACGCCTTTAACACTAGAAAGTTACTGTCGTTTTTTTGCAGGTATGACTGTGCCGCTTTTTGGCCGTAATAAAGTTAGACAGCTAGCAGGGTTTGCTTCATGCGAACAGCAGCGTTATCAAACTATTCGAGATAAGTTATCACAGCTTGGCTTTAACAAATTAGGCGCCGATTGAGTTAACCTTGAGCATTCACTATAAACACCGGTGTTCGTAAAATTACAAATAATTTAGTTAACTCGAAATTATTTTCCTATTTAGTCTATCTCTTATTATGAGCTTAGTATTTAACGAACATTTAAAAGGTGAAATTATGGATAACAAAAAAATTGCGGCTAGCGCCATTTCTAGTATTTTGGCTTTAAGTCTTTTAACGGCTACTTTTGCCAATGCAGTACCAAGTCAACCATCAGAATGGGAAAAGTGTGCCGGTATTGCCAAGGCAGGAAAAAATGATTGTGGCGCTTTAAATGGCTCACATAGTTGTGCAGGACAAGCTTCAGCAGATAATGATGAAAGCGAATGGGTATACGTACCTAAAGGTACGTGTGAAAAAATTACTGGTGGCGTAGTTAAAGCGGTAAAACCAGCTAAGAAGTAGTATATGTCAAGAAGTTGCAGCTACTTAGAAGCTGCACGCTTCTTAATTTATCATTGGGAAAGGAAGTTGCATGAATGTCAGCTATTAGTGGTGTTGGTCTAGGGTTAAGGCATAGACACTTTCAAGAATTCATTAGCGATAAGCCCGATGTACCTTGGCTAGAAATTCATACGGAAAATTTTTTTAGCCAAGATAGTACTGCGGCTAAGTATCTGGCGAAAATTCGTCAATATTATCCTGTATCGGCTCATTGTGTTGGTTTATCTTTAGGATCAGCTGCTAATGCTTGTCCAGTGCGAGCGCAACACTTACAAAATATTAAAGCGACTGTTGATTGGTTACAACCTAGCTTGGTTTCTGATCACCTTTCTTGGAGCGCTTCTGATAAAGGCCATTATTTACCTGATTTATTGCCAATCCCTTATACAGAAGAAGCCTTTGATGTTGTAGTCAAAAATATAAATCAGGTGCAGGATGTTCTACAAAAACAAATTTTAATTGAGAATCCTTCCAGTTATTTGAGCTATTTAAACTCACCAATCCCAGAATGGGAGTTTTTGTCAATGCTCGTTAAAAAAACGGGTTGTGCTTTACTGCTTGATGTAAATAACATTTATGTTAGTGCTCATAATCACGGTTTTGATGCGCAAAAGTATTTAAAAAATATTCCAATAGCAGCAGTTCAAGAAATACATTTGGCGGGTTATAGTATTGATAACATTGAAGGAGTAGACGTTTATATTGATACTCATGGTCATGAAGTTTATGACGGTGTTTGGCAACTGTATGAAAAAGCTATTGAGCGTTTTGGAGCCATACCCACCTTGATTGAGTGGGACACTGATGTACCTGAATTGGCTATTTTATTGGATGAAAAGCGTAAAGCTGAAGCAATCATTGCCAGAGTTACCAATGTTGCCAAGTCTCAGGCAGAAGATAAGCAGATTACATAATGACAACATTGGCTGAACTACAACGCAATTTTATTCGTGATTGTTTGTCGGGAAAGCCCAGTAGTACTAAGCTTTTACTGGCTAAAGATATAGATACCAGCTTAATTTCTGCTTCAGGTTTAATGGGGATTTATCAGGGGAGTTCTAGAGCAAACATTATTCAGGCAATGAAGTTAACTTACCCTGTGATTGAGAAATTAGTAGGAGAAGAATTTTTCCGGGCTAGCTGCAAAAAGTATATTTTATCGCATTATCCTAAAAGCGCTAACATGGATGATTATGGGGAAGAATTTGCTGAGTTTTTAGCCTGCTTTGAGCCAGCTAAACAATTAACCTATTTAAAAAATGTTGCCCAACTTGAGTGGCTTTTTCATCTAAGTTCATTAGCTAGTGATAGTAGCCCTACTGAGTGGAATCGCCTATCAGCAGTAGCAGCAGGTGATGCAATGCAAGTAAAATTGTTACTTGCACCCTCAGTAAAACTCATAAGCTCCCCTTTTCCAATTGATATGATTTGGCAAATGAATCAGCCAAATTCGGCTGTAAATAAAGAAATAGATCTTACTCAGACTGTTGATAAGCAAACTTCGCTAATCGTTTTTAGAAGCAGATTGAAAACTCAAATGTTGGCAGTCACGGAGGGCGAATTCGCTTTGCTGTCATCATTTAATCAGCAACAAAGTTTAGCCAATGCTATTGAAGCTAGCATTAAAATAGAGAGTAACATTTCTATTGATGAAGCCATTAAAAAATTTATTGAATTAAATATCATCAGCAGTTTTAAGGTAGAATAGCTTCAACCTTGCCCATTTGAACGACCCTTCAAATTTTTAATTTTGCTATTCGAGTACAACAGTCAATGTTCACGACCATTAAAAATTCAATGCCAATGAGCGTTTGGTATATGTTGATCTCGGCATTAGGTTTTTCCTTAATGGCTGCCTGTGTAAAAGAAGTCAGCGGTTTAGGTATTCCGGTACTCGAAATTGTCGCAGCAAGAGCCATCGTTTCTGCCATTATTAGTTATGCTGATATTAAGCGTAAAAATATTCCCCTGTGGGGGCACAATAAAGTGCTACTAATTGCGCGCGGCACAGTCGGTTCGTTTGCGCTGATGTTTGTTTATTATACAGTAACAACCTTGCCACTGGCAGAAGCGACCTTATTACAATATTTGCATCCTGTGTTTACCGCTATTCTGGCGTTGTTTTTTTTGAAAGAAACCATACAGCGCTCAACCATTGCCTGTATTGTCATCAGCTTACTCGGCTTGTTTATCATTCTTCAGCCAAATTTAGCTCAGCCAAATTTGCAATTAAGCAGTGGCGTACAATATCCATGGTTAAGCATTAGCGCTGGTGTTCTAGGGGCTTTTGGTAGTGCTGTTGCTTATGTTATTGTCAAAAAACTGACCAAAACCGATGACAGTTCGGTCATTATTTTTTACTTCCCTCTGGTTGCCTTTCCCATTTCAATGATCATGTTAGGCAGTGATTTTGTTGTGCCTAGTTTAGCGGCGACTGGTTTATTGATTTTAGTGGGTATATTCACCCAAGTAGGGCAGGTGGGGTTAACCAAAGCACTCCATAGCGCCGACGCGAACAAAGCAACCGCTTATGCCTACGTGCAAGTGCTGTTTTCGGTATTTATTGGTTGGGTGTACTTTAGTGAAGTTCCAATGGCCACCACGATTATGGGCGGTGGCTTAATCATGGTTGGCGCGTTAATAAACGTATTATGGAAGCGTTAGCAGCGAGTGTTCAAGATTCGTTGTTTGTTGTAAATACAGTGAAATTTCTTTGTGTGCTTGGCGAAATGGCTTATATAGATGAGACTTTAGTTCTTTCTTTACCTGTTTAATATCAACCCCTTTTATTACGCTAAATAATGCTAAAGCGTAAACCGTTTCTAACTCAGGTAGCGCCGCTTGTCGGTTAAGATTACTGTTGTTGCACGAGCCACAACCGCCTTTAAATTGGTAAGCAGTATTAGCGAAAATAACGCCAAAGCCCATAAAACAGGCGATCAAATCAATGGTTTGCGCTAATGCTTCTCTGCCTCCTGGGGCGCCTGTGGCACTTTTGTTAGAGGTGTTAGCTCCATGCTGATTCACTAAAATACTTGCCTGACTTTGTACTAAATAGGCGATTAAATCTTGTGGTTGGTTAAGCTGACTTGGGTGAAAAGCAATGTCTATGGTGGGCGCTACTTCTTCATTAATTACCTCACCCTCTACTTTGTAACTTATGTTAGCACTCACTTCACCACTGACTCTAGCGCTGATATTAGCGTTTTCACCACGCAGCCTTGATTCAAAAAGTAGTTGCGGCATTGGCTTTGGGGTAAAACTCTGCGTAGGTACGAGCTTTATTGGCCATGACGTCATCCCTGCGTACTTCATGGTATTAGTAAAGATCGTTTCTGCCATTTCTTCTACACTGCTTGAACTACCTGGGTAGAAAGCATTGTTGGGTAATATCAACTCACTGTTATGCTTAAAAAAATCGCCATCAAGTTGAGCAATACACCAAGCAAAGGTATCAAAAATCCATTCTCTGCTTGCTTCATCAATGACGGGTTTTGCTTTAAAAAAAGTTGAAAACATTAACGGATAGCCCTTCTTAATTGTTTAGTGATGGTTTAGTAATTTTTTAGTAATTGTTACATGGCTCATGGGTGACTTCTAATATTATAATTGAAAGCCACTAATAAAAAAGCCTGTAATATTAAATATTACAGGCTCATAAAAATCAACTAACCAATAAAACCCTCAATGGCTTGTTCCTCGTTCATAATTAATTTTGTTGTAAACATTATATTTACCCGAAGGTTTTTTCATCGGTAAGCGCTTAATTTCTTCTAGCGTATTAGCATCATAAACAATCACAGCACCATCGTTATCCCAAATGCTAAGTAATACATATTTACCATCTTTGGTAAATTCAACGTGAGCCGCTGTTTTCCCTGGTGCTGGTGCTAAGGTTTTCACTATTTCTAGCGTGCTCTTATCAATAACGTGTACTTTGTCTTTATTAGGGCCAAAGAATACATCGGCCCAAGCGTAAGGTGATTTACTGTGGCTACGCATGAAAAATCCGGGTCCTTCTGTTTTTATTTCCTTAATAACTTGCCAGTTTTCCATTTCAATAACGGTTATTTTCCCTTCTTTGATATTCGGTGAAGCAAATACCTCTTTGCCTTGATAATCCCACGTTATGCCTGAGCCTAAATGGGGCATGCCGGTGAGTTCTATAGTGGCAACTCTTTTCTTGGTATCAAGGTTGATCACTTGGCCATTATGGCTATTGCGTGCGGTACCTATTAGGTTAATGTAATCAGGGTCGAAGAAAAAATCATCCAAATAGTCTTCCGTTTGAATGCGGCGTATCGGAAACGGGTCTTCACTTTTCCAATTTTCTACTTTGCCTTCACCACCATCTTTTCGGTAATCGTGTGCCCAGCCTTTATACACTTCAACACCTCCTTCATCGCTATAAGGAATTTCCCAAACTTCTTTAACATCTTTCAGGGCTACAATGAAACTATAGCGCGGCGGTGCATTGTAAACAGCACTGACACGAGAGCTTACGCCTTCACTGTTTTTAGTTTCCACCATTTTAATGACTGATAAATCTTTAGTATCTAAAATGACAATATTATGGGGTAAATAGTTACCAACAATGGCGTATTTACCATCACTGGATACGGCCAAATTACGGGTGTTGATACCCGCTCTTACCTCAGAGACCATTTTCATATTGTAAATGTCGTATTTACTGATCCAGCCATCGCGCGAGGCAAAATAAACAAAACGGCCATCGGGTGAATACTTTGGACCGCCGTGTAAGGCAAAGCGAGTTTTAAAGCGCGTAATAGGCTCGAAGGTATCGCCATCAAGTAAGGTGGCACTATGATCGCCTAATTCAACGACGATAAACAAATTCATTAAATCCGCATCGAATTGTGGTTCATTCGGTAGTTTGCTTTGATCAAAATGTTGAATGTTAGTGGCTTTGATATCCGCTAAATTCCACTGAGGTAATTCTTTTGCTGGTGTGTAGATGTAATCAATTAGGCTAGCTATTTCTGCTTGCTTTAAGGTTTTGTCAAAAGCTGGCATTTGCGTCGCAGCACGACCATGTTTAATGACGTTAATGGCTTTGTTTTTTCTTAACCGAGATAAATTCTCAGGAAACAGTGCCGGCCCCATTGCCCCTAATCTACCAACGCCGTGACATGTTTGACAATGTTGTTGATAAAGCTTGTCAGCATTAAGATCGTTATCTGATGCAGTCGCTGAAAAAACGCTCAAAGAGAATAACAAATAAAAAGCTTTTTTAACTAAGTAACTATTTTTCATGATCACCCTTATTACGCTATTTTTGCTTGCTGTTCAATGATGTTAATCTCTTGGTTAGTCTTTTGGTTAGTGTCTTGAGACGTGTAGTTTTTAGCATCTAAAAATCCTGGTGTTGTCAATTGTTCGGTGGTTAGTTGATTAACCACATCACCAATAATAATTAAGGTTGGCGGAGTAATGTTGTGTTTTTCAACTAGTTCAGCCAAATTACCTATGGTGCCGCGGTAGGTTTTTTGTTCTGGTTGGGTGCCTTTGCGAATTAATGCTGCGGGCGTATTAATATCTCGGCCATGTTCTACTAATTTTTCCGCAATTTTAGGTAAGGTATTAATACCCATGTAAAACACAACCGTTTGGGTTGGACAGCATAAACTCTGCCATGGCAAGTTAAGCTGCCCATTGTTTTGAATATGGCCAGTAATAAAGGTACAGCCTTGGGCAACACCACGATGTGTTAATGGAATGCCAGCATAAGTTGTACAACCTGAAGCGGCAGTAATTCCAGGGCAAATATGGCAGCTAACGCCGCGTGCAAGCATGTATTCGGCTTCTTCTCCGCCACGACCAAATATAAATGGGTCGCCGCCCTTTAAGCGTAAAACACGTTTGCCTAACCTAGCTTGCTCTACCAATAGTTGGTTGATTTTGTCTTGTGGTACACAATGTTTAGCTTGCTCTTTGCCAACATAAAAGCGTTCACAACCTTGAGGTAATAAGGCTAATATTTCTTCGCTAACTAAGCGATCATAAATGGCAATATCTGCTTGCTCGATAAAACGCATCGCACGAATAGTCAGTAATTCTGCATCACCGGGACCTGAACCAACAAGGGCAACTTCACCACTATTTAGGCGAGATTTTCCTTTTGATTGTACGTTGTCTTTTTGATAAGTAGGTAATTTTGTTGTCATGTTTGTCATGCTCTCAGTCTATTTTAAACTTCTACCACAGGGATTTTAATGTCACTGTTGTTAATGTTATTTGCTGCTTGTATTAGCCCTATTTCATTATCGTCAAGATAACAGCCAGGATCTTCTGCCCAAGCATCACCAGATTGAGCAAAAGCGCGTGTTCTGGTATTGCCACCACAAATAGCTAAGTATTCACATTTGGCGCATCTGCCTGTTACCGGTCTAGGGCTTTGCCTAAAACCAAGCATTAGTGGGTCTTGAGTGTTTTTCCAAACATCAGAAAACTTCTCTTTTTTAACATTACCAATGGGGTGATTCCACCAGTAGGTGTCTGGATGAATTGTGCCGGTATTATCAATGTTGGCAACGTTTACGCCACTGGCGTTGCCGCCCCAATTGATCAACCGTTGTTTTAAATTAGCGATTGCTTCAGGGTGAGTTTCAGCAAACTTTTTGCTAGCCCATTGTAATAAAAATGGGCCGTCAGCATCATTGTTACCGGTAACAAAATCAGTTTCTATACCTTGAGAAATATGCGACCAAGCTCGCTCATATAATAATTCCATGGTGTCTTTGGTCATTTGGAACATAGCATCATTTTCGGCGCTACGTTTGCCACGACCAGAATAATTTAGGTGAGATAAATAAAATTTATCGACCTTGTATTCTTCCATCAAGTCTAACATGGCAGGTATATCGCAGAAGTTTTCTTTGGTTAAGCAAAGGCGCATGCCTATTTTTATACCCGCTTCTTTACATAGCTTAATGGCGTGCATAGAGTTTTTGAAGCTGCCTTGTTGGCGACGAAATTCGTCATGAAACTCTTCTAAACCATCAATGCTAATACCGACGTATTGATAATCAGCGGCTTTTATTTGTTCAATGTTAGATTCGTCTATCAGTGTGCCGTTAGTTGATAAGGCGACATAAAAGCCTTTGGCTTTAGCGTATGCAGTAATTTCATAAATGTCGGGGCGAAGTAGCGGTTCACCACCAGATAAAATGAGAACAGGAACTTGTGCTACTTTTAAATCGTCTATGGTGGCCTTTATTTGGTCAGTTGTTAATTCGTCTTTAAAATCAATATCTAAAGAAGTGGAATAACAATGCTTACAACGTAAATTACAGCGACGTATTAGATTCCAAATAACAACAGGTCCGGGCATTTTTCTAGCGGCCTTTACTGGTTTCGCCTCTGGTAAATCGTCATACAGTGTTTTTAATAATTGTGAAATTCTAAACATAATGGTTATGCCTTTTCTATTAACTTTAATTTTGCTTATTAACGATCGATTTATATCACTTTTTTAAGCGCAAACCTGTTTTTTTCAAAATATGTGTGCTGGTTAACATATCATTACTCTTAGTGATGTTGTCTTGACCTGAATCATGGTTGCGTTGCACTAAAACATCATTTAATAATTCTTTGATCTGGCTTCGGTATATTTGAATTTCTTGCTGGTTTTTTCCATGCACCATAGCAAATAAATTGTAATTCCAATGAGGTAAGTGACGAGGCCTTTGGTAGCAATGGCTAACAAAGGGAAGCTTACCAATGCGTTGACCAAATTCTTGAATGCAGTCATCATCAACATCCCATACCGTCATTCCGTTGAATTTATAACCAATTTTGTAATGGTTTGGTACGGCCGCTATACGTCGAATAATACCGCGCTGCTGTAAATCTTTGGTTAGATCAAGTACTTGCTCAACACTGATATTGAGTTTTTCTGCAATAGCATCATATGGGCGTGCAACAATGGGTAACCCTTTTTGTGTCGCTAAAATGTATTGTCTTTCTAAAGGCGTTAACGCGTTAGACTGGCAAGTAGAGACCGACATAGTATTCCTCCAGTTTTGGCGTGTTAAGTACTTTTAGTTGGGTTTTATCTTCAATCGCAGCAATAACTTGGTCAATTTCAGCTTGTGACTCTGTGCCGATAACAAACCACATATTAAAGGCATGGTCACGACGATAATTATGGGCAATTTGTTCAAAGCTATTGACTTGTTCGGTTACTTTTTCAAAATCTTCTTCTGGCACTGCAAGCGCGGCTAAAGTAAAGGCTCCGCCAAGACAAGCAGCATCAAACATTGGACCAAATCGGGTTAACACTTTACTTTCCCGTAACGCGTTCAAGTGATCAATAACTTCTTGCTCACTTGTATCTATGCCATTACTTTTGAGGGTGTTAGTAATTTCAGCGAAAGGACGTTCACAAACAGGTAAACCTTTTTGCAATAGGTTGATTAAAGCTTTATCTAAGCTAGACAATTCACTAGCTTGGGTTGTGGCTGCTTTATCCATGAGTGCCACCTATTTCATTTCTTAAATAGTTTCTTTTTAAATGGCTGCTTTTAAGGTAGCTAGCCCCTTTTTGCTTATAAGCTTTGTAGCTAAAAAGTATGTCTTTTTCAATCTTGCTCAACGATAGTTGCTTAGTAATATCTTCAATTTGTTGTAGTACTCGGTTTTTATCTGTGCCGTGTATCATGCAAAACAGGTTATAAGGCCAATCGGGTAGGCGGCGAGGGCGACGGTAGCATAAAGACACCTCTGCTCGTTTGGCAAGTATAGCTGCAACGGCATCAACTTCTTCACTGTTAATGTTCCACACCACCATGGCATTGGCGTTATATCCCAGTTTTCGGTGTTTTACCACTAAACCAAAGCGACGTATTAAACCTGTTTGCTGCCATTTAGCTAGTTGCGCGATTACCTGTTGTTCGCTGCTATTAATGGCTTGCGCTATTTTTTTATAAGGTTGCAGCTGCTTTGGTAAGCCTGTTTCTATTAACTTTCTTAACTGTGACTTTTCTATTTCAGTCAACGGCAGTGTTTTACTTAGCTGTAGTGTGCTTTTACTTATCGCTTCTAATGAAACCTCTTCATTAACTTTCGAGCTGACTTTACCCGTTACATTAATAGTAAAGGCGAGGTCTAAATGATAAGAAGCCTCCATTGGCAGCACTAACACCGTTAAACCTGTCAGTAGTTCAATGCGAGTGAGCGTGTAATTTAGAGCCACGGGATCGCTAGCAGTAACAACAAACCATAGATTATAATCAGTTTTATCAAAATGAGACCCACGGGCATAGTTATGGTTTACTTGTTCAAACTGATTAACAATACTGGCAATTTTATTAAGATCTTTCTCATCAACGGCTAAAGCAGCTAATGTACTAGCCCCCGCTTTTTTGTGATCAAAAACAGGGCCGATGCGCGAGGTTACGCCTAAATTATCTAAATCTAATAGGGCATTAAATACTGACAGCTCAGTTATTTGATTTTCTTCGTTTAGGGCACAATGATTGTTGCTAAGTTTTTGTGCAACAGTAAGCTTTTGGGCGATAGCAAGATAAGGGTTACTACATAGAGGAAAGCCTTTTTGAAAGTTATTAATTATATCTTGTTGTAGTTGCGTAAGCTCTGTATTGCTTTTAGCTGCATCATGTTTTGTGTGTGTGGATGTCATGCTTATAGCCCTATTTGATGAGCACGCTTGGTAAAGAATATACCGCTCGGGCTTTTTGACTTTAAAGTTTTTAACAGTGTTTGTGTTTGGGTATCATATATTTGAACTTCATTACTATCACGTACTGACATCCAAACTTGCTCTCCACGGGGAGTAAACTCCATATGTAATACAGCAGGGCCGGGGGTTAATGTGTTAACTAGTTCAAACGTTTCGGTGCTAAATATTTGGATAGTATTGTTATCCGGATGGGCAAAATTCACCCAGATTTGTCTGTTATCGGGTTGTGCCATTACAAAAATAGGCTGGCTATGAGCCGGAATTTCCGCCACTTGCTGCCATGTTTTGGTGCTAACGACTAGCACTTTGTGCTGACCTACAGCCGGAACAAAAGCGAGATCTCCCGCGATAGCCCAACCTTCAAGATGTGGCATCTTATAAACAGGTAGCTTTTGCTCGCCTTTGCCATAATCTTTTAAAATGCGCGTAACACCTTTTTCAATATGCCATAAATCTAGTAAGGCCATACCATCTTCGCCAAATAGACCAGCAATGTAATAGCGGCCGTCACCGCTAATTAGTGCGTCATATGGAAATAGGCCTATATCAGTGAATTTGGTTATCTTAGGTACAGTTTTAGGTACAGCTTTAGGCGTTTTGTCTTGCTCAATAGTTGAGAAATCGGCAATCCATATTTCATGGCTATCAAATAAACTAAAGACAAATTTGTTGTTGGGTGCATCGACTAAACCAACTACTTTTGAGCGGACAGGGCTACTATCTTTATTCTTTGGTTTAGTGGTTAACACTGAGCTTTCTATCGTTGCTACTAACTCGAGTGTTTCACTGTTAAATACTTTTACACCACCTGGGGTGTAGTTTGATACGGCGACTAATTTTCCATCTTGGCTAATGGCTCCACCTATGCTGTTGCCAGACTGCATCACACGTTTAGCTATTTTGTCTTTTAGTAAATCAATCTTGGTCAAACCACCATCACGACCAAATACATAGGCGTAGCGTTGATCGCGTGAATAAACAATGGAAGCGTGAGATAAGTCACCTAAGCCATCAATTTCACTAACAATTCTTTTATCCGTGTGGTCAATGATTTGTACTTGTCCAGTGGCACGCTCAATAATAACACCCATGTCGCCAGTTGCCCGTAGTTCAGCTTGTGGTGTCTGCTCTGTCATTGTACAAGCACTTAATGTGGCGCTAATAAGGCTAATAGTGGCGAGTTGAAAGAATTTATTTTTCATATGTGATCCCTAGTTATTCTTATTTTCGTGTTTGTTGCTGCTAATATTGCCTTGCTTTAATTGCACCGCTATCCATAGGGCTTCTTGCTCAGTTAATAATGTTTTCCATGGCGGCATAGCAGTGCCAGGTCGGCCATATAAAATAGTATTTTGAATAAATAAAACAGGCTTGTTTTGTAAGTTTTCTACCAGTAACGCTGGGCCTAGTCCACCTTTTAACGTCATACCATGACAAGAGCCACAGTCTTGTTTCACTAGATGAGTTAGTTCATTTTGACGTGCATTTGAAAGCTTCTCTTCATAGGTACGGCCTTCATAGGCATGGCTGTCATTTGTATAGCTTTCATTAGCATGACTTTGATTAGGTGCTATTAAAAAAACCAATAATATTGCTTTTATAAAGTAAGCAAGTTTGATTATTGATGAACTCATGTTAATTACCCAAAAACTGTTTTTTGTTGATTAGGAAGTTTACACAAGTAGGGAATGTGCTTTTTTGCCCAAGATCATCTTTTCGAAAAGAAAGCGAAAGTAAAGGTATCGTTTATTGATGTAAATCACCAAACATTAAAATGATAAAGTTTTGACTGTGTCATTCGAGGTTACGGACTTAACTTTCATGTGAGGAAACTATGATATAGATCTATTTTTTAAGATAAAAATTATCCGCTCAGACAAAGTAATATATTGTTTTGACATAGATCACATTGTCATTTTTCTTTTGCTTTATAAATAGCCGTATTATTTATAAAAAACTTTATAAACAAACGTATAAACAAGTTTAAGCACTATAGGATTACAAAATGTTTAAAAAATCGTTATTAGCTGTTGCGCTAGCTAGCGTGTTATTGCCTAGCACTTATAGTGTCGCTGAAGATGATGTTGTTCACCAAGGCATTGATGAAAGTATAGAAACCTTGGTTGTTATTGGAAAAATACCACGTAAAGTGCAAGATGTTGTCGGTTCAGTTTCAGTGATAAGCAGTGAAACTATAGACAAGCAATTAGTGCGAGATGTCGCTGATTTACTACGTTATGAAGCGGGTATTAGCATGGTCAACTCTGGTAGTCGTTTTGGAAATTCTAGTATTGCTATTCGTGGTATATCGGGTAATAGAATTGCCACTGAAATAGATGGTGTACCGGTTGCAGAACAATTTAACGTGGGCAGTTATTCAAATTCAGGACGCAACTATATTGATCCAGAGTTAATCAAACAAGTTGAAATTTTACGTGGTCCTGCCTCTAGTACCTACGGTAGCGATGCCATTGGTGGTGTTGTTAGCTTTATCACTAAAAAAGCTAATGACTTATTGAGTGAAACAGAAAAAGAATTTTACGTTGGTCTTAAAACAGGCTACTACTCCATTGATAACAGTAAACTTATTTCATTAAACACTGCCTTTGGTAATGATACGTCTAGCGCATTAATTTCAGCTTCATACCGTAAAGGCAATGAACTTGATAGTAATTCAGACTCAGCTATTGCCAGTGATATTCAAAATAATGAAACAAAGTCACTACTGGCGAAATATTACTTCGTCATTTCAGACACACAAGAATTAAGTTTTTCTTACGATTATTTCAAACGAGAAGCACAAACAGATATTCAATCATTACTCGGTTTAGGGCGTTTTAGGTCAACTACAGGCTTGTTTGGTGATGATGAAACGAGTCGTGAAAATTTTGCGATTAACTACGATTTTGTGCTTGATGCAAGTTGGCTTGAAGGTGGGGTGATCCGTTTTTATGATCAAAGCACTGAAACGGCGCAACTAACCGATGAATACCGTACTTCTAGAGGAAAGAATTATCGTTATGATCGTGATTTTTATTATCAGCAAGGTATTCAGGGCGTACGGTTAAATCTTTATACTAATGTAAATTTATCGTCTACAACACATCATATTGGCTATGGGGTAGAATATAGCAAAACTGATATTAAAGAGTTGAGAACTGGCTTACAAACTAATGTAGACACAGGTGATTCAACCCATATTATTTTATCAGAAGTGTTTCCTGTTCGAGACTTTCCTATTACTAAAGTGGAAGAGTTAGGTGTTTACTTAAATGATGAAATAGCGATTGATGGCACAAATTTCACCATTATTCCTGCCATTCGTTATGATAAATATGAACTATCTCCTTCAATAGACAGTATTTATTTGGAAGATAACCCAGACCAGGCCGTAGTGTTGATTAATGAAGATAGTTTTTCACCTAAACTAGGTGTTGTTTATCAGCTAAGCAATGATTCCAAATTATATGTGCAGTATGTAAAAGGCTTTAGAGCACCACCTTTTGAAGATGCCAATATTGGTTTAGATATACCATTATTTAAAATGCGTGCCATTCCAAACCCAGAGTTAAAATCAGAAACTACTGATGGATATGAAGTAGGTTATAACCTTGCTAGTGAAAATCATAAGTTTGATATCGTTGGTTTTTACAATGACTACGATGACTTTATTCAAACAAAAGTAAATTTAGGATTTGACCCTGTCATCGGGCGTATTATTTTCCAATCTCAAAATATTAATAATGCCAAAATTTACGGGGCTGAGCTTAATTATAAATATAATAATCAAGGCCTATTTAACTCAAACGACAGTTACAACGCTTATGCGTCAGTATTTTTAAGTAAAGGTGAAAACAGTGATACAAATCAACCTATTAATGAAATTGAACCTAATCATGCGTTAGTTGGTGTTGAATGGTTAAATAGTGATGAGTCAATTTCGGTTGCCCTGCATGCAAACTTAGTGACAGGAAAATCAGATATAGATGATGCTAATGCCGCTGATCCAGATCTGGCATTAGCAAGCACAGCAGGTTATGCAACTTTTGATGTGATAGCAAATTACCATATTAACAAACAGCTTACGCTCGCTAGCGCTATTAATAATTTAACCGATAAGCAATATTGGCTTTGGTCAGACGTTAATGGCTTAGCCGCAAGCGATCCATTATTAGCGACGATGGCTGCACCAGGAATTAATGCTTCGCTGCAACTGAAATATGCTTGGTAATTGTTAATAAGCTATAGAGTAGAAAGAACAAAAAATAGCCAGTAAAATTAATTGCAGACTATTTTAAATTCCCAATAAACCCTTAAAAATAATAGGGTTATGTTGTTGCGATTAATTGTCAATCTACCTCTTTTGATAAATACATCCCTGTTAAAACTAACAAATTATTGTTGTTTTATTGACCTTGATCAACTTGTTTTATTATTAATAGCGATTTTTTTGAAACATTGATCTGAATCACATAATTAATACTCAAATAGGGCGATAGTTACATTTAGAAACATTTGTAAATACTTAATACCTGTTTTGCAAATAGCGCAGGGATGAATGCACAAATAAAACACGTAAACACAATAAACACAATAAACTCTGGAGAGTAAGCGATGAAACACATTAAACATAGCCTTTCAGCACTTGGTTTAGCTATTGGTATGGCAGCTGGCGGAATGAGCATGTCAGTATCAGCAAGTGAGCCAACCTTGTCTGAAGCTGATTTTGAACAAGCTAAATTACAATACTTCCAACGCTGTGCTGGTTGTCACGGTACATTACGTAAAGGTGCTACAGGTAAAAGCTTAGAGCCTAAAAGCACGTTGAAAAAAGGTCAACAGCGTTTAGAGAAAATAATTTCTTTAGGTACTGAAGGCGGTATGAACAACTTTGATGATTTGTTCACTAAAAAAGAAATTGCTAACTTAGCTACTTTTATCCAAATGGAGCCTCCTATTCCACCGGAAATGTCTTTAGAGCAAATGCGCTCTTACACCAAAGAGTATATAGCACCGAAAGACTACCCAACTAAGCCAATGCATGGTTTAAATTGGAAAAACTTCTTTGTTGTTATTGAACGTGACGCGGGTACTGCGGCAATTATTGATGGCGACACCAAGAAAATTGTAACGCATATTGATACGGGTTATGCAGTACATGTAATTAAAGGTACTGAGCATCATAAAGTAGAACATGCAAAAGATGTTGGTCGTTTTTGGTACACCATCGGTCGTGACGGTAAAGTTAACAAAATCGATTTATGGCAAACACCTGAAAAAATGTTAGTTGCTGAAACTAAAATGGCTTATGACGCTCGTGATATCGCTGTTTCAGGTGACGGAAAATACGTAATTGCTGGTGGTTACTGGCCTGCTCATTTCGTTATCATGGATGCTGTAACGTTAAACCCACTTAAAGTCGTCTCTACTCGTGGATACAATACTAAAGGTGAATTTATCAATGAAGCACGTGTAGCGGCTATTTACACCTCGCCTTTAACGTCTTCATTTATCGTAGCGGTTAAAGAAACAGGTCAAATGTTACAAGTTGATTATACCGACTTAGATAACTTAACGATTACGAGCATAGCTTCAGCAGAATTTTTACATGATGGTTTCTTCGACCCTTCAGGTCGTTACTTCCAAATTGCAGCTAATGCGTCAAACAAAATGGTTGTTATTGATACGATAGAACGTAAGTTAGAAGCGATGATCGATGTTGATGCGCTTCCACATCCTGGCCCAGGTGCTAACTGGATTGATGAAAAATGTGGTCCTGTTGCGGGTACAACTCACCTAGGTGTTGGCCTAGTTTCTGTTTGGGGTAATGACCCTATGGGTCATCCTGATCAAGCATGGAAGTTATGTTACGAAGTTGAAACAGACGGTGCTGGTGTATTTATCCGTACACACGAAACTTCGCCCTATGTTTGGGCTGATCAATTGAAACACCCTGAGCCAGAAGTTCAACAATCAGTGCAAGTTTTTGATAAGAAAACTCACGAAATTGTTAAAACTATCCGTGTAACAACAGAGCCTGGTAAAGCGGCGCTTCACATGGAATTTAATGACGATGGCACAGAAGTTTGGGTTTCAGTTTGGAACCGTAAAGATGCGAAAAACCCAACGGGTGAAATTGTAGTTTATGATGCGAAAACGCTTAAAGAGAAAGCACGTATTAAAGGCTTAACTACACCAACTGGTAAGTTTAATGTGTTTAACCGTTCGAACCATAAAACTTAATATAACTACAGCACAAGGCTGAACAGTTATTAAAGTTACTATTTAAGGGCATGGCTTGTGCCATGCCCTTTTATTATTTACCCATCTATATATCTAAGAGTTAAGTATGGCTAATAACACATTTACAAAGCCGAGTTTTTGGTCTCGTCGACTAATACTGGGCACTACCGTTTCTGGTGCCGTTATCTTCTTCGTTGTTGGTATTATTTTCTGGGGTGGCTTCAATACGGCAATGGAAGCAACGAACACCACAGAATTCTGTATTGGCTGTCATGAGATGGAAGCCAATGTATATCAAGAATATACCCCAACCATCCACTTTACTAACCGAACTGGTGTACGTGCAGGTTGCCCCGATTGTCATGTACCTAGACCTTGGATCCACAAAGTGATTCGTAAGATAGAAGCCTCGAGAGAAGTTTTCTTTTGGTTGACAGGAAAAATTGATACTAAAGAAAAATTTGAAGAGCACCGTTTTGATTTAGCACAAAATGTTTGGAAAGCGATGAAGGATACTGACTCACGAGAATGTCGTAACTGTCATAACTTTGAATCGATGAACCCTGAGTTTCAAAAGCCACGTGCGCGTAAGCAACATTTAAATGCGTTCGAAACAGGACAAACTTGTATTGATTGTCATAAAGGTATTGCTCATCATAATGTGCGCGATAAATTATCTGACGAAGCATTAGAAAAATTAGAAGCGCCAAACCCTGCTTATATTCGAGAAGTTCCGCAAGAATATAAAGATGGCCTAGCAAGAATTGAAGCAAAAGAAGCACTAGCGAAGGAAGAAGCTAAGGCTGAAAGCCTAGTAGAGCAAGCTAAGATAGAGCAAAAAATTGCTGCTGCAGTAGCTAAAGCATTAGCCAGTGGCTCTGGTGACGTCAAACAAACATCATCTGCCAAAAAAGCTCCGAATCAAGCGAGTAATATTAGCGTTGATTGGGGTAAAGCTAAATCAACCGATATAGGTGTTTTCTATCCAGGCACTGCTTCTATTGAGTGGGTACTAGGACGAAGCCATGGTGGTAAACGTGCTTTTAGTAAAGGCGATCGCTGTACTGAATGTCATGATGAAGAAATTGCTGATATTGGTAAAAACATAGTAACAGGTGAAAGCGAGAAGGAACTTGAGCCTAATGTTATTCCAGGTAAACGTGGCAGCTTTGGTGTAACGATTGATGCTACGCACGATGCTGAAAATTTATATTTGAGATTCAGTTGGGCCGATGGTGAACATGCTCCCGTACCATTTGTTGATGGCGGTAAAATGGACCCTGAAAATCCAATGAAGTTAGCCTTCATGTTAGCAACCGATGATGTTGAATACGCAGACAGATCAGGTTGTTGGGGGACGTGTCATGCTGACGCTAAAACTATGCCGTTTGCACCAGATGCTGATACGTTAAAAGGCAGTGACTTAGCTAAGCGTTTGAACTTTTCTGCTACTGTAGGTAAAGGTTCAACACTAGGTGTTTCTAAATATTTAACTGAAAGTCGTACCGAATTAGAGCTGAAAGGTCGTGGCGGAAAAGCCTTAGGTGGTTGGGATAAGCTTAAAGATGAAGCTGAAATCAAAGCTGCTCAAAAAGCAAATCAGTACATGGATATAATTCGCTATAAATCAGGTACGGGTGAAGTTGAAGATGGCCAAATTTTAGCTGAGCGTGATATGCACAAGGGCATGGGCGCGACCGTTGACGCTTCTCTTAAAGCGGGAACTTGGTCGGTCATTGTTAAGCGTAAACTCAAATCTGACCAAGCTGGTGATGTTAGCATTGAAGCAGGTAAAGTTTATAACTTTGGTTTTGCTATCCATGACGACTACTCAAGTGCTCGTTATCATCATGTATCATTTGGCTATAAGTTAGCGCTTGATAATGATGAAGCTGAAGTGAATGCGGTGAAACAATAGCGACAGTTGTTTTAGCTTTGTTTAAGTTGTATTTATTAGCGCTTTGATTTGTTAACGCAGATCAAAGCGCTTTTTATTTTTTGTGTTATTATCTTTTGCAATATTTACGCTAATAGAACACAAAAATATGAAAACCTTTAAAGAATTACTTGCACTAACTCACGAACAAGAACAGCCTCAACGCCTGATGTTTTTATTTGCTAGTGCAGAGGCTAAAAATCCGAAAAAAAGTAAAAAGCATCAACAAGGCACCATTGAACCGGTAATGTGTGTTGATAAACTTCCTGAAGAATTAACAACGTTTGCCGCGTTGAAAGCAGAAGCTGACTCAATAGCAAAAAATTGGAATTTTGTTTTTATTGCTAGCCTTAGCGGTGAAGATGGTATGACGCCAAGCGAAGACGATGCAGAACCTTTCTTAAATAAAATGGCTAATGACGTAAAAACAGGTAATAACGTTGGTCGTTATGTTATTTATGATAGAGATGAAAATCCGATAGAGCTTAAAGCTAACGAGTAACAGTTTTCGTCACTCGAAGCTTGCTACGGTAAACCCCGTATGTAGATGAAAACAGGTGAAAATAGATGAAAAAACCCAACACTTCAACGGCAATGAAAATGCTTATTGAGCAAATTCAAACCGCCTTACCTTTTGAAAAATCAGAACATGAAATATGTGCAGGTAAATGTGTTGGGTGCGCGAAAAAAATGTTGGAATACATGGGTAGTGAGCTAGATCATTACCAATGCCAGCTTAATAATGAAGAAACCCCCACCTTAGGCGAAATTAGCAATTTGGCTAACATCGCTAAAAAAGTTCACCGCAATATGGTAAGAAATAGTTTGGTGTAACATTGGTTGTTTAGTATGCTTTTAATTAACAACTTCTTTTGTAGAACAATTGATTAGATCTGACAACACCAATACTATCATTAGATTATAAGCTTTTATTTTTTGGGCAAATCTTGCTCTCATAGTCAAAAATAATATCGAAACTATTCTTATCTACCCGCCGACGTTTGAGCACTGTTTCACTCAATAAAACCCAGTTAAAGCAGATTTATGTATGAATATGTCAGGAATAATAAATACTTTGCAACGAAAAGGGTTTTTAGGCAAAGTGTTAATTAATATGTTAAAGGAATGATAAGGCTAACGAATGTCAGAAATAAAAAATTGGTTAAAAGATTTATATCCAGGCTATTTTGCGATGACTATGGGAACTGGTATTATTTCTGTCGCCTTTTTTTTACATAACAATATTGTTTTATCAAACGGCTTTATGGTAGTTGCCATCGTTACATGGTTCGTTATGATTTATCTCTATACTTGGAGATTAATTAAATATCCTAAAGCGGTATTCAATGATTTAATTAACCCAAAAACAACCTTTATATTTTTCACTTTTGTCGCGGCTACAAATATTTGCGGTGTTTTATTGCACCAACATGGTTATTCAACGCTCGCTATTATTTGCTGGTTTCTCGCATTTAGTTATTGGGCGATTCTAATGTATTTCAGCTTTACTGTTTTATGTTTTGCTCATAAAGACAGAGAAGTGAATATTATGCACGGTGGCTGGTTAATATTGATTGTAGGTACTCAGTCGTTAGTATTACTCGGTACAAAAATAGCGGCAGATTTTGGACAATATTCGGCATATATGATGATTGAAATCTATATGTTGTGGGCATTAGGTATTATTTTTTATGCCGTGTTGGTTACTTTATTTTGTTATCGGATTTTCTTCAAGACCATGAATGCTAATGACTGTTCTCCTTTAATGTGGGTAATTATGGGAGCTGCAGCCATTAGTGCAAATGCAGGTAGTAGCTTGTTATTAACTGATCCTGTTATTCCTATGCTTGCTGAATTGCATGCAGTGGTGCAATTGATTTCCATCATGTTATGGACATGGGCGACATGGTGGATACCCTTATTGGTTATAATGGGGATTTGGATTCATTGTTATAAAAAAATTCCTCTTTTATATAATCCTATGCAATGGAGTATTGTATTCCCTTTGGGTATGTATACTGTTGCGACAAATAACTTAGCACTTTCTTCACAATTTACTCCTTTATTATCTTTAGCAGAGGGTATGCTTTGGATAGCATGTAGTGCATGGTTAATACTGGCTCTAGCACTATTAAAAAAAGGTTTGAAGCGCAAAACTATGCCTGTGATTAATAGTGATAGTTAATTACTTGGCTGTGAATCTCGCTCAGGAAAAAGTGTGACATCTATTGTAGGGGGTAATTTATTGCCCCATGTCAGAATAAATTCTAACCTACATGGGATATTTCAAATTTAACAGTGAATCTACATAATCATGATAAATTAAGTTAAGGAGTGTATATGTCGTATGAAATACTTGTGGGTTTAAATGTACTCGATGATGGTAAGTATGAAGAGTATCGAGCGGCGATGAAACCCATTCTTGCTCAGTATGAAGGGCGCTTTGGTTATGATTTTGTTGTTTCAGAAGTGTTAATTGCAGAACAAAATAACAATATTAATAGAGTGTTTACCATCAACTTTAGCAGTAAAAGCAACATGGAAGGTTTTTTCTCTGATCCAGATTATTTAAAGGTGAGAGAAAAATATTTTGTCGCGTCAGTAGGCAGTACGACAAGAATAGCAAGTTACGATAAAGCTGATTAAGTTAGTATAATTAAAATAAGTTAGTCAAATAGAAAACGGTTAATAGGTTATTTATGGATCATTGGTTCAAATTAAACTTAGGCGATGCGATGCTTGCTAGTGAAGTGCTTGCAACTGTTCAAACTCATTTATCGAATGTGTATGAAATAAATAGCAAGCCAGAAAACTTGCTAGCTATTTATCGGCATGAATCAAAAGAACTACACTGTAGCCTAGTTGTTTACTTAACTGAAGAGTTTCAACAGTTTGCAATGTTAGACAATGCTATAAGCTGTAATATTCCACTATTATCAGATTCAGGTTTTTTAGCAGGGGATGAAACACGCTTTCATGCTGATAACTAATGCCTCCCCCGTAAATATTTAGGCGTTACTTGACTCTCGTTGCACTAAAAATGCTCTAATTTCATCACGAGAACTAAGGATGTGCTGCTTGAGCTTTGCAACGGCATTATCAATATCTCGTGCCTTACAAAAGGCCAATAGCTCAGCATGTTCAGGGCCTGCTTTTGAAATGCCGCCAGCCCACAATAAATGCATGCGAATATATCGGTCGGCATTTTTGTTAAGAATATTTACCAAATCAGCCGTTTGTGGGCGGGTAGCGCCAGAGTATAAGCAGTTATGAAATTCGGAGTTTAATTCGCTCCAAGTATTAGCGGCATTTTCTTTGCCTAAAGCGCTGTCAAGTTTAGCTAAAATTTCAGTGGCCTGTGTTAATGCATCATCAGTAATATCAACTAAAGAGGCAGCAAGTAAGTCACCTTCAATCATAGCCCTTAACTCAAATAACTCATCTACTTGATCAAGGTTTAATTCAGTCGCACTGGCACCTTTGTGGGGTTCAAAAGAGACCAAACCTTCGGCTTCAAGTTGCAATAACGCTTCCCTAACAGGAATACGGCTAACATTTAACTCTTCAGCTAATGCAGCTTGACGTAATGGTTGTCCTGCGACAATTTCACCGCTAAGTATCTTTTCGCGTAAAATTTCAACGACGAGTTGGGTGCGAGTTTTGTATTCAATTGCCATTATTCGATGCCATTGTTATTAAAAGGAATTGCTTATTTTATACAATTCATTATAAAGAAATTGGTAATGAAAAAAAGGGTTAAGATCAAATCTTTGATTATAGGGATATTTTGCTAAACTATAAGATGAATACCATTGATCTAAACTGATTGTCTGGGCTTGTGGCTTGGTGTTAGTTTGGTGTTAGTTTGGTGTTAGTTCGGCGTTAGTTTTGTAATGCTTTAGTCAGCAAGGCTTATGTTATATTCTGAAAAAAACAGGTCGTTGGAAACGATTAATTACTTAACTGTCCACTGAAGTGGTTCTTATATTTGTTGACGCAGGGAATGCCCCATTATTCATTGACGAACATACTTCTACGCCTGTAGGAACTTGCTTGTAAATTAAGCGGCCAACCTTGTGCCAGCGTTTGTGCAAGTTGTGCGGATAAATCTAAATCTACCGCATGAATACTGGCAGTTCACTCTTTATTTATTTATTTCATCTTGCTATCAATATAAACTGCACAGGTCATATCGCCCATTACATTGGTAGTAGTTCGGCACATATCAAGTAAATTATTTACCGGTAAAATAAATAAAATTCCTTCGGCGGGCACACCAATAGAAACTAATATCATTGTTAGAATGACAATTCCGACTCCTGGTACGGCTGCGGTTCCTATTGATGCCATTACCGCCAGTCCTATTACGGTGAGTTGGTCCAGAAGTGTCAAATCTATGCCGTAAATGTTGGCAAGAAAAATTGCTGATACGCCCTGAAATAAAGCAGTGCCATCCATATTAATAGTAGCTCCAAGAGGTATAACAAAGCCCGCCACTTCATTTTTTACTTTTAAATCATTCTCTACAACTTCAAGGGTTAGTGGCATTGTTGCGCCACTTGATGAAGTTGAAAATGCAGTGATCGCAACATCTTTTACTTTAGAGAAAAACCAAAGAGGATTCTTTTTGGATAAAAATATCAGAGATAAGCTATTAGTACCTATAGCATGAATTAATAACGCAGCAACTACAATTATCGAGAATGGTACTAGTGTCAAAAGTAGCCCTGCTCCTTCTGTTGCTGCAACAGTTGAAGTTATTAAGGCAAATACTCCGTATGGTGCTAATCGCATCACCATTATGACTATCTTCACCGTCATTTCTGTTATACCTGAAAAGAAACTAATAACGGGTGCCGACATTTTTTTATCCATTTGTAATAAAGCTATACCACAAATAACCGCGAAGAAAATTAACTGAAGCATATTAGGTTTTGGTTCGCTGATGGATTGAAGAATATTTGCAGGAAATATTGCCTGCAGCCCTTCAAACATTGTTTGTTTATTATCTTGTGCGACCAAAACTTTCGACTTGGCAGATGACTGAAAAGTCTGCTCAAATTGCGCTTTTATTTCCGGCTCTAAATTTTTCCCCGGTTGGAACATATTTGCTAAGAACAATCCTATTGAAATTGCGATAACGGTTGTCGTTATGTAATAGATGATAGTTCTTGTTCCTATCTGTTGTAACTTATTGATATCACCAAGATTTGTCACTCCAGTTACAATTGAAGAAAAAACTAAAGGGATTAGCGCCATAGTTAGGCAATTCATGAATATTGTGCTGCCGACAGGCCGAATCACTTGTAAATCTGTACTATTAAATAAACCTGACCAGGCGACCAAAATTCCAAGCACTAACGCCGTTAAAATTTTTGTGAATAAATGAAATCCAAATCCTTCATTTAAAATATAAAGAGACAAAAATAGCGAAAGATATCCAATAATTTGATAGTCGGATTTCATACCAAATACGCTGCATACAAATAGAGAAACTATCCACACACTCTTCGTTAAAAGGCTCATTTTTTTCAATTTGCTTGGCATCATAATCCCGTTTTGTTATTAAAAAACAGATACAAACTAACAGAAAAATTAAGAAAAAGTACCTTCGGTTTTTAAAAAAAATTAGTATTAGGTAAAATTATGATTTTCATAAAGACACTATCCAGAAAGAAAGTGAAGCGTAACTGATTGAAATTAATGACTTACATTCAGATTTTTTTATTAAGTTATTCATGTTGCTTTTAAATACAAAATAACAATATAATATTTAGGTATATTTAGGTGATTTTATATAACTAAATAGTGGCATTGAAATAATATTTTTATTTATTTTAATACTATGCTTATTCTCACACTATATATTGCATAGAATGCGATTAACGGATAAAAAATAAAAATATATTTTTATTTCTCACCAGTCAATTGCATTCTCTTAAATTTATGTTCACCCTAATGGAGTCCCCGATTAACGGTAAATATAGGGGTTCTGTATTGGGTGCTTTAACTAGCACCATCGAACTATCACGCACCTTATGTTTAATAATGGGCATTTCATCTTAGCTAGTTAATAAATATATTTTAGAGTTGAAGAGATGATTTTTTTCAGCTGTTAGATAAATAGGGTGATTGTAAAAGCTCTAATTTCAACTCAATAAATAATAATATTAAAACAGGCACTACTAGTATCATTGAACGAATGTTTATTTTTTGATTTAAATCATTTGGTTAGGTGGTATTAATAATTATAAAAAAACATTAAGAGAGATAATTATGATAAACAGAAAACTCGCTTTAAAACTCACGATGCTTCCTTTGCTACTCGGCTCTGCCAGCCATGCGGCAATGGCATATGGCGCTGAAGAAGTAAAAGAAGAAGAGGTAGAAAAAATTTCAATTATAGGTTCTCGTAGCATGAAGCAACGATCAGTTGCAGACTCACCTGTTCCTGTGGATTTAATTTCAGCAGACGATTTAAATTCCGTTGGCGGTACAGCCGACATGACCGATAATTTAAAAGCATTAATCCCCAGCTATACTGCGTCGCCAGCAACAGGCGATGGTAGTGCTTTTGTACGTTCAACTTCTCTACGTGGTACAGCAGCGGATCAAACATTAGTGTTAGTTGATGGCAAAAGACGTCACCGCTCAGCCTTGGTGCAGTTTTTCGCCCCTGCTGCAGGCAACGGTGCTCAAGCACCTGACGTAGGAATGATTCCCGCAATAGCCCTAAAACGTGTTGAAGTACTTAGAGATGGCGCGGCATCACAGTATGGTTCTGATGCTATAGCTGGTGTTATTAACTTTGTCACAAAAAATGAATCAGAAGGTGGTTCTTTTGAACTTCAATACGGTCAGCATTATGAAGGTGAATCAAATATAAAAATGGCTCTTAACAAAGGCCTAGCGCTTGGTGAAGATGGTTTTGCTAACTTTAGTTTAGAGTATGTTGATAATGAGGCATTATCGCGTGGTGTAATTCGCGCTGACGCACAAGAATTAGTTAATTTAGGTGTGCAAGGTGTAGGTGCAGATTCTCCATTTGGTGATGCACCATTTACACAAACATGGGGACGTCCTGAAACTTCTGCATTACGTATGTTTTTAAATACTGGTCTGGAACTTGATGGTGATAAAGAACTCTATGGCCGTTTCAGCTATGCCGATACTACAGGCCGCTATAGATTTTTCTATCGTAACCCTGCAATCCCTTCAATAGATAAAAGTGCAAACTCAGCCATTGCTGCAATAGAAGCACTTGGCTATACAGGCAACGTTGCGCAAGTTGGTTTTACTCCTTATCTTGATGGTGATCAAACTGATTATAGTGCGGTTATAGGACTAAAAGGGGAGTTTGAGAATGATACTTCTTATGATTTCAGTATCAGTAAAGGCTCTAATGAATTAAATTATTTCTTAAACAACAGTATTAACCCTGGTTTAGGATTAACAGCTGATTTAGAAATCCCTCAAATGGACTTCAATACAGGTGCTTATAAACAAGAAGAGATTAACATAAATGTTGATTTCTCTGTTCCCGTTGGTGATAACTTAAACGTTGCTTATGGTGCTGAATGGCGAGAAGAAACTTATACCACCATAGCAGGTGAAGTAAGTTCATACTCTGATGCAGACGGAAACCCTAATGGGGGCGTAAGTGGTATGCGCGGTATTGAAGCAAAAAATGCAGGTGCCTTTGCCCGTGATAACTATTCAGTATACGTTGATATAGAACATGATGTTACTGATGAATTATTAATGCAATATGCATTACGTTATGAAGATTTTTCTGATTTTGGTAGTACTGCCAACTGGAAAGTTGCTGGTAACTACAGTCTTACTGATAATGTATCATTACGTGCGGCAGTTTCAACTGGCTTTCATGCGCCAACGCCTGGTCAGGCTAATGTGAGTACTACCATTACTACCTTTGACGGTGTTACGGGTGCCCAAATTGAAGAAGGCTTGATTCCTGCAACATCAGATTTAGCTATTTCACTTGGTGGGCAAGAGCTTAAAGAAGAAACGTCAACTAACTATAGTTTTGGCATATCCTCTAATTTTGAAAATGACACTAACGTAACCCTTGATTTTTATAAAATAGAAGTAGATGACCGCATTTATCGTACTGGTAATATTGCCGTTGACGATCCTCTTTTTGGCTCAGTATCTTTTTATACCAACGTACTTGATGTTGAACATTCAGGTATCGACTTAGTCATTTCAAGAACATTTGATTGGGATCATTCAATTTCTACCGATGTTGCCTTTGCTTATGGTTATAACAAAATTGAAGTTGTTAATGTTCGAAAAGTTAACGGTCTCTCACCTGTTAATGACGCAACTGTTGAAGATATTGAAAATAACTTCCCTAATTCACGTTTTGTATTAACAACGAATACTGCAATAGGTGATGATTGGAACTTAATGGTACGTGCTAACTATTATGGTTCACATTATGATGAACGTGGCACTATCTCAGGCACAGATGATGGTAGTGGTGGAATTGTTTCAGGTAGTCAAAGTGCTGAAATTGATTCAATTATTTATGTTGATGCAGAATTAAATTATCAAGTAAATGATTCTCTAAATGTTAAGCTAGGTGCCTCTAACATCCTTAATTCGTATATTGGTGAAATTGATGCTCCTTTTGCTAACCGTCAAAGTGTTGGTCTACAATATCCACGTAGAACTGCGGCAAACTATGAAGGTGGTAGCTGGTATTTAGGACTTTCTTACCTTTTTTAAAACATTAAAAATACTCCCTAAGGGCTATTGTATATTGATACAACGGCCCTTTTTTATGGCTGGTCGTAAGTTCCTAATAATGATGAGCTCTTGTTATTCTAGCGCCTCTTGGCATAAGGTAAAACTATCCATTTTCATGACTTTTGTAAAAAAGGAATAACCGTTTATTAGATTTCACCTTTGTCCACGAGCTACAGAATTTTACGCTGCCTTAGGCTTTAAAGATAAAAGCCATAGACAAAGTAATGATATTCCTTCTTTTACTTTGTCATATTCGAGTTCTTTTTTGTCGTCAAAAAGTATTTGTGCGCCATCAAAATCAACAAATGCCAAGCGGGTGGTTAGGCTGTGAGTCGGCATACCAAAAGCGCTACCTGGTAATAATGCGATTCCCGTTTCTTCCATTAGTGCCGTTGTTAGTTGCTCGCTGGTTTCAATACCTCGCGCTTTTAATTTTTCAGAGAAAAAGAAAAAGTCAGGAAACAAGTAAAAACCACCTTCTGCGGCATGAACTTTTACGCCAATATCATTAAGTTTTTCAGTACAGTAATGGCTAATTTCAGATAAAAGATTAATTTGTTTTTTTAAAAAATTATCGGTATTACTAGAGCTAGAGTAAGCTTTTGTCGCGGCAATTTGAATTGGGCTTGGTGCACATGAATAAGTCTCTGAAGCGACGCCAATAACTGTCGAAAGTAAATTTTCGAGCTGTGGTGGAATATGCATAAAACCTAAACGCCAACCTCCAGCACCACACCACTTGGAAAGACCCGATGAAACAATACACCCTTCAGGGTAAAAGTCTGCAATGGAACTATAGTCTTTTTCGTAGCTCAGTAGACTATAAATTTCGTCAGCGATAACAATAACATTATGTTTTCTCATTACTTGGGCAAGTGCAGTTAACTCTTCAGTACTATAAGTTTGACCGGTCGGGTTACTTGGGTAATTGAGAACTAAAATTAAAGGAATTTCTGGGGTTTCACGCTTTAAACAATATTGATCCAATTGCTCAGGCGTTAAATGCCATTTTTCATCAAATGTTGTTGTTAGCCAAGTTACCTTATGACCAGCAAGTTGTCCTTGTGGTTCATATGAAACCCAGCTAGGAGCTGGCAGTAATATTTCTGCTTGCTCAAATGCGGCCATGACACAGAACAATAAAATTTTGCTTCCTGAACCAACAATTATATTGTCTGCTTGCCAATTTTTCCCTTCTTTTTCTTTATGGAAATTAGCGATAGCTTTCCTAAGAGGTAAATGTCCCTGAACGCTCATATATTCTTTTCTATAGGCGGCATCAGCCAGTTCTTTTGTAATTTCTACTGGAACAGGAAAGGGGCTCTGACCAAAACCAAATTTGAAAACAGGTTGATCATTCTCCGCTCGAGAAAGTGATAGTTGATTAACATGTAATGTTTCTGAATGCTTACTTTTTCTTAAGTATTGACTAACTGGCGCAAGTGTTTTCATGGTGTTATCAGCCTGTATTTTTTTTAAAAATGTGAATTTAGTAATTACTTAATTTAACGTATTCATTGATGAAAACAATGGGAATGACAGAATAAAAATATATTTTCATTCTTGTGTTTCAAATGACTTATTTTGTCTTTGTAAGGCTTTGTTTTAAAATTTTTTGAATTTATTTTTCAGAATAAGTTCATGAATTTGGCTGGATATTTTGCTAATTCTAGAACGGAAGAACAATGTCTCACAATACTATTTAACTGGAAATAGTCTCAAGGGTTTATTTGCCCACAATGTAATTCTACAAGCTATTGCAGGTTAAAATCTTGAAAGATTTATCAATACAATCTCTGTAATCATCAAACCACCATGGGTAAAAAACATTTGTCTGCTGGTAGCGTGGTTGTATTAGATGGTTTAGTATGCTTTAAAGCGTTTAAAGATGCTTTGTGTTAGTATTTTGCCAGTTAAGTATCTAAACATGGCTGAGCTTTATGGGTAATCAGAAAATTGTAAGAGGATCATAATAAATGAACTTTCCACCGCGTGATTTTGAGCAGCTCCGTCAGGTCGTTATTTTACTCCGTCAAGGTGATTTAGAACTACCAATAGGCAAAAAAATATTACAAGGATTGGAACTGATGATTAATGATCCTGAATTGGTTGCAACCAGCAACATCGTTGAACTTTCCAAATGGGCCTTGTTGAGCCCTGCATCAATTACACGTTTATCGAAATTATTGGGTTTTCAGGGCTTCAATAAATTTAGAATTGTATTTAAGCAAAAAAGTAAGTTACCTAATGATTTTTATAGCGATGGAGTTAAACGTCTCATTGAGAATAAGACAACTTCAGCTAAAGAGTTGTTAACACAACAATTAACTATGGTTAAGGAAAATATAGAACGCTGTATTGAAAATACCAATGAGGCTGATCTACTATTAGCTAGCTCTTTACTTGCAAAGAAGCATAGAATCTTTATTTTCGGTCATAGACAATCATCAGCAATTGCCAATGTTTTGAGATATGGTTTAGCATTAATCAGGCTTAATGTTCAAATGCTTGTACAAGCCGATCATGGTGTGGCGATTGCACTTGGACAATTAAAAAAAGGAGATTTATTGGTTGTGATTGGTTCATCTCCCTATTCAAATATAACGGTGAAGATAATGTCGCTTGCACATCAGCAAGGTTGTCAAATTCTGGCTATTACCGATTCTGAATTATCTCCTTTATGTGAGTCTGCAGCTGTTGCTCTTCAAATTCCCACGGCAGGACAATTTTATGCAAATAGCACGGTAGCAAGTACCTTTATTATTGAAGGTTTATTATGTTTGACTGCAAAACAGCTAGGGCAAGTGGCGGTATATAATTTACAAAGGCATGAGGTTTTGCTTAGTCATTTAAATGTAGCGACATAAGTGCGTAAGCTAACATATTGAATATACTTAAATCATCAGGTTTTTATGAGTAAATTTATCATCCAATTTACTATTACTATGTCTAAGTTGTTACGTCGTTGAAGTTTATGCTACAGAGATACCAAAAAAAATTAACTGTGCTACCAATAAATTTTCCTCCTATGTCAGCTTATATTGCTTTTTCAAAGACAACGAATACATCAATACATGTCCCCATTTTCAATAAAGCATTATCTGGTATGATTGCTAATGGTACATATGCCAAGATTTATAAAAAATACTCACGTATTCAATCAAACAAGACATAACCATTAAAATTTTTTCTTTTCTTGACTGAATATAGTCAATATTTGAAGTGGGCTAAAAAACTTCAGCGTTTGTGAAAAAGCTTTCTCATCCCAACCGAGTTTGGAGTTGGATTTTGTGGAAAAAATTGTATTTCAATATTCATTTGGTGTGGTTATGTTATTCCTCTGGATAACGTCGAAAATCACCGACTGCCCAAAGAGCTGCGCAGCTTTTGGCAGTCCGAGTGATTTTGTCTTGTTAGCATCTATTTATACCAATACAAATAAATATGTGTTCATTCTAAATGGGCTAAATACTCCAATAACGTCGTTGCTTTCAATCCTAATAGCCAGCTATTACTCAATCAAGCGTCTTGTTATTGAAAATTTATCTTCATTGATATTTGATCACTAACTTACTGGTATTGGTATTAAGATACCTTTTGGTTTTAAATTTAAGAGCTGATTTTTGAAAGAAGATCAGGGTTTGTAACGAGATTTCTTACACCATGAGCATGATCTTCATTGAATACATTGCCTTCACACCATTTGCCTACGCTTTCTATATTAACTTTGGCTACATTAGGTCGAACACTCCATGTCACTTGAAATGGAGAACCTTTTTCATTGTAACCAGGACCGGTAGTTGAGCCAGCGTACTGGATGGGTGTACCCGTGTTGCTTGGGATATTCACTGCTTGATACAAGTCACTCGTTTTTTCTTGCTTGGATAAGCGGCCAAAATCAAGTGCATTTTTGTCATTAACCAGCACATATACCTGTGTTTCTACACGCAACTGAGGGTTTTTAATCGCTTCATTAAGGCATGAACCCAATGTTGGGCCTGGTTTGACCTGAGCGGTTGAATGTACATAGTGAACTTCAATAGTATTGCCAACACTCAAAGCTCCATGCTTGCTAGGACAAATTTCATTCTCCGCTGATTTAAGCTCTGAAGCATTTAACTTGCCTGAGTATTTGTAACCACTTTGATATCCATGACCATCGCCGTTACCTGCATACTCAGTAAACTCACCACCTTTATGTTCAGCATTTTTGTGGAAATGGATGTTGCAAAGGTTCATTTTGGCAGACGAAGGTGCAGCATTAAATGATCGTTGGTTACTACCTACGATTGCATCAATATCACGAGGGGATTGAGGACCAAAACCTTCTTCTTTTGTATTTGCTGCAAGCTTTGCTCTTTGTGCAGATATAGCTTTATCAGAGACCGCTTCATGTACACCATGGCTGTTCTCTTTTGCACTAACATGTATAGGCAATAGTGTTGTTATCGCTAATGTGATTATTACTTTTTTTTTCATATTTTTAACTCCTAAAGTTGATGGCTGGTAAATCGATAAATTTAGACAGTTTGTGTTTTTCTTGAATTTGAGTCGTTTGCATTTTTGCTAATTGTTGCCGCTATAATATTTTAGGTAAAAAGGTATAACTAAAGATATAAAGCTAATTTATAGCACTTGAAACTTACCACATAAAAGAATGAAACGATCACTAAATTTTTAATTAATACCACCTATGCCCCTGATATGATCAAGCGCGGGGCAAGCCCCGTGCTTTTTGCTACGCTCTGTTAAAAATAAACCTTTTATTTAATAAACGTTAAAACCAAAACCTAATGCCTGCAACGAATTCTGTATTGTTGCTACTTTGTCCATCTATCTGTGCATAATCTGCGGTACTACCGAACGTGTTAGTCCACTCAACACCAATATAAGGCGCAAATTGGCGAGTGAATTCATAACGAAGGCGTAAACCCAAAGAACTACTTGATAAACCACTGCCAAGTTTATTTTGCTCATCGTCTTTACCATAAAACGTTATTTCGGCGCGAGGTTGTACAATCAGCTTTTGAGTGATTAATAATTCGTACTCGGCTTCTAGCGTAAATGCAGTATTACCCCCTTCACCTAAGTAAGCAGTCATATCAAGTTCAAACCAATAAGGAGCTAAGCCTTGCATACCAAAAGCTAACCATTGACGATTTTGACCTTCCTGATAGTAATCTGTGCGGATACCAACTTGGGCATCCCAATAGGCGTAAATAGCGTGCCCCCATAAAATATCAGTTTGATTTTCTTCCAGTTCACCATCGCTGATATCACCTTCGGTTTTAATGACTAAACGATCAAAGGTGGTACCATACCAAGCTTGTAGATCAAATACACCTGCATTGGTTTGCTCATTATATTCAACCCTATCGCCTAAAATAGCGAAAAAATTATGCTCATCAGCGAGTATTAACCGATCTTCTTTAGGTAACGCATAGGGGCCTTCGGTTAAGGTGGTACCAGCCGAGTAGGCGTGAGGATCTCTGGCATCTTTTGGCGCATCGCCCCCCTGAGGCTGCATTTTCTCACTATCCATGGTCGCTTTCTCATTTTGAGCAAGCACTTGCAGACTTACAAACGGTAAGTAAATAACAAACATGGCTATGAATGCTTTAAATAATGTTAATTTTTTCATGATACAACGACCTCTCTAAACATACCCGCATCCATATGAAACAATAAATGGCAGTGCCAAGCCCATCGACCTACATCGTGAGGAGTGGTTAAAAAACTGATTCTTTGAGCTGGTTGAACAGGGATGGTATGTCGTCTAACTTGCACATCACCTTGCTCATTTTCTAAATCACTCCACATACCGTGTAAATGCATCGGGTGAGTCATCATGGTGTCATTTTGTAAAATAACTCGTAAGCGTTGATTGTGTTTCATGTGTACAGGCGTACTTTTACCAAACTCTAAGCCATCAAAAGACCAACTATAACGTTCCATATTACCAGTTAAATGCAGTTCAATTTCAGCTTCAGGTTCTTGTTGACTAATGATCCCATCCAAAGAATGCAAGTCGGCAAGTGTTAACACCCGACGACCATTATTACGAAGACCAATACCGGGATCGTCTAAATTTGTTCGTGGCATGTCAACTCGCATATCGACTGATGCACCATATTCTGTTCTAGCATGGCGAACCTTCTTGCTAGCAACACTGAGAGGATTTTGCATCATACCATGCATGCTATGATCCATACCTGACATGGAACCATGATCCATGCCTGTTTTCTTCATACCTGACATAGCGCTGTGGTCCATACCAGACATAGCCCCGTGATCCATATTACCCATCATATCAACCATAGTTAACCATTCAATAGGGTCTAAAGTGGGGGTGGGTGCATCTATGCCTGGCGCTATAGATAACGTGCCTTTTGCATAACCGGTGCGATCTATACTTTGAGCGAAAATGGTATAAGCATCATTTTTGGGCTCAACGATAATGTCGTAAGTCTCGCCTGGACCGAAACGGAATTCGTCAACGGTAACTGGCTCAACATTTTGCCCATCTGCTTGCACAACGGTTAATTTCAGCTCAGGTATTCGCACATCAAAAAAGCTGTTACTAGAACCATTAATAAATCTTAACCTAAGCTTTTCGCCCGCCTTAAATAGCCCTCTCCAGTTAGCCATCGGCGCACTACCATTCATAAGAAAAGTCATAGCGGATGCTGAAATATCGGCAAGATCGGTAGGGTTCATGCGCATTGTATTCCACATTTTTCGGCGTTGTAATGCATTAGCAACACCAGTATTTGATACATCATCAAAAAATTCAGGCACCGTGGGTTGATTAAAATTAAAGACGTCGCTTTGTGCTTTTAATTTTCTAAACATCCTCATGGGATCATCATCAGTCCAATCAGATAATTGAATGACATGCTCATTATCAGACGCGATAATGTCTTTTTCTCTAGGTTCAATAATTAATGCACCGTACATGCCGGTCATTTCTTGGAAACCACTGTGAGAGTGATACCAATAGGTACCGCTTTGTTGTAATGTAAATTGATAGACGAAGGTTTCGCCAGGCATAATTCCTTTGAAACTAAGTCCCGGTACGCCGTCCATTTGGTATGGTAAAATGATGCCATGCCAGTGTATAGAACTAGGAACAGATAACTTATTAGTCACCCTAATAGTAACATTGTCACCTTCTATAAGGCGTATAGTTGGAGAAGGTATGGAGCCATTAACCGTGGTAGCCATACGCACAACACCAGTAAAATTTACCGGTGATTCATCTATAACAAGTTCAATAACTTTACCCGTCAGTACTGGTGCATTACCCGTAATTGTTCCAACGTCTAAAAATGAAGCGGCATGAACAATATTTGGAAACGCTGCGAGTACGCCGCCAGCAACTAAGCCTTGCACAAAACGTCGACGTGGTGGTGAAGTGGGTTGTAATGTATCTTTAAATCCCATTTTAATTCCTTATTGCATAATAGACTTTAAGTATAGAAATTAGATCTGTCATTAACATGACTCAAACATGACAAAGCTGTAATCTTCGTGCGTTGTTTTGACTTATATCACGTTGCTGTTGTAGCTTATGCCGCTGCTGTAACTTATATCACATTGCTACTGTGACTTTTATAGCATAGTGTTAACTAAGACAAAAGTGAATAAATTTAGTGAAGGAACTGTATGCGCATACTCGTCGTTGAAGATGAAACTAAAACCGGTGATTACTTGAAGCAAGGCTTAAGCGAAGCTGGCTTTCAAGTGTCTTTAGCACGTAATGGTCTTGATGGGCATCACTTAGCGATGACCGAATTATTTGAGGTCATCATATTGGACGTAATGCTGCCCGATATATTAGGCTGGCGAATTTTACAGTCTTTGCGTGAAGCCAATAATTACACACCGGTATTATTTTTGTCTGCGCGTGACAGTGTCGATGACCGAGTCAAAGGACTTGAACTTGGCGCTGATGATTACCTGATAAAACCGTTTGCCTTTTCTGAAGTATTAGCAAGAGTACGCACCCTTATTCGCCGCGGTGGAGTACAAAAAATTGAAAATACATTAAAAATTGCGGATTTAGTAATGGATATACCAAAGCGAAAAGTAAAACGTGCAGGCAAGCGAATATTACTCAGTAATAAGGAATTTAGCTTACTTGAGTTTTTGCTCCGCCGTGAAGGTGAAGTATTACCACGTTCGCTTATCGCTTCTCAAGTTTGGGATATGAATTTTGATAGTGATACTAATGTTATTGATGTCGCAATTAGAAGGCTAAGGGGTAAAATAGATGATGAATTTGCCGTAAAGCTCATTCATACTGTTCGTGGTATGGGCTATAAGTTAGAGGTGGAGCTTGATTAAAGTTAAGCTTCGACCGATGTCACTTACAATACGCGTAGTGGTGTTTGTTGCAATCACTGTTACGGCTTGCTTAACTTTAGTAGTGTCTTTAATTAATAGTTCAATTGAAAATCACTTTGCTCAGCAAGATAGTGATGAACTAAAAGTGATCATCAAATCGGTTGAATCAGTTTTAGAGCAGCACCATGACTCAACTGAGCAACTGGTGATGGTATTATCAAAAGCCGCTGCAGGCTATCAGGGTGCTTATTATCAAGTAAATACTGAACAAGGAAAGCTAATTTATAAAAGCTCAGAACAAAACTTTAATGATCTAAATATACAGTCTCTTGTCTCAGTTGATTTTAATAACGATAATATTGTGAAATGGCAAGAGGGTATTTATGCTTATCGAGCGTTAGTAACTGATTTTAAATCACATAAGCAGGTTTATAAGATCATCGCAGCCATCGATATGAGCTTTCATCTGAATTTTTTGAGACAATTTAAACAAAGTTTATGGGTTATCATGTTGGGTTCTTTTGTGCTGATTTTATTAGTTGCATGGTTTGCTATTCATCAAGGATTAAACCCTTTACGCGGCTTAAGTCAGAAAATGCATGATATTCAAACCAATAAAATGGATGTCAGGTTAAATGAAAACAATATTCCTATAGAACTTGTAAATATGGTGCAATCGTTTAATTCGATGCTCGACAGGCTACAAGATGAGTTTATTCGTTTATCAAATTTTTCTACCGATATCGCTCATGAATTAAGAACGCCATTGACGAATATTATTACCCAAAATCAGGTAGGTCTATCGAGGCCAAGGGAGCTGGAAGAATATCAAGAGCTGCTATTTTCTAACCTTGAAGAACTTGAACGACTAACTAAAATGGTCAGTGATATGTTGTGGTTGGCAAAAACACAAAATGGACTAATAAAGCCTGAACAACAAGTATTAAACAATAAGAAAGAGATAGATGTATTATTTGAGTACTTTGATGCCTTAGCCGAAGATGGAAATATTACATTTATAAAGCAAGGACAAAATCTAGATTTTTATTGCGACAAATTACATTTCCGTCAATTATTATCAAACCTTTTATCCAATGCTATTAGATATACACCACAAGGTTCATCAATAACCGTAAAGAGTGAAAATACAGGCGATGGTCAAATTTGTATGTCAGTTATAAACCCAGGAGAAAAAATAGCACCAGAGCATTTGCCTTATCTATTTGACCGATTTTATCGACCTGATAAGTCCAGACAACGACACAGCGATGGGGCTGGATTAGGCCTTGCGATTGTCAAAGCAATAGTAAAGGCAAATGGTGGTAAAATAGATGTCACTTCAAATGATGAAATCACGTGTTTTAGAGTTTTTTTGAATCTAGTAAATACTTGATTCTATTGCTCTAGACATACCATCAATACAAACAAAAACGGTGATGTTTTTGTTTGTATTGATGGTATTGTTTTTGAAGTGTTCAACGCCTTACTATCAAGGCTTATTATTACAATTCCCCTCTATTACGAATTTGCGGATCACACACAATTTGTTCATGGGTGTGTCGGTTTTTAGCAATAATAATAAAGTTGTAATCTCTCGGTACTGACTCGTTATCACGATCAATTAAGGTGACAGTTCTAATATCATCGGTATTATCAATGGTAGCAGTCACTGTTTTTTGGTCACAAGGTATTAGGCATTCGGTCATAATATAGCCAACACGGGTCACATTGGTTAATTGAACGGTTATTTTAGTGGGCTGTGAAATAATCAAGCCTTCTAAATTGACTTCAACGCCATTTTCCATGCGACATAAGTACTGGTAGTTATAAGTATTGTTGCTATTTTGGGTTATTTTTAAAAAAAGATTGATGGTGTTTTTTATAGTGTTGTTACTGTCGTTTTTTATGTCTTTTTTACTCATTGTCATGTTCCTTTTAGACGTTTTGAATTTGTTATTCTTTTTCTTTTTTGTGCGTAATACTTATTATTGAATGATCGGGGATATTATAGTCAGAATTTTGATAAAGTTCCAACCAAGGGTTATTTAATTGTAATTGCTGCATAAATTGAAGCGTGGTTAAGTAAATGGATAGGGCTTTATAATCAGGGGCGGCTGGTTGTAGCTTAGTTTCCAGTAAATGCTTTATTTCTTCTAATTCTTTTTCTATAGATGCGTTATCAATATTATCTGTAGCACTTAAGATACTTAACTTTGTCAGCATAATTCGGGCATAAAACGACGTGTCGGTATTTACCGATAAATGTTGTTTAAATAGCTTAATCGATTCAGTTATTGCCATCAGGGCACTTTGTTTTTGCTTAAGCAAAAACATGGTTCGAGCCTGATATTGTAACAAATAAACATTTGCCCGTATTATCTTTGTAGCCTTTGTCGCAGAGCTCTTAAGAGTATTAATTAATACTCTGGCTTTATCTAGGTAAATTAACGCTTGGTCGAGCTTATTTTGGTTAATAAAAACTTGTACTGATAATAAATAACTCCATAATAAATCATTTTTAAAAAGGTGATTTTCATCATCATTAGTTACTAATTTAATGATGTTTTTTTGTGCTATTTGAGAATGAAGCTCTGCATTGATTAAATCGCCAGCATCGTAATGTAACAATGCTATTTTGTGCTCTAAAATGATTACATCTTCTAATATTTTAAGACTATTTTCAGCGGCATAAATGATTTTTACTTGATTTATAGCGTCATTCAAATAATCGATCGCGGCAAATAACTTTCCTGACTTGGCTTGTATATTACTTTGCCAAGAGCGAGTGTCGGCTAAATCAGCCCTTATCAGTAAATTATTTGGCTGGGTTTCCAGTAAGGATAATTTTATTAACGCGGATTGTTCAAAGTAGTCACTTGCCGCACTTAATTGGTGATTTTTCTCGGCTAATGAACCCAAGTTATTTAAGGCGTAAGATTTTTCTAACTGCCATTTAACCTTTGGGTATAGTACAGATAATGTATCGGCATATTTTAAATAATTAGATAAAAAAGGCTCAGCAGTTTCATAGTCTACTTGTAAATAGGCAGAATAACCTAACCAGTAATTGGTCAGCATATACAACTCTAATAACTTCTCGTTAGTTTCATCACTTTTTAAGGCGTGTGTTAATGCCGCTTCTGTTTGTTTGAAATATGCTTCTGCATCGGCATAGTTATTCTTACTAATATTGACTTCGCCCAGTATATGAAGAGATTCAGTCCATTGTAGTAAGGCTTTGCCAGTTAAATTATCTGTGCCCGCTAATTCGAAATACTTAAGGGTTTTGTCAGCGACAATATTGAGTAATTCGAGTTTGCCCAATGGCTCAAGCTTATCTTTTAAATCATACAAAATAAAAGAAATAAGATTTTCAGCGTTATTACGGGTCGTGGTGACTTGTTCATTTTTTTGAATCAGTGACACCGACAACCAAGCCAAGCTAACAAAACTGATAAAAAACGTTACAGCGATTGCTTTTTCAATGTGGTTGGCGCGTTTTAGCTTGTTAACCGAACTGGCAATAAGGGCTTTTTCGTCAGCGTTTATGGTGAAGTCATGACCTTTAATAATATGATTAATTTTTTTTATTTTTTTATTTGAATGAATCAATAAATGACTGCTTTTTTCATGGTACAGCCAGCGCTGAGTAGCAATTTGTAGATCATGGCGAATATATAACTTTGAAATATTGTTTTTAATCCACACGCTAATTCTCGACCAAACTGTTAATAAGCTGTCGTGCGCAAGATAAATACACGTTTGTTCATTAATGCAGGTTAATTGAAAAATACCCACATTGATAAATTTATTAATAACCGACAGTCTGTTTTTGTCGGTAAAGTACTTAATTGGGCAGGGCTGCTCACTTGTGGCTATGTGGCCGTTAGCATTTAACGTTAATATGCGAAATAAAATTTGTTCGAAACTTGTTTGCTCTTTTTCGGTTAAATTTTGATAGTTTTGTTCTGCAATGGTGGCAAGGCAGCCTGCAATACCACCCATTTTTTTATAGGCTTTATAGGTGATGAGTTGATCATTTTTTTGAGCATATAATTGTGCAAGCAAAAATTGCACAATAGCGATAGGTACGGGCTTTAGGTGTAATTGCTGAATGATCACGCTATTTAAACGTTCTCTATTATCACCATTGTATTCAAAACTAATACCGGCTAATTCAGCCGGCTTCTCAATAATATCAATTAACTCGGTATGACTAAAAACAGGGATTTTATATTGGAAAGCTTGTTCATACGAAAGTGTTGTTTGTGCTAACTCAGGCAGAAATTGTTCGCGAACGGCAGTGATTAATAAACATTTTTTTGAACTAAGCAATAGCTGCAAAAGGTGAAAAAAACAGGCATGTTCATGTTTGTTTATTTTAGTGGGTGAATATAAGTCAAAAAGCATTTCAAGGTGGTCAATAAAGAGTACAAATCGACTATGTTTATTATCTGCTAATAGTTTAGATTGAAATAATTCTATTTGTTGACTATCCGTGGGGTTTTCAATATGTGCTGTGATTAGATCTGCGTACTTTTGTATGGTGAGCGTTGGTGAAAGTTTTTCTTTTTTTAGTAATAATGCTAATAAGTTAATATGTGGTTTTTGTGATGCTGTTGTTGATGCTAAATCTAAAACATTACAAAATTCTTGATGTGTTGTGTTGATAAAAGCATGTGATATTAACGTTGGTAACAAGCCAGCGTACACGAGTGAGCTTTTACCTGCGCCAACGGGAGCAGAAAGTGATAACCATGAGGCTTCTTTTTCATTTATTTGAGCTACCCAGTTGTTAATATCTTCAATGACTTGGTCACGACCAAAAAAAATATCGCTTTGTGCAAAGGTAAAAGGCTGTAGCCCAGGATAAGGTAATTCGCCTGTCCAATGCGATATGGGTTGTTGTGGTGTTATATTTAGCCCTTTAACTTTAGCAATAAACACGTAACCTTTTTTAGGAACGGTTTTAATGAAACGTGGGTTTTTAGGGTCGTCAGCAAGTGCTTTACGTATTTGGGCTATGCATTTGTGAAGAGGGCTGTCGCTAATAAATTGATTGGGCCAACACGCCTTAATTAATTCGTCGGTAGAAACGAGTTGTTCGGCTTTACTACAAAGGTACGTTAATACCTCCATAACCTTAGGTTGAATATGTTGCGTTTCATTGTTTTCTATAATGATACTTTGCGATGGTTCAATATACAGCCCTTCAATATAATAAGGGGTTGTAATAAAGTCGTTCGATAGGTTGTTTGAATTGCTCAAGCTTAATACCTGCTATTCTAATTATTTGTTGCTTCATGCAAGGTATTGTTTCTCAAGTTATATAAAAAGCAAACAATACAGAGAATATTCTAGCACTTCTTTGTATTAACTATGCTGATAAGTACTCAGTTAGATACATTGTCAGCGAAATTATTTCTATTCCTGTTAATCTTACCAATTTAAATTTGTAAATATAACCCTTCTTATTTTATATTAACTATTGATTTATATTGTTTTTAATTATTGGTAAAGGTTTGGTAAGAAATTGTAAACTTCACGTTAGGACTCTTTAACAGTTTTTTTTTATTCTTGTCTCACATTCTGAATGTAAGAAGCAAAACGGTGTTTAGTGTTTGTAAAATATTTCAGGAGAAACTGTATCTATTGCAAGGAAGAGACATGAATAATACAAAAAATAAAGTAGTGATACTTGAGTTAGCAACGGAAAATACTACACGATCTACTCAACTTTTAGAAGATAATGGTTATCAAGTAGAAATACAAAAAAGGACTGATACACCAGGTGAGAAGTACAATAATGTTATAGAGATAGATCTTAACATTGCTAAACTTGTTAAAAAAAATAAAGACAGTCTACTCGTACAAGACACTTGTCGTTATTTGACAAAGAACATTTATAGCAAACTCATACTTGATGATATTGCTATATTTATGGGCTCGAACAGAAGTAAGCTAGCAGCAATCTTTAAGCGGACATTAGGTGTAGGGGTATTTGAGTGGCTAAGAAAACAGAGGATGTTAAAAGCCAAGTCACTGTTAATTCATTCTGATCTTTCAATTCAAGAAATAGGCTTTGAAGTTGGTTATGAAAATAGTGCTAATTTTTCAATCGCTTACAAAAAACAATTTAACTTATGTCCTCGTCAACAAAGAAATCTATTAAAAATAGAAATAGTTACTATTTCAAATGTTTTTCATACGTAATCAAAAGAATTTATTTTATTAATGCTCTAAATTCTTATTACTAACAAGAAAACACAATAGGTAAACGCAATACCAAACTTGCTAGGTGTAGTTAGATAGATTTTAGAGAAGCCCTTCAGTTCAATATGTACTGAAATGGCGGAGCCTACTTACTATAAGGAAAGCAAGAAAATGAAACTACATTGGTATGCTATTTATACAAAGCATAATGCGGAGCAAACTTTACGGGAATGTATTTTAAATTATAGCCAACGTAATGCTTTACATTATGAAACCTATTTGCCGCTTCGAGAAGAAGTTAAAAAATGGCGAGATAGAAATAAAATAAAAAAACTGCCTTTATTTAGAAATTATTTATTTGTTAAACACGACGATAATGCATTTTATAAAATAAAAACGATGAAAGGGTTTTGTGATTATATTCGATTTGGTTCAACACCTTCGACAATACCTCTTCAGCAAATGGACATTATTAAAAAGGTAGTTGAACACCAAGCTGGTGGATATTGCCAAACTAGCAAATTAGTTAAGGGTAAAAAAGTTAAAATTTGTCGTGGTGCTTTAGCGGGATTTGAAGGCGTTTTACTTGATTGTCCAAGTAACAATACCCTGGCGATTGAGGTGAAAAGTTTGAAATTATGTCTCAATGTACAAGTTGCAGTAACTGATGTGGTGCTCATATAAAACAACGTTGTTGAAGGATTAATCTCTTATACCAATAAGGAAAACAAGATGAGTTTTTTTACCGGAATATTTCAGGTTTTTAATAGTAAAGCTAAACAGCAAAAAATTTTGCATAAAAGTGACATTAAATTTTCAGCGTTAATTAAAAACATTCAAAACAATATTGTTGAAGCTAATCAGTCACTTGAATGTGTAGGTATAAAATATATAGAACAATTTTTTGATAAAGAACCTGAACCCAATAAAGTTAAGGTCATTAATCATAAATTTAATGCGATTGAAAAAGTGCTCAATGCTGGTGATACCCATATCGCCAATAAATTATTGTTGGACTTAAAAGCTGACGTGAATGGCTTAAATACAAGTAGTGAAGGAAAAGTAACAAATTACCGCCCGAAAATGATGTCATTTGAAATGCCAGTTTTTAAAAATGGTGTTTGGACAGCAGAAGCAATGACCATTCCTTTACTTGCTTTATCGCCCATACCGATGCCCAAAATTAAAGAGTTAACCTTTACTTCTACTTTGCAGAATATTCAGCACGAAGGTGACGAGGTTTATGTTCGACTTTTTCAAAATGAGCATGTTTTAAATAAGAGTAAAAACAAAAATAAAGATAAAGAGAAAAAATCACAAAACGAAAATATTACTCAGTTAAAAATTTCAATTAGGCCAGAGCAAACTAGTGCAGATCTAAACGATGTGATCACGCATTATGAGCAAATATTACGAGCAAATTAAATACACATATAAACAGAATAATTAATAGGAAGGAAATATCATGATCCGTTTTCAGGCATTAATGCAAACTGTTCAGCAAAGCATACATAGTGCAGCGCAAGCAGTTGAGTCGGCAGGATTTAAGCATATAGATAAGTTTTTTGACAAGGTAGCTAATGAAGACTCTCAAGAAAAACAAGATAAATCAAAAGCGCTCAGCGAAGCCATTAAACATGATGATCATGATAAAGCTAGCGCGTTATTAAAAGAAATTAACGAGTTACCCAGCGATGACGAAATGGCAACAGAAGATAATGCAACTTATCGTCCTAAAATGGTGGCGATGGCGTTTCCTAGCCAAGGTGCTGACGGAGTAGAATCAACCATTGTAAATGTGCCCTTGATCACCTTATGCCCTATTAGTAGCCCAAGAATTAAGGACGTTAAATTCTCTGCTGATTTGGAAGTAACTGCTGATGAAAATGACGAACTCATGGTTGCTTTTAGAGCACCGCAAGTATCAGGCGGTGAAAACATCATTACCAAAGATGCTACGAATACACGTATTGAAATATCTTTAGTGGGACACGAGCCACCTGAAGGTTTACAAAAAATAATTGAAGGTTATGAAAAAGCCTTAAGAGCACAAATTCCAGGTTGATTTACTGTTAAAGGATTTTGGAATCTAGGAGAAATAAAATGGTAGATCAAAATAAAAATCTGGTTTCTATGGCTAAGCAATTTAGTGGCTTACCTATGAAAGAGCTTATTGGAGCACCGCTCGTTGCTGCAGCACAAGCAAACAATATGATGTCGGTTACTCAAACTAAGTTCTTGTTAGAAACTTGTTTTGCCTTGAAAAAACAAGGTGAAAAAGAAATATATAAACCCATCATGATTAACATGACACTCACTAGGCCAGTGGTTAATGCCGATGGTTCAGAAGCCGAGCCAATAGAAACGGATTTCAACTTACCTTTATTAACCATTATTCCGCTGAATTCTTTGGCGGTAGATGAAGTGAATATTACTTTTGAAATGGAGGTTAAAAGCTCTTTTTCCTCTGACAAGTCAGCTGATTTTGTAAAGGATAACAAAGATAAACATTCTATTAGCCGAAAGATTAATGACAATGACGTATCAGCAGAATTAAGCGGTGTTGTGGCAGCGTCAGAAAAATCGAATACTAATGATTCATCATCTTTTAAAAAATCAAACTCGGCAAAGTATGAAATAAGTGCACATGCTGGCCAAATTCCTTTGCCTGTGGGTGTTCTAACCATTATTGAAACGTTTAGTAAGTCAATTGCCCCTATTCATTTAAAAGCTGGTGATGATAAAAGTAAAGTTTCAGAAAAATAACACTCTAACTAGGAAAGTTGTTTTATAAATGGCGTAAAACTAGTTTCATTATTTTGAAGCAATACCTTTTATTCAATGTGTTTCACTCAATGTTTACGATTGAGTCGTCATAATAAAACCCTCAAATTGATGTCGTAACTTACTTATCTCATCGCAATAGAATACCCAAAGACTATCAACAAAGACTATCAACAAAGACTATTAACAAATTATATCGACACATTTCGTCGAAATGTTTTGTTTGTCATGAAATTAAGATGGAACTTAATCTGGCTCATCAACGTATCTTCAAAACAACTTGAAGCGTATTTTTGTGGTCAGCGATTAAGCGGGTGCAATAATTCAGGATGAATAATGCCCGCTAAAACCCCTATTTATTTTTTATTGAAATGTTCACTGATTTTATCAAATAAGAAGGGACACTATTTATAAGAAGGACGCTTAAAAATCTAATAGCACTCCTGATATAAATTAATTTTACATTTAATGAGGAAATAAAAATGCCTGATCAAAACAGAGCTTTAGTCTCAATGGCACAACAATTTAGCGGTTTACCTATTAAATCACTAATCAGCGCGCCTTTACTTGCTGGTGCTGAAGCAAACAGTAAAATGGCGATAACCCAAACTCAGTTTTTATTGAGTACATGTTTTAATGTGACAGGAAAAGGTGCAGACGCAAAATATGATCCAATCATGATTAATATGACGTTAACGCGTTCTGTTATTAAACCTGATGGTTCCGCCGGAGATCCTGTTCAAACTAAGTTTGATTTACCTTTATTAACTATTATGCCACTTAACTCGTTAGCGGTTGATAACATAACGGTTAATTTTGAAATGGAAGTGAAAAGTTCCTTTTCAAATGACAAAGAAACATCGGAAGAGTCGTCAAAATCGGCTGAAGCAAGCTTTAGTGCAAAGGTTGGCTTTGCCTGTTTTTCCGCTGAAGTTAGCGGTTCTGTTTCTGCGTCAAGTAAATCTGCTTCATCAGAAAAATCACATTATGAGAAATCTAATTCAGCGAAATATGAAATTAATGCGCATGCAGGTCAATTACCGTTGCCTGAAGGGGTAACAACAATCATACAAGCATTTTCTCAATGTATTGCACCTATTCAATTAAAATCTCCTGGCACGGCTCCGCCTCCTTAATATGACTAGTAGTAATACTGGATAATATACGCTCGGCTTAATTAGGCCGAGCAATTTTAATGGTAATTTAAAGAGGAATTTAAAATGAAAGATTACAGCGAAATACAATGCCCCAATTGTGGCGGAAAAATTTTAATTAATGCCAAAATTTTAATACAAGGAGGTAACTTTAGTTGCGCCAATCATAGCTGTGGTGTTTCTGTTTCATTGAGTAACTCCAGTTACCAAGTTACAAATAATGCCATGAGAGAATTTGAAATGCTTAAGCAAAGTGCACTTTAATCTAATAACTCACTATTGAAAACAGTTGCTATTATTTTGTTTAAAATTGATATGGAAAAATTAGAGTTAGAAAGATACTGGAAGAAAAACTCGGTCAGGTGAAGCAGTTTCTTATTTTAAATCTGACGAAAAACTCAAACTAATTTAAGAGGAATTATATTATGGCCAAAGCATATATCATCGTTCACGACGGAGCAGACGTATTAGTGGGAATAGGCGGGCGGTCAGGAGGAGATAGAAATGTTCGAAGCGGCTATCATCTTCCTGGCGGAACAATAAACCCCGCAGAAACTCCCGAAGCAACAGCTATTCGTGAGCTTAGCGAGGAGACAGGCATAGAACCGCAACAACTTGTCGTAGAGAGCAATAACATCACCGCTAACAACGCACCGGGTGTCACGTTTATTGTCGCAAGAGTAATAAGCGTAGATAATTTGGTGGCAAATTTCATACGGCCTGCTGTCAATAATATATACGACGAGCCTTTTGAGAGATTGTTAAGCCTACGGTCTGAAGACTCTTGGGACAACGATAATTTCAGCGCGCAGTATTATACAAACTGGTTTATGTACGGTCTGTATGCCGCTCGGGAATTAATAGCTCCTCAATAAGTTAGCTACCTTACAATCGTAATATAAAAAGAATCCTAACAACGCTTATTAATGATGTACAACAACGTCAATACTGTATATTATCACAGTATTGTTTGGGCGCTAGTATAAGAAGGCATTATGGACTTTTTTGAGCAAAACTTTTTCGAACAGGACTTCTGCGAACAGGAATTGTTTGAACAAATTTTAACAGAGCCTATTAATATTCTATCTAAAGATGGCGTGGTTAATTATTACGGTGAAATAATGCCTGTAAACGAGTCATGTTTTTATTTTAATGCCCTGTTAAATGAAATTGACTGGCGCTGTGACCAAGCCGTTATTTTTGGTAAGCATATTGAAACTAAACGCAAAGTTGCTTGGTATGCAGATCAACTTTTTAATTACACTTATTCAAATATAACTAAACATGCCTTACCTTGGACCCAAAATTTACTTGCTCTAAAAGCCTTAGTAGAGCAACAAACAGGTGAAACATTTAATTCATGCTTGCTCAATTTATATCACAATGGCAGTGAAGGAATGGCGTGGCACAGTGACGGTGAAAAAGATCTTAAAGATAACGGCGCTATTGCTTCATTAAGCTTTGGCGCTACCCGTAAGTTTGCTTTTAAGCACAAACGTACTAAAGATATGATATCGCTTGATTTAAAACCGGGTAGCTTATTGGTGATGAAAGGTGAAACGCAAAAGTATTGGTTGCACCGTCTACCGCCAACTAAAAAGGTATTAGAGCCAAGAATAAACTTAACATTTAGAACGATAGATACGTAAAAATCGACATTGTCGCAATAAATTACGACCTACAATTAGATATGAATATTCTCGTCAGTAAACTTAATTGGCACACCTTTTATATCTGCTAATTCAACCAAGCTTTGAATATAAGCTTGAATGGCAAGATGTGAAGCGCTGTTAATTAAATAGCCGCGTACTTTGTCGCGAACCATATCGTAATCTAACTGCTTACCTTCAATTTTACGGTTGATGTTCACTACGTGGAAGCCATAGCGAGATTCTATCGCTTTGTCACTTACACCTATTGGTAATAGCATTAATTGACGTTCAAATTCAGGTACGGTTTGACCTTTACTTAATTGCCCTAAGTTACCGCCATTTTCTTTTGAAGGACAGGCAGAATACTCTTTAGCAAGCGCAGCAAAACTTGATGGTTCGCCATTGTTAATTTCTTGCAACAATTGTGAAATGATAACTTTGGCATTATTGCTCGCAGCATCTCTACCTTCAATATCATCTTTGGCAGCAGCAAGTAGGATATGATCAACTTCCATTAATGGCATGGTCATAAATTTTTCTTTGTTATTATCAAAATAACGTTGGCAGATATCCTCATTTGGCGCATCATAACTAATATTTTGCTCTACTAGCTTTTGCATCGCTTCTTCATCATTGGATGTGTCTACACCTTGTTTTTTAGCTTCATCAATTAATAACTGACGAATAACTAAGGCTTGCCCAGCTTGCTGTACTACAACGGCGAAGCTTTCATTAGGGTGATACTGTAACTCGTTAGCCAAATCTTTTTCTAAGATTGCAACGCCGTTAATAGTAATTACGGGTAAGGAATCTTTTGATGGTGTGGTTGGCTCGTTTGTTCCACATGAACTGCTCATAATGCTCTCTTTCTCTTAAATATACTAATTTTCAGCCTAGTGACTGGTAAAATATGCTTGTTAAATAAATATGGCTAAATAACCTAAAACCAAGTGACTTAGCACTATTTATTCTTTAAGTGTATTTAAAAAAAGGCGACTTTTACTAAATAAAAATCGCCTTTTCGATTTGCTTAGATAACTAATAAAATCAGCAGAAATTATCTCTGACGAACTATTTGATAATTTCTAGCGAAATATTTCACAGGTACGCTGATTATATGTACCAAACGTGTGAACGGGAATACCAATAGCATAGTTAAACCTACAAAGATGTGCAACTTGTAGATAATACCTACGGTAGTTATCGCTTGTGCTGCTGCAACACCTTGTAAAGTAGCGATGCTTTGCGCCCAGTCTCCTAACAATACCATTACAGAACCGTCTAAATGATTCATAGAAGCAAAGATAGTCATTAATCCTAGTAATAATTGTACCAGTAATAATACTAAAATAAAGATATCAGACGTTTTAGAAACCGCACGAACACGTGGGTTAGTTAAACGACGCTTAAGTAACATTACTAAACCGATTAAACAGATAACACCAAAGAAACCGCCACTTACCATCGCAAGCAGTTGCTTGTTAGCCGTTGAAATAAAGGCATGATAAATTGCATGAGGCGTTAATAAACCAACAAAGTGACCCATAAGTACAAAGATAATACCAATGTGGAATAAGTTACTCGCTAGACGAAACCCTTTTTGATCTAATAGTTGGCTAGAGTCGGCTTTCCATGAATAGGGTTCGCGGTCATATCTGATCCAAGAACCGACGAAAAGCACGGTGATAGCAATGTAGGGATAAATCCCAAAAAGTAAAAAATTTAAATTTGAAGTTTCTAACATGAGTACATTCTCCTTATAGTCCGCTAACTTGTGCTGCATCAGCGTCATGCCATTTAATAGGCACTTGATGAACAGTATTTGGATTTAGTGAATTTTGAGAGCTTTGTAATCCTGATTCTGATGGACAGCTGCCTGCCATTGGATCATCAAAACGGATTTCTTTGTCTTCCCATTCTTCATCAATAGCTTCAACGGTATCGTCTCGTTCTTCTGCTTTCACTGTCTCGGCTATTTCAGCTCTTGCTTCAAGGCCAACTTCTTGACCAGAAATTTCAATTAGTGAATCAAAAAGTACAGAGTAATAACATTCTCTATCAATTAAACGCTCCGATAACATGGTTAATAAGTGACAAATATCGCCAAGCCATTCTTCAATAAACTCAGGTGTTTGCTCACTTAAAAATTCCAAATACAGCGGAATGTAATCCGGTAATTGTGATGAGTTAACTTCAAAACCGTTAGTTTTGTAAACATTCATTAAATCTACCATTGCTTGACCACGATCACGAGATTCGCCGTGTACGTGTTCAAACATAAGTAGTGATAATGCACGGCCACGATCAAACAATAGATCGTAGCTTTCTTGTGCATCAAAAATGTCTCTAGCGGTCAGTTGGCTGATAAAATCACCCAACTGAGTACGATTTTGTTTAGTCAACTCCTCGGTTTGTTCAACAATTGCTATTAACTCATCTTTGGCGGCAAACATCTCCGCGGTAGGATAATCTAGCAATCGTGAAATAACTTTAAGAATTAACATAGCTCTCTCCTAAACATAAAGCTCTCCTAACCTACATTAACGGTTTTGATAACGTCACGCTTAGCAACTTTTTTGCCGCCAAACATGTTAACGCCATTTTGACCATCGCTACAGCCGTTACCGAAAGTGAAACCACAACCAGATTTTTCGCCATAGGCTTCTGGTACATTCATTTCACGCTTACCTGAAGGGATAACAAATCTGTCTTCGTAGTTAGCAATCGCTAAGTAACGATACATTTCATCCGCTTGTTTTTTAGATAAACCCGCATCGGCAAGTACTTGTAAATCTTCAACACCTTCAACATGCTCAGCACGCTTATAAGCACGCATGGCAAGTAAGCGTTCAAGCGCACGCGCTACAGGCTCTTCATCACCCGCAGTTAACAAGTTAGCTAAGTACTTCAATGGAATACGTAAGCTACGAATATCAGGAATAACACCCGCTTTACCAATAGTTGCTAAGGTACCAGCATCAACCGCGCTTTGAATCGGGCTAAGTGAAGGCACATACCAAACCATAGGCAAGGTGCGATATTCAGGATGTAATGGCAACGCTAATTTCCAATCAATCGCTAATTTATACACTGGCGATTTTTGTGCAGATTCGATTACTGAATCAGCAATACCGTCTTTACGCGCCTGAGCAATAATCGCTGGATCGTTTGGATCTAAAAATACTTCAAGCTGCTTCTCATAAAGATCGGTTTCAGATGGTGTTGAAGCCACTTCTTTGATCCTATCTGCATCATAAAGAATAACGCCAAGATAACGGATACGACCAACACAAGTTTCAGAGCAAACTGTTGGTTGACCTGCTTCAATGCGTGGGTAACAGAAAATACATTTTTCTGATTTACCTGATTTCCAGTTGTAGTATATTTTCTTATACGGACAACCAGAAATACACATGCGCCAGCCGCGACATTTTTCTTGGTCGATTAGCACAATACCATCTTCTTCACGCTTATAAATAGCGCCAGATGGACAAGAAGCCACACAGGTTGGGTTTAAACAATGTTCACATAAACGCGGTAAATACATCATGAAGGTATTTTCGAATTCACCGTACATTTGTTTTTGCATGTTATCGAAGTTTTTGTCTTTTGAGCGTTTTTCAAACTCAGTACCTAGAATTTCTTCCCAGTTTGGACCCCATTCGATTTTTTGCATACGCTTACCAGAAATAACAGAGCGCGGACGAGCCGTTGGCTGATGTTTTACTTCAGGAGAGGTATGCAAATGCTGATAATCAAAATCGAACGGTTCATAGTAATCGTCGATTTCTGGCATGTTTGGGTTAGCAAAAATATTCGCCAATACACGATATTTGCCACCAATTTTAGGTTCGATGTTGCCATCAGACTTACGAACCCAACCGCCATTCCATTTGTCTTGGTCTTCCCAATTTTTTGGGTAACCAATACCAGGCTTAGTTTCAACATTGTTGAACCAAGCGTATTCAACGCCTTCACGTGACGTCCATACGTTTTTACAGGTAATTGAACAAGTATGACACCCGATACACTTATCAAGGTTGAGTACCATACCTATTTGAGAACGAATTTTCATAGGTTACTCCTTAAGCTTCATCAGGGTTAGTTGGTAATAGGCGTGGTAATTGTTCAGTATTTGATGCTTCAAAAGCGTCTTCATCTAACCAGTCAATTTTGTCCATCTTACGAATAACCACCATTTCATCTCGGTTACAGCCAACTGTGCCGTAATAGTTGAAGCCCCAAGATTGTTGGGCATAACCACCAATCATATGCGTTGGTTTCATAATAATACGGGTAACTGAGTTATGGTGGCCGCCACGAGTGCCGGTCATTTCTGAGCCAGGAGTATTCACAATACGCTCTTGAGCGTGATACATCATGACCATACCTTTCATGACTCGTTGTGAAACAACAACACGACAAGCAATAGCACCGTTAGCGTTAAATACTTCAACCCAATCGTTATCTTCAAGACCCGCTTCCGCTGCATCGACTTCACTCATCCAAATAATTGGGCCACCACGTGATAGGGTAAGCATCAATAAGTTGTCAGAGTAAGTTGAGTGAATGCCCCATTTTTGATGTGGCGTGATCCAGTTCAAGACGATTTCTTTATTACCGTTTGGCTTAGAGTTTTTAACTAGCTTAGTTGTTTTAGTATCAACCGGTGGACGATAAGAAACAAATTGCTCACCAAAGGCTTGCATCCATTTATGATCTTGATAGAACTGTTGACGACCGGTAATGGTTCTCCATGGAATAAGCTCGTGAACGTTGGTGTAACCAGCGGTGTAGCTTACATGTTCATCTTCTAATCCTGACCATGTGGGTGAAGAAATAATTTTACGTGGCTGTGCTTGAAGGTCACGGAAGCGAATTTTCTCTTCTTGTTTAGGTTTAGCTAAATGCGTATGGTCGATACCAGTAAATTCACTTATTGCAGCCCAAGCTTTAACGGCAACATTACCATTGGTTTCTGGTGCTAAGGTTAAGATCATTTCACAAGCATCAATCGCGCTTTCTAATTGTGGACGACCTTGACTAATACCTTCATCAGTTACACGGTGGTTTAAATCACCCAATAACATGATTTCGTCATCAGTATTCCAGCCGATACCTTTACCGCCATTACCTAATTTATCAAGCAATGGACCTACCGAGGTAAATTGTTTATAAATATTAGGATAATCACGTTCAACAGGAATCATGTTTGGTGCTGTTAATCCTGGAATTAAATCACACTCACCACGTTTCCAATCTTTTACATCAAACGGTTGTGCTAATTCACCAGCCGTATCATGTAACATAGGCACAGTCACTAAATCTTGTTCAACGCCTAAGGTACCTACAGCAACTTCAGAGAATTTTTTAGCAATGCCTTTAAATATTTCAAAATCAGATTTTGCTTCCCACGCAGGATCAACCGCGGTTGATAATGGGTGAATAAATGGATGCATATCTGAAGTATTTAAATCATCTTTTTCATACCAACACGCGGTTGGTAATAAAATATCTGAATACATACAAGTAGATGACATTCTAAAATCTAGCGTTGTCACTAGATCAAGTTTACCAGTAGCGCCTTTTTCTACCCATTCAGCTTCTTCAGGGATAAGACCGCCAGTAACACCGTTATCTGCGTTTAATACACTTTCTCTTTCAGCACCCAATAGGTACTTAAGCATGTATTCATGTCCCTTACCGGAAGAACCCAATAAGTTTGAACGCCAAATAAACATGTTACGTGGGAAGTTTTCTGGTGCGTCAGGTGCTTCAGAGGCAAATTTAAGCATGCCTGATTTAAGCTCTTGCACAGTAAAGTCTTTTGCCGACATGCCTGCTTCAGCTGCATCTTTAGTTAATTGCAACGGATTGCGGTTTAACTGTGGCGCAGACGGTAACCAACCCATGCGTTCAGCTCTGATATTGTAATCAAGCTGATGTTCAGCAAAATCATCTTTTTTAGCTAAAGGTGATAATACTTCGTGCATACTGACTTTTTCATGACGCCACTGTGAAGAATGGTTATAGAAGAAAGAAGTACCATTCATTTGACGTGGTGGACGAGTCCAATCCAAGCCAAACGCAAGTGGTTGCCAACCGGTTTGTGGACGAAGTTTTTCTTGACCCACATAATGTGACCAACCGCCACCTGATTGACCGACACAACCACACATCATCACCATATTGATCAGGCCACGATAGTTCATATCCATGTGATACCAATGGTTCATTGCTGCGCCAACGATAATCATTGATTTACCTTTGGTTTTGTTAGCAGTATCAGCAAACTCACGCGCTATTTTAATAACTTTTGAACGTGGTAATCCAGTAATCTTTTCTTGCCATGCAGGTGTGCCAGGAATGTCATCGTCAAAGCTAGTGGCAACGTTTTCGCCACCTAAACCACGATCAATAGCATAGTTGGCCATCATTAAATCGTAAACGGTGGCCACAAGGTATTCTTTACCATCAACGCCAACAACGGTTTTACTTGGCACGTTACGAACTTGAATTTCGTCTTGATCACAAGCATCCCAAGCGGTATTGGTTGCATCAGCAGCAAAATGAGGAAAAGCAACGGGTGTGATTTTAACAGAATCATCAGCAATTTGAGATAATCTCAATTTAATTTCGCTGCCAGTTTTGCCATCACGCTGTTGAATATTCCACTTGCCTTTTTCTCCCCAACGGTAACCGATAGAGCCAGTTGGAGACACTAATTCATTTGAATTTTCATCATAAGCAATGGTTTTCCAATCAGGATTATTTTCTTGTCCTAAATTCTCAGCTAAATCACTGGCACGTAAAAAGCGAGTTGAGGTAAATGCGTTTTCAATATTACGCGCTTCTGACTTACTCGCCTTGGCATCAAATTCTTCTAATATCACCAACATAGGGAAATCGGTATATTGACGAACATAACTAGTGAAATATTCACTTGGGTTTTCTAAATGGAATTCTTTTAAGATAACATGACCAAAAGCCATGCCTAATGCAGCATCAGTACCCTGTTTAGGGTTTAGCCATTCGTCAGTAAGTTTTGACACTTCTGCGTAATCTGGTGTAATTGATACTGTTTTAGCACCTTTATAACGAACTTCAGTAAAGAAATGCGCATCAGGTGTACGAGTTTGAGGAATATTAGAACCCCAAGCAATAATGTAGTTTGAGTTATACCAGTCAGCTGATTCTGGAACGTCAGTTTGCTCACCCCAAGTCATTGGCGATGCTGGCGGTAAATCACAATACCAATCGTAGAAGCTTAAACATACACCGCCAATTAGTGACAAGTAACGCGCACCAGCGGCATAAGAAACCATCGACATTGCCGGAATGGGTGAGAAGCCAATAATACGGTCTGGGCCGTAAGTTTTTGTGGTGTAAACGTTTGCCGCCGCAATAATTTCGTTAACTTCTTCCCATGAAGAGCGAACAAAACCACCTAAACCACGTTTAGATTTGTACGAATCACATTTTGCTTTATCTTCAACGATAGAACCCCATGCATCGACAGGATCTTGTGTTGCACGAGCCGCACGCCATAATTTCAATAATGGCTTACGCACTTTAGGGTATTTTAAACGGTTAGCACTATATAAGTACCAAGAGTAACTTGCACCACGTGGACAGCCGCGCGGTTCATGGTTAGGTAAGTCTGGACGAGTACGAGGGTAATCAGTTTGCTGAGTTTCCCAAGTGACTAAACCATTTTTTACATAAATTTTCCAAGAACAAGAACCAGTACAGTTTACCCCATGGGTAGAACGTACGATTTTGTCGTGTTGCCAGCGTTGACGATAGCTGTTTTCCCACTCGCGACTTTCATTGGTGGTATCACCATGCCCGTCACTGAATTCGCCTGTTTTCTTTCTAAGAAACTGTAGACGATCAAGAAAGTTACTCATCTTTTTTCTCCGTTGAAGTGATATCAGTTATGTTGAAAATATGCTCTGTTAACTGATAAAGCCGATTATAAAAATTCAAAAAAGAGAGTTGAACTAAATCAACCCTCTAAAAGTAACCTTAAAACTTAAGGGTTATGATGTTCTGCACCAGCTCTTAAGTAATACCACCAGTTAATCACGATACATACACCGTAGAATACTGCAAAGCCGTAAAGTGCGTTTTCAGGTGTAGTGAGTTTAATTTGCTCACCTAATACTTTAGGGATAATAAAGGCACCATATGCAGCTACTGCTGAAGTCCAACCCAATACTGGGCCTGCTTGCTCTTTATCAAATACCATTGAAATAGTACGGAAAGTTGAACCATTACCAATACCAGTAGCAGCAAACAAAATTAAGAATAAGACTAAAAATGGTACAAAGTAATCTTGAGGTGTTTCAGATGCGTAAGCTAACTTCATGTAGTGAGCTACACCAATTGCACTAGCAACCATAACAAAGGCACAAATTTGAGTAACTTTAGCGCCACCCATTTTATCGGCAATCCAACCACCAACGGGACGAATTAACGCGCCAATGAAAGGACCCATCCAAGCATACATTAATGCACTAGGACCAGCTGCGTTAGCAATGTCGTGATTCATTACGCCATCAATCATGATATGTTGATAACCAAAAATAACTTTAATAGACAAACCAAAACCTGCAGCAAAACCGATGAAAGAACCAAAGGTCATGGTGTAAATTACGCTCATTACCCAAGTGTGAGTGTTACCAAAAATTTTATATTGACGAGTTAAGTTTTCTTTAACTTGGCCAGGGATAAGCTTAAGTAAGAAAACAGTTAATGCAATCACTATAGGTAGAACAATCCACTTACTGATACCAAAGCCACTACCACCAACCTTTTCAGGAAGCATTAACCAAAGACCAAAAATAGCAGTAAGAAAACCGATTAATAACATGCCAGAAATTATTGAGAATGAACCAATAGGGCTTGGTAAATCAGGCGTAACATGAGCTGCTTTGATGTTGTTCATACCCCACCAGCCAACAAGTGTTAGAGGTACTAAGAATAATAACCAAACATAACCTGCATTATGAATCCAAGCTTCTGAGCCTGCAGGGATTTTACCAATTAAAGTACCTGAAGTAGTAACAAGCTCCATTGGCTCACCACCGAATAAACCAAAGGTCATCATTAGTGGTACTAAGATTTGCATAGTAGTAACACCAAAGTTACCTAAACCTGCATTTAAGCCTAGTGCTAAACCTTGTTGCTTTTTCGGGAAAAAGAAAGAGATATTTGACATTGATGAGGCGAAGTTACCGCCACCAAAACCAGATAAAAGGGCAAGAACTTGGAATACCCACAATGGAGTATTCTTATCTTGTAAAGCAATACCAGCACCAATGGCAGGTATCATTAATAATGCGGTAGTAAATACTATAGTGTTTCTACCACCAGCCAAGCGAATAAAGAAGCTACTGGGAATACGTAAGGTTGCCCCCGTTAAACCCGCTACCGCCATTAAAGTGAATAATTCTGATTTAGCAAACGGGAAACCTAAGTTTAACATTTGAATAGTAATGATACCCCAGTATAGCCATACCGCGAAACCACATAACAAACTTGGAATAGAGATCCAAAGGTTGCGGTTAGCAATCTTTTTACCTTCGCTTTCCCAAAATTTGGGATCTTCTACGTCCCATTTTTGAATATCTGACATTGTTTACTCCAATTAATCAGTAATATAAATTTTTGTTTCAGTTTTTTTAATTAATGTAAGAACAATATATTAAGAAAAATTTTGAAACATTTTTTATGTTGTTTTTTTTAAAGGGTGTTCTAATTTTTTTCTGAGCTTAAAGTAACAAGCGACAAACTTGGTATAGTTGATCTGGATCAAGTAGTAAGTTTTACCCTGTTAATAGATGCAATACAATTACCACTATAGTGGTAGTTGTATTTTGTTGTTATTTTGTTGTATTAAAACGATTTTATGCTATTTATTTAAATTTAGTGACAAAGGTGTTTCGTCATTGACTATTTGGTGGTAGATAGGAATTTTCTTGGGATAAAGAAAGAAAGTCGGTATGCTGCATTTATATTTATTGCAGCTTAAAAATTATTATGTCAACAAACCTTTTTAATGAATCTAGCACTTCGTTGATTGCCCGAGCAGGGCAAATTATGGCGATTATTATCACATTAGGTTTAGTGAGCATGATCTCCTCTATGTTAGTGACAGAAAGCTTAAATGGCGATGCGGCACAAATTAATAAAGCTGGTGCACTTAGAATGCAAGCGATACGCATATCTCGTGCTTATTATGAGGACACTAGCTATCAAAAAAGCCAAGTAAAAGCGGAAATAGATGATTTCAATATTCGCTTATCAAGCTTATTACTTGGTAAGCACCTTGAGAAAAAGGATCCTTCAGAAGTTGAAATGCAGTATCAGAATATTTTACGTTTATGGAAGCAAGTTAGCGAGCAAGCATTACGCATAGAGCATTTAAGTCATCAGCAGTTAATACAACAAACAGCAAAAATAGATCGTTTCGCGGTTAAACTTGATCATCTAGTAACATTGTTACAGTTAGAATCTGAAAAAAAATTAAGCCTTTTACGCCTTATCCAAGGTATCACATTACTGCTTGTTATCGCAGTAGCGAGCGTTGTATTAATAAAACTAAATCGCCAATTAATAGTACCTTTAAAGCAGTTAGTTAGAGTTGCAGAACAGGTAGGTAAAGGTAATTTTGAAGAAAAAGCTAATTACAGTGAAAATGATGAATTAGGCGTTTTAGCGCATACGATTAATCAAATGTCGTCAGAGTTAAAGCTAACATATCAACAGTTTGAACAAAGGGTTGCTAAGAAAACATTAGAAATAAGCCGGAATAATCAATCGCTTGATTTACTCTATCGCTCAGCACGAAATCTCGCCGGTTATACATTATCAGAGCAAGATACGCCAACCTTTCAAATTGATCACCTTATCATTGAAGAGTTAGAGCAATTAATAGGCATTGGCAGAATAAGCGTTTCGTTAAACGACAGTAAACAAAATAATCTCATTATTGATGTGATAAATAGTGAAAACACTATTATTGACAATATTTGTTTTAATTATCATGAGTTCCCATTAGAAAAACTAAGTTTGTTATTTGGCTATTTAGTCTGGGAATTACCAAAAAATAATGTTGCCCATGAGTGGCAAAAACAAATTTTACAAGGCATGGCTGATATTATTGCTACCGCCATAGAGCTAGATCAAAAAAGGATCAGTGAAAACCGTTTGGTTATTGTTGAAGAACGTGCCGTTATAGCCCGTGAACTTCATGATTCCCTAGCACAATCATTATCTTATTTAAAAGTGCAAATGAGTTTATTAACGCGAAAAATGCAAAAGCAAGTACCGCAAACACAAGTAGAAGAAACTATTGATGATATTAAAGAGGGATTAAATAATGCCTATTCTCAGCTTAGAGAATTATTAACAACCTTTAGGCTGAAATTAGACGACCCATCCATAAAAAATGCTTTGGCAAGTACAGTGATAGAGTTCAGCGCAAAGTGCCAACACAGCATCGAGTTCAATTACCAATTACCGGCAAATTATCTTAGTGCGAATCAAGAAATACACTTATTGCAAATAGTGCGTGAAGCGTTATCAAATATCCATCGTCATGCAAATGCTACCCTTGCTGGGGTCACTGTCACGTTAAAAGATATCAAGGTTAGCGTGAAAATATGGGATAATGGTAAAGGTTTCCCAGAATCTAGTCTTGAGCAAAAAAGTAAGCAAGGGCATTTTGGTTTAGGGATAATGCAAGAAAGAGCAAAGTCATTAAATGCACAAATTCATATTGCAAACAGAGCAGAGCAAGGTGCGGTGATTAGTTTTGAGTTTAGTCATTAATGTAGGTTGGAATTTATTCCGACAAAGAACAATCAAAGGTTCGAGTTATTAATCACGAAAAAACATAGAGAAAGCAATATGAAGCAAGCCAGTATTTTATTAGTTGATGATCATCCAATGCTACGCAAAGGAGTTGCTCAACTTATTTCTTTAGAAGACAACCTCAATGTTATTGGCGAGGTCAGCTCAGGTGATGACGCTATTACTTTTGCAGTTGAGCATACCCCCGATTTAATTTTACTCGATCTGAACATGAAAGGCTTAAGTGGTATTGAAACGTTAAGTGCGCTTAAACGTGCCAATGTAAGCGCTAAAGTGATTATTTTCAGTGTTTCTGATAATGAAACTGATGTGCTTCAGGCGCTAAAATTTAATGCCGATGGCTATTTGCTAAAAGACAGTGAGCCAGAGGAGTTAATTGAGAAAATAAACCATGCGATTACCGGTGAATTTGTGATTAGCGAACCACTGACACAAATTCTAGCGAGATCTTTACGACCACAAAAGCAAACCAACATTCTGCAAACATTAACACAGCGAGAGCTAGAAAATTTAAAGCTGATTGCCGGTGGTAAAAGCAATAAAGAAATAGCGCGTAAACTTGGCATAGCAGAGGCAACCGTTAAAGTGCACAATAAAAACTTATTTAAAAAGCTAGATTTAAAAAGTAGGGTCGAGGCCGCAATGTGGGCAGTAGCGAATAAAGTGAATCATTAGGATGGTCAATGTCGCATGTTTTTAGCTGCATCTATTAGAATCGTATTATGAAAAAAACGGCAATATTATATTTATATGTTGGCTTATTAGTAACTAGCTTGATTTCAGTATCATGGAAAGTGCTAGCATCAGAAGAAAAGGTTCATGCATGTTTGGTAGCAAAACTAAATTCAGAAAATTTAGATAAAACGGTAAGAGAATTGAAGCAAGAATGCTCAGATTCATTATTAGCGCCAATAGATACTAAGCCAAATAAAATCACGCATTTTTTTAAGCAAGAATTAAAAACAAAAAATTTGGCTTCTCAACCTTATGTGATGACGCCTTATGTTATGACTCCTCACCGGATGAATTACCTTTTGCCTGTTAGTTATAGCGATAGTGTCAATAAAGAAGCTTACGATACAGTAGAGGGTTGGGCTGATAATTTTGAAGATATTGAAATTAAATACCAACTTAGCTTTAGAGTGCCTTTGCTCACTAAAAGCTTGTTTACTGAAGGTGACGGCATTGCATTCGCCTTTACGTTACAGTCGTGGTGGCAAATTTATGCAAAAAGTATCTCTCGCCCTTTTAGAGAAACGAACTATCAACCAGAGTTTTTTTATTATACTCCGTTAAGTTGGCAGCCATTTGAAGGCAACACGGCATTGTTGCTTGGTTTTGAACACCAATCAAATGGTCATTCATCGCCACTATCTCGCAGTTGGAATAGGCTTTATGCTAATTTCGTTTTTGCGAAAGATGATTATGCTATCTCCTTTAGACCTTGGTGGAGAATTCCTGAGGGGAATAAAGTGACCACAGCAACAGAGCCGGGAGACGACAACCCTGACATTACTGATTATATGGGAAATTTTGAACTTTCTATGGTTTATAAGTGGCAGGAATTCGATTTGTTTTTTGAAGGTCGTGAAAATTTTAAAAAGCATAATGGGTACGTGGAGTTAGGTGTAACTTTTCCTATTTTTGATCGGCTAAAAGGTTATATTCAATATTCCAATGGCTATGGTGGGAGCTTGATTGATTACAATCACTCACAGCAAACCATTGGTATCGGTTTTTCTTTAACAGATTATTTTCAAGATTAATCTGTGATAGTTCTATTTTAACCGATTTTATACCTTGTTCACAATACAGGGTATGTTTGGCAGGGGGCCTAAGTCTAAGTGCGATTTTTTAAAACCATTTCAATTACGGTTATAGCCTTATTCACTATTTTTATAATTATTTATAGTGCTCGCATTGCCATTATAAAAAACTTCGCAAAAGAGCAACTGAGCTTATACCAGATAAAGATAAACTGTTTGGATATCAGCCTTGCGAGTAATATGGACATTATGGTCGATAAATTATGTTTACAAAGCTCTAAGGCCGACATTGAAATAGTTGATATGGCCGTACAATGGCAATACTTTGGGCAATTTATAGTAACTAATGTTGACGTTAAGCGAGCAAACGTTAAGGGTACTGAACCTTTATTTTCTAATCGTATTTCTGAAGAGAAGAAACTGCGCAATGAGCACAGCAATAACAACCAAAATATTAGTCAATTATTGTCTGTCGCAGTACGACCTTTTATAAAGCAAGTTGAACAATTTCAGCTACCCATAAAAATCAATGTTGCCGAGGTTTCCTATTTACCTTTTGTTGTTAACAACAAGCCTAAAACATCAAAAAATTTGGGGGTAAGCAAAAAAAATCCGTATGTGGCTAGCCTATCAGCAGTAAATAACACCCTCTACTTTTCGTTAAAAAACAGTGATAAAGTAGAGTTTATTAAGGCCGAACTAAATAAGATAAAGAGCAATAGTAGCAATAAAAACAAAGCAGGTTTTTCTATTGCATTATCGAGTAAATTAAATTTATTAAAAATTTTTGCCAATGCGCATCAGTTGCCTATAACAGCCGAACTACAAAATACATTAAATGCGAATGAAATCTCAGGTCGTCTCGACACATTAATAGCATACCAAGCTGACTGGCTCAGTATGAAGAATCAAATAACAGATCTTACCATAGCTTCTGATCATGGCATTGGTAGCAGCGGAGCTTTTAAGCTAATGGCTGCCCTTAATGTCGAAAGTCGATTACCTTTAATGGCTAACAAAACGGTCAATAGCACTCAAAGTGAAAAATCGCATATAAATGATCAAAAAATAGCGTTAACATTTACCGGAAAAAATGCCGTATCGCTAGAGTATAGTCAGTCGCATTTTGTTGCTATGTTAGAACGAAATCAGGTATCCCCAGCCATAATATCAATACTTGAAGATAATCCATTAACGCAATTAACCTTAAAACCAAAAGACAATGCGACACTTGTTTTAAACAATCAACAGATAAACCTGAGTGGTATTAATATTAGTGGTATTAACATTAGCGCGAGTGGTAAGAAACAAGCTCACCACATTAAACTTAATAATATTACGCTTGATTTAGCCAGCAACAGCCTTGCAGTAAATGATGCCGATGATAACCTAGAAAGTAGTCCTGAAAATAGAGAAAGAGCCTCCTATCAAGCAGCGAATGCATTAACGATTGAAAGCTTTATTATTGATAGCCACCTTAAGTTATCAAACATCGCCAAATTTACCACTGTTCCCGTTGTTTTACATCTAGAAGGCTCACTACAAAAAACCGACAAGCAAACCGAGCTTAACTTAAATGATAACTCTTCAATTACGGCAAAAAACATTGTACTAGCTAAGCAGCAGGAAAACTCTGCAGCGAAAACGATAAAAACAAAAAATAAAGAGTTGTTAAAATTGCAAACACTTACGGCTAAGGTCGCAGGTAATTTACAGCTAATGGCTGATAACGCCCTTAGTGTGAACTTAAAAATTCATAGCCAAGCGTCACAAGTTAATATTCCCAAAATATTACAAATAAATTCGTTCGATCTTTTTAGTGATATTCAAGGTAGTCTTGATGACATTCACATTAATGCCACAGCCAGTGCTGACGGGGTAAACCTTGGCAGTATTATTATTGTTGGCCCTGCACTATCGCCCAAAGTGAAAATAGCGGCAAATAAATTGCCACTTACCGACTTATTGTCATTAAACATGCAATTGCCAACTAAAGTTGAAGTTATTGATGGCCTATTGGATTACAGTGTTTCGGGGCAATTAACTGACTTGATCAAGTTCGAAAAAAATCTTCTTAATGTTTCTGTCGCGCTAACGTCAGTCAGTGGGGAAGTTGATGGCATTTGGCTACAAGAATTAAACTGGCAACAAAATTTCACTTTATTCGCAGGTAAAATAGTTACCTTACCCAATGTAGAAGAAAATTTAACCGTGGAGTTAATTGAAACGCCTACTCCCATTTCAAAGCTTTCAATTAATACCGGCTGGACTTTTAACAAAAGCTTTAAGCTCTCAGCAAGCAAGCTTAAAGCGAATGTATTAGGCGGCAGCATCTTTGTTCCAAAACTAGAATGGCCTTTTGAAGATGGACATTCAGTTAATGTTCAGCTTAATAGTATAAACTTAGAGCAAGTATTAGCATTAGATAAAAAACAAGGCATTGTGGTCACGGGTAATATATCAGGACAACTTCCCGTTACATTTGACGGTGAAAAATATATTATTGAAAAGGGTGAACTGTATAATATTAGCAACGGTCTAATACAGGTAATGGATAATCCGGCTGTGGCAAAACTAAAAGCAAATAGCACTCAGCTACAACTGGCGTTTGAGGCGTTGCAAAACTTGCATTATCATCAACTTTCCGCTGCAGTGTCTATGGCAGAAGACGGTTATATGCTTTTAGAAACAGTGATAAAAGGCCGCAACCCCGATATCAATAACGATGTTAATCTGAACTTGAACTTGAGCTATGACTTATTAGGCTTGCTTGAATCCATGTCAATAACAGAGCGTTTTGAAGAAAGTATCATTAAAGGTTTACAAAAAAATAAGGAGTAAGCATGAGTAAAATACTTACCGCCGTGTTAGCTGTTTTTATAATCAGTGGCTGTACACATAGGGTAGAAGTTAGCGCAAAAGAACCAATCACGATTAATTTAAATTTAAAAATTGATCATGAAATCAGGGTAAAAGTAGACAAAGAACTAGATGACATCTTTAGTGATGAAAGCGACTTATTTTAGGGAGATAAAATGAATAACTTAACCAATAACTTTATAAAAAAATCAACTTTTGCTCTTTTAGTTTCAGCGATGGCCTTTTCTGCTTGGGCTATATCACTTAGCGATGCAAAACAGCAAGGACTAGTGGGTGAAATGCCTAATGGTTACTTAGGTGTAGTGGTTGATAACGCAGAAGCTAAAAGCTTAGTAATGAGTGTTAATAAAAAACGCAAAAGCATTTATATGAATTTAGCGCGTAAAAACAAAATTACCATGCAACAGGTTACCGCTTTAGCAGGTGAAAAATCCTTAGCTAAAACTCAATCAGGCCATTTGATTAAAAACACTGCGGGTCAATGGATAAAAAAATAAAATAGCTAAGTTTTAATCTTGCTCTAAGAAATTATTTTCTATGGCTTCTTTGAGTGAGTTTTGTTGGCGTTCAGCTTGTAGTGCTAAATACATTGCCATCATACATAAAGCTAATACGCCATATAAAAGCATGAAGCAGGCGCTGTATACACCAATAAGATCAACCGCTAAACCAAACATTATGGGTAACGTACAACCCCCTAATGCGCCAACAGCCGCAATAACACCACCAACACTGCCCATGTGATTTGGATAATAATCATAAACAATTTTGTAAACACTTGCGCGGCCGACACCTTGAGCAATACCAATAACAAAAATTAGAAAAGTAAATAACCAAACATTAACTTCAAAGGAGATTGTTACATCTTTAGTTACCCCATGAATAATCATAGTACTTGGTGGATAGCTAAGGAAGAATAAACACACCATGCAGATCCAAAACGCGCTCCAGTTGACCGCTCGTGCACCAAATTTATCGGCAAACCAACCGCCAACAGCACGTACCATACTTGAGGAGGTGACAAATAGTAGTGTTAGCGCTAATGCTTGCGTTAGTGATAATTTATAGGCTTCCATGTAATACTGAGGCAACCATAAAATAAGCGCTAAGAAAGAACCAAAAACAAAGTAGTAATACAGGCCAAAGCGCCATACTTGTACATCTTTTAGTGGTGCTAAGTGAAAAGCAAGATCATGATTTCTCTTTTCTTGATAATATTGACTAATTTCTGGGGCAAACAATCTAAAAATAACAGCCATAGCTAACATGCCAGCGCCATAAATTGGGCCAATATCTTGCCAACCATACGCATCAACAATGAAAGGTACTAAAACTAAAGTGATTGCGGCACCCGCATTTCCTGCGCCAAATACACCTAATGCGAAACCTTGTTGTTTCGTATCAAACCAATCAGTAACATAGCGAATGCCTATGGTAAATGAAACACCGCTTAATCCTAAAATAAAGCCCAGTAAAATGTATTCAGTAAATGTTTCAACGTAAGGTAAATAAAATAGTGGCGGCACGGCGAGTAACATTTGCCAGAAGAACAGGTTTCGACAAGAAACTCTTTCAGATAAAAAGCCAACAGGCACTCGAAAAATAGCACCCGTAAAAATAGGAGCAGCTAAAAGCAAACCAAATTCAGTTGCGGTTAAATTTAAACTAGACTTTAATTCTATGCCAATAACTGAATATAAAGTCCATACAGAAAAACAAGCCGCAAATGCTAACGTAGATAGGCTTAATGCCCGGTATGCATGTTTTTGTTGAATTTCCATAAATTCTCTTTATTTGCTAATAGCTTGAGTGAGTTGATATTTTTTTGAATGAGTTGAGATTGTTCTTTATGCTATATAGATTAAAGCAAATTTTAACAAAAAATACCTTGTTTATTGTCAGGTCTGATTTAAATAAATTGAGTTTGTTGACTTAAGTCAATAAAGAAAAAATGGCAAAGGCGCAGAATAGCGTCAACAACTTTATATAAAATTTTAAATTTAACGCAAGTAAGCGCACATTACTTTTTAGGATATAGCTACTTTTTAAGGGTACAACTACTTTTTAATAGTATGGCGCAGGAGTTATTACAATGTCACATGATGGAAAAATGAATCTGCTCAATTTTGCAGATCCTAAAATTAAAATGCTACATGTTACCTGGTTTGCATTTTTCTTAACCTTTGTAGTTTGGTTTAGTCACGCGCCTTTATTGGTTTTTATTAAAGAAGCGTTTGATTTATCAAGCGCCCAAGTAAAAGCCTTAATGATTTTGAATGTAGCATTAACCATACCCGCACGTATTGTTATTGGTATTTTAGTTGATAAATATGGCCCTAGAGTTATTTATTCTGGTTTGTTAGTGAGCTCGTCGTTTATCTGTGTGGGTTTTGCCATGGCAGATAGTTTTGAACAGCTTGCTTTATTTAGATTTTTACTTGGTTTTGTTGGTGCTGGTTTTGTTATCGGTATTCGCTTAGTGGGTGAATGGTTCCCTGCAAAGCAAGTAGGTATTGCTGAAGGTATTTACGGCGGCTGGGGCAACTTCGGTTCAGCTGCAGGCGCAATGGCATTGCCCACAATAGCGTTAATGTTTGGCGGTGATGACGGTTGGCGTTACGCTATCGGTTTAACAGGTATTATTGCCGGTATTTACGGTGTTTTCTTTTATTTTGTTGCTCGCAATACGCCTAAAGGTTCAACTTATTTCAAGCCAAAAAAATCAGGTGGCTTAGAAGTTACTAGCTGGAAAGATTTCTATTTTTACTTGTTTATGAATATTCCAATGTATATTGCGCTTGCGGTACTTGCATGGAAACTGTCTCCTACTGGCGTTAAATTATTAACCACCGAAACCATGTACATTATGTGGATAGGCTTAGTCGTGCTTTTTGCTGTGCAAGTTCACTCTATCTGGCGTGTTAACAAAGAAAATTTGACCCATGGAGTTGCTGATATTGAAAAATATGACTTTAAGCAAGTGGCTATTTTAGATGTATCTTACTTTGTAACTTTCGGCTCTGAATTAGCTGTTGTATCTATGTTACCGTTATTTTTCTTAGAAACTTTTGAAGGATTAAGCGCAGTTCAAGCAGGTATGTTAGCGTCTGGTTTTGCTTTTATGAACTTAGTCGCTCGCCCAACGGGTGGTTGGTTTAGTGATAAATTTGGTCGTCGTAAATCACTTATGATCCTTGTTGGTGGCTTAGCTATTGGTTATATGGTATTGAGTCAAATTACCAGTGCTTGGGCAATACCGTTAGCTGTCATTGCAACTATGTGTTGTTCTTTCTTTGTACAGGCGGGGGAAGGTGCAGTATTTGCTATCGTGCCATTAGTTAAACGTCGTATGACAGGTCAAATTGCCGGTATGGCAGGCGCTTACGGTAACGTTGGTGCGGTGACTTATTTAACGGTATTATCATTTGTTGATTACTCGACCTTCTTTATGGTTATCGCGGCTTCTGCGGGTATTATTTTCTTTGCTACTATGTTTTTAAATGAACCTAAAGGCCATATGGCAGAAGTGAACGCAGATGGGACAGTCGAGTTAATAGACGTCAACTAAATTGTTCGTCATATTTGAAGCATCAGCGGCGTTTGTCATCAGTTTTTGTCTCCATCACTTAGCGGGCTAAGCTCAGGAGACAAAAGCTTCGACAGCCTTGCTGAATACTCCAACTATATAGAACAAGGGTTTGTTTAAATGTAAGTTATGCTTCAGACTAACAATAACGTTGGTCTGAAGAACGAATACAAAACATAAGAAATAAATATGCCTAAAATCAACCAATTACAAGTTGATATCGCTAGCCATTCTATTCAAGGGTTAAAAGATAATAATGAGGATGCCGTTGGTTTTTGTGTGCCAGAAGAACCAAGTGTGCTTGAAGCTAAAGGTATTGTGCTAGCGGTTGCTGACGGCGTGAGTAGCGCTGAAGCGGGTAAAGAAGCAAGTTATACCGCGATCACGCGTTTTTTAAGTGATTATTATCAAACACCCGATACTTGGTCGGTTAAGCATGCCGGACAAAAAATTCTTTCAAGTATTAATCTAACGCTGTTTAAACGTAGTCATGAATTTGCTAGTGAAGAAAAAGGTTACTTAACCACCTTTACCGCTTTAGTTTTAAAGTCTCGACTAGCGAACTTTTTTCATGCCGGCGATAGTCGTGCTTATTTATTTCGTGGTGGTGAGTTTAAACAACTTACCCGAGATCATGTGGCGAGCATTGGCTCAGGTCGTAGCTTTCTTGCGAGAGCTATGGGAATGGATAATTCTATTCAAATTGATTACAGTCAGTTTACACTAGAAGCCGATGATATTTTATTGGTGACTTCTGATGGTATTCATGATTTTTTAACGATAGAAAAAATCATTGAGTTAATGTCAGCCAAAAAATCATGTCAAGAGCGCATAGAGGCCTTAGTTAAAACGGCTTTTGATAGCGGTAGTGATGACAATATTAGTGGTGTATTGTGTCAAATAGCCTCATTACCCAATGAAAGTTTAAATGACTATAATTTAAAACTAACACGGTTACCTTTTCCTCCTCCGCTTGATAAAGGGGTAACACTTGATGGTTATAAAGTACTTAAAGAACTATTTGCTAGCAGTCGCAGTCAGCTATATTTAGTTGAAGATACGCAAACAGGCGAGCAAATGGTCATGAAAACTCCTTCTATTAATTTTGAAGAAGACACCGGCTATATTGACCGATTCATTCAAGAAGAATGGATAGGTAAACGTATTGATAGTGACCATGTGGTGAAAATTATCAAACAACAGCGACCACGTACTTGTTTGTATTACTTAATGGAATATGTGCATGGCGTTTCATTAGAAAAGTGGATGGAACAAAACCATTTTCCAAAACCTAAAGTTGCTTTTAATCTAGTTGAGCAAATAGCGCAAGGTTTAGCCGCCTTTCATAAAATGGAAACTATCCATCAAGATTTGAAACCAGGCAACATATTGGTTGATGAGAATAACCAGGTTAAAATTGTTGATTTTGGTTCGGTATTTGTTGCAGGTTTAGCAGAAGTTTTTATTCCGCTAGAACATGAAGGTGTTTTAGGTACCGCGACCTATTCTGATCCTAAATATTTATTAGGTAAAAATACCGGTATTCAGGGTGATTTATACGCCTTAGCCACCATTACTTATGAAATTTTTACGGGTAAATTACCCTACGGGGATAAAATTGAAGAGTGTCAAACCGCTTTTGAGTATGATCGCTTGAGGTATGTTTCGGCAACAGGTGCAAACCCTATTATTCCAATGTGGTTTGATCGCACTTTAGCACGTGGTGTAAGTTTTGATCTTGAGCAGCGCTACGATAATATTCCTGAGTTTATTCAAGATTTGAAAAACCCTAATCCAACCTATTTATTAGATGACCCTAAAGTGACCAAAAATAAGTCTCAAGTGCTCTTTTGGCAATTGCTCTCTGGTTTTTGGATTATAATGTTAATGTTGGTTGTTGCCTTGTTTACGCAAGGATAAAGTTACGCAAGGGTAAAATAAAGTTTCGAGTAACTAGTATCGAATTACAAAACCATATTAATTTTTACTGTTGAATTTAGCTTTTAATTTATCTAAGTTGAGTAAAAACCAACAATTAAGGCCTACCATCATGCCAACAAATGAAAATAACTGTAAGGTGAGATAGAATTCACTTCCTTGTGTTACTGGCCAAATAAGTAACATAGGGATATCGGCAACAAATATTGAGCCGAATGTTAAGGTGAAAATATTAACGCGTCTTCTTCTTTTGATCATGCCATAAAATTTACCACCGATAAAAAACATATAAATATAAGCAACGGGAATGGCGGCCACAGTTAAACCTAAAAACAGCCCTATAAAGTCTACTATACCACTATCCATATTGAATCCGGGTACGTCTGATATATAAGCATAAAAGGTAAACGCAAAGGGCGTTATGAGAGGGGCAAGCGCTAAGGCTTTATTTTCGGTCATTATAAATCACTCGTTCTATCTTTTATTAATGGCAATTAATGCACCGTATAGCCATCTTCTTTAATTAGTTTTTGCGCTTTTTCAATATCTAATTGCTCAATAGGCGCTGCTAAATAATAAGGAAGCTCTACTGCTTTTTTACTTAATTTTACCATATTGCCTTCTAATAAACGTTCAATGACTGATTCAAGCGTATCATCTAAACTCTCGGGCGCTTGTTGATATTGCTTAACCATAAAGTCAGTTAGTTCTTGCAAAGTATGCTTGCCATCAGCAAGGGATATAACCACACCAAACCATTCTTCTAGTTTGGTGCTTTCTTGTGGATTATTGATATCTGCAAGGGCAACAATGCCAGCCTTGCGAGTGAAAATTACGGTGCGGTAAAAATATTGTGTTGTGTCCAAAATTATTCTCGAAAGTGAGTTGTTAATGCCAAGATAATAACATAACTTAATTGTAGGTAGGCTGATCTAGATTAAAGCCTTTTAAAAAAAACACTCCTATAATGTGACATAAATCCTATTCTTTCTTTCGAAATTCATGGCAACTATTTTAACGTTACAACAATCTCGAATAACAGCAAAAGTAGCTTTTTTTGCCTTATTTCTCTTTGCCCCTTTACTTGATGTTTTTCGTTTTGATCTCGATTTAGGTCACTTTATCATTTTTGGTCAGTCATGGACCATTAGTATCGATTCAATATTACATGGTGGTGGCGATAGTGTTGATGCTGCTATTAAAATATTTGTTCGAGTTCTACTCCCTGGTATGGCGTTTGTCGCGGTAACAGGGGTTCTTGTTTGGAAATATGGTCGCATTTATTGCGGCTGGTTATGCCCACATTTCTCCGTAGTTGAGCTTATTAATGATCTGATGTTGAAAAAGCTTAATCGCGTTACTATTTGGGAAAAAGCCAGTAAACAAAGCAACGGATTAATTCCTAAATTAATTGTGTTTGTTGCTGCAATTACGATGGCTTTTATTTGGGCTGTTGGTTTACTCAGTTATTTGCTTGACCCGTTAATGCTTTTGCATGATTTAGTTAATGTTAACCTCAGTTTTGGCGCAAGTATTTTTATTACCGTTGCGACAATTGTATTTACGGCAGATTTTATTTTTGCACGGCATGTTTTTTGTAAATACGGTTGTGCGCTTGGTTTGTTTCAAAGTTTAATTTGGATGGCCAATAATAAGGCCATGGTCATTAAATTTGATCGCGCCCGCGCTAAAGCTTGTAGAAAATGCGAGTCATATAATAAACATAAACCGTGCGACCAAGCTTGCCCTATGCGCTTACCTACACGTAATATGAAGCGAGCAAAATTCACTTGCACTCAATGCGTACAATGTGTTTCTGCCTGTAATGAAGTGCAAAAAGATAATCCTGAAGGCGGCTTGTTATCTTGGGTTAGTGGCGCTGAAGCGGTTGAAGTTGATAGACCAGCCAGTAAATATAAGCTTGAGGAAATTAATGGTATTAAAATCAAAGAAGTTAAATAATACCAATTGAAATAACTTATTGATCAACTTAGAGCTTCATTGGTGAGCTTAGAATAAGTAAAATTATTTAAAAATAGTCATTCTATATTTTATTAATTTTACTAACTTTATTAGTTTTTTGCTAAGTTTGTTAAATAGCGATTATCTAGAACACGCACGCGTTTTATTTCTTGAGTATTAAAGTACTGGTTACGTAATTCATTAATCAATGCTTGTTGAGCTGGGCGATCTGACTCTATTACCAAAATGGTGTCTAACTCAACTCTATATTCGCTTAAGCGTTTCTGCCAACGTCTTCGATCGCTTTCGAGCTGTGACAATCTATCAGACGCTTCAGCATTAAATTCCTGCTCGGTGAAAGTTCTTAAGTCACTGTTCGATACTCCTTGTGATCTGAGCTCACTATATTGCTGTCGATATTTATTTAATTGATTCGTGGAATTTTGCTGTTCAATTAACCAATTAGGTGTTTGTGCATTCAGTATAGAAAGAGCATTATCTTTTTGTTCTTTGTTTAAACGATTATCTTTAATAATAGCAGTAAGGTGAAGCATATAGTTTTCATATTCGTCTTCTTGTTCAAAAAAAGCGGCAATAACTTCCCCAGATAAATAATGCCAACGAACTTCAATAAGCTCATTTTTAGCTTTGATGACATGCTCGATAGAGTAATCAGCAATACCATAACTTTGATTGTACTCTTGTTTTAGCGCTGTAATCTCATTACGGTATTGCAAATATCCCTCAAGAATGTGTATAGCTTGAGTCAAAGCTTGTGCCGTTAATTGTTCACGGAGATTGTTTTTAATCCGAGTGACAATTATCTCTAGGGATTCTTCTCCTATGGCCGATAAATAGAATTCAAATAGATGAAGTATTTTTTTATTTATTAATAAACTACCATCATTATTTAGTTCAAGACGTTCTGGTTTTGGTGTGTTGAGCAGTGATGTTGGTAATTGCTTAGGCAATTCTGCATAAGTGGTTGACTCATTTTGTGATAAGACTAATTCACTGATCAACTTAGGCTCTAATGGTTTATTTGTAACAGCCTGCTCAATAAATGTATTCGCTTGGCGCTGTTGATCTAAACCTTCACCACTTCCAAATAAACTAAACATCACAACAACGAAAATAGCTAATCCTGTTAAAACCATAGAAATTTGCAAGGTATTTAGTTTCAAAATTTAAACCTTAGTATTTAACTTCTTATACAAAAACAGTAAAAAGGTTCACACAAGTGAACCTTTTTACTATTTTATTACAAGCCTGCAGCAGTTAAGCGCCTTGCATGATCTTTATAAAGTTGAAGTGGGTTTGTACTCCATAAGCCACGTAGACCGAACATACCGTTGATTTCATCTGCATGGTTCATTGTATAGTCATCACGAATAACTTGACCTAAATGTGTAGAACAACGTCCAACTACACCATCATTTGCTTCATCAATGGTTAGATAGGTTATCGACAACAGACCATCTGCTAGATCTAAAATGTTTGAATCAAATACTGGGTTATAAGTGCCTCCCCAAGAATAATAAGCAATATTATTAACATGGTGTTCGCCATCATTTACTGAATAATCACTCACCCAGTTAGGCCACCACCACGAACCAGCATTATAACTTGGCGTTTCTTGACAAGCACCTTGGCGTAAACCTTCTGGGTACTTTTCATTAAAAATTGCCGCGTCAGCTGAGTTTAATGCTTCTAGAGAACCCATTGCATTAGACTGCTGTGAATCATCACCTGTTACTGCGGCTAAAAGTGCACCGACAGCATTACCTATAGATATAGTGACACCTTCAAGGGGCGAGTCTTTAATTAAGTCCGCCGTACCCGAGCCAAAATGTGGTGAGCCAACGGATGTTACGGATGCCACCAAATCAGGACGAACAGACGCTACATAACGTGAATCAATGCCGCCCTGTGAATGACCAATTAAATTAAATTTAACGGATCCTGTTATTGCACTTAACTCTTCGAGATAAGTTAACAGTTCTTCTCCCCGAACTTCACTCGTTTCATAACCTGAAATTTGAGGAGTATACACCTGTGTCGAACCAACAGCGGCTAGCGCACCTCTAACACCATAAAAATAGTCAGCTAAAGCACTATCAAAGCCAGATAACCCATGAACTAATACGATAGGGTATTTTGTATCGCCTGAAGTGCCAGCGTTAACTGGCATCGATATACAACAGAAAGCTAATACCGAGACAGAAAGTAAATGTAGAGCTTTTTTAATCATTTTTTTCACCTTTTATTATTGTAGTAATTGAAGAAAATGTATATCAGTAGTATGAGTAGCTACTGGTCATACCTGATATCGTATAAACAATATACAATAAAAAAATAAAAAGCAACAAGAGTAAAATACTATTTTAAATTAAAACAAGAGCCTAAAAATAACACTTGATTACGACCTTTAAAATCAATGTTTAATACAATAGTTTTAAATAAGCGTATGATACTTTTTTTAAAAAGTAGAGTTATTGTATTGCTAGCGCTTAATACTATTTTTCGATAGTATCTTTAATTATAATTATTCTCTGAATATTTATGATTTATCAAAAAGGTTTAAATTAAGATGAAATAAAGTGAATTTATTTGTCTTATTTTATGTGAAAGCAAGAGAGGGTTTTATGCGTATTGTTCTATTTTTTTGTTTACTTATTACGGCGAACAGTGTTTTTTCTAAAGAAATTATTGTTGAGATAGTCAAAAAACAATATATTCCAGCTGAAATTACTATTGTAGAAGGTGATACTGTTATTTGGAAAAATATTGAAAAACGTCAATATCATAGTGTGTGGTTTAAACAATTTGATAAAGAAGAGCCAGACTATTTTTTCCCAGATGAAACGTATCAACGCAGCTTTGATAAAGCGGGTGGCTTTCCTTATGAATGCGGCCCACATCCCCAAATGAAAGGTAAGGTTATTGTGGTTAAAAAGGTTACTTAAATGATAAAGACACTCTATTATATCCTTGTAATGCTTAGGGTTATAGGGGGTTGGCGTGATTTTTTATTCAAAAAGTGCTATTGTTTTTTGATATGGCGCAACAATCATTAACTTTTCGACACATTTTTTTACAAGTCTTAAAAAACTTGATTTCTATCAAGCTATTCTTTGCGCTATTTAAGTTATTATCTCCAAGCTTTTACTAACACAACTAACTATTACAAGTTAATACACGTAACTAACGCATGAATTTTATAATTCATTAAGGGAAACACCATGTCAGAGAGCTTTACTAAAGGCATGGCAAGAAATATATATTACGGGGGAAGTGTTTTCTTCTTCTTAATATTTCTTGCTTTGACTTTCCACACCGTAAAAGAGATGCCCAAAAGGGATAATCGAGAAAACATTACCGAAGCTGTTGAGCGCGGTAAGCATTTGTGGGAAAAAAATAATTGTATCGGTTGTCACACGTTAATTGGTGAAGGCGCTTACTTTGCACCAGAGCTAATGAACGTTTATAACCGTCGTGGCGGTGAAGCAGGCTTTAAAGCTTTCTTCAATGGCTGGATGAAGGCGCAACCGCTAAACATCCCTGGTCGTCGCCAAATGCCTAACTTCCACTTAACTGATCAAGAAATTGATGATTTAGCTGAGTTCCTTAAATGGACATCAGAGCTAGACGCCAATAATTGGCCACCAAACATAGAGGGTTAAGGCGTGAATACTTTAAAATATCAATCACAAGCCGTAGCAAAACCTTATTTTATTTTTGCTATGATCTTATTCGTTGGCCAAATTCTTTTTGGTCTTATCATGGGCATGCAGTACGTTGTTGGTGACTTTTTAGGTGGTTTAATTCCATTTAATGTTGCGCGTATGGTGCATACCAACTTACTTATTGTTTGGCTGCTGTTTGGCTTTATGGGGGCTGCATATTACATGATCCCCGAAGAGGCAGAAACTGAACTTTATAGTCCTAAACTTGCAATAGCATTATTTTGGATATTTGCTGCTGCAGGTGTACTAACTATTTTAGGTTACTTACTTGTACCTTATTCAACGTTAGCTGATATTACCTTTAATGAATTATGGCCAACGATGGGTCGAGAATTCCTAGAGCAACCAACCATTACCAAAATTGGTATTGTTGTTGTTGCCTTAGGTTTCTTATTCAACCTCGGTATGACAATCTTAAAAGGTCGTAAAACTGCCATTAACATGGTGCTTATGACGGGTTTAATTGGTTTAGCGGTATTCTTCTTATTTGCTTTTTATAATCCAACTAACTTAGCCTTAGATAAATACTTCTGGTGGTTTGTAGTTCACTTATGGGTTGAAGGTGTTTGGGAATTAATCATGGGTGCAATCTTGGCTTATGTATTAATTAAAGTAACGGGTGTTGACCGTGAAGTAATTGAAAAATGGTTATATGTGATTATCGCTATGGCGCTTATCTCAGGTATCTTAGGTACTGGTCATCACTTCTATTGGTTAATGACGCCTGAATATTGGCAGTGGGTTGGTTCTATCTTCTCAGCGCTTGAGCCATTACCATTCTTCGCTATGGTTTTATATGCCTTTAATATGGTTAACCGTCGTCGTCGTGAACATCCTAATAAAGCCGCGACATTATGGGCTTTAGGCACAGCAGTTATGTCTTTCTTAGGTGCGGGTGTTTGGGGATTTTTACATACGCTTTCTTTTGTAAACTATTATACTCATGGTTCACAAATAACAGCAGCTCACGGACACATGGCTTTCTATGGTGCTTACGCGATGATTGTTATGACTATCATGTCTTATGCAATGCCTAAACTTCGTGGCATTGGTGAAGCTAATTGTAATAAAGCACAAGTGGTTGAAATGTGGGGCTTCTGGTTGATGACAGTTGCTATGGTATTTATCACCTTGTTCTTAACAGGTGCTGGTATCTTACAAGTTTGGTTACAACGTATCCCTGAATCAGGTGAAGCATTAAGCTTTATGGCAACACAAGACAAGTTAGAAATTTTCTACTGGTTACGTGAAATTGCCGGCGTTATATTCTTACTTGGTTTAATTGCCTACATAGCTAGTTTCTTTATCACTGAAGAAAAAACAGCATAATATAAGTAGCATGTAACGAGTTAATCGTCATAGACAAATAAAAACCGCGAACTATAATTTCGCGGTTTTTTTATGTTTAATTTTTAAGCTTGTATATACTAAAAAATAATTAATTGTCTTTTTTTTAATCAGACTTGATTTAGTAGTGCAAAGTTTATTAATATGGTAACTGGTCGGATGTTTGTTTTTTATTAATCTTTTGTAGAGTTGTTATTTATGCTGTTTAACATAAAAGTTCTAAAAGTTGCGCACAAGGTCGTTATTGGTTTTGCGGTTATTTTATTGTTGCTACTTTTTTCTAGTATCAGCTCTGTTGGTATTTTAAGTGATATAAAACAAGCCTCGGCTAAAGTGAATGACTTCGCCTTGCCTATTCAAAAATATGCAAATATTGTGCAGAAACAGTTACTAAAGCAAGCCAAATTATCTTCTTTTGTTTCTACATCAACGACGATTGAAGAAATTGAACAGTTAAAGTCTACCTTTGCGCAGCAAGGTAAGTTGTTAGTAGAGCAGAAAAAATTGATAGAAAAAATGCTTTATATTTTTCCTAATATTGATAATTTAGATAACTTCAACCTTGCTTATGGACAATATTTAGACTCGGTTGAAGCGATGTTTACCTATAAATTAACTGAAATCAATCAAACACAGACTTTTATTGAGCAGCAAAAAACGATTGATGACATTCTTTATGAAGCAGGCGCTGTTTTAGGAGACTTAACTTATTTAGATGACCCTGATAATCAAGATATGGTCGACAGAGTTTCTGGCTCTGCTAGTCAAATAGAAGGTTTCGTTTTTAACTTAACAGATGCAACGAAAACTATTTTATCAATCAAAACAATTGCAGAAGTTGAAAAGTCTCAGCAAACCATTGAATTTGCTATTAGCAACGTTGAACAATATTCAATGTTCTTAGTCACATTAGGAAAAACATATAACACTAATGGTTTAATTGACCAGTTTGTAGAAGAGTTTGAAAAGGCTAAGACAATATTTCGAGGAAATCATAATTTATTCACTTTTAAAGTGTCACAGCTTGAACAAAAAAATGGGTTAAATGAAGCATTTAAAAATTCAGAGTTACACATTAACACGTCAATACAAGCTACTGATGCTTTCTCACAAGCAGTAGATAAGAATTTAACGCAATTACAAGCAGATATATCTAACAATGTTGAGCAAGGTAATTTAGAAACAGTGGTGATTTTTGTGGTATTACTCATTGCTGGCATTGCAATAGCAATAACGACAATTAAAGCTATGATCGGTCCATTAAAAAATATCAATAAGGTGTTAGCTCAAATCGCTAAAGGAGATTTATCTCGCCAATTAACCGTAAAATCAGACGATGAATATGGTGAGCTTTCAAAAAATGTGAATCTGGTTGTTGCTGACTTACGTAAACTTATTAGTAATATCTCAGATAACACCCACCTGTTAAACCATGCGGCTGAACAATCAAGTAAAAAAATAGCACAAGTTACCGATTCTTTAGCGACACAAAAACAAACCATAGAAAAAATAACCGTTCAAACGGGTGAGTTGGGGCAAAGTGCCGATCATATCTTGGAAAAAGCAAATAATGCCGATGAGAGAATGACCAACGCATTAGCACAAAGTAGCGAGCTTGAACAAACCGCGAACACCACGAATGAGCGTATGCAAAATTTAGTGACTATGTTAGACAGTACCTCTGATGTAATGACAGTATTGCAGCAAGAGTCTACTAATATCAGTGGTATTTTAGATACAATTCGCGGCATTTCAGATCAAACTAATTTGCTTGCATTAAATGCTGCTATTGAAGCGGCACGTGCTGGAGAAGCCGGACGAGGTTTTGCTGTGGTAGCCGATGAGGTACGTTTACTAGCAAGTAGAACCCAAGAGTCGGCTACTGAAATTCAAACCATGATAGAATCACTACAAAGCCAAACGGAAAAGGCGGTGTCAGACATCAAGCAAGGTAAAGATGAAGCCAATAACTGTCAAGATCATACCGACCAGTTACTGAAAACTTTATTACTGATTACCAGCGCTATTGAGCAAATGCATGACATGAGTACTGATATTTCACAGTCAGCAACTCAACAAAATAGCTTAAGTAATGAGATAAACCAGAGTATTCAAGAGGTGGTGGGGTTAAGCCAGCAAAGTAGTGAAAAGTCTACTTCTACATTGACTTACAGCAACCAAATCGCTGATTTAGCGGCTAAGTTAGAAAAGTCAATTGATACATTTAAGGTTTCTTAAATATAAATTCACATGGTGAGGGTTAGCTTGCGAATATTGTCACCATTTTTAATTTATCAGGAACACTCATCGCCTCAGTAAACCAGGCTTCGAACCTTGCTGTGCGAGCTGGTTTTTCATCTTGTTATTCTGTTGATTTACCTTAATTGTCTGATGATTAACGATGTTTGTGCTAGTTTATTACTATTGAAAAGCATCATTACAGAGTAAAAACAATGAAATTATTTAAACAATTATCTTTAATCGTGTTACTTGTGGGCGTTTTTCCATCACCAGCATCATTTGCCGATAATGAACGCAAGCTTATTATTGATAATCAGCAAACCACTAAGCACACGACCAAAATAAACGGTGAAAAAATAAAATACAGTGCCACAACGGGAACTCAACCTGTGTGGGATGATGAAGGTAATCCAACCGCAAGTCTTTTTTATACTTACTATCAACGAACTGATATTAAAGAGAACAGTAAGAGACCATTATTAATCTCATTTAATGGCGGCCCAGGCTCTGCCTCAGTATGGATGCATGTTGCTTACACAGGGCCACGTGTGCTAAATGTTGATGATGAAGGTTATCCGCTTCAACCTTATGGGGTTAAAACAAACCCTTATTCTATTCTAGATGTTGCAGACATTGTTTTTGTCAATCCAGTCAATACGGGCTATTCAAGAGTATTACCTGATAAAGAGGGTAAAATGCCAAGCAAAGAGCAGCTAAAGAAAATGTTCTTTGGGGTTAATGCCGACGTAAAATATTTAGCAGATTGGATTACTACTTTTGTTACTCGTAACAATCGTTGGCGCTCACCTAAATATTTAATTGGTGAAAGTTATGGTACTACACGTGTTTCAGGCTTGGCATTAGCACTACAGCAAAAGCAATGGATGTATGTTAATGGTGTTATTTTAGTGTCACCAACTGATATTGGTATCAAGCGAGAAGGTCCGGTAAAAGCCGCTAACCGTTTACCTTATTTTGCTGCTGCTGCTTGGTATCACAAAGTATTATCTGCCGATCTTCAGTCAAAAGATTTAGATGAATTATTGCCTGAAATTGAACAGTTTACCTTAAATAAATACATACCAGCACTCGCAAAAGGTGGTTTTATATCGAGTGAAGAAAAACAGCAAATAGCTGAGCAAGTGGCGCTTTATTCTGGCTTGTCAGTTGATGCAGTGTTAGCAAATAATTTGGATATAAATAATAGTTTTTTTTGGAAAGAATTATTACGCGGCAGAAAACAAACCATTGGTCGTTTAGACTCGCGTTATTTAGGCATCGACAAAAAAGTAGCGGGCTCTAGTCCTGATTATAATGCGGAGTTAACATCTTGGTTGCACAGTTTTACCCCAGCAATAAACTATTATTTACGTGAAGAGCTAAAGTATAAAACCGACATTAAATATAATATGTTTGGAGATGTACATCCGTGGGATCGTAGTAATAATCACACCGGTGAAGATTTACGTTTAGCGATGGCACAAAACCCGTATTTGAATGTTATGATTCAGTCTGGCTATTTTGATGGTGCGACTAATTATTTTGATGCTAAATATACAATGTGGCAATTAGATCCTAGTGGACAAATGCGCGACCGTTTATCTTTCAAAGGTTATCGAAGCGGTCACATGATGTATCTTCGTCATGAAGATTTACAGCAAGCAAACCAAGATATTCGCCATTTTATTCAGCAAACACTACCTGAAAAAGGACAAGCGGCTAAGTATTAGCAATTAATACTATCGCTATATAGCTAAGAAGTTATTCACTTTTATAGATAAAAATTCTGCTGTCTTTTATCGCTAAACTTTCGTTACACTATCGCAAGAGAAACAGCAGAATTATTAAACTAAATTCTCATAAGAAATTTTATTCTTATAGCACCTTATTCTATAAAAATAGTATTGCATTATTCTAATGAATTGTTTTATTTGATAGAATTTTTTAGCTCAAAAAACGACCGATTCGTATTAGTGTTTATATTGCTTTTATTTGCACTAATCTACTTTTTTTGCGCTTGCATCACTTACTAAAATCCTTTTAAATGAATCGTCGATTTGTTCATGAAGCTTATTCGTTAGCGTACATTAGCCTTTAGCTAAAGGTAAACAACAAAATCGGCCGCAACGTAGTTTTATTATCACCTATTTTTACGTGATAATTTAAAAGGTATTTTAATATATAGTTACGAGGTGTTAAATAATGAAAAGACAGAAAAGAGATAAGTTAGGCAGAGCGCATTCAAACGGTTATCAAGCAGGCCTTAGCGGTAAATCAAAGGAGCATTGCCCTTATCAATGTATAGATGCTAAATCAGAATGGTTAGGGGGATGGCGTGAAGCGTTAACAGACAGAAATATGGGGTTATTTAAGTAAATTTGTTTCAGCAAATCTAAGTCAGAAAATTATTTGTCTAATCAAATAATCGCTGCCAATAGCTATATTGGCAGCTTACACATTAGTTAACTTCTTTTTTCCACACACACTGCAATTTTCATTTTTCTTCATTTTAAATTGTTGCCATTCGTTTGCTAAACCATCAAATAAATTGAATTGATTAAGTTGAGCGTGATGTTGAGTTCCATTGCCTGTTAATAGTTTTATTGCTTGTAAAGCTTGCATACCCCCAACGATGGCAAGTACAGGCCCCAAAACACCATTTGTTTGACAATTATTGGTAGGCGCTTTTAGCGAGGAAGGAAATAAACAATGATAACAAGCACTGTTTTCCTCTCTCGGGTCAACCACCAGTTGTTGACCATCAAATCCTGTTGCAGCACCTATTACTAAGGGTACTTTATGAGCAACACAAGCTTGGTTGATTAAATAACGCGTTGTGATGTTGTCTGAGCAATCAAGCACTAAATCTACTTGCTCAAAGTAATAATCACATAGTTCTTGATCTAGCATGTCATCAATCGCTTCAATATGACTATCGGGAAATTGTGTATTAAGTTTTTCCGCAGCCACATCTGCTTTATTTTGATTAATATCTTGTTCACTAAATTGAATTTGCCTAGGTAAATTACTGAGCTCTATGGTATCTCCGTCAGCTAAGTATAAAGTGCCAATACCTGCGGCAGCTAAATATAGACTGACAGGGTTTCCTAAACCACCAACGCCAACAATAAGTACTTTGGCATTACGCAAGGCTACTTGACCTTGTTCACCAATTTTATCCATCATGATTTGTCGTGAATATTTTAGCTGTTCTTGCGTTGTTAACACATCGGTACCTTTTTAATTTTTTTTGAAACTTGAGATATGAAATATAAAACTCAATAGAGATAAGTGCGCACGGCACTGGCCTTAAATTGCAAATATACAGTTTGCTTTATTTTAAGCGCTAATTTTTGCTGTGAAAAGGCACTTATATTGATAAAAAATTCTTGCTCCCCACTTTCTTGTTCGTCACTCTCTTTTTCACACAATGCAGTGATAAGTACTTTATTATTCAGGGTGTTTATAGCGCTTATTTTAGCAAAGAGGTGATTAACAATAGAAGAGTTAACGGGTTCAGTTAATGAAATACTAATATCATTAGCCAAAATGAAACAGCGTAAAGTTTTCTCTGTTGTCTTTTCATCGAGTGCCGGCAGATAAATTTCGTCATTTTCATTTAATGTTAATGTTGCTAAACCGTGACCATTATTCAGTGTTTTAATAGGCAATGACAAACTGGTTTGTTGATGAATTAACTCATTGCTTTGGGCATAGCTTTGTTGGGGATAGTTTAGTTGATGGATCATCGAATGAATACCATCATAGCCAATTACCTTCCCCTGAGATAACACCAGCAGCTTATCACACACTTGTTGTAACTCATCAAGCGAGTGACTGACATAAAGCATGGGTAACTGCAGTTTGTTTTGAATATTAAGCATCAACCTAAGTAAGCGAGTTTTTGCTTGCCGATCAAGGGCACTTAAGGGCTCATCAAGTAACAATAATTTTGGCTCAGCCAATATAGCTCTAGCAAGTGCTACTCGTTGTTTTTGACCGCCAGATAGTTCGTTAACATGTTTAAGTAATAGATTTTCTAACTCCGTTAGTTTGATTATTTCATTAAAATTTAACCGCCTGTTTTGACAGCGTTTCGCCGCAAATTTTAAATTATCTAAAACAGTTAAATGTGGAAATAAACGGGAGTCTTGAAACACTAAACCAATATTTCTATGCTCAGCTTTGATAAAACACTTATTTTTACTGTCAATTAGGCGGATATCATTTAATAAAATTGTGCCATCAGTTTCTTTTTCTAATCCGGCAATAGCGCGCAATAAAGTTGACTTACCTGAGCCAGAATGACCGAAAATACCTGTGATGCCTTGCAGAGAAAAATCTTGTTTAATAGTTAAGTTGAATTTTTCAAAGCCTAGTTGTTCAAAAGTAAGTTGAATATTTAGTGATAGAGACAGAGCTCGCTCTAAATTGGAAGAGGTCATTTGTCAGCCTTTTGAATTGCTTTTTTTCGAGGGCTATTTAGCAAGTAAATAGAAGCCAGCAACACCATAGAACCTGCTAATAAACTGATCGCTAAAACGTGAGCCTTTGCATAATCAAAGGCTTCAACATGATCAAAAAGGGCAATAGACAGTACTCGCGTTTCACCAGGGATATTACCACCTATCATGAGTATTACGCCAAATTCACCTACTGTATGAGCGAAACCTAAACTGGCGGCCGTAATAAAACTGGCTTTGGTCATCGGTAATACTATATTGAAAAACCTATCCATTGTGCCAGCACCTAGCATAGCGCCAGCCTCGAGCAGCGGCTCACCTAATTGTTCAAAGACTTTTTGCAGCGGTTGTACCACAAAAGGCATAGAATAAAGTACAGAGCCAATAACAATCGCTGAAAAGCTAAAAGCTAGTTGTTGCCCAGTCGCTTGTTGCCAAAGCTGCCCAGGCAAATGTTGTGGCGAAAAGGCGATAAGTAAATAAAAACCGAGCACGGTTGGCGGTAAAACTAAGGGGAGGGCAACAATGGCTTCAATTATTACTTTGAAACGGCTTTGCATTTTAGCAAGATACCACGCGATTGGTGTACCAATGATCAGCAAAATAATCGTGGTCAGTGCCGCCATTTTTAACGTGGTAAGCAGGTCGAGTAAATCAGAATTTATCATGCTAATGTTGCCCTAGATCGGCGTAGCCCAAACTAATGATTTTCTGTTGAATTCTCGGTGATAGTAAGTAGTCACTTAAGCGCTTTGCTTTGTTAATGTTGTTACTGTTTTTAATGATGACTAATTGCTGCTCTATTGGATGATGATAATTGGACGGGATAATAACGCCAGTTAAGTTATTGAGTACAAGTTGGCTGTTTGCCACTAAACCACTGTTGACGGCTTGCGTGCGCACTTGTGAAAAAGTCTGGTTAATATTCATTCCCACAATTAATGCAGATTGATACTGCTGCCATAAACCTAGGTGCTCTAAAGTTTGTTTAGCTGCTTTACCATAGGGAGCTGTGTCAGGATTAGCGATAGCAAAGCGTTGTGGCGATTTTTGTGATTGTTGTGAGTAATGAGTTAAATCACTTAATTTAGCTTTTGAATTCATTGATAAAAGTGCTAATTGACCTTGAGCATAAGTTTGACGGCTATTGGCTACTATTAAGCTTTGCTGCTCAAGTTGGCTAGGTCTTACGCTGTCGGCCGCAATAAAAATATCAAAGGGGGCGCCATGTTGTATTTGTATAAACATGGCACCTGTGGCACCACTAATAATTTGTGTATTGATGTTGGTTTGTTGATGAAACTCAACTAAGAGCTTTTTTAACGCGGGGGTAAAATTGGAAGAAACGGCAATACGTAGCGGCGTATCAGAATATAGTGGTTGATCAGAGTTCTCTGAATAGCTAGATGCGCTCAGAGCTTGGTTGCTAAAGGTAAAACTAACACTGAGTAGTGTTAATGCGAGCAAAAAAGTGAATGACTTAGCCAGTGAATACAGTTGCATTAGTTACTTACCTTTTACCATTTACCAAGTTGCCGCTTTGCTTTCATCAGTTGATTTAGCATCTAACCAGTTAACACCGTCTTTGTTAGCCTCTTTTTTCCAAAAAGGCGCCTGTACTTTTAAGTAATCCATTATAAATTCATTGGCAGCAAAGGCATCTTGACGATGCTTACTGGTTACGCCAACAAAAACAATTTGATCGCCAATAAAAAGTTCTCCAATACGGTGTATTACCTTTACTCGTCCGATTCGCCAGCGCTCTTTTGCTTGTTTGATTATCGTTGCTAAAGATTTTTCGGTCATACCTGAGTAATGCTCTAGCGTTAAACTAGTGACATTTTTACCTTCGTTTTGATTGCGTACTCGGCCAGTAAAAGTGACAATAGCACCATCAATAGCATTATCTTGCTCTAGTAAGGCCACTTCATCTGATAAGCTAAAATCGGCGGTTTGTATGGATATTTCAGGGTACTTATTTTCAGTAACATTATTTTTAGTAACGTTGTTTTCCTGATCATTATGCAAAGTCATTTTTTATCCGCCCGTGACCGGCGGAAAAAACGCGACTTCATCACCTGATTTAATCGTTTGTTCGCTATCGACCATGTCATGATTAACGGCTGATAATAAGGTGTTGTTAGCAAATACTTGCTGCCATTTTTCATTTTTACTGGCGAGTTCTTTCTTTAAGTCAGCTATGGTCGTTAAATTTTCACTGCTTAGTGATAGTTGACTGCAATTTAATTGCTCGCGTAAGGCGGCAAAAAAAACGACTTTGATCATGATTTTTCTCTCTTTCAATGAACGCGATTACTCTTAATTAGGTAATCTCACCTACAAAGTAGGGCGTAATTTATTGCGCGTTGTCGGACTAAAGTACAACCTACACCGCTTGCCAATGTCCTGATTTGCCACCTTCTTTGGTTAGCACTTTAATACTGCCAATTTCCATGGCAGGATCCACCGCTTTACACATATCAAATAAAGTTAAACAAGCGACTGATACCGCAGTTAATGCTTCCATTTCAACCCCGGTTTGCCCAGTTAAGCGACAAAGACTGTTTACCATTACTTGTGAGTTTTCATCATCTAAGGTGAAATTAACTTGAACCTTACTAAGCATCAACGGATGGCATAAAGGAATTAAGTCACTACACTTTTTAGCGGCTTGAATACCGGCAATACGAGCAACTGCAAAAACATCGCCTTTTTTGTGCTTACCTGTGGTAATTAACTCAAACGTGGCGCGATTCATTTTGATAATGCCTTGCGCGGTTGCGGTGCGTGAGGTCATCGCTTTTTCAGTCACATCAACCATGTTCGCTTCACCTTGTTGATTTAGGTGGCTAAGCTCTGGCTCTTGTATCGATAATTTGCTCATTAGTCACGAGTCTCACATTGTTCGGCACTGATATTTAAATGAGGAACAAAATTACACGGCCTATGACTAGCATCTAACTGTTCTTTAATCACTTTATCCCAAGCAGTTTTACAAGCATTGGTTGATCCCGGAACACATAACACCACGGTTTTATTTGCTATGCCACCAAAAGCGCGTGATTGAATGGTTGATGTGCCAATTTCGCCTAATGAAACGTGACGAAATACTTCACCAAAGCCTTCAACATTTTTATCAAATAATGCCATTAATGCTTCAGGGGTGTTGTCACGCTCGGTGAACCCCGTACCACCCGTTGAAATGATAGCATTTATACTATCATCAGCGATCCATTTTGAAACTTGAGCACGAAGTTGGTACACATCATCAATAACAATCGCTTTGTCTGCTAGGTTATGACCTGCAGCCGTAAGGCGCTCTACTAATGCTTGGCCTGATGTGTCGTTTTCTATCGTGCGAGTATCTGAAACGGTTAATACTGCAATGTTTAAGGGAATAAAAGTTGTGCCGCCATGTCCTGACATAGGTTTTCCTTTTTACATTTATTTGTTAAAAATTAATATATTAGTGGTTTGTAGTTTAAAAGCTAAATTGCTGTTTTGCTTGCTGCCATTGCTCTGGCGTATTGGTATTAAATAAAATGTTTACATCACTACTTTGAATAGCTTGGTGCGGAATTTGTTTTAATAACGCTTTAATTGAAGGACCTTTTTTTTGTCGTTCAGTGCCAAGCCCAGACCTTTCGCCTATGTTATTGCTTGTTTTGGTAAAAGCTTGCGCTAAAAATAGCTCTACATAAGAATTATTGGGTAAATAGAGTGGAATATTATGGCCTTCAAAGTAGGTTGCCTTCTGACTTAACTCCCCTTTAAGGCGTAAATCAGCGAGTGCTTTTGCGGTCATAAAAGGTAAATCAACGGGCAATATCAATAATGATTTAGCATAAGGGTACTTAGCCAGAACACTTAAAATACCGCCAACAGGGCCACTGAGTTTTACCTTATCAGGTACATCATAATTATCACCGCTAACAACAATATTCTTAATGCCTGAGTCTATAAGGGTTTGCTTAGAAAATTCTAGCATGGAAAGCAGTGACTTTTTACCTCTAAGCAACTGCGCTTTATCGCGCCCCATACGAGAAGATAATCCGCCGGCTAGCACTACGCCTAAGCATTCATTATTTAAGGTAGAAGAGCTTAAGGTAAAAGTACTTAAACTAGAAGTATTTACAGCAGTATTTACAAAATTGGTCATACTAACCGCCTAACATGGCTAAATGTTTAGTGCCACCGGTCAGCTTGTCATGTAGAAAATGTGCCGCTTTCTTATCACCTAATAAAGATATTATTTGTGCTTGTAGGGGGGCAATATCATCACCTTGTAATTGTTCGCGTAAAGACAAACCATTTTCGCCAAACAGGCATAAATGCAATTTTCCTGACGAGCTAACTCTCAAACGATTACAGCTATTACAAAAATCTTTAGAGTAAGGCATGATCAGCCCAATGCGACCTTGATAATCTGGATGATAAAATTCTTGCGCAGGTCCTGCCGCTTTGTCTTGTAACACCGGTAACCAGCCATCAAGAATTAAGTTTTGCTTGATGCGAGAACCTTGTACATGTTGCGCATCAAAAAACGCTTTATTATCACCCGTTTGCATTAGCTCAATAAAGCGTAACGTTACGGGCGTGTCTTTCAACCAGTCTAAATAGCTTTGAATATTACGGCCACTGTATTCTTGCATCAATACGGTATTAACTTTAACCGTGGGTCGACCATCTGCCAGTGCCATATCAATACCTTTTAAAATGGTATCGAGTTTATTATGGCCTGTAATAGCAAGGAATTGCCTTGGATCTAGGCTATCTATACTGATATTTATCGCATCAATACCAGCATCTAACCAATGAGGTAGATGCTCAGGTAATTTAAAACCGTTGCTGGTAATAGCGACTTTTTTTATACCTTGAGTTTGCTTACAAGTTGCGATGATCTCAGGAAGATCTTTTCGAAGGGCAGGCTCACCACCAGTGATGCGAATTTTTTCAGTGCCTAGGCCTGCAAAAGCTGAGGTTAAGCACTTTATTTCTGCAAGTGACATAAAATCACGCGGTTGATCACATTGATAACCGTCAGGTAGGCAGTAGTTGCACTTAAAATTGCATACGTCTGTAATTGATAGGCGCAGATAATAAAATCTGCGACCAAAGTTGTCTTCTAACATATCACCTTTCCAAATGTCGGGAGGCTAACGCGTTTCCTTGTTAACCCTGGTAGTAATTATTTACAATGAAAGTTTTCAATAAAAACCTTCAATGAATACAATGACTACGGCTTGAAATAACATGACCTGTTTTATCTAAAACGGGGCGGTAGCTATCTAAGCTCGGTGTAAAATAATTGTGTGTAGCCTAGTGGCTAAACATCAGCATACCATTTATTAACCAGTATAATAATGTTTTTTGATTTCATACTTTTTGATTGATATCAATATATAGCCAATAAAAGCACTATTATTTTGGTGGTTAATTAAGTGATAATAGCATCATTGAAATATTTGAACTCTATTTAGTGAAGCTTTAAAGAGCCTTTAGAAACACTTTAAAGAAACGTTAAATAAAATAATTAAGCGAGATTATTATGTCTGATTGTTGTTCTGCTCCAGGCTTATTGCCATTTGAGAGTGCGTTAGAAAATATGTTGTCACAAATAACGCCTGTGACAGAAACCTTAACTTTGCCTATTACACAAGCACTTAATTATGTGTTAGCACAAGATATTGCTAGCCCACTTAATGTGCCTAATCATGATAATTCTGCAATGGATGGTTATGCTTTTGCTATTGAAAGTTTTCAGCAAAGTAAGGTGTTAACTTTAGTCGGTCGCTCTATGGCGGGCGCACCTTTTCAAGGTGAGTGTAAATTAGGTGAATGTATACGCATTATGACAGGCGCTAAAATGCCTGCCTGTTGTGATAGTGTAGAAATGCAAGAAAATGTGCAAGCAGATGATGAAAAGATAACTTTTCTTCAAGAAAAAACCTTTGGCTCTCATGTACGCAATGCAGGTGAAGATATTCAATTGGGTCAGCAAGTCTTTAACAAAGGTCAGAAATTATCGGCTGTAAATATTGGTATTTTAGCTTCACTGGGTATTAGTGAAGTGAACGTTTATCGCAAAGTAAAGGTGGCTTTAATTGCGACAGGTGATGAATTAAAACTACCGGGACAAGCGTTAAGAACAGGCGATATTTATGAAAGCAACAGTTTTGTTTTACGTGGTATGTTAGACAAATTGCATATTGATGTGATTGACTTTGGTGTTATTGAAGATGACTTTGACGCTATAAAAGCGGCTTTTGTAAGTGCAGACAAGCAAGCTGATGCAGTTATTTCATCGGGAGGTGTTTCGGTGGGTGATGCAGATTATACCAAAACAGTATTAGATGATTTAGGTGAAATTGGTTTTTGGAAAATAGCAATGAAACCGGGTAAGCCGTTTGCTTTTGGTAAGCTGCCAAATAGTGTGTTTTTTGGGTTGCCTGGAAACCCTGTTTCTGCTTTAGTCACCTTTCATCAATTAGGAATAGTTGCGCTAACTAAAATGCAAAATGCAGATTCGCTAAAGCGCACTAACCTGCAAGTTAAATGTGTTAGTGATTTGAATAAATCATCAGGCCGACTGGATTTTCAACGCGGTGTGCTGAGTGTGAATGAACAAGGTGAGAATGTGGTTGAATCGACTGGTTCACAAGGCTCTGGTATTTTATCGAGCCTTGCACGCGCAAATTGCTTTATTGTTTTATCTTCAGAGCAAGGAAAAGTTAAAGCGGGTGAAATGGTGACAGTACAGTTGTTTGATCAGTTTATTTGTTAACACTAACACTAACAGGAACAATATTTAGCTTTATTGATAAAATAGATTTGGCGCTAGGTGTAAAAGCCAAGCGCCTAAAAGCTATTAATAACTTAAAGCTGAGAAAAACATTTACCTGCTGCTTCTAGTGTTTTTTCAATGATTTCATCAGTGTGAGCAGTTGATAAAAAGCCTGTTTCAAAGGCTGATGGCGCTAAGTAAATACCATGCTCTAGCATTAAATGGAAGAAACGTTTAAATTTCTCACTGTCACAAGCCATCACTTGTTCAAAGGTAGTGATTGGTGTTTCATCGCTAGTGAAGAAGAAACCAAACATTGCACCCACATAGTTAATACTTAAATCAACACCATGTCGCTCAGCTGCTGCTTTTAAGCCCATCGCTAACTTTTCAGTAGCGGCACTTAATTGCTGATGTTTATCACCTTTTGCTAATTCTGTTAACGAAGCAAGTCCTGCCGCCATAGCGATAGGGTTACCAGAAAGCGTACCTGCTTGGTATACCGGGCCAACGGGCGCAATGAAATCCATTATTGCTTGCTTGCCACCGAAAGCGCCAACAGGCATGCCGCCGCCAATCACTTTACCTAAAGTGGTTAAGTCTGGTTTAATGTTGTAATACGCTTGTGCACCGCCTAAAGCAACACGAAAACCTGTCATCACTTCATCAAAAATAAGTACTGAGCTATATTCATCACAAACATCACGCAAACCTTCAAGGAAGCCCTTAACAGGTGGAATACAGTTCATGTTGCCAGCAACAGGCTCAACAATAATACAGGCGATTTGATCAGGGTATTTGGTGAAAATTTCTTTAACTTCATCAAGGTTGTTATAACTAACCGTTAAGGTGTGCTTAGCAAAATCTGCAGGAATACCTGGCGAGTTAGGTACGCCTAAGGTTAATGCACCAGAGCCCGCTTTTACTAATAATGAATCGGCATGGCCGTGGTAACAGCCTTCGAATTTTAAAATTTTATCGCGACCAGTAAAACCTCGGGCTAAGCGAATGGCACTCATGGTCGCTTCAGTACCTGAGCTCACCATACGTAAGGATTCCATTGACGGTACTAATTCACGTACTTTTTCCGCCATGGTAATTTCTAATTCAGTAGGTGCTCCAAAACTTAAGCCATTTTGTGCCGTATTAATTACAGCATCTAAAATGGCAGGGTGGTTGTGACCTAAAATCATCGGTCCCCAAGAGCCAACATAATCAATATAAGCGTTATCGTCGACATCATAAATGTAAGCACCTTGTGCGCGCTTGATAAACGATGGTGTACCACCAACACTGCTAAATGCGCGTACCGGTGAATTTACACCACCTGGAATTACACTTTTTGCATGAGCAAATAGTTGTTCTGAATTGCTTGTAGAAAAATCAGTTGATCCATTCATAGTAAAACTCTTTTTTAGTTCATTGGTGTTTTAGTGATTGAGTAAAAACTTTGCCTAATAAAGGTAAGTTTTCACTCGAAAAGTATAGATTAGTTGTTTGTTCACAGAAAAATCAGCACTTATTGGTGTGCCAGTTTACATTTTTTTCGTATTGGGTTAATTGATCTTCAACACCTAAAGCTAAAGCAAACAGCGCCATTCTAACTAACACACCATTTTGTGCTTGCCTAAAAATAGCTAGACTGTCTAAGTCATTTAAATCAATATCTAATTCATTGGCTTCAGGGCGAGAGTCTCGCGGTAGAGGGTGCATTATGACGGTATTTTCACGACAATATTGCTGATAAACACTTTTATTTAAGCTGAAATGGCCACGATATAAATCGGCTTCATCTTTACTGGCAAAACGCTCTTGCTGAATGCGAGTTTGGTAAATAACATCGCAAGATAAATTACCTGCCATAGTATCCGTGATTATCACTTGATGGCCTGCATTCTTTAATGTTGAAATAACACTGTCAGGCATTTGCAATGCTGTTGGAGAAACCATGGTCACTTTAACATTGTTATAAAGACTTAGTAGTTTTGACAGTGAATGTACCGTGCGGCCATGTTTTAAATCGCCCATCAACACAATATCAAGGTTATCTAACCCTTTTTGATAATGCATCATTTCAGACTGTATAGTGAATAAATCTAACAAAGCTTGTGTTGGATGCTCATTGGCGCCATCACCACCATTAATAACAGGCACTGTGCTACCTTGTGCGAATTGGTCAACGGAATGCATTTGTGGATGACGCATCGCAATAATATCGCTGTAGCCACTGATCACTTGTGCCGTATCAAATAAAGATTCGCCTTTGCTTAAAGATGAATTCTCTTGGCCTACAGTTTCGCGAACAAAACCGCCAAGTAAATTAAAAGCAGTACCAAAGCTAACCCGAGTTCGAGTGCTTGGTTCAAAAAAAAGGTTACTGAGAATAGCACCATCAAGCACTGTACAGCGTTTTTGACGAGCAGCATAAGGCGCCATTTGTGCTGAAACATCGAGTATTTTTGCAATAGCATCGCGATCAAATTGAGATACTGACAGTATGTGATTGCCTTGGAATTTCATCATTTGAGAGGCCCAGTCGTTAATGAAGAGCAAAAAATTTGCGGAAATATAGCATAAATTTTGTATTTTTAGAATGATAAAAAAAAGTTTTAACTCGATAGCCTCTTAGTAGTTGAGTATCTTTAGGGATATCTTTCACGTCAAAGAGTGTTTTCAGGTTACTGCTTTTTAGCTTGTTCTCTAAGCGTTTTTGAAAAGCTAAAAAGGAGGGATCTTGAAAGTACATACAGGCAAAAGCGCTCATGACAATGTCGTGTTGGCTATAGGTACATTTAGGTTTGTTTCTTATCTCAGGCATTGCATTAAGCGCAGCGGAAAATGATTTCCTCAGTGAGGTAAAGCTCAGATGCTTCTTGGGTTTAGTATGTGTTGTCAAATGTAGGCCAGATAAATATATTATTGGTTTTATATTTGATCTGATCGTAGTAATTGTAAAAAGTTCAAAATATTTTTGAAAATAATATATTTTGAACTTGAAAGGGTAGGAAAGAAAAAGTCAGCGCGAAAAATATTTTTTATTATTGGCTTAAACTCACTGTTTTAGATGGCTCTCTTGGTTAGCGAAAACTGCTGTAAAAATTCTCTTTAATGGCTTATTGCAGCTAAATAATCAATACTCAATATTGGTAGGTTTAGATCACAAATTTTAATATTGATTTGATTCTAGTATCGTGAATAATTTATTTTGGTATTAGCAATAAGTGTAATTATGAGGTTGACACACTCAAACCCAAAAGGCATCGTCAGGGGAAGCGCTTTTACGGTATGATCGTTTATGCCCAAAGGCCTGAGCGGTTGATAGCACCTGACCCAATAATTGCTCAGAAAGCGGAACGTGGCATCCCCGTCACCTCTCTCATTGGTAGGTTATTAGTGAGAATTATCGATGGGTATGCTAGTTTAAATATTACTCTACACGAAAATGAGCCATCGTATATTGTGAAATATTATCTATCAGCAGAAAATCTGCAGTTTTATATAAAGGATGTAGTTAATGAGAGGATACAGTCAATGAAAGCATGTATATCAAATAAATATCCGGTCACTCTCCTGTTTGTTAATCAGCTGCGCTCATGAATCACGCTACTAATGCAACGACAAATGTCACTAAAGGACGTTTAACTCCATGGATTGTCTTGTCTCTATCATTATTGATAAGCTTAGGCGGCTGGTATGCCTCTAGTGAATATATTCAGCATGTTGAAGAAGATCGTTTTAAATTAGAAGTTAGAGAGTTATCTGATGATATCAAGGCTCGTATGGCAGCCTATGAGCAAGTATTGAGGGGGGCACAGGGGCTGTTTGTGGACTCTTCTATTGATGTAACGAGAAAAGCATGGAAGCGGTACGTGGCAGCATTGAATCTAGAACAGCATTACCCAGGTTTTCTTGGTATCGGTTATGCGCAATACCTACGCCCGTCCGAATTAACATCTCACGTTAACAAGATTCGAGATGAGGGTTTTCCCGACTACAGCGTAATACCGGAAGGTGTGCGCGACGATTATACCGCCATTATTTACCTAGAGCCGTTCAACGAAACAAACAAAAGAGCCTTTGGCTATGATATGTTTTCAGAGCCTGTGCGGCGGGCTGCCATGGAAAAGGCTCGGGATACTGGCATGGCAGCACTCTCCGGTCTAGTGGATCTGGTACAAAATGCAACCACGTCTACACGACCCGCATTTCTTCTTTATCTTCCTGTTTACACAACCAAGGACATACCTACTACTGTTGAGCAACGACGTCAGGGCTTGCGTGGCTACGTTTACAGTGCCTTTTTTGTCAGCGCGTTGATGGATGGCATCCTCCATAGTCAAAAAGAGTTGATCCATGGCGTTCTCCATAGTCAAAAAGTGGACATTAGCTTCCAGATTTTTGATGACGGCCAACAGCAAGCAAATAATTTACTCTTTGATGCCGCTGTAGAACTGAAAATAGATATGGGTAAAAACCATCCAACGTTTACCTCGTTGTCGATCATTGAACTGCCAGGGCGACAATGGCTATTGAAGTTTGACTCGACACCTGCCTTTGAACATGCTCTGGATTTCAGTTTGCCCAGCAGTATTCTGTTGATAGGGATACTGTTGAGCATATTGCTGTTTATCATTGCCAGAATACTTATTGCTATCCAGCAGCGTGCGTTTAAAATCGCCCAGAAAATGACGGAAACGCTGCGCAAAACCGAATCACGCTTGAAAGATCTGTTTGAGTTTGCACCCGACGCTACCGTTATGGTCGACGAAAAAGGTCTAATCCTCATGGTTAATCTAAAGGCCATTAAACTTTTTCTTTGGGATCGGGATGCGTTGATAGGGCAATCCATAGAGGTACTTATAGCAGAGAAAATACGTGCTGGGCACAAGGGCCTGCGTCAGCACTTCTTCGAATCTGCCAAACCTCGTGAGATGGGTGCTGGTCAAAGGAATCTACTGGGTTTGCGCAAGGATGGTACTACTTTTCCGGTAGAAATTAGTCTTAGTCCCTTGAACTCTGACGATGGTCTTATGGTGGTGGCGACGGTGCGAGATGTGAGCCAGCGCCTTCGTGCACTGGCTGATCTGCAACAAGCAGCGGAAGATCTTAAATCAGCCAACCAGGCCGTCGAGCAAGAACGTACACTGTTGGCGCTACGCGTTGAAGAGCGTACCGCTGAGCTAAGTGCAGTCAATGAGACACTTAAATTTGCGAAACAAGAGGCGGAACAGGCCAATCATGCCAAATCAGCTTTTTTGGCCGCCATGAGTCATGAGATCCGCACCCCCATGAATGGTGTTATTGGCATGGTTGAAGTGCTATTGCAAAGCGACTTGTCAGAAAATCAGGCTGATGCCGTCAGTACTATTAAAGAATCATCATTTTCACTGTTACGACTCATTGACGATATTCTGGATTTCTCCAAAATTGAAGCTGGTAAGTTGGAGTTGGAGCGTGTGCAGGTGTCCGTGGCGGATATAGCCGAAAGTACCTGTAATTCACTGGCCACGATTGCTGACAGCAAGGCGGTGGCTCTGTCTTTATTTGTGGACCCACGCGTGCCAAATCAGCTGTGGTCAGATTCAGTCCGGCTGCGACAGTTACTCAGCAATATTGTTAGTAATGCCATAAAGTTTAGCAGTGGACGTTATAATCAGCAGGGTCGCGTATTCGTTCGAATAGAGATTGCAGATACCAAAGCACCACAGCTTATTTTTACGGTTACTGATAATGGTATCGGCATGACAAACGAGACGGTATCAAAGCTGTTTACTTCTTTCTCGCAGGCAGAAGCCTCCACCACACGCCGTTTTGGCGGTACGGGGCTGGGTCTTGCCATTACCTATCGGCTTGTGACGCTGATGCACGGAACTATTGCAGTGCAAAGCGCTCCAGATGAAGGCTCTAGCTTTACCGTAACCTTGCCGATAGAGGCTGTAAAAGGTAAAGAGCATCATAAATTGCTTGATCTTTCTGGTCTGGACTGTATTTTTGTGGCTAACACTCCCTGTGATTCAAATGATGTGAGGTTATATCTCGAGTATGCCGGTGCAAACTTCTATCTGGTTAACGATCTGGCTGATGCAGTGCACAAGGCCATGGAATTCAGCTTTTCCATTGTCATTTCTGCTGCAGAACAAAAAGAAATCGCAGAGTCAGTGAAATCGCTTCACGACGCTTTTGGCAACAAGAGCGTGCATCATGTTTTGATTTCTCAAGGGCAACGGCGATTGGCTCGCATGGAAACGCCTGACACAGTGTTAATAGACTATGATTCATTACGAATGCTACCATTGTTGCGAGCTGTAGCCGTTGCGGGAGGCAGAGCATCTCTTGAAATATTCCATGCAGAGGTACGCAAGGAACTTGTTGGCGCGAGTATTACACCGCCTACCGTTACTGAGGCTCGTGCTCAGGGTCGGCTAATTCTTATTGCGGAAGATGACAAGGTGAATCAAAAGGTGATTCTACGTCAACTTTCCTTACTTGGTTACGCGGGGGAAATAGCCAATGATGGACTGGAAGCCTTGGATCTATGGCGAAAAAGAGAATATGCATTGCTACTCAGCGATCTGCACATGCCTAAACTGGATGGCTATGGACTTACCGAGGCAATACGACGGGAGCAAGGAGAACAGCGCATGCCGATATTAGCGCTGACAGCTAATGCGCTTCGTGGTGAAGCGCGACGCGCCATAGAGGTAGGCATGGACGAATACCTGACCAAGCCGCTGCAACTCAAAGAGCTTGCTGTGGCACTGGGAAAATGGATGCCTGTTGTAGATGAAGAGGCTATATTACCGCTAGAAACTAATAGCAGTACCGTCAGCACAAGCCTGCCCGTAGATCTAAATGTGCTTAAAGGACTGGTCGGTGATGACCCTGATATTTTGCGTGAATTACTAAACGATTACCTTATCTCTGCTCGACAACTTGCCAGTGAGATGCGTGAAGCATTTTCCACGAGTGATGAAAAACAGGTTGGCATGATTGCTCATAAATTAAAGTCTTCGTCCCGCTCTGTTGGCGCTCTCACTTTAGCCGATCTTTGCGCAGCAATTGAAAATGCCGTTAAGGTAAAAGGTAGCCAATACCTTACTTTGCATATGAGCCATTTCGATGAAATGCTTATGGTGGCTATTACGGAAATCAACGGAATATTAAAGGAAGAATTAAAGGAAGTATTAAAATGAAAATATTATTAATTGATGATGATATTTTTGTGCTCAAACTGCTTCAGATTCAATTCAACAACCTGGGTTTCACCGATCTGGTTTCCTTTGGCAGCGGGCATGAAGCGCTCTCGTGTCTGAATAGTAATATCAGTGATTTTGATCTGTTACTGTGTGATTTGCAGATGCCAGAAATGGACGGAATTGAATTTATGCGCCATTTGTCAGGCATAAACTATACTGGAGGGGTCATACTGGTAAGCGGTGAAGAGCAACGAATTCTTAGTACTGCGGAGAAACTGGCCAGTGCTCGTGATCTCAATGTACTGGGCGTGTTAAATAAGCCAGTTCAGCCCCAGTTGCTTGCAGCGTTATTGGAAAAAAAACAGTTCAGAAATTTCCTTAATAAAAATGCGGTTAAAATTTATGGCCCAGATGAATTACAACGAGCCATTAAAAATGATGAGTTGCTTAATTATTATCAACCTCAGGTAGTTGTTAGTACGGGTGAACTGGTGGGGGTTGAAACGCTAGTGCGCTGGCAACATCCAACAGATGGGTTAGTATTCCCAGAGCAGTTTATCGCCACAGCGGAAAAACATGGCCTCATTGATGATCTGACCAGAGTCGTTTTATCTGGCGCCTTATTGCAGATGGGCGTTTGGAAGGATGAGGGGGTGGATTTGAATGTTTCAGTTAATATTTCGATGGCTAACCTTTCATCACTGGAGTTTCCTGAATTAGTTGAAGCGGCTATGAAAGCGTCAGGACATAAAATGGATAGTCTGATCCTGGAGATAACCGAAAGTCAGTTAATGGCAAATCCACTCACTGTGCTTGAAATACTCTCCCGTCTCCGGCTTAAACGTATTGGCTTGTCTATTGATGATTTTGGTACAGGTCATTCATCACTGGCGCAGTTGCGCGATATTCCGTTTACTGAACTCAAGATTGACCGGAGTTTCGTGCATGGTGCCTATCGCGATACTTCTCTGCAAGCGATTTTTGAGGCAAGCTTGATTATGGCAAGACAGTTGGGAATAAAGGTTGTTGCAGAAGGCGTCGAAGACCTAGAAGACTGGAAGTATTTGCAAGAGAAGGAATGTGACTTGGCTCAAGGTTACTTCATTGCTAAGCCCATGCCAGCTGATAAGCTGAAAGAGTGGATGCTAGGGTGGAAAAAACAGCCTCAACAGTTAAAATATACACTCGTAGACAGCAAAAAATAGGCTGTTTAACTTTCCTTCAAATATGTACTGTTCATCTAATCGTGAGCTTACGACAGCATGGCTCAACTTATAGGTTTTGATTTGGTTTAATGACGGCGACTCAATAATCAGGACGCAATCATGCCAAACAGTGACCAACTTACCTTTGTCGTTACCGCCTTTGAACTGTGGCGTAGTAATAGAAAGGGGCGTCAAGCCCCAACGCCTATCTCGCTACGTAAGCAAGCGGTATCATTACTTAACACTTATTCCACTAGTCAAATAATATCGGCATTGCGGATCAGCGGGGGTCAGCTAAAACAATGGCGCCATTCGTTTGATATGTCAGAGCCATTGTGTCAGTTTATTGAACTTCCTATTTCATCCACACCGTCGCATGCGCCAATGAAACTTGAACTACATTTTGTTAGTAGCGATCAATTACGCCTCACTGGCGTTGCCGATCTTGATGTGCTCACCACCTTAATTGGCGCGATGAAATCATGATCCATTTAACCACCCACACCCAAAGTCATCTGGCCACCCCATGAATGCTTTAACACACTAAAAAATCAAGGTTATCACCTTACTCATAACTACGGTCATGGTAAAGAATACCTCAGCGACAATATGTACATTTTAACGTTGTTGGGCCTTTTATTTTCATCAAATATTTGAACTGACAGATAAAAAATATCAAGTGTGTAGAGTTGCTTATGGCTCTAAAAGACAGTTATGGGAAAACTTGCGCGTTACCGTTCGCTTCTTACTATTCGATTCATGGGAAGATTTGTTGGATAACCTATTATCAAATCCAGAGCCATCGGAGGAGTATCGTTATAAGCCTTAAATAGGACTACTCAGCATAATGCGCGCAAACGTAGAATATTTCCTGCCTGAAGCAGAATCAAAACGACCTTAATACGGCTTTGAAGCAGATAGTAAGCAAAGAAATTGGCTAACAAGTGAATTTATGGGCTGGTATTACCTATTAACGAGAATTGCTGGTATTGATAAATACCAGTAACATACTCCTCGTATTCGTTGATATACATGAATATTCATCTCGTTATTACTGATATGATAGCTGAATAGCGAAAAGCCTAGCCAAAAAAATTTTATTTTCTTGGCTAGGCTTTATTTTAGAGAAAGAATCATTGCTTATTTTGTAACTAAGGCCGCGCTTTAAAAGTTTCTAATTTCAACGGTATTAGTATTGAAAGTAAACTTGTTTACCTTGCCACACTGAGCAAAATGATTATTTGAAGCATAAGGTGCACCTGCTTGTGAGATGTTGCCTTCCCAGCCTTGACCATTTTTGATGAAGGCTTTTACTTCAAATTCGCCGTTAACTGCCTTACTACAATCCATATCTACATCTAACATCCAGTAATGTTCGCCCCAAATGTTCAGTAGATCTTCACCAAAACCGTCAGATGCTGTAGTGCGAACGGCTCCCCAACTGCTTGGCCAGACATTAGTCGTCCAATCAAGCGGAGTACCTTCAGCTTCAATGCTTTGGTTTGCTTCACTGCCATACCAATCTAAGTAATTTTCATTGATTTTCCATGGTGTGGTAGTACTATTGAGTAAGTTGTTATGCTTAATAGGCATGGCACAATCGAAGTTAGTGGTTTGACAGTTTTTACCTAAATTATTGTTGGCATAATCATGGTCAATTCCACCACGAATAAACATGTCTTGGCCACTTTGTGTTTGTGCTTGAATGAATATTACCGTGCGTTGCCAATCACCCGTCGGAGTAATCACTACACCATTAGTTTTAGCACCTTGGTGAATAGCAAAAGCATCCCATGCGCCAACATTCGCATTAATGGTTCCGTCATTATTGACGGTAATAGTTTCATCACTACAAGATTGTCCATCAGCGGATAGTTCGCCCTTAAGTACATTACAATAAGTGCCAGCAGCCATATCAGTGCTTAATGTGGCGTTTAAGTTAGCATCTTCTTTATTGATGGCGACAAAGCCTGAACTGCCACGACCAAAAGCGATTTGGTTATTACCGTTATCCCACCAATTGGTTGTAGCCCAGTTATCGCTAGTATTATTTCTAAAATCAACACCACCTGAAATATAAGACCATCTGTGCTCACACTGCCAGTTAGCACCAAAGCACTCTAAAGTACCATTGTTATGAACTGCGACACTTGGTGCGCCGGCATCGGTATCACCACGATAGTCATAGCTCGACATTACTTTTGGATAGCCATACGGATAAGCGAGCATAAAAACGTTGGCTAAATCATATAAGCGACCATCTTCAAAGGTAATAACATTACCACCGCCCCCATGACCGCGTTGGTTATCATGGTTGTCAACGAATACTACTGCTGAGCTACTTGGCATAAAGCCCCAACCTTCGCCAAAGTTGCTTAGCCAAGATAGCTTTCCGTTTTTAAAGGTATTACCTAAGTTAGTGGTGTATTTAAATTCGGTTACTAAACCTGCACTGGCGTACTCTGATGCACTAATCGTTTCTCCGCCTTGATCTATTACTTCTTGAAATACTAATGGCGACCCATTAACTTTCGATAAAACGCCTTGAATATCTTCTACCGCCATGTGTTTTGAAGCATCAAAACGAAAGCCAGCAACACCAATATTAGTTAAATCATTTAAATATCCAGCTAAGGTGTCTTGCACATAAGCTGCGCTCGTATTTAAATCAGGCAAACCGACTAATTCACAGTTTTGTACTTCAAAGCGGTTATTATAATTTGTTATTTCACAGGTGTTATGAAAATCTTGAGCGCTGTAAATAGGGTAGGTTTTATTGCCATAACTGCTACCAGCAACGCCTGTGCCGCTGCCATTTGCCATATGGTTTATTACGGCATCAACATAAATATCAACACCAACCGCCTTACAACGAGTAACCATGTCGATAAACTGTCCACGATTTCCGCCGCGGCTTTTTAATTGATAACTTACCGGTTGATAGCGAGTCCACCACGCTGAGCCTTGAATATGTTCATTAGGTGGTGATATTTGCACTGCGGCGTAGCCTTTAGGGCCTAAGTACTCTTCACATTCTTGTGCGACATCTTGCCAATTCCATTCAAACAAATGCACAAACGTTGTCGGCTCTGCTGCAGCGTGTACTTGTGTTGTTGCTAGTAAAGGTAGGGCGAGTGCTAAGCCTGTGGTAATTAAATTTTTAGTTATGTTATTTTTCATTTCAGATCCTATTGTTTTTGTTTTATTAGGTTTTCTTAATATGAGGGCGACAACATCATTGCTTAATAATCGTACTGCGTCATTGTTGATTTGATTGAATACGTATGCAGTAAAGTTTTGTTAATTATTGTTTTGAGAATATTTATTGTTAAACATTTTGAGAATGACTTGGCTTCACTACTAAAAACCAAAAAACATCTAAATTTCAAAGCGCTTAGAGCAGGATCAAAAGCGCAATAACCTTAGACATATTTTTAATGTTCAGAGTATCCCTAGCAACAATCAACTCCGTGACGTGTTAGGTGAGATCTCAAGTGAAACATTAGCGCCTATATTTAAAGACTTTTATGCAAAACTGAGAAGGCATAAACATTTAGAGGCTTATGCTATTTTACCTAACGTGTTGATGTGTACAATTGATGGTACCCAGTATCATAGCTCCAGTTCGGTCAGTTGTAGCTGCTGTTTAACCAAAGAGCACAAGTCAGGTGAGCTCACTTATAGCCATGGCGTCCCACAAGGACACGGCAAAGAAAGTAAAAAATGATGATAAAAAGCATTTTGGCTTGGTAAAGGTTAAATCACCGATAACTGCTGTTTTTATAGAGTATGGTGCTTGCCGATGTTTTTATTGGCGATAACTCTGTGGTTGGTGCTGGTAGTATTGTGACTAAAGATATTGAAGCGAATAGTTTTTATGCGGGTAATCCTGCGATTAAAATTCGTAATTTATAAGTTTATAAAATATGCTAACTAGTGGCGCATTTTACTAATATCTAGTTTACTTTACGTTGCTCAATTTTTGTTTTTTTTGTATCTTATTGTATCTTATTGTATTTTAAGTAGTAATAAGTTGGCTTGGCAGTTGCTTCATAAGCGGTAAATAAATCAAAGTGTAAACAAGGAAATAGTATGTCAGTTATTTTAGAAGATCGACCTACCGAAACCGTGCGTAGTGAAGTCATTGATCAATTGATCATGAATTATAGCCATGGTGAATTATCTTACGAAGCATTTGAACGTCGTTTAGATCAAGCGATGGAGTTATATTGCAATAAAGAACTAGTAGCACTTGCTGAAGATCTACCATTAACTGTTGATAAAGCCTTTGTTGAAAATAAAAAGCAAGGTTTAGCGCCGAATGTTGTGCTCGGTGATACAGAAGATGTTGAATATATGATCAATATTTTTAGTGGCAATACACGCAGTGGTATTTGGACTGTTCCAAAAGAGGTTCGCTCTTTTAGTTTGTTTAGTGGCACTGATATCGATCTAACGGATGCAAAATTTACTCAAAATGAGCTTCGTATTAAAATCTTCTGTTTGTTTAGCGGTAACAACATTTATATTCCTGAGAATGTAAATGTTGTCTCTAAAGCGTTTTGTATCTTTGGTGGCATTGACTACCAAACAGCAACCCAAGCTAATCCTAATATTATTACACCAACCATTATCATTGAAGGGGTTTGTATTTTCAGTGGTATAGATATAAAAGTAAGGCGTACTATTAAAGAAAAATTTGTTGAGATGGCAGATAATTTAAAAAAACTGTTTTTTTAACTTTTCTTATTACTACACCAGACCATCTCAGTATATTTCCTATTACTGCAACTCCCAAAATCAAAGGGGTCAGAGTTGATTGATTTTTTGGTTTGGCTTAATGTAGAGTGATGAGACGTCAATATTGGAGGTAATTATTATGGCTCGCTTACTAAATCACCGATAATTGCTGATTAAAAGCACTTTTTGGTTTTTAATTTCCATTCTTGTGAACTGTTTATTCGTCTAAGCAGGCAATTGTCATCTTGTTTAACTAACTCAAAAACTATTGCGGCTTCCTTGTCAGCACGAAGAACTTTAATCCCTTCTGGTGAAGTCACCGCTGTTTTTCCTAGTAGTAATCGACTAGAATGTTGAAAAACATCCTCAGCAATAGGGATCTTTTTACCACCAAATGACTGACTTATAAGCTCGATTATTTCGGCTCGCGCTTGTTCACTATTAGCAGGCAATAAAGCAGCTTCTTTTTCATGAGCTTGCGAAGTGCACGCAGATAAATTAAGGACTAAAATAAATAAAACTATCACTTTTTTTACGCTAAAAAATATATTAGTTATCATTTTGATCACCTGTTTTTATATGGCTGTATTGGTCAAAATAAACATCTCGAATAATGGCATCTTGTAACGGGGAGTTACCTTTTAGCTTAGATTTTTCTACCGAGAATATTGATTTTTCTGTGGTCGAACTCATTCTTATCGTTGAATTTGTAACGACTTCAGGACAATCATTATTTGTTTGGTAGTAAAGCGCGCCAGCAAGTAAGACTTCTTGCTCATCACCTAAGTCATGTCGGTAATCCTCACTTATTGGGCAACCTTGTACCTGTGCTAACTTACCCGCTTCAGGTAACGTAACTGGTATCAAACCATCAGCATAATCACCAAAACCTGCCTCATTTTCACCTTTAAATTGTATGGTGAAATAAGTAGAGCCACAATTATCTTCACTGACAAAGCCATAAGGCTTACCACAAGTTGTTGTGCCTATTTGAATGACTTCAATATCAATACCAATTAATGAATTCATGAAGGACTCACTTGCCGAGCAGGAAGAGCCTGTAGTGAGTACATAAACGCGATTTAAATTTAATGTGGGTAATGTTTGTCCTGCGGCTAAAAGTGTATCACCACCTATTAATCTTCTTATGTCGAGAGTTTTATTATAAAATGGCGTTCGCTCATTAGCTATTTTGTCGTTATATACTCTCGTCTCGTATACTTTACCTGCGGTGGCAACATTGCCCGCCACCATATAAGCTAACTGTGAAGACAAGGCTAAATAACCACCACCGTTATAACGTAAATCAACGATAAGCTCGTTAACGCCTTGCTCAGCAAAGGCAGTAAGGCTATCAAATAAGTCTTTTTCAACAATGCTGTTATAGAATGAATTAAGTAATAAATAGCCTGTTTTGCCTTGCGGGGTATCAATTGTTTTTGCTATTTGCAATGGCACACCGGTAATAGCTGCCGTTTGTAGTTCAACTTGATACTCAATATCATTGTTATCGATAAATTTAAAGGTATGTGTTTCACCTTCAACATTACTGAAAATAGCGTTACTTATTGTATCTATATCCGTTTGATTATCGCTATTCACAAAATCAACACCATCTACTTCTAATAATTTTGAGCCGCGTGAAATTCCTGAATTAAATGCTTGTGTATCAGGGGTGAGGTTTTGGACTATCCACTGCCTTGGTGGTGTGCTGCTTTGTCTGTCAAAAGAAATGCCATAACCATAACTCACCCCTAGTTGAGTTAACTCTTCAACTTCGCTAGTAGGTTGTAGCCAATGAAATTGATCTTTATCTCTTCCTGAGTCGGTAACTGCCGTGGTTTTAAGTTGAGCAAAGTAATCAATTAGATTGAAGTCTTTAGGGTTTTTATCGATGACTTCTTTATACCAAAGGTAAGTTTCATTAGTAAATGCGCGTTGCCAGTGTTTTTCTAATAATTCACTGCCTTGCTTGTCTGGATAAGCTTTGCCCGTAATAGGGCTACGGCCCACACGAGGAGCTTCACATTGAGCAAAAAAGTTAGCAGAGGGGTGAAATTGATCTTTTATCCAACTAGGCTCTGTGCTGACAGCGGGAGATTTAGAGCCTGACTTTGTTCCCGCTTGACTACTCGAACCACCACACGCTGTTAACAGAGTTAGTGGCAGTAACATGGTTAATAATAAAGGGTATTTATTTGGTGTTTTGTTTATGTTCATTGTTGATGAATTAGCCTTGATGTTTAAACTAAAAAGTGACTGTAAATCAGCTAAAAATCGGCTTCACATAAGCTAATATAATCACTGCAAATAACGCGAACACAGGTATTTCGTTAAATAGCCGATAAAACTTCCCTGAGCGCGTATTTTTATCTTGTTGAAATACGTTAACTAACTTAAAGCAGTAGCCATGGTATATCAGTAGTAAAATCACTAAGGTTAGTTTTATATGAAGCCACTTAGCAGCAGCAAACCAAGCATATCCGTAGATATAAATCAGTATTAAGCCAAGTACTACTGTTAATATTCCAAAAGGTGTTATGAAATAGAGTAAACGTTTTTCCATCCCTTTTAACTGTTGGGAAACTTCGTCAGAATTAGTCTCTGCGTGGTTTACAAACAAGCGAGGTAAATAGAAAATACCTGCAAACCAAGCCACCATAAAAATAACATGAAAGGCTTTAAACCATAATATATTGTTCGCTAAAAATTCATTCATTACTCTGCTTTTCCTTCAAGTACGCATGCTCTTGCTAATATTTGTGTTGGCAATATCCCGATAATTAGTTTGCCATTTACGAGGTATTGTCTAATTTGTTCAAATGTTATCATGCCAATCATGTCATCAATATTATCTTGATAGATATAAACACCACCACAACGATCATGAACAAGCGCTAAGTATGCTTCAGCTAATGTTGCTTGGTGAAATAACGGGGTAAGCTTATGCAATTTAATTTTCTCTGCAACCTGATATTCGACAGTATCCTCTCTAGGAGAAACGCTATCGGCTGGCTGTTTATGTGCTAAAGGTGTTCTTTCATTGAATTCAGCCCAGTGATAACTAACTTGCTCTACAACTTTTTTGTTTTTTATTACTTTTTTAACGGTTTTATTAACGACAGGTGTTTTACTATCACTTGTCATTATGATGCCTGCAATGGTCGATTTAGACGCTTGTTCTAATAGCTCAAATTTTTTAATCATCAAACCTAGTACGCCAATCTTTTGTAATGTTTTTTCTATGGGAGGTTTACGGTATAACAAGCCTTGAACATCAAGTTGCATAGTAAATACTGAGCGGTTGTTAAATAACTGCCCAGAAATAATACTGGCAATAGTGATAACTATCATTGCCGGTAATATTATTTCTAATTGCCCAGAGAGTTCAACCACTGCTAACAATGCAGCAAGGGGAGCATTTAAACTTGCTGCCATAAACCCAGCCATACCCATTAAAATAAAATCATTACCAAGGTGTTCACCAGGAATGATTTGCATAACCAAAGCGCCACCTAATGCCCCTGCAATTGCGCCAATAGCAATAATAGGACCTATTATTCCTCCTGGAATGCCTAAACCTAACGCAAAGGTTGTCATTAAAAATTTAGCTAATAGCAAGCTAAGTAATAAACCAATATGCCAGTTAGCCAGTGAAACATCAATGGCACCGCTACCAACGCCCATAGCGCCAGGAACAAGGTAACCTAAGGTTCCAGTGATCATAGCGGCTAACATAAGCCTTGGCACTATGTGAAGTTTATCACTGTGTTTGATAACGCCAACTAACGTTTTGTTAAAAGCGGCAGCGAGGGTGCCTAGTAAAATACCTAAAATAATTAAGGGAATATAGTGTTGTGGAACAAGTTCGATTTTATGAAAATATTCAAAATTGTGAGAGACATCAAAAACACTACGAGTAACCAAAGAGCCAACTAAAGATGCCAACATCACCGGAATAAAAATATGAATTTTATACTCCCGCATAATCACTTCCATCACAAAAAGTACCGCGGCAATAGGGGTGTTAAACGTTGCTGCAATGCCAGCAGCAATACCACATGCACATAAGGTACGAATACTGTTGTAGGGTAACTTCAATAAACTGCCAACATAGCTAGCAGCAGCAGCGCCTAAATGTACCGCCGGCCCTTCTCGTCCCACCGAAAAACCTGACGCAAGCGCTACCGCACTACCAAAAAATTGGTTGAACGTATTTTTAAAAGGAATAACGCCATGAGCAACCTTTAGTCGATGAAGTACAAAGGGAATGCCTGTTCTTAAGTATTTATAACCAGTAAGCCAAGCAAATAATAAAATGATTAGCGAACCTATAATAGGTAAATCAAAACGACTTACGCCGTCTAAGGTGATATAGTTGTCGCGTTTAATTAAATAGAGTTGTTGAATTTGTTCAATGGTAAGCGTAAATAAAACCACTAATAATGCTGATGCAAAGCCACCAACAATGGCAAGTAAACAAATTTGCCATGAAGTTTTAGGTAACGCTAAATGTTCTCTTATTGTGCTAATATAGCTCATTATCAGTGACTAGGTTTATTGTATGAATTTAATTTTTATTATTATTTACAAGGTTATTGTACGTCACAAATGAATTGGTTAGCAAAAATAAATCTTACCGTAGTAACTGAGCGTTTAGGCCCTTTTAAATCAGCGCTTTTCTTACTCACGTTAATTGTCCTTTGTTTATTTATAGGTTATAGACTGGGTAATTTCTATCATAATTTTCAATCGACTACATTAGCACAACAAAAAGTTCGTCTTGAACAATTATATCAACAACAATCGAGTCAAGTTGAACGTATTCATACCTTAGAGGTTGAGCTAGCAGTAGAACAATTAGCTAGCCAGAATGCGCAAGCAATGTTGAAAAAAATGTCTGTTGAGCATTATCAGGTAAAAAAAGAACTGGCTTTTTATGAAAAAGTGATGGCGCCAGAGAAAGAAGCTGACGGTTTAGTTATTGATAATATTAAAATCACAGCGAGTCAAAGTCCTAATTATTACCACTTTCAAGTTATTTTAGTGCAGCAACAATTAAAGAAAAGCTATGCCAAAGGTTATGTTGATTTAGTTGTAATAGGGAGTTTGGCAAATAAGCCAAGCCAATTAAAACTTTCTGATATTTCAACTGTTACCAGAAAAGAGTTGTCATTTAGCTTTAAGTATTTTCAGGTAATAGAAGGTACTTTCACTTTACCTGAAAAATTTGTTCCTGAAAAAATGCATATATCTGCCGTATTAACGAAAACTAAATGGCAAAAATATCAAGAGCTTAATGAAACACAACCTTGGAACATTGAATAATAAAACAATAATACTTGACTAAATTAGTCAGGCTTAAGATAATATCAATTCTATAAAAAAATTATTCTCGGTTAATTGAAACGTTAATTGAGAAAACAACTTAATAGACTGAGTGTTATTACCTCGATTTTACAGTTTTCCCCTTTTACAATATAAAGTAGAGTTCCATGTCTGACCCGATCTCAAATCCAGAATTACCCATTAAATTTACCGATTCAGCGGCCAAAAAAGTATTGTCTTTAATCACCGAAGAAGAAAACCCAGAGTTAAAACTTAGAGTTTATGTTACAGGCGGTGGTTGTTCTGGTTTTCAGTATGGTTTTACGTTTGATGAAAAAATAAATGCAGGTGATATGACCATAGAGAAACAAGGTGTCACTATGGTAATTGACCCTATGAGCTTACAATACTTAGTTGACGGTGAAGTTGACTATCTTGAAAGTTTAGAAGGAAGTCGCTTTGTTGTTAATAACCCCAATGCAACAACGACATGCGGTTGTGGTTCTTCGTTTTCTATGTAATTAGTTAAGCGCTTGATCTCATTTTAATCAACTAGCTACTACCCTTAACTCTGTTAAATAGTTATCCTTTTTTTATGCTATATCAGTATTTACCTGTGAATTTTCAATAACATTGACTAATTCACATTGTAATTTTTTTGTTGGTAGGCAAGAAAAACTAACCTTCCATCAATAGCATTTCAATAATCGTATTCATATCAAGATCAAACTCTTCTGCTCTTACGCCTTTGACAATATAGTCTTCACTTTCAGCTAAATTAATATCTTGAGTATTAAGGTATTCATTTAGTTTTACGCTATAAAAAGAGCGAACTTTAGGGTTTGTAGGATCTCCCTCATTACGTTGCTCAACAACAGCAAGTTTTTTCGATTCAAGTTGCACCAGTGACCCAATGGGGAATACCCCAATACATTGAATAAATTGATCAACTAACTTTGCATCAAGATGATTGCTTTTAGCGAGTTCTCGTAAAATTGAAAAAGCTTTGGTGTGGGGGAAGCCATCTTTATAACAACGGTTTGCAGTTAACGCATCAAAAATATCGCAAATAGCAATCATGCGACCATATTTGTGAATATCTTTGCCTTCAACTTGAAAAGGGTAACCTTCACCATTTAATTTTTCGTGGTGCAATGCCGCAACTTCTAAACTGAGTTTGCTAATGCCGGGCGTTTTTTTTATGATATCAATAGAATGGTTTGCATGAGTTTTCATTATAGTAAACTCTTCGTCGGTGAGTTTACCGGGTTTATTTAGAATTTCATCAGGTACTTTAATCTTGCCTATATCATGTAAAAAAGCACCAATGCTCAGATGGTGTACAGCTTTTTTACTCATTTTTAGGTGGTAAGCAAAAATAGTAATATACACAGATACCGCGACAGAATGTTCTAATAAATACTCATCTTTTTCACGAATATTGACCATACAGGCTAAAGAATCTGGGCTATTGAAAATAGCGTCCACCGCTTTATTTGTAACTTCAATAACAGGCTTTAAATCAACAGTCGCGCCACTTAGTGCTTTTGAGAAAAGATCTTTTTGAATATTTTTAGACTCGTTAAATATTTCTTTTGCCTGTTTTACTTCTGCGGCAATCTCAGTTCTACTCTTGATTTTTCTCGCTTGAACAAGGGTTTTACTACCATCAATAAATACAGAAATAACACCTTTGTTTTCAAGATTACTAATGACTTTGTTGCTTTTAATATGACCTGGAGCGCTTAATGAAAAAGTTCCATTTTGCTTGGCAATTTCAGTAACGAAATGACCTACATTTAATTCGGTAAGTTGTTTTTCTACAATCATTTAGTTTAAGGCCAGTTAACTACAAATTAACTACAAATTAACTACAATAAAAGTTAGTATATTAGTGCTTGTTTGATAGTAGCTAGTTTTTAACTATTAAACAATTATATATTTGTACAAATCTTAATGAAACAACTGTAAATGTTGGTCCTTTAATTGCATTATTTTATTAAACTATTTATCAATCTTTTCATATACCACAAGAATATATTAGACCGTAGTTATTTAGTTTTACTGCCTACTGTCGATATAATAGATAGAAGCTATTTTTATGTTTGGAATTTACATGCGTTTATTACTATTGGTTTTTATTTGCTTTATACCGTCAGTAACGGGGCAAAACTTAACAGCTGTACAAATTTACACTGATGATCAATTACTTAACTTAATTAAAGAAAACAAACATTTAAGTCAAGTTGTGTTGGATGAATGTCAATTAGTTCAAGACATTGAAGCCAGAGCGATTAAATCAGAAATGCCATCTTACCAATTTTTATGGGGCGATATGCTAGCCTATGGTATATGCGTTAAAAAAGATATTGAGTTAGGTTTGCATTATATGCGTTTAGCTGCAGATCAAGGGTTGGTTGAAGGTCTTGAACAAATGGGGCGTTATTACCATGTAGGTAAGTTTATGCAGGTAGACATGGATAAAGCCATTCTTTTTCTAAAAGCTGCCGCTTCTATGAATAATCTTGCCGCTCAAATGCGTTTAGCAACTATTTATCAACAAGGCTATGGTAGTCCATTAGATTATCCAGAGCTTTACTCTCAACTTCACCATGCCATTACCGATGATAAAGCCATTCATAATAAAATTAGTAAATTGAAAAACCAATTAGCAATGAAAATGCCAGAACATGTGGTGGCTGCGGCTAAAAAATCTGATTATACAAATTAATTTTCACTACTTAAGTTTGTGATATACTCGTTTTAAGTAAATTCTTATTACCAATTCATTACAAGTAGCCCATCACTGTGACCTTAAACGATCCCCACGCCAAACGCGAAGCTAAAAAATACGAAAAGCCAGTAGCTTCACGAGAGCTATTATTATCACTCATTGAGAAATGCTCACCGCCGCCTACCTTTAATACTTTAGTTAAAACGTTAAAGTATGAAGAAGATCATTTGCTTGTTGGGCTAAAGCGCCGTTTACGTGCAATGGAAAATAGCGGTCAGTTAGTTTTCAACAAGTTTAAGCAATACGCTATACCTGAAAAAAATAGTTTGTTAACAGGCACAGTGCTTGGCCATCGAGATGGTTTTGGTTTTTTCTCGCCTGACGATTCTTCAGTTAAAGATAAGCGCGGTAAAGATTTTTATATTTCTTCTCATGAAATGCAGCGTGTATTTCATGGTGATATTGTGCAAGCCATATTAGTAGACCGTACAGATAGAAAAGGCCGGAAAGAAGTTAAAATTCTTGACGTGATTGAGCCAAGAAAAGCGCCTATTGTTGGCCGCTTTTATGTTGATCATCATGTTTGCTCTATTGTTCCAGAAGATACCAAGATAAAACAAGAAATATTAATTGACCCTAAGGCAAAACTTGGTGCTCGTCATGGACAAATGGTGGTCGTTAATTTGGTGCAAAGACCAACGAAACGCTCTCATGCTATTGGCGAAGTGATTGAAGTGTTAGGTGACCATATGGCGCCGGGCATGGAAATAGAAATCGCCTTACGTGCCCATGATTTACCTCATGAATTCTCTCATACTGTACAAGCAGAAGTTGCTGGTATTGCTGATGAAGTGGAAGAATCAGCAAAATTGCCTCGTAAAGATTTGCGAGATTTGCCACTAGTAACTATTGACGGTGAAGATGCTCGAGATTTTGATGACGCGGTTTATTGTCAAAAAGAGCAATCAGGCGGTTGGCGTTTATGGGTCGCTATTGCGGATGTTAGTTATTACGTTCGACATGGTACAGCGTTAGATGACGAAGCTATTTCTCGTGGTAATTCAGTCTATTTTCCTAGCCAAGTTATTCCTATGCTACCGGAAAAGCTCTCAAACGGTTTATGTTCACTAAAACCAGATGTTGACAGGCTTTGTATGGTTTGTGAAATGACAGTAAGTAGCACAGGTGAATTATCAAGCAGTAAATTCTACCCTGCTGTAATGCGTTCTCACGCCCGTTTTACTTACAGCAAAGTGGCAGCAATACTTGATGCTAAAGATAGTAAAGCCAATGAAGAAAGTGAAACAAGCAAAGAAGGGCAAGTACTTAGAGAAGCATACTCAGCGCTTGTTCCTGATTTAGAAAACCTAAAAGACATGTACTTAGTGTTAAGTGATGCTCGCAATAAGCGTGGTGCTATTGCTTTTGAAACAGAAGAATCTATTTTTATCTTCAACGAAGATAAAAAAATTGAAAAAATTGTACCGCTTATTCGCAATGATGCCCATAAAATCATTGAAGAATGTATGATTTTGGCTAACGTTGCTACAGCACAGTTTATTGAAAAGCATAACAAGCCGGGATTATTTCGTGTACACGACAAGCCGAGCGAAGATAAATATAATAACTTTGTAACATATTTGGCTGAATTGGGTATTCCTCTGCCAAACAGGGAAGAGCCTGAGCCGAGAGATTACTGCGATATTTTAGCAAAAATAGCGGGTAGACCCGATCAAGAGTTGATCCAAACTATGTTATTACGCTCAATGCGACAGGCAGTATATCAAAGTGACAACTTAGGGCATTTTGGTCTTGCGCTTGAATCTTATAGTCATTTTACTTCACCTATCAGGCGTTACCCAGATTTAGTGGTGCACCGCGTAATCAAAGCGATCTTACTGCAAGATGCGCAAAACCAAATAAAAAATGAAGCCAATGTTGGCGCTTATGACTATAAACTTGAAGAAGTTATCGAGCTAGGTGAACATTGCTCTATGACTGAACGCAGAGCTGATGAAGCAACCAGAGATGTGAGTGATTGGTTAAAATGTGAGTTTATGCAAGATCATGTTGGCGATAGCTTCACAGGGGTTATTAGCACAGTCACAAATTTTGGCCTATTTGTTCGTTTACACGATTTACATATTGAAGGTTTAGTGCATATCACCTCGCTGGGTCGTGATTATTATCATTATGATGATGTACGCATGTGCTTAACGGGTGAAAATACGGGCGTTAAATATAGAGTTGGCGATGTAGTAACGGTGCAAGTTGCTGCAGTAAACTTAGATGAAAAGAAAATTGATCTTGCGATGCAAGGGCAAGATGCTGACGACAAGCCACAAACAGACAGTAAAAAACCTAGAAAGATAGTGAAGGATAAAAATAAAAGCACAACAGAGCAGCCAAAAAAAGAAAAAATCAAAACGAAAAAACGTAGTGAACGTAAAAAGCGTCCCGGCAAGAATGCTCGGCAAAAAGAAACGAAATAGTAAGGTTTGTAAGTCGTAACTTAGGTAATACGAACGTAAGTTATTAGCCAATGCAGAACGGTAGGACGCATATGATCCTACAGTGATAAAGGTATATGAAAATGGCAAAAATTGAAGAATTAGCATTTGGTATTCATGCAGTTAACGCTTTATTAGAAAGTGCGCCAGAACGCTTTATTGAAATGTGGTTATTAAAAGGGCGTGATGACGAACGTTTATTACCGATTATTAACTTAGCACGTAAATATGGTATTCCGGCTCAAATGGTACAAAGGCGAGTGCTTGACGATAAAAGCGAGGGTGAGCAACATCAAGGTGTTGTTGCGCGCGTAAAACCGGGTAAAGTGCTGACAGAAAATGATTTAGACGATATTATTAATGCCGCTGAAAAAAAGGATATACCACCCTTTTTACTTATTTTAGATGGTGTTACCGATCCTCATAATTTAGGGGCTTGTTTGCGAAATGCCGATGCTGCCGGTGTACAAGCGATTATTGTGCCTAAAGATAATGCAGCTAAAGTTACCGCAACGGTACGTAAAGTTGCCGTGGGCGCAGCAGAGTCTGTGCCTTTAGTGCAAGTGACTAATCTTGCCCGTACCATGAAGCATCTTCAAGAAATGGGTGTGTGGATTGTTGGCACGGCTGGCGAGACTGATACTTGCCTTTATGATGTTAAGTTATCTGGCCCTATGGCGCTTGTGATGGGAGCCGAAGGTAAAGGTATGCGCCGATTAACGCGTGAAAATTGCGACCAATTAGTAAAACTACCCATGGCCGGTAGTGTATCGAGCTTAAATGTTTCGGTAGCTACGGGTATTTGTTTGTTTGAAATGGTTAGGCAGCGTTTGACCTAAAACGGCTTTACAGTATAATTTCACATAAAGCTCAGTTCAAGCCCAGATCTACTTTATACCAAACTTTAATCTAATGGAATAATTCCAAGGACGACCCCATGAAAAAACTCTTTATCATTGTTTTATTGCTTATTACGGCAGGTTTAATTGCGCCAAAATTTATTGGTAGTGTTGTTGAAACAGAACATCAATTAGTGATTGATAAGCTAAATTCGAACCCTGCCATTACCATTAATTCATCTACTTTTACTGCTAATTGGTTTGGCGGCACAGCCATCACTGAAATGACCATTCTTTTACAAGACGATGGGATTGAAGACATTACACTTATTGTTGAAGAAAATTTGTCCTTTGGTCCGGTAATATTTACGGATGAAGGTTTAGAATTTGCCTTAAGTTATTCACAAGCAGATATTAACTTTAAAGACTTAGTGCTCGATGAAGAGATTGAAACGTTTATTAATAATAAAATTCATTTAAGTGGCTTGTTAACTTTTTCTAAGAACATAGTCTCTAACATTGTCATTGATGAAGTATCCAAAGAAATAGACGGTAATAAAATTGCTTCTACAAAAGCGGTTGGAAATTTCACTTTAGAAGATAACAATAAAATTTATGGTGATTTCAATTGGGCAGGATTAACAATAACAACTAGCGATGAAGGCTTTACACTTGGAAAGGTTCAGTTTTCAGTAGATCAAACCCTTATTGCTGGTGACTATTACCAAGGTAATGCCATTTCAACAGGTGATTTTGATTTTTCAATTGCCTCTGCAGCAGCAAAAGACGCTACCAGTAATACGGTCTTTACACTTGATAAACTGTTGATTAAAGCAGTGGCAGCGGTTAGCAATGATTTGATGACAATTACAATGAAATATAGCGCTGATAAAGTAGAATCAGCGGGTCAAAAATTAGAAAATGCCAATTTAGACGTTGTATTTACTGGTTTGAACATTAACGTAATGGAAGAAGTTAACACCTTAATGACCAAATTATCAGCTGATGGTGAAGCAATGTTTAGCCCAGAAAACATGCAAAAAATATCAGCATTAACCGCTAAGTTATTAGTTGATAACCCTGTGGTTGAAATTAAAGACTTTAGTGTTCAAACCCCAGAAGGAAAAATTGAATCTTCAATGCAAGTCAGTGTTGATAAAAAGTTGTTCGATACAACAAATATTATGTCAATTATGGCTGCAGTAAAAGCTAATGCTAATGGTAAGGCGCCAATGTCGTTCTTTGCTAAACTTGGTTTAGCACCTATGGTTGAACTGTATGTAAAACAAGGTTTTATTATTCAAAAAGAAAACGAGCTCAGTGTTAACCTTAACTATATTCAAGGAAAATTAGAAGTTAACGGCAATATTATTGCTTTATAACTTTTGAAATGACAAGTTTTTAGCAAGCAATTAAAATAAGTTGGTTTTTTGTTGCTTGCTTTTTCTACTTTCTTTCCCTACACTACGCCTCCTTAATTCAGCCTGAACTTTTGTTCCTTGCCTCAACTGGTGCTTGGCTGAGCCAGACATGAGGCTACAACCGTAAGGAGCTCGTAATGCGTCATTACGAAATCGTATTTATGGTTCACCCTGATCAGAGTGAACAAGTGTCTGGTATGATCCAGCGCTACACAGACTTGATCGATGCTGCTGAAGGCAAAATCCACCGTCTAGAAGACTGGGGTCGTCGTCAATTAGCATATCCAATCAATAAATTACACAAAGCACATTATGTTCTTATGAACATTGAAGTGCCACAGTCAGTTATTGATGAACTTGAAACTGCTTTCCGTTATAACGATGTTGTTATTCGTAACATGATTATGCGCACTAAAGACGCGGTAACTGAAGCATCGGCAATGGCTGCTGCTAAAGAAGAGCGTCGCGAAGTTAAGAAAGATTTTACTGCTGCGCCAGTTGAAGCTACTGAAACAACTGAAGTTTCTACTGAAGAAAAATCAGAAGAAAAGTCAGAAGAAGCTGCTAGCGAAGAATAAGTAAACTGTGATGCTCTTGCAAGACTCTTTTAAAGAAAATAGCCTTGTGTTGACAGGCTCTGTGGTGAAAACGCCAAAGCAGTCAACAAGCCCAGCTGGTATTGTTCATAGTCAGTTTTCAATAGACCACAAGTCTATACAAAATGAAGCAGGCATGAGTCGACAAGCATTTGTCAGAATACAAGTTGTGGTTACAGGTGAATTATCACACTTAACGCGTAAATTAGTTGTTGGACAAAATGTAAAAGTGACTGGTTTTATTAACCGTCATGAATCAAGAAATGGTAACCCATTACTTGTATTGCATGCCCAACATATAGAAATGATTAATTAGTGTTTTATTTCTCTTAAGGTATAAGCCTTAACGTATAAATAAAACCGAATTCGGAGAATATTATGTCTCGTTTTTTTAGACGTCGTAAGTTTTGTCGCTTCACAGCGGAAGGCGCAACATCTGTTGATTATAAAGATATTGCAACCTTAAAAAATTATATCACTGAAAGTGGTAAAATTGTTCCTAGCCGTATCACTGGTACTGCTGCTAAATACCAACGTCAATTAACTCGTGCTATCAAACGTGCTCGTTACTTGGCATTGTTACCATACACCGACTTACACAAGTAAGCTAATAAGGGGTTTATTATGGAAGTAATTCTTCTAGACAAAATCGCCAAATTAGGCGGCCTTGGTGACAAGGTATCTGTTAAATCAGGTTATGCACGTAACTACTTATTACCTCAAGGTAAAGCAGTATTTGCATCAGCAGCTAACGTTGAGCACTTTGAAGCACGTCGTGCTGAATTAGAAACTCAGTTAGCTGGCGTTTTAGCCACTGCAGAAGCTCGTGCAGCTAAAATTGTTGAATTGGCTGAAGTTACTATCGCATCTAAAGCAGGTGAAGAAGGTAAATTATTTGGTTCAATTGGTACGCGTGATATCGCTGATGCGATTACAGAAGCTGGCGTAGAAATAACGAAAGCTGAAGTACGTTTACCATTAGGTGCACTTCGTGAAACGGGCGAATTTGAAATCGCTATTCACTTACACCATGATGTTGATACTAGCGTCAAGGTGATTGTTATCGCTCAAGCTTAATTACTTAAGTTAGTGTTTGTTGGGATTTATTTCAACAAACACTGCATATAAAATACCGCATTATCTTTGATAGTGCGGTATTTTTTTTGCCTATTTTTCTCACGTGTTTTTTTCACGGAACTCCGTATCTTTAATTAATATAATTGGCATTATGTTTTGTGTACAATGAGTGCTTCTTAGTTTTTAAGGTACAAGAATATTAGCAGCATGGCCGGACGTATCCCTCGACAATTTATTGATGACTTATTAGCGCGTGCTGATATTGTTGACTTAATAGATGGCCGTGTACCATTAAAAAAAGCAGGCAAAAATTACCAGGCCTGCTGTCCTTTTCATAATGAAAAGTCTCCCTCTTTTACTGTCAGTCAAGACAAACAGTTTTATCACTGCTTTGGCTGCGGTGAGCACGGTAATGCTATTTCATTCTTAATGGAATTCGATCGTTTAGATTTTGTTGATGCCATTGAAGAGCTGGCAAGTTATTGTGGCGTAGAAGTTGTGCGTGAAGAAAATAATGCTAGCCCAGCGGTGCAACGTCAACAGCAACAAGTTTATCAACAAAAACAAGATGACTACGAATTGATGGCTCAAGTGAGTCGTTTTTATCAGCAACAATTAAAAACGGCTACCGATAAAGAAACTGCCATTAGTTATTTAAAGGGCAGGGGCTTAAGTGGTGAAGTGGTTAAGCGCTTTGGTATTGGTTATATCAGTGATGCTTGGGACGGCATGATGAAAGTGTTCTCCTATCAAGGTAAAGCCAATCAACAGCTAGTTGATTTAGGTATGGCCATAGAAGGTGATAAAAATCGCCCATACGACCGGTTTCGCGGCCGTATTATGTTTCCTATTCGAGATAAGCGCGGTCGGGTTATTGGTTTTGGTGGTCGAGTATTAGGCGATCAAAAACCCAAATATTTAAATTCACCAGAAACGCGTGTTTATCATAAAGGACAAGAGTTATACGGTTTATATGAAGCCAAACAAGCCAATAAAACGCTTGAACGTTTAGTGGTTGTTGAAGGCTATATGGACGTAGTAGCGTTAGCACAACATGGCGTAGACTATGCGGTAGCGTCATTAGGCACGTCAACAACCTCAGAACAGTTACAAACATTATTTCGCACCGTAAAAGAAGTTATTTGCTGTTACGATGGCGACAGAGCCGGGCGTGATGCAGCATGGCGAGCGATGGAAAACGCGTTACCACTTATTCGTGATGGCTTTTCATTGAAATTTGTTTTCCTGCCCGACGGTGAAGACCCTGACTCGTTAATTCGTGAAAAAGGCCAACAAGTGTTTGAAAAAATACTAAATGAAGCGATGCCTTTGTCTCAATTTTTGTTTGATAAGTTTTTAGAAGATAACCCTGTTAAAAGTATGGAAGAAAAAGTAGCTTTAATAGACAAACTTCAACCTTATATTTTTAAATTGCCAGATAGTATATTAAAAAATACAATCATCGAAGAAATGGCTGCACATTTTGGTGTGACTAGTGAAAAGCGATTGTTAGAATTACAGAAGCGAAATGCTAATCCAATAAAGAAAATAGCACGTAAAAGCACAAAAATAACGCCAGTTAGATTAGCCATTGCATTACTGCTAGAACACCCCCATATAGTAACAGAGTTAGGTGATATTTCAGTATTAGCACCGTTGAAAGTTCCGGGTGTTGATTTACTTACCCAGTTACTGCAACTGTGCCAACAAAATCCCGAGATAAAAACTGCACAATTATTAGAATATTTTCGTGATACTGAACAGGGTAAGCAGCTAGCAAAATTAATGTGCTGGCAACATCATGTTACCGCTGATGCGGCGGCAGATGTTTTTCTTGATAGCATTGAAAAACTCCTTAATGATTTTGTTGAAAAGCGTACTGAATTTTTACTACAAAAAGCGCGACTTAAGCAAATAACACCGCAAGAAAGGCAAGAACTACAAGCAATACTTAATGCTTAGTCACCCATTATCAGTATTAGTGACTATACTAAAGTAAAATAAAGTCGTTAGTTTTAAGAAAAGTAGAGATTTGATACATAAATTCAATGGTGGAAAAAGTGCAAAAAACTCGCTATAATTTCCCGCTTTAATTATTTGTGTAATTTTTACTACCCCATTTTTACAATATCGTTTTTAAAAACCATATATACCAGACATAGGTGGACACTCGTCAATGCAAAAAGCCCCTCAATCTAGATTGAAAGATTTAATAACCAAAGGTAAAGAACAAGGTTATTTAACGTTTGCGCAAGTTAACGATCATCTTCCTCAAGATATTATCGACTCAGATCAAGTTGAAGATATTGTTAGTATGATCAATGATATGGGTATTCAAGTTTTTGAAAATGCCCCTGATGCCGACACGCTAATGATGAGCGAAGCTAATACCGATGAAGATGCTGCCGAAGCTGCAGCACAGGCATTAGCTACGGTAGAAAGCGAAATTGGCAGAACAACTGACCCTGTGCGTATGTATATGCGAGAAATGGGAACAGTAGAGTTACTTACGCGTAAAGGTGAAATTGTAATCGCCAAGCGTATCGAAGAAGGTATTAAAGAAGTACAACGTAGTGTTTCTGAATACCCACCGGCAATCAATTTTTTATTAGATATGTGGGATAACTTCGAAGCTGAAGAAGTACGCTTAACAGACATTATTGTTGGCTTTTTAGATCCCGATGCCGAAGATGAAGAAGTTGCCGCAGCCGCTACACATGTTGGCTCTGAGTTATCAAAAGAAGAACTTGATGATGAAGACAAAGGGGATAGCGATGATGAAGACGAAGAAGAAGAAGATACGGGACCTGATCCTGAATTAGCCCGTGAAAAATTTACCGCGTTGCGCGATGCTTACGAAAATGCCAATAAAATAATTAAGAAAAAAGGTCGTGGTCATAAAGACGCACAAGAAGCCATTGACGCTGTTGCTGAAGTATTTAAAGAATTTCGTTTAATCCCTAAATTGTTTGATAAGCTTGTGAAAAACATGCGTAGCATGATGGATAGATTACGCGTGCAAGAACGCTTGATCATGAAGCACTGTGTAATGGGCGCAGGTATGCCTAAAACCACTTTCATTAAAATTTTCCCTGGTAATGAAACCTCAAAAAATTGGTTTGAAGCAGAAAAAGCAGCAGGCCATAGCTACTCAGCCAAACTTGCTGATATAGAGCATGATGTAGAGCGTTGTATCTACAAATTGAACCAAATTGAAGAAGAAACACATTTAAATATTCATGGCATTAAAGACATTAACCGTCGTATGTCTATCGGTGAAGCAAAAGCGCGCCGTGCGAAAAAAGAGATGGTTGAAGCCAACTTACGTTTGGTTATCTCAATAGCTAAAAAATACACAAACCGTGGCTTACAATTCTTAGATCTCATTCAAGAAGGTAATATCGGTTTGATGAAAGCGGTTGATAAGTTTGAATACCGTCGTGGTTATAAGTTCTCAACTTATGCAACGTGGTGGATCCGCCAAGCCATTACTCGTTCAATTGCTGACCAAGCGCGTACTATTCGTATTCCAGTACACATGATTGAAACTATCAATAAATTGAACCGTGTTTCTCGTCAAATGTTACAAGAAATGGGACGTGAGCCAACACCTGAAGAATTAGCTGAACGCATGATTATGCCAGAAGATAAAATTCGTAAGGTATTGAAAATTGCTAAAGAGCCAATTTCAATGGAAACGCCTATTGGTGATGATGAAGATTCACACTTAGGTGACTTTATTGAAGATGGTAGCGGTGAATTACCTGTTGATTCTGCGACCTCTGAAAACCTTAAAGGCGCTACGCATGAAGTGCTTGCAGGCTTGACAGCGCGTGAAGCAAAAGTGCTTAGAATGCGTTTTGGTATCGATATGAATACTGATCACACCTTAGAAGAGGTTGGTAAGCAGTTTGATGTAACACGTGAGCGTATTCGTCAAATTGAAGCGAAAGCGCTGCGTAAGTTACGTCACCCATCTCGCTCAGAACAATTAAAAAGCTTCTTAGATGGTGAGTAAACAACTTAAAATAAAAGTAAGTTTAAAATAAGATGAAAAAAGAGTAAGTTGGCTTAGCTAGCATGCTCTTTTTTTTGTTCTTAATTTGGCTATCATGTTTCTTTTTCAACTCAGATAGCTAAATTTTTTGTAATGAAGAAACTTGTGCCATTTCAATATCAAGTGATTTATGGATTTAAAGTGAAGTGAAGGGTGGGGTAACTTTTATTTTTTAACCTCTTGACTGATCAAATTAATATACTAATAACTCAAAACAGTCACCGTTTTGTTTATTAATACAACAATCAAGCCTATTTTATTTGTTTTTTTATATTCAAGTGGTGACAATAAAATAAAAAATGCTTATACTGCTCGCGCTTAATTAAGCTTGTTTACCTTAAGTAACCTAATTAAGTATATACACTTCTATGTATATGGCCCCTTAGCTCAGTTGGTTAGAGCATCCGACTCATAATCGGCAGGTCCCCTGTTCAAGTCAGGGAGGGGCCACCATTTCTAGCAAGCCTTACAGTGTAATTACCCACCAACATAAAGCCTTTAAAATATTTCTTTGTAGCAAATTTGTAGCTTGAAATTATAAAATATTGCCTCTATTATTTTTAATAGATATTTTGAATTTGTATTATTGCTACTTAAAAATTACGAAGTGATTTAGGAAAGGGAAATATAATGAGCGATTATACAGTTCGATGATAGCTCAAAGTGCCCTAAAATATATTAACCAATACTTCACTATGCATATATAAATATCTCAACCTGCTGAGGTATTGACGTAATAAGGCTATAGGAAGTATTAGTTTTCTAATCTATTAATGATTAAATTCAATTCCATTGATTACTGAATTAAAGTCATTTGATTGTATTCGACCAAAGAAGTCGGTCTTATAACCCGTATCAAGAACAAACATAAAATCTTCAAAGTTATAAATTTCAGGTTCATCATTTATGTCCATAAGGTTCTTCCTAATCGACTCAGTTTTAAATATTAGGCATGTATATTGATAGTCTGGGTCTATTACTCTTGTCTTCCCATTGGGGTGCGCGCGTTGTAGATGTTGACCACTCGTCAATGCTATAAGGTTTTCAATATAATCAGAAATCTCTCTGAATTCGTTTTGCGGAAAAATATGGTGCATGTGTGTTGCTATTTCACCAATGGAAAATTTATCTAGCACTTCAGATTTTTTATCATTATATTTGTCATTAAATTTTCTTAAATTTTTAGAAGCTCTTGAAACTTTATATTTGTACATAGGCGGGACAAGGTCAACAGAAGCAAAGTCGCCCCTAGCAACATTCTTATCTTTTCCGGCTATAATATCTCTCCAATTTGCCTGATTATATGCAATTTTATCAATAGTAATTGTGGAAGGTGAAATACTTCCTCTGATAGTGCCTTTTTTATTCCACCGACAGGCTAGTGGATTAACAACTTTAATAAATATTCTGTTTGCCTCTCTCTCTGTATTTATTGGTGTGTTATCAATACAAAATTTAGAGAATTTAGCTTTAAGAATATCGTAATATGTTTTATTTTGCTCATCAAAAAAAGATTCAAAACTATCAAACAAACCACTATCTTTAAGTGTTTTCTCAATATAAAGACACAAAAAATCAAATGAGTTTCTTTCTCGAATAGCAATATATTCAAGAATGTCGATATTAGATACTTTAAACTCTATAGTACTACCTTTTTTGTTTTCTTCTAAAACACCTGATGCGGCAAGAAGTTTCATTTGCATTCTAAAGAATTTATTATATTCATCCAGTGTTGTACCAATTAATGGGTCAGGTTTCCCATACCATAATTGTACGTTCTTCACTGCATAATCAGACCTCCAAATCTGCGGAGAAGTGAAAGGCTTATTACCCTCATCTCTAATATACTCAACAATACAATCAGCTACAAAACACAGATTGTCGTAAGCACACTTCTGATCTATCCACCGACCATTCTTACTAATACGTATGTCATAGTTTTTTGCATTAATAAATTTAGCTAATAAGTTGGGTGTCATTTTTTAATTTTCCATAGAAGAACACACTGGATTTATCTACATTAATCGATTGAGTTGATAAATTGCGTGCGATTTTATAGAAAGCTCTGTATTCATCAGTCGAAAAGTAGGATATTTGCTCTGGCGTTAGTTTGAGAGGTTGATTCGGAATTAAAACTGCGGTTGAACCATCAGCGATGACACCTTTAATATTCTCCATAACTCGCGGGTTGTAAGTCATGTTTGGCGTTAAATACACTGATGTATCATTCACATACTTGTAAACAGCTAATGTTTTAGCTTTTTGTTCTGATATATGTAGATCATAGCCATCCATATTTGTTGCTCCAGCACCTTCATCATTGATGTTTCTTGCTTTAACGACCCACAAAGAATCAGGTGTAGGCTTTGTACTGGTAATTGATTTAGTAATCTGTCGATCTCTAAATACGTTGAATACGTTGAATTCAAGTTTGTTAGCAACTAAGTCGAACGGTTCGTCTCTATAAATTATAAAGTAGGGAAATTTACGATCAGTAATATACGCCTGATCTTGCTCGTAGATATTATTATACTTCATGTTATAAACTAGTGTATTTTTAGGCTTTTGCTTTGGATACACAATAAGACTAATAGTTTCTATTGAAACACCAGTGAAACCATAGCGCCCAAAGTCAATGATTGTATCAATCTTTATTTTTCCTAATATGTCTCTAGTTACATCAAATTCATGGTTGCTTAGAATCGTTTTATTTAATACAAGAGATACGCAATCACTGCACCTAATGCATTTTTCCAAGAACATTACAGAAAGGTTGCTAGTATTCTTATTTATATTCTGATCAATATATTTTGCTTTATCTTTTGGTTTGCCTTTTAATTTCGAGAATGGAGGATTACCAACAACAAGATCATACCTATTAGGAGTTTCCATCAGTAGAAAGTCTTTACAGATAATGTTTACAGTAAAATTATTAGGTATTTCAATTTTTTCAAGAATTAACTTTAGTGTCTCTATACTATCTTCATCGATATCAACAAGATCCAAAGTAACCTGACCAACATTTTCATAACGTTTAATTAAAAAAGGAATGAAATTCCCGGCACCAACAGAGGGCTCAAGGATTCGGATTTCGCTCTTGCTAAAATTTGGTAATTTCCCCATGATTTCATTAACGATAAATTTATTAGTATAAAAAGCTGCGTTTTCCTCTCGTTTTGCATTACATAATTCAGTAATTCTCATTAAAGCAGTGACATCAAGACTGAGGGGATTATTTTTAAGAAAGTGCTTCAGGCTTTGTCTATCTTCTAAATCAAATTGTTTTATTGCTTTATTAATTTCCAATGGCCCGAAACTCTTTTTACTAAGCCCTGCTTTAATTTTCTGTGCGATATTACGCATGAATTCTGTTGGTACTGCTTCTCCCATACAGCGCCGAATATTCAACTCATGTGTCTTGTAAAGTGATTTTTTATCCTCATAAGATAATTGATTCAGTTCAAAAGATTCGATATCTATCCATTTAAAACAGCTTGGAATTGTCATCATCTCCATTAATTCTCGAATGCTATACACTCGGTCCTGTTCAGGGTGAATAGTGTTTTGAGCGGCAAGTTGATCATTTCGGGTATGAATGCATTGCACAAATCGGTCCCAACGTTGCCTTGTATATTTGTCTCTATTTTTGCGAACGTTTTCAATTATTTTTCCATCCACAAGCTTATGGGGTCTTGTTCGAGGATCTGCATTATCAAAAGCACACTCACCCTCTTTCAAATCTTTAATCCAGTCTCGCATTTTAGGGGCATATGTCCTAAAGGCGTGATAGAAATCATCACTACATATTTCGGCCCAATCTAGACGTTTAAAATCATAGATTACATCACGTAGAGTTTTTTCTTTTTTAAATTGAGGGAATAGGTCATAGGGAGTTATATTATTTCTATATGATTTATCTACACCTATCACTAAAGTTCTTGTTCTTGATGAATTTGAACCATAGTTCATCAAGTTAATAATTCGACCACTGATAATGTAATCTTCACCAAGAGACTCTTTAATATAATCACCTATTGGGAGTGTTCTTCCATCACTTGAAGTGCAAAGAGTCTTTTGAAAAGCCATTACATTTTCAAATATGAAGAAGCGTGGCTTTATCTGTTTTACTATTTCTATTGATTCAACTACGAGACTATTTCTACTTATCTCTTTATCATTTTTTTTATGGTTAATAACACTAATGCCCTGACAAGGAGGGGTTGCAAAAACAACATCAACTTTATCATTACCTTTTTTCTTCCACTTCTCCATTTCGGTATAAATTTTTTCCTTCACCTCATATTTTGAGATGTCACCGACAATGTATCCTGAATCATAGTCACAAATTTTATTTGCTTTTTGTACATCCATGCGTTGTGGAAGTAATTCATTAGTAGCGACACATTTGAGTGCTTCTTTTTTGAACCCATAACAACCGACACCACCTGAGCTAAAAAGTGTGACATATGTTAGTTTTTTATTTTTCAGCATTTATTCTAATCTCTAATAACATAGGTTTACTCATGGTTAGGCTAGCTCACTTATATTTATAAGTAGCGCACTTTATACTGACTTTTTATACAGTTATTTTTCGTAAAATTCAACCAATAGGAGATCAATTCCATATTTTACACTTAAAAGATTTGTTATTAAACTTTAAGCCTAGAGTTTCTTAGTAAAGAAAATCTATATGCCCCGACTCTGCTCTGTTTTAGTATTATCAGACACTAATTTGTAATTTCCTGTGGTGCTTTGTGGCAAAAGTGCTTTATGAGTAATACTCTATTTTGATAAAGCCTAATATCTGAAATGTTGAATCAAAGCCATAAGTGAATCACATATGCTAACGAGCACTTAAAATGTTGGAGTTGCCGTCAGTGAAGCAAACCCTAGATTCAGCAATACGTACTTAGTTCTTGTTCGAATATTGATGTTTAGTACAATTATTTACAGAACTCCAAGTAAAAGCATCTCTGCCATGCTGGCATTCGACTAATTAAAGCCTAAAAAATTAATAGTGAAGTGTTTTGAGTTGAGCTAAAGCCTGTTTTCTAGCTAAAGCCTCTTTTGAGGTGTGCTTGGGTATTCAATGAGTACTGTTTTATTGCTTTTCTAGGCTTTAGCCTAATATTGGTCGAGTTTAGGCTAAAGCCTAAATATTTATTATGCCTTTTCTACTTTCCATTGGTAATGACGTGTGACAACTGCCCTGCCTGCGAACCATAAGCCTTTTACTTTCAATATCAGCTCACCATCATAATAGCTTTGTAAACATTCGCCCGTTTGCTCATTAATATTCAAGTCGTAATGTAATTGCAGAGGTCTGTCTTTTTGTTTGGTATGAATACCGCCCATTGCTATTATGTAGCCTTGCCAATCACTGTTATCCGCAGCAAAACGCGCTTGCTCTAATAGCCCATCTTTTTTATCTATAAATGTAGTGCGTAATCGTCTGAGTTCACGCCATATCGAAACACTGGCACCACCAATCTGTTGAAACTGACGAATACACCAACATGAAGCCCACGCATCAATGCGTTGTGCTACGAGTATCGAATCATTACCGAATTTATCTTCTCCTATTCCTTCACCATCAATATTTTTAACGATGTACTTGAGAATATAGCCTGTTGCTGAGCCTTCATCTGGGTTTATCTTTTTAAAGTCGCAACGGTTTTCTGCTGCGCCTTTTTCATCACCATCAATCTCTAAGGCGTAATGGCGAATAATAGCTTGTAAGGTTTGAAGCTTCTCCTTTTCAATGAAAAACAACATATGCCAATGGGGTGTTCCGTCATGTTGCGGTTCAACCACGCGAAAGCCATAGGGGGTAATATCTTGTCGTTTAAACTCTGCTCGCGCCTTTTGCCATTGATGGTTTAAATACTCGTTAGCCTCATCTGGCATAAGCCCTTGCCATTTTGGGTTAGCTGAGCCTGACTTTGAAAAAGCACGATGATATTTTGAAGGACACGTTACGGTAATAAATAACGCTTCATGACCTAAATCTTTAGCAAGATTTTCAAAGCCTCTTGCACGACATATCAATTCGTCTTTTCGTATTTTGGGGTTTGATACGTTTAGGTCTGATATTTCCTTTAAAGAATAGCGTTGACCTTGTTCGTTAATTATAAAGCTTGAACTGAGTAGCTCGTCATTTCGTAGTCGTTGTGCAATGCGGTTTTTTGTCGTTATGTTACTCGCGTAAATTTGTCTTTTGCTGTTAACGAAGTTTAATTGAATGGCCGCTTTTTCGTTTGCTTGGGTTATAAGTTTGCGAAATTTTCGTAACCACCAACGATTATCGGCATAACGCTTTAAGCAGCCTGATATTTTAGTTTTTTTGTTTAGCTCAATTGGCTTTATTTTATATGATTCAACGTAACGGGATAAAAATGTGTATACGGTTTTTTGCTCTGCTATAGCGAATTCGCTATCTTTTTCGCTCATGGCATAGCGAACAAGGGGCGAAACTGCGTTAACGGTTTCGCTCTTGCTCGTTTTTTCGTTAACGGAATTTTCGCTTACTATAGGCGAACTGTTTCGCTTACTTTCGCTATGAATTTGCTCCGTATTTCCGTTAACGGAAATAACCGCGTTCGGAATTTCGTTAACGGATTCACAGTGATGGACATGAATAAAATCTGCTTTCTTTGGGTCAATGACAATTTGTCGGCAGTAGTTCGCGCAAGCTTTCGCTTTGACATTAATATCATCATCAAAACAAAAGAACATATGCGCCAATTTTTTAGGTAAAAAACTAGCGAGTTTTGCTGAGGTATCCAAAATATGCCTGTTACGGTCATAGTTTGTCGGTTTATTAAAAGCCGCCGTTAAAATGGTACTTTTAATGAGATTAGAGAAAGGTGTTAGCTTCTTCGTAATAAATTGAGCATCCGCTTTATCCACTTGTGCTAAGTAAGGCGCTAAAAACGTATCTTTATCATTAATTGCTTTAACAATTAATTTTTCCTTGAAAATATCCATGTGCTTATTTACAAAGTGCCATCATAGACACATAAACTTGACCTGCTTCGGTCAAAAAGTAGTGTTCGTGTTTTACACCAAAAGGATAAATCAATTCACTTGTTACAAGGTTTTCATTAACGAGTTTGTTCAGGGTGCGAATATCAAACTTGAAAGGCTCACCATTGTCTTTAACGTAACTGTTCAGCCCATGTACTTTTCGATAGGAATAGCCTGTCTCACGACAAATTTCAAAGTGTGTTTCAGTCAATGACAACCAAATTAAAAAACGAATTTGCTCTTGAGTTAACTTAGGCATGTTCACCCCCTAAAGGGTTTTGGCCTAAATGCTCTAAGCGACAAAAGCTATTTAGCCAATTATCTAAATCATCTTTTAAGTAGCGAACGGCACGACCAATTTTGATAAAAGGTGGCGCAGGTGTTCTGTTTTCGCGGTTTCCTTCCATACGTGATTGACGTAAGAAAGAACGACTCATACCGATATATTCGGCTGTTTCTATTTCAGATAGTGCACGTTTGTTTTGTGTAGTGGGCATGATTGCCTCCATGTACGTTTAAGTTCATGGAGGACTTTATTTGTCACGTTGATCACGTGACGTTAGCCGTGATAAATATTATTGAATATCTTTTTTAAATTTTGAAACTAAGTTTAAAAATGTCCTTTTAGTAAGCTTCTTCTCATATTTTTCCGCTTTTCCCCACACAATTTCATCTGTATTAACTTCGAGATACAAGCTGTATGGATCTGTACTGTCATCGTCATTGATAAAGTTATCATGCACTTTTCGGTATAAGGCCACACCACCAAGCGTAGGGTTAATGCGTATTATTTGTTTAATTTGATTATGAATAATATGTTCCCTAGGTTGACCGTTTGCTAAATCTATTTCTAATGTTAGCTTGCACCATTCAATATCATCTTTTGTAATAACGATATTTTTAAAGTTTAATGACAACTTGGCAGTTAGCGGCGTATTTTCTTGTTGAATTAAATCTCGATTTTCCTCACCCATTACGATGGCAACATAAGGAAATGATGCTAAATCTGCTAGGGTTGAATCTCTTTTTACATATCTGTCATCTAAACATTTATCAATTAAGATATCGGAACTTGTTTCAAAACTTGTGACGCCATTTTTATCTAGTAAATAACATTGTGAAACTTCAACCGTTGAGTTTTTCAAAAAAGACTTTCTATCTAGTGAATTAACCTCAATAAGCCCTTTGTAATTAATAGCGCCTATTACATTGGATTTTCGATTTTTATTGTCTGGCTCTGTTAACAAAAAATACTGATGATGGATATAAAACCGAATGGGAATATTGTAGTTTTCACATAAATATAAATAATCATATTCTGTGAAACCAAAACGGTCTTTCAATTCAGGGAGTCGGTAATAGTCTTTGTCGATCATCAAACAATTCCAAATATAATAAAATCATAAACCCCAAGGCTATTTTGGAGTAACCAACAGGAAAGTATCAGAAAAGTACTCATTAATCATTAACCTATTAAGTTTACAGCGGCCGCTTTATGTTCTGGCGCTAAGTGTGCGTATCTTAGCGTCATTTTTAAATCACTATGTCCCATCAATTCACGTACGGTATTTAGGTCAACGCCAGCCATAACAAGCTTACTGGCAAAATGATGTCGTAAATCATGAAATCTAAAATCCGAGATCTCCGCATTTATAAGTAAATTTCCCCATGCTTTTTTAATCTCTTTTATTGGTTGTTCATCAATTCCTTTAAATACAAAACCTTGGCTACTGGTATCGTTTAACCAATTAACTAACGCCTCTTTCGCCGCTTTATTGAGTGGTATATGTCGGCTTTTTCCAGATTTAGAGTTACTAGATATTACAGTTAAAAATTCTTTCTCTAGATTAATATGGGCCCACTCTAAACCTAAAATTTCACCTTTTCGCATTCCTGTATTTACCGCTAAAATAATTAACGGTTCTAAGTGATCACAGTAATTGGCATTTCTCAGTTCAGGCAATAACGCATAGTTACGTTGCTGTCTAAATAAATTACCATTTTCACGTTCATTTTTTACTTTGCGATCACGACTACGTAAAGTTTTAAACAATGATGTTTCTTCAATATTAGAAAGGTAACGAACAACCGCATTATCTGTTTTTAATGACTTAACTTTATTCAAATCATGGCTGTCAATAATGCCCCATTCAACCGCACGACTTAACGCACCTTTTAAAGTATTTATATAACCATTAATTGTTGAGGGGCTCATGCCTGATTTTGTTTTTAAATTTCGCCACTTTTCAATATCCCATGCAAGAATAGTAGAAAGTTGTTTTTCTAAATAATCAGGAAAACCTGTTTTTATGCTTTTAACTATGCGATCAGATGTTTTAGCATTTCGAGTGGTCAACCAAGGTAAATATTGTTGGTCGAGGTATGGGCCAAGTTTGGTATGTTTAGCTAATTCAGTTTGACGTTTAGCCTCTTTTTTTACTTCTTGAACATCAACACCATTTGCCACTTCACCCAATTTAGCTTTTGCTAAGTCTCTTGCTTGAGATGGAGATATTTCAGGATGAGAACCAAGCTTATAATTAACTTGTTTTCCATTGTGTCGATAGAACAAATAATAGGTGATTTTTCCCTTAGGTGAAATACGCGCATGGAACCCTGATAATTCTGTATCATTGACCCTGCTATCACCCACGTTTAGACCCTTGATACTGGAATTCGTTATTTTTAGGCGCTTTGTCATTTTTGTCCTTGAATCTTATTTTGTAGCAAATATGTAGCACAGTGATTGTGCTACAAAAAAAGACAATGAACAACAAGAAACAAACATAAGGTTATAATCAATTGTTTTTTAAGGATTTAAACAGACCTTAAAATACACCACTGTTCATCAAAGTTCATTGAAAAACACTAAAAAATGCGACTCATAATCGGCAGGTCCCCTGTTCAAGTCAGGGAGGGGCCACCACTTTTCACTTTTAAGTAAATTCAAGAACACCTTTTATCCCTAATAAAATCAATTTTTAACGCTTGTGTTTCGTCTTTTGTCGTCCATTAGTGTTTTATTAAATCGTAATTATTTAGCCTCATCATTCAGGGTCTGTGCCTGATAAAAAAACAATAGAGAAGTGGTTGATGTAGCTAAATTTTCTCCTGTTCCTGTTCCTGTTCCTGTTCTTGTTCTTGTTCTTTTAATTTTGCTTGCTCAATACGCCATTTTTGCAGTTCAGAATAATAGTGATCCCAAACGCAAGGGTTGCATGCTCCTCCGCCACAGCAATCATCGTCGGCAGGTGGAATAGGTTTTTCTAGGTGTTCAGTCATTTCATGTCTCGCTGTTATTCTAAAGAGTGCTGTATTTTGAGGTAGTTTACCGTAAATTGAGTTGAAAAAAAAACTCTGCTATTGCAGAGTTTTTGGTTTTTTATTTAAAAGATTTTTTATGCAAAGTCAGAGAGTTTTTTCTCTAAATAGTGGATGTTAGCGCCACCGTTAACAAAACCTTGATCATTTAATATATGTTGATGCAAGGTAATATTTGTTTTGATGCCGTCTATCACAAGCTCTGCAAGCGCATTACGCATACGTGCAATTGCTACATCACGATTATCGCCCCAAGTAATCAATTTACCAATCATAGAATCATAATGAGGGGGCACAGTATAGTCAGCGTAAATATGCGAATCCCAACGAACCCCTAAGCCACCCGGTGGATGGAAGCGAGTAATTTTACCCGGAGAAGGGATAAAAGAGCGTGGATCTTCTGCATTAATACGACATTCAATAGAATGACCAGAAACTTTAATATCATCTTGGGTGTAAGATAACGGTTGGCCTGCGGCAATACGCAGTTGCTCTTTGATCAAGTCAACACCTGTGATCATTTCAGTAACAGGGTGCTCTACCTGAATACGAGTATTCATTTCTATGAAGTAGAACTCACCATTTTCGTATAAAAATTCAAAGGTGCCAGCACCACGATAGTTAATTTCGATACAAGCATTACAACAACGTTCACCAATTTTGGCACGCATTTCAGGGGTAATTCCGGGGGCAGGGGCTTCTTCAACAACTTTTTGATGACGACGTTGCATTGAACAATCACGCTCACCTAAATGAATTGCGCTACCTTGACCGTCAGCGATAATTTGAATTTCAACATGACGAGGATTTTCAAGGAATTTTTCCATGTAAACCATGTCGTTTTTGAAAATAGTACCGGCTTCGCGTTTTGTTAATTGAATTGACTCTATTAACTCTTCTTCACTACGAACTACGCGCATACCACGGCCGCCACCGCCACCCGCTGCTTTGATTATTACAGGATAACCAATGCGTTTTGCGTGAGCTTTGTTAACAGTATCGTTGTCATTTAATGGACCGTCAGAGCCCGGTACGCAGGGAACACCAGCTGACTTCATTGCTCGAATAGCTGCAACTTTATCCCCCATTATTCGTATGCTTTCGGCTTTTGGTCCAATAAAAGCAAAACCAGATTTTTCAACCTGTTCAGCAAAGTCAGCGTTTTCAGCTAAAAACCCATAACCAGGATGAATAGCAACAGCATTAGTTATTTCGGCTGCTGCAATAATTGCAGGAATATTAAGGTAGCTATCTGGTGCTGGAGCTTTACCAATACAGACGGTTTCATCTGCCAATAATACATGCTTTAAGTTTTTATCAGCAGTAGAATACACAGCAACAGTTTTAATACCAAGCTCTTTACAAGCGCGTAGTATTCTTAAGGCAATTTCGCCGCGATTGGCGATAACAACTTTATCTAACATGGAATGACCCTTTTTGGTTGGGCTTATTCAATGATGAATAGCGGTTGATCAAATTCAATAGCATCTTCGTTTTGCGCTAGAATCTCTTTGATAACCCCTGATTTATCGGCTTCTATTTGGTTCATCATTTTCATTGCTTCAATAATACATAAAGTTTCCCCCGCATTAACATGCTGACCAACTGCGGTAAAAACAGGCGAATCTGGAGAGGCTGACGCATAGAAAGTTCCAACCATAGGAGAACGAACAATATGACCAGATATTACCGGGGCTGCTTCACTTGCTGGCGCTACGGCCACAGGTGCTGCTACAGAAGCGGCAACGGGTGCTGTATGTACCATAGGAGCGGCTACTGCTGGAGTACCACGACATATACGTACAGACTCTTCCCCTTCTGAAATTTCTAATTCATTTATTCCCGACTCTTCTACTAACTCGATGAGTTTTTTTATCTTACGAATATCCATTATGTTACCTTATTTCAAATTTACATTAATTAATATTAAGTTAGTTAACGATAACTAACTGTTATTCTTTGTTATCTTCTATTGTTTAGTGACAGTTTATAACTGCTACTTAGAATTTATTTTATTTGTTTTTAAATAAGCCTCAGCTGAATTTAGCGCATAGCTATACCCGTTAGCCCCTAAGCCACAAATGACGCCTGTTGCAATGTCAGACAAATAGGAGTGATGCCTGAATGCTTCTCTTGCATGAACATTAGATAAATGCACTTCAATAAAAGGTATATTAACCGACAATAAAGCATCACGAATAGCGACACTTGAGTGCGTAAATGCTGCTGGGTTAATAATAATAAAATCTACTTTTTGATAAGCTTGATGAATTGCTTCAACAAGCAAATGTTCAGCATTTGATTGTAGATGAGAAAGCTTTATTCCTTTCTCTTGCGCTTGTGCTGTTAATAGATCAATTATTTCATCTAAGGTTTGTGCTCCATATATTTCAGGCTCACGTTTACCTAACATGTTTAAATTCGGGCCATTTAACACTAAAATTTCAAACTTTGTGCTCATTTTCGTCAAAAATACCTTTAAAGTGTGATTGCTAACAATAATTACATAAAACAATAATATTGTGAATAAAAAAAGATTTTTTTATTATTGGCGATTATTATAGTGTTTTCGCAGAATATAGCAGCAAAATACTGGTCTAATCTCTTTGTTACAGATAAATAGTGGTTTTATTAGTAATTATTTACTACACTAGGTAAAGATGTAGTTTTTTAAGGTGTTGTTTTTAAAGCTGTTCCATCTTGTTGGATTGTAAGATGAATTAGTAAAATATTTCGTAGCAAGCGGGTAGCAAGCAGTTTATAGCTTTTCTTGTCGTTAATACCAATTACCATACTTATTAAATCCCTCACTTAATCGTTGGTAAATGCTTAACCAATATTTACTTTAGAATATTGTTAGGTACAAAAGGGCTGTATTATCAAAACACTTTATTCTTTATGTTTACTAATGTTTTTTGGTTGTATTTTTTCAAAAGCTTATGCTGTTGAGGTTATTGTGCACCCGTCTGTTAGTGAATCTATACTAACCACCTCACAATTACGGCGTATTTATACCATGCGTCTAATGCAGTGGGTTGACGGTCGAAGAATTACTGTTTATGTTTTACCTCGTCAACACACTATTCATTTGCGTTTTACTAAAGAGCACTTGCAAATGTTTCCTTATCAGCTTGATCGTATTTGGAATAAATTAACTTATTCTGGCTTAGGGGTGGCTCCTATTACGGTAAATACACCAGAAGAACTTTTAGACGCAGTAAGAAAAACACCCGGTGCCATTGGTTATGTTGAGAGTATCAAGGATGAGGAGGAAGTAAATGTTGTTCAAATTAAAAACTAAAATGGTCAATATAGTAATGGAGAAATTGTTTTTTGTACTATTCACAGTACTTTACCTATTGGTTGTTAAAGTTGAAGCCGCAGAGCAAAATTTTCAGTACCATGGGTTTATCGCGCAAGGGTTGGTTGGTGTTAATGGTAGCGATTTTGTTAATGATGATGGTGCATTGTCTCCTAAACTAACCGAAGTTGGCATTAATGCTTCTTACCAGCTGAGCTCTAATTTGAGATTGGCTGGGCAGGTAGTTTATTTAAATGGCGGTAATAGATATGCGGAAGGGGTACGGGTTGATTATGCCTTATTAGATTGGTCGGTATATAAAAGTTCAGACTGGCAAGCAAATATTTATCTAGGGCGCTTTAAAAATATTCATTGGCTCTATTCTAGCTCTAGAGACATTCCCTTTGCTCGCCCTAGTATCATTTTACCTCAATCTGTTTATTTTGATGGTTTTCGAGATATTGCTGTTGGTGGTGATGGCGCAGCAATAAAAATTAGCCACAGTGATGATAATTATGGCAACGTTGATTTTAACTTCAGTTACGGTACTTCACCAATTTCTGATAACCAAGCTGACATTATTTTAAGTGAGTTTGCTCAAGGAACTGTTAAGCAAGACTCTGATATACAAGCTAGTTTTTATTGGCAACCGGCCTTTTCACCGTGGCGGTTTGGAGTTTCTTATTTAGATTCCATTTTTAATTATCAGGCAAATGATTCAGGGGATTTATTTTTTGATGGTGACTTTTCCTTTAAATTTTACACTATGAATGCTTTGTATGAGGGAGAAAAATGGGAGTTTAGTGGAGAAGTTTTTCAAGAGCGATTCACCACAGAAGGTTTTTATAATCCGCGGTATATTAAAGAGCCTATTGGTGACGGTATGTATGTACAATCTCGATATAAGGTGAGTAATGAATTAACATTACTTACACGTTATGAGCGCTTTTATAGTGATAGAGATGACAAAGACGGTGAAAAATTAGCTGTAGAAACAGGCGGTCTTGTTCCTGCCTATTTTGCATATCAAAGAGATACAACTATCGGATTATCATATGATTTTTCAAGTAATTTGCGGTTAAGATTTGAATACCACTGGTTTCAAGGCGCTGGCAGACTTACGCCTGTTATTTTGCCAAACCCAAAAATTAATGATAGCAAAAATTGGCAGCTTTGGGCTATGCAGTTGATGTATTGGTTTTAATAGGGAAGTTTACGGATGACAAAAAAATTTATTAGTGTTCCAACCAAGTTATTGATGTTGATATTTTCAACATTATTGCTTTTGGCTATAGGTTTTTCAGTGCTATCTTTATCGCGCTTACAAGATGACTATAAACAGTTCCATCAAAAAACATTAGATCAAGGGCAAGCTCAATTTGCCTTACACAGTGATATTTTACGTTCTAAAATCAATGTTTGGCTTGAGTCTTTTGCTGAAATCACGAAGTTTTCACAGCAAAAAAACTTAACCGTTTTTGCAGAGCAACTTGCTAATCAGTTTGATGGCTTGCAACTTAACTTAAATGTAGAGAATGTTTGGTTAGTTGATGCAAATAAAAAACCACTTTTTGTAACCTCAATTATGCCTTCAGTGGTACAAGAAAACATTGACCAAGTATTAAGGCTGCAACGCCCTAATCATCAAATTCAGTGTCAGCAGCAATGTCAGCTTTTACTTAGCGTACCTTTATTGAACAACCAAGGCGATATAGTGGTTGTTACGATGAGTGCTAGTCTTGTTGATATGCTTTATGCAATAAATACCTCGTTAAATAGCGAGGTTGCAGTGATTAGTTTTCCTTTAAAATCTAATGAATCAGATTTTAAAATAAAAATTATTTCAGCATCAAATATGGAATTAACACAATCACTTCTTGATGCCAATAAAGAAACTAATTTAGCGCTTGTGCTTGAAAAAGGTATGCAAATTGATTTAGCTAGTCATAACTATTTGGTTAACCTATTGCCATTAGCACAAAGTAGCGAACGAGTATTTTATTTATCTTTAATTGATGATGTTACGCCTTTTGAAGACAAAAATTCACACTATAGACAGCAGTTTTTAATTTCACTCAGTGGCATATTTTTTATGTTAGGTTTGTTTGTTTACTTTGTTGCTCGTCCATTTACAAACCGATTATTGCGTTTATCTGGGGCACTTCCCTTACTTGCGAATAAAAAGTTTGATCAATTTCGACAAGTGAGATTGAAAAGGCCGCTTTTATTCTCTGATGAATTAGATATTTTAACTCACTCTGCTTTAGATCTTAGTTATGAATTAGAGCAACTAAATATTGAAGTTGAACAAAAAACTAAAGAGTTAGAAAATATTGCAATGTATGACTTACTTACGGGGTTACCCAACCGTAATATGCTTAATTATCAACTGCGTAAATCAATTGCTCATATTGGGCGATATCCCAGTGGTGTTGCGGTTTTATTCTTAGATTTAGATGATTTTAAAAAAGTAAATGACAGTAATGGTCACACTGAAGGAGACAAACTTTTAATTCAAGCAGCAGAGCGAATTCGTTTAAGTGTTGGTAAAATAGATTTAGCCTGCCGTTTTGGTGGTGATGAGTTTGTGGTCGTTTTGGGGAATTTGAAATCTGTTAATCAAGCGGTAATTATTGCTGATCAGCTGCTTGCACTATTTAAAGAGCCGATAAGACTTGGCTCAAGCATTTTTTATGTTTCTACCAGCATTGGTATTTCATACACAGAGTCTAGTGAGGAGAAGGTCGAAGATTTGATTTCTCATGCGGATATAGCCATGTATGAAGCAAAAGATAATGGTGGTAGTCAATTTCATGTTTATCATCAAGAAATGTATCAGCGAGTTGCTCATAGAGTGATGCTTGAGGGCGAAGTTCGTCAAGCACTTGCTAAACAACAGTTCAGTTTAAGTTTGCAACCACAATTACGGGCAAAAGATAAAAAGATATATGGTTTTGAAGCCTTACTGCGTTGGCAGCATCCTGAGCGGGGCATGATTTCACCGGAAGATTTTATTCCTATTTTAGAAAATTCTCAGCATATGATTGAATTAGGCTATTGGATTATTCATCGTTGTTTTGAATTGGCTATAATGATTAGAGAGCAGGGGTTAACAGATGTAAGAATTGCGATTAATTTATCGGCGGGGCAGTTTGTTGATGCTAATTTACCAAGTTATCTTCAAAGTTTGTTGGATAAATTTTCTTTGTCAGCTCAAGTCTTTGAATTAGAACTAACAGAACAAACCTTAGTTAAGGATATTGATCACACGATTGAAATGATGGAAAGTTTAAAGTTAATGGGCTTTAGTTTTGCTATTGATGACTTTGGCACGGGTTATTCGTCATTGGCTTATATTAAAAAAATGCCTATTGATGTGATTAAAATTGATCAAAGTTTTGTGTTTGGCATGTTAGAAAATCATGCTGATTATCAAATAATTATGTCGACTATTGCGATGGTGAAGAATTTAGGTTTAACCGTTATTGCCGAAGGCGTTGAAACGGCAGCACAATTACGTAGTTTAACTGAAAATAATTGTGATTTAATTCAAGGTTATTATTTTTCAAAACCCGTACCTGAGATAGAATTAAATGAATTTATTAAAAACCATATTCATGACGGATATTGGAAAACACAAGTAGAAAAGCGGTCAAATAAAATTTTATAAGTAATAGCCTCACCTGCATATAAATTATGGCAGGTGAGGCTTTAAATTTTTTGATTATTTAAATATTGCTGTAATATGAGCACTAAATTCTTCTGCACTCATAAAACCAGTAATACGCTGCTGGCTTAATTCTTTGCCTTGTAAATCGAAAAACAAAATTGAGGGCAAACCAAATATATTAAAATGTTCCATTAATGCTACGTTTTGTTCAGAGCCAGTATCGGTTAAATCTATTTGTAGCAATACCGAATTGGCAAGCGCATCTTGTACTTTTTTATCTGGAAAAGTGTACTGTTCAAACTCTTTACATGCCACGCACCAGTCGGCATATAAATCGAGCATAACTGTTTTACCTTGCTTGTTTGCCTGAGCAACTGCTGTTTGCAGTTCTTTTAACGAAGTTACTTGCTTAAAATGTTGTATTTGGCTATTTTTACCCGCATTAATTACCGTTTGCTTATTACCCTGTATAATATTAGTAGAGACAAGTAACTGGTAAGCCATATTTGCACCAAAAAACATCATTAAAAAAATCAATAATGAACGTAAACCAAAGCCGAAACCTTTAGGTTTATCCATGGCTTTGTTTGTAGCGGAACTGTGATTTACAACATATAAATAACTCGCCGAGCCTAATATCAATAATGCCCACAACGCTTTACTCGCAATCTCAGGTATAAAACGCTCTAATAAAAAGATAGGTACAGCGAGTAGTAACAAGCCGAAAATATTCTTAATGATATTCATCCATGCGCCGGCTTTGGGTAATAGCTTACCACCAGAGCTACCTAAAATTAATAAAGGTAAACCCATCCCCAAACTTAATGCATATAACGCTGACGCACCTAATACTACATCACCCGTTTGCGAAATATACAATAAAGCCCCCGTTAAAGGCGCTGTTGTACAAGGTGAGGCAACTAAGCCAGAAATAATTCCCATAACAATAACGCCAACAATAGAGCCACCTTTTTGTTTATTACTCAAATTGTTCAATTTGTTTTGCCAACTCGCGGGTAGCGCAAGATTAAAAACACCAAACATTGAAAGGGATAAAAATATAAATAATATGCTTAGCGCAATTAATACTAAAGGATGCTGAAATACTGCTTGAAATTGTGCACCAGCAAGCGCCACTACAATACCTAATAAAGTATAAGTTACTGCCATACCTTGCACGTAGAAAAAAGATAAGGTGAAGGCTTTTTTTGTGGTTAAAGGCGTGTCTCGCTGTTTACCTGCACCAACAATAATTCCGGTTAAAATGGGATACATGGGGAATACACACGGGGTAAAAGAGAGCAATAAACCCCCAACAAAAAAGGCTACTAGGGTTAAGAGTAAACTGCCTTGTTTTAGCATGTCAACCAATTGATGTTGTTCACTGACAGGTGCAGATGCTATGTTTTTATTGGCATTATTCGAGGAAGATACACTTGAATTGGTTGCAGGTGCATTTAGGGCCGATACAGCAGCAGCGTTGTTGCCTGTTGCTTGTGCAAGCACTTCCTCTAATGCAATTGTCTTTATCGTTGGCGGGTAACACAAGCCTTTATCGGCACAACCTTGATAGCGAATAGTCATGCTGGCATTGTTGCTAGCTTCTTCAATGTTAATGACTAAATTTAGTTGATCTTTATAAATTTGCTGAACACCGAAAAATTCATCTTCGTGATCAATTCCTTGAGGTAATACTATTTCTGAAAAGCGCGCATTTTCACTGGTGAATGTGAATTGATGACGATAAAGATAATAGCCTTCATTAATATCAAAATTGAGATACAATTGATTGTTTTGTTGATCAAAGTTGATAGTAAAGGCCTGATCAACTCTTAAAAACTCATCATCATTACTAAACAGCGAGGCACTTGAGATATCAAAAATTGATTGTTGTGCTTGGCTAACCGTAGGCTGAAAGCTTGCTAGTGCGATAATTAAGGTAAAAAGTACGCTTAAAGGTAAGTTAAAAAACAACGATAATTTTTTCATTAATACTACTTTAAATATTCACGGATCCAGTTTAAATAGTGGTTATCGCCTTGCTGGATATTCAAAGCAATTACTTCGACTACATCATAAGGATGTAGTTCATTAATTCGAGCATTTAATTGTGCAAATTTATCACAGTTTGTTTTTATTAACAGTTGTAATTCATTGTCGTACTGTAATTCATTTTGCCAATGATAAACTGACGTTATATTTGGCAATATACTGACGCAAGCAGCTAACTTTTCTTTAACTAAGTGTTCAGCAATTAGTTTAGCTACTTGCTTATTTGGGCAAGTGGTCAATACGAGTTGAAATATCATAACGCATCCTCACAATAACAATTTAGCCTTATTCTCTTAAAAAAAACTTAACAACACCAGTAATAAGTGATGTAAAAATGCTCTGTGCTTGAAAAAGACCTGTTAACCCCAATATATCTTACAAAGAAAATAGGAGTCTTTATGTTTCGAGTATTATTTGCACTATTTATTATCGTACCTATTATAGAAATTACTGTGTTGATGCAAGTTGGAGCGCTTATTGGTGCATGGCCAACGGTTGCTATTGTTATTGTTAGTGCTTGGTTGGGTGCTAAATATGTTCGCCAACAAGGTTTAGCTACGCTGCAATCGGTACAAACTAAAATGGCACAAGGGGAAATGCCATCAAGTGAGATAGTCACGGGCTTGATGTTATTAGTGGCAGGTGTACTTTTAGTGACTCCCGGGTTTGTTACTGATATTTTCGGTTTGTTGTTACTTGTGCCTACGGTTCGTCAAGCATTGGCGAGTTCAGTGCAAAAGCATATAAAAACTAGTCCAGGTAGTACCTTTGGTGCCAATGTGCATTTTCATTCGTCTGCTTCTACCCAAGAAAATGGTCATGTTTATGATAATGAAGTAGATAATTCAGATGTTTTTACACCAAAAAAAACTATTACTCACCATCAAGGTGAAACCATTGAAGGGGATTTCAGCGAAAAGAATAATCACAGGGATTAAATTATCAAAAAAACACATTAAAGACTTGTGAAGTGTTTTTTTAGCCCCATTTCATTACACACAAACATATTTGTTATAACTAATAACTCTCTGGAGAAAATATATGAGTATTCGTCCATTACATGATCGCGTAATTGTAAAACGTAAAGAAGTTGAATCTAAATCAGCCGGTGGCATTGTGCTAACAGGAAGTGCCGCAGAGAAATCAACCCGTGGTGAAGTTATTGCTGTTGGTAATGGCCGTATCTTAGAAAATGGTGATGTACGTGCATTAGACGTAAAAATTGGTGATCAGGTGATTTTCAGTGAAGGCTATGGCGTTAAAACTGAAAAAATTGATGGTGAAGAAGTATTGATCCTTTCTGAATCAGACATTTTGGCAATCGTTGAATAATTCACTTTTAATAAATAAATTTTAATTTGATGTTGAGCATTGCTCCATCCCAATAACATAAACAGGAATAAATAACATGGCTGCAAAAGACGTATTATTTGGAAATGACGCACGTGTAAAAATGTTACGTGGCGTAAATTTATTAGCCGACGCGGTTAAAGTAACGTTAGGCCCTAAAGGTCGCAACGTTGTTATAGACAAATCTTTTGGTGGTCCAATTATCACTAAAGATGGTGTGACGGTTGCTAAAGAGATCGAATTAGAAGATAAATTCGAAAACATGGGCGCACAAATGGTGAAAGAAGTTGCTTCTAAAGCCAATGACGAAGCGGGTGATGGTACAACTACTGCTACTGTTTTAGCACAAGCTATTGTAAATGAAGGCTTGAAATCTATTGCTGCGGGTATGAACCCAATGGATATTAAACGTGGTATCGACAAAGCTGTTATCGCCGCCGTTGCTGCATTAAAAGAAACATCTACGCCAGTAACTGATAACAAAGCGATTGAGCAAGTGGGTACAATCTCAGCTAACGCTGATGAAACCGTTGGTAAAATTATTGCAACAGCAATGGATAAGGTAGGCACAGAAGGTGTCATTACTGTTGAAGAAGGTCAAGCCTTAACAGATGAGCTAGACGTTGTTGAAGGTATGCAATTCGATCGTGGTTATTTATCTCCTTATTTCATCAACAGCCAAGAAAGCGGCACGGTTGAATTAGAAAATCCTTTCATTCTTTTAGTTGATAAAAAAATATCTAATATCCGTGAACTATTAACAACACTTGAAGGTGTTGCCAAAGCAGGTAAGCCATTATTAATTATTGCTGAAGATGTTGAAGGCGAAGCCTTAGCGACATTAGTGGTTAATAACATGCGTGGTATTGTTAAAGTGGCCGCAGTAAAAGCACCAGGTTTTGGTGACCGTCGTAAAGCAATGCTACAAGATGTGGCAACATTAACAGCGGGTACGGTAATTTCTGAAGAAATTGGAATGGAACTTGAAAAAGCGACTTTAGAAGACTTAGGTCAAGCTAAGCGCGTAATCATTTCTAAAGACAATACCACTATCATTGACGGTTCTGGTGAAGAAGCCGACATTCAGGCACGTGTTGCGCAAATTCGTGGCCAAATTGAAGACTCATCTTCAGATTATGACAAAGAAAAACTACAAGAACGTTTAGCTAAATTAGCTGGCGGCGTTGCGGTAATTAAAATTGGCGCAGCAACAGAAATGGAAATGAAAGAGAAGAAATCGCGCGTTGAAGATGCGCTGCATGCAACACGTGCTGCGGTTGAAGAAGGTGTTGTTGCTGGTGGCGGTGTGGCACTTGTTCGCGCAGCAATGGCTATCAAAGATCTTGAAGGTGCTAACGAAGACCAAACCCACGGTATTAACGTAGCTATCCGCGCGATGGAAGCGCCACTTCGTCAAATAGTAGCGAACTGTGGTGATGAATCATCAGTTGTATTAAACGAAGTGCGTAACGGTACAGGTAACTACGGTTACAATGCCGGTAACAGTACTTACGGCGATATGATTGAGATGGGTATTTTAGATCCAACTAAAGTAACGCGCAGTGCATTACAGTTTGCCGCTTCTGTTGCAGGTTTAATGTTAACTACCGAAGCTATGATTACCGATGCTCCAGTTAAAGATGCTGGCGGTCCTGCTATGCCTGATATGGGCGGAATGGGCGGAATGGGCGGAATGATGTAATAGAGTTAAAACTCTATTCATATAAAATCTAATCATCTAAACGAAAGCCCGAATAGCAATATTTGGGCTTTTTTGTTTTTAATGAATTAAAATAGACTTTCTTAGCTAGCAGTTATTATAGATAGGATTAACTCAGTTTCTTTATCCGCTTTTTAACTTGTTCTTGAAGGACCTTGTCGGAAGATTCCTGAACAAGATCTTTATATAATCTTATTGCATTCGATTTTTTCCCCTGAGCTTCAACGATATTTGCTAGTCTAAACTTAGCCCAATCTTTTGAAGGCATGGAAGAAGAAATTACAGCTTCGTTAAGGTATTGAGTAATAGCCTTCTCACCTTCATCAAAGTTGCTGTTGCTAAATAGACTTGTTCGACCTACTTGAAAAACAGCGCTATATTTTGCAATACGCTGTTTGTCCGTAGAGGTTGTCATATTTGCCGCTTTACGGAAATTTATTAAGGCTTCACTGAAACTTTCTTTTTCTTGGTAATATATACCGAGTTGATAATATAACTCAGGTTCATCGGCAAAATTTAGCATTGCAATTTTTAATTTTTCATCAAATTTATCATCGTCTCCCCTTTTTCCATGAACTTGAATCAAGGCACTCGTACCAGATAATTCATTCACTCCTTTTAACACTTGAGCATGTTGCAATGCCTCATTTATATCACCACCGAGCATGCTTGGAGCATTAAGATGAAATTGAATTAAGGCACGACGATATTCAATATTTTTTGGTGCTAATTCAACAGCGACTATAAATGCTTTTTTTACTTTTTTAATATAACCAGTAAAACTAAAAATACTGCTCGCTTCAGCTTGTTCCGCCATAATCTTTGCATAGGTAAATTGCACCTCCGCATTTTTAGCGTCGAGCTCAATTGCCTGCTCAATATATTCTTCGGCTTCATCTAATTCTCCATCTTTTGCGGCTATCAGAGCCAGATAAAGAGGCTTTTGATAACGTTTATCGTTTTGCTGCAACAATATGCTTTTAGCTAATGGTAAATTTCTATTTTCAAAGGCGGTTATGCCTTGCTCTATACCGGCGTACAGTGGAGTACTTATCATACATACGAGTAGTAAAATTAATTTTTTCATTTGCAAATTCCAATTTTTATATATTTTTAAGGTGTAACATAAACTGAACTATCACTCACCTAGTCAGCCGTATTCATTTTTGTGTGCCTTACTTAACCCTTTAATTGAGTGTTTACTCATTGTCTACTTGCTGATTTCTCTATTCTTAATCCTCGGCCAGTTCCATGCATACCAAACAATCGCCACTGAAATTAAAACCTCTATTGCTGTTAAAAATAGGTAAAACACCCAAGTTTCTGTCAAATTAGTTGCAACAAGTATAATTATATAAAGTGTGCTCAATATTATATTCAGCCAGCGATTTATTTTAGGCTTAATCACTAAGGTAAAAAATATCATTACACTTGGCATTGCCATCAATAAAGCCACGGCAAAAAACTCTATTTGTGTTTCAGTTGTCGCGTTAACTTCCATGGCCTTTGCCAATATTCCAGGTACATAAATCTGTATATAGTCGCCATAGACATAACAAAACATAACCGCTATCCAAAGCGCCGAAATTTTCAATTTGACGTTTATTTGAAAGTCTTCAAAAACTGTTTTTGTACTATTTATAGAACTCATTTGTAACTCCATTTCTTATTTGTTATAGCCCATTCAACAGGCTAAAAGTGATGGTTAATATTCTTAGTGAAGGACAATACCAAGGTTTTTATTAATACTTGCTCAATGACAAGATAACTAAGTGGCGTTATTGCAACTTGTCCGAGATTGATTAAATAATAGGTTTTATAAGAGCTTATGTCGTCCGAGACTAGAAGCGCGGACACTTTTTTAGGTGTATTTGTAGATAATGAGGTAGAATTAAAGGCTTAAATATTCAAGTGTGTAAAAAGGTATGAAATTTGACAGACCCTATCGTAATGATTATCAGCATGGTTATGCTAGGACAGGTATTGTTAAGCGTTCCTATTTTTTTGAACCGAGCAATGAAGTCTGCAATTTTTTTACCTTTAGCGATATTCTTACTTACCAATAGCACTATAGCACTTGTGCCAATTGTTAATGCTCAATTTCCTGACTTGAGTCAATTGTACAGCGCGATAGTTTTTCCCACTCTTTTTTTGTTGTGTCCGTGCTTATGGTTTTATATTGAAGGGATCACCGCTGAAAAACCTTGGAAACTAAACAGAAAACAAATCCGTCATTTTGTTTTGTTATGGCCTGCTCTTATCTTTGCTGTAATGATCATGCTTTTACCAAAAGACATGTATACAGATATATTTATTGACGATATTGATGTGGTTGCCCCTTTAGCTATCGCCACCGCTATAAGTTTATTGATTATGGTGATGCTCTGGCTTGGTCAATGTGTATATATCGTTTATCGTATTATTTACCGTTTGGTTGATTATCGAAAACAGTTGAAAAATATGTTCTCTAATCATGACGATAAATCACTTAACTGGATGAACTGGCTACTATTCATTGCTATTAGTACTTGGTTGTTTTCTTTGGCTACGGTGTTTTCTTCAAACCTATTTGATAATTTCTTATTTAATATAAGAACGGAGAGTTTGCTGTCACTGCTGTTGGTATGGAGCTTGGCTCACTTTGGCTTGCAGCAAAAACCGGGACTTATTGGCTATAGTGAAAATGAAAGCGTCGATATTGCTGTTCGAAATAATGACGACAATGTTGAAATAAGTTCTCCAATGAAGTATCAACGTTCAGCGTTAGATAATGAGCAATCCAATCGTATTGCAGATAAAATTAATAACATTATGAGCAAAGAGGCGTTATATTTAGATTCAAATCTGTCACTGCAAAAACTCGCTAACCATTTAGCTATCTCTCCTAATTATATTTCACAAACACTGAATGAAACGCTATGCACAAACTTTTTTGATTTCATCAATAAGTGGCGCATTGAAGCAGCGAAGCCGAAAATATTAGCTAATCAAGATTCAGTACTTACCATCGCACTTGAGGTTGGATTTAACGCGAGATCTTCTTTTTATAAAGCCTTTAAACAAGAAACAGGACAAACCCCAAGTGAGTTTCGTAAGCAATATATTTAAACATTGCGAATCACTAACTAGCGGGTCTATCAGAGCTTTACTATCAAATGTTTTTATTGATTTGTAAGTGTATATATTCTGACCATGAAACAACGATGTTTCATTACTATTCAATAGGTTAGCTTAAGTGATTGAACTTTATGGGTATAAAGTGGGGGGGCAATAAAGTCCCATTTAATAAATGGTAATTAAATCAGTGGTATATCGTCTACATGGGCGGCATGATGTAGCGGTCATCCTCATTATTAATTATTAATTATTGATTTAAAAGGGTTTGTTTATCTTCTTCAGAGGCATTTGTAGAAGCATATATAGACCCTTTTGTTATCCCACGGCATAGCATTACCTTATTCGTTTATACCCCCTCCTTTATAATATCGTACCTAATAGACCATGCTAAATAAGAACACAGCTTTAGGTACAATAACCGTTCCCTTTTAAGTTGATTATTATAGATAGGTAAACCCGTGGTGCATTATTAAAAAAATTGAAATTGTAAGTTGCTCAATCACTTAGCGTGATATAATGACATCTTCACCAAAAGATTAGTCAAATGAGCAACTTACACGATAGTTATACCAAAATTCTTAGCCTACTGCACGACATTGAAC
>CAXBEX010000007.1:0-198683 GCA_963974965.1 uncultured Colwellia sp. | reverse complement strand
TTTTCTTGTACAATACGAGGAGTCCATATAAGCAAAAGCCAACTGTTTTTTGTCCGACTTTAATGCCTTATAGGTTTTATTTTACTACTTTGACTGTTTTAATATAAATAGCGCTTTATTAGGTATGTTATCAAAGTCACCAGAGTAAGATTGATTCTTTTGATAACCTTTTGTTAGATATACTACCCAATATTCAACATGAGGTGATTCCCATTTTTTTACAAGAGCAACACCAATTTCATCTTGCTCTAAATAAAACTCATGTTCGCCAAGTAAATGAGTTCTATGTCCTTCTGAACGTTTAAATGCATCCCAAACATCTCCAGCATCTGAATACCCACCTGCAATGGCTTCAACTTGATTGCTATTAAATTCAATTCCGTAATGCTTAGGAAGCTTATAACCTATTTCCTCTAGTCGCGAATTAGGACTCCTCCCTAGGTTATGGGTGACAAGACCAAATTCAGCCATTTTTTTAGCTTTAGCTTCCGCTGCTTTTGTTAGTAGTATATTACAACGAATATTCGTACGCTTTTGCTCTTTATCAGTGCTTATCAATTTAACTAAGAGCTGAGCTTGTTTGTTGTTTCCACAGTCATTTAATTCACCTGCAAAAACAGGGGAAATAAATAGCAGAATGATTACATATAATTTTGACATAAAACCTAACGCCTTGCTAAGCGGAAAATAATGGTTGGCTATAATCGCGAAGCGATGGCCAACTGTTATTTTTCCGTTTAAGCAACTTATAGTTAAAGTACATCAAAAGGCATAATTAAAACCAATGTTAATATTATTCCAATTTTCTGAATGAGTAAAAGATGGTTCCCAATCAGGTAGAATTTGATAATCAGTAAATATAATGAATTTATCACTCACTTTATAATTTAAGCCCAGCCCATAAGTAAAACCATTTTCGCTAAAACTAACGTTGTAAGTATTTGATCCTAGTGCTATAAAATCAGAATCTAAAATTGCGATTACATTTTTTTGATCAATTTTAGTTTTTGAATAACCTGCTGTAGCATAAAAATTAAATGTATCAGTTACCGGGTACGATGCCTTAATTAATATTGAACCTTGATAATCTATATCTGAAGTAGAATCATCTAATTCTCCACCTCTAAAACCGAAATTAAATTCAGATCCTGAAACTCCTTTTGAAAGGCGAGTCTCGAAAGAAATATATTCATTGTATTGATATCCTCCGATTATGCCTGCGGTGTTAAAATCATGAGAATCAGGGGAAAGTCCAGATAAATCTTGTGCTGTATATAACCCACCAATGTACCAGCTATTATTTTCTGTAGCCAATATTGGAGAAATGTAAGTAGATACAAGAATGGTTAAAGCTAGAGGTATTGTTTTTTTCATTTTAAGTCCTTTTAGTTAGATTCGATATTATTACCGAAACTTTGATTAAATATAACAGCTTATTATGGAAACTTCTCAGTAATGTCTATCCCATAAGCTTTAATTAATTTGTATTAATATCCCATAATTTCAAAGTTTTAGAAACGATAAATATTTTATTTTTATCGTAACTTGGATATTACTGAGAAGTCTCAGTAATATCTAATATAGAATTAGAGACTATTACCCATAAAATCAATATATTAGGATATTAGCTGGGTGTTTTTAGGTTATTACTAAGACTTCTCAGTAATATGACACAAATTATTCATTAGATAATATATGGAAAAGTATTTAAAGTTAATGTCTCTAATGCGCACAAAGAGATCATAAAACCAGTGACTAAATCTCATCCATTATGCTCAGACACTTGTATGTATATTTAAGCCCTTTAAAAATAAGGGGTGAATGAAGTAAATGCGTGTTTACTTCATTTAGTACTGATTTCGAGGGGATGGGCGCAAAACCCCTATTACTAACGGAAACCAAACTACTTTCAAGGCTTAATACTTTTCAAAACTTGTGTGTGCGCATCAGAATTTGAAATACCTAATCCGACTGAAAGTTGAGCTTATGCCTTTTGTATTTCTTTAAGTAATTCTATTTTTTCTTGCATAGATTCATACGCTGCTACAGCTAAAACTACAGCCACACCTTTTCCCCTTTGGGTGATAATAATTGGTCTTAGATATTACGGAGACTACTCAGTAATATCACTTGGTAATTACACCAATACCATTAACCACACTTTGAATCGCCACACGATACACACGTTAAACAACCATCAAGTTTAATCACAGCATTGCGCACCTTACACTTAGGACAATCCAGCGCATTTGGCATGCCGGCATCTTCACTATCTACTTCATTATCTACTTCTGATGAGGTGATAGTTGAAGTGTGATTTTTCAGATACTCTGCTTTTTTCTCTGCAATAATAGCTTTGGCTTCGCTCGATAATTCGATTTTTTCAACAGCCACGCCACAGGTTTTTTCAACATGGTAAGCAATGGTATCGGCGATAGCTGAAACCATCGACTCAATGTATCGTGGATTTCCACCACGGGTATGTTGCCCAAACCAGCCTGCGTTGGGTGAAGATACTTCACGTAATTCATCTAATAAGAACATGTATTCTCCGCCTTTTCGAAAGACGGCTGACATCATAAAGGTCAAGGCATGTACCCATTGAACATTTATTTTGTCTTTGGTATTGATGAATATTTCATAGGGGCGCACTTCTTCTAGCGCAGTACCTTCATTAAGCACAACATTTGAAATGCTCACGTAATACGCGTGATCATAGCCTGTAGAGGCTTTTATCTTATAGGTTCTTGAATCTAACTCTTTCGGTCGTGTAGTTTTTTCAATCACTTCAACTGGTTGGGGTGATTTTTCTAAGGCAATAACAGCGTTATTTTCTTTTGCTAATGCGCTGTTTTCTTTATTGACTACCGATACACCAGTAATTTTTTTACTGATTTCGATCGGTTTTTCTGATGAAGCTGAGTTGGTCATGATGTGTCTCTTCTAAATGACGGGTAATGAAACCCGCCTAATAAATTTTGTTTGTGCTAAGCCCGTTAAAAACGTCCGTATTGCCCTTCTTTTATCGCATCAAATAAGTTAGAAGCAATATGTTCTTGGCCTTCGTAAATTATCTTAGCATTACCCTTAACGGTGATCACCTCACCACCCTCAACGGTAAACTGATAATCTGTATTGGCCAGATCGGCTTCGTTGACAAGTACGCCCGAGAAGTTTTCAGGATTGAAGCGGAACGTGGTACAGCCTTTTAACCCTGCGGTATAAGCTTCTAAATAGACATTTTCAAAATTTTCGAAAGGAAATTCTGTTGGAATATTGATCGTTTTAGAAATTGAACTGTCGATCCAAACCTGAGCCGCTGCTTGCACGGCAATATGCTCTGATGGCGTAACCGTTGAGGTATCAACAAAACTGTCAGGCAACTGTGATAAATCTAAGGATAAGATTGAACCCATTTTGCTCATCGGTAATTGCCAATCAGCCCCGTGGGTGGTTTTCATCAAGCGTTCATACGCTAACACTTCGGCCGAACGTACGTTCACTTGCTGTTTGGTTGATTTTCCTGGAACGATAACGTTACGTTTGTAATCATGGGCAAAACTTGGCTCGATGCCGTTACTGGCATTATTTCCTATAGATAACGCAATGGTGCCTGTGGGAGCAATTGAACTGTGGTGAGTAAAACGCAACCCTGTAGTTAAAGCTTCTTCTACCCATTTATCACCTAACTCGGCGACTATATTTTTCATGTAACGGCTATAGTTAACGTGTAACTCAACCCCTTTAACCTGATCACCTAATTTGTATTTTTCAGCTAACTCAGGACGTTTACGTAATAAAGCGCCGGTTATGGTATACATTTCATTTAAGAAGGGCGCGCCACCTTTTTCTTTGGCAAGCTTGGTTGCTTCACGCCATCCTTCTAATGCTAAGTGTTTAGTGACTTCACTGGTGAAATCCACTGAGTTATTTTTACCGTACTTCATGCCAAGCATGGTCATAGCAGAGCCTAAACCTAAATAGCCCATACCGTGACGGCGCTTGCTTTCAATTTCAGCAACTTGCTCAGGCAATGGTAAGCCATTAATTTCTACCACGTTATCAAGCATACGCGTGAAAATACGGACCACTTTCTTAAATCGTTCCCAGTCAAAACTTGCTTGCGCGGTAAAAGGATTACTGACAAAAGCGGTTAAGTTGATTGAACCTAATAAGCATGAACCATTGGGTGGTAACGGTTGCTCACCGCATGGATTGGTGGCACGGATAAGTTCCGCAAACCAATTGTTATTATATTCATTCACCTTGTCGATCAGGATAAAACCCGGCTCCGCATAGTCATACGTTGCACTCATGATCATGTTCCACAAGTTTTTTGCGCGGATTGTGCGATAGACTTTACATGCGGTTTCACCTGCATCATTGACTATGTAGCCATCCATAGATAATGGCCATTCTCGCCAGATCACATCATTGGTGTTATTTTTAGCATCATATTTCAGCCCTAGAAGATCAATTTCATTTTGATTGGTAGGGAAAACCAACTGCCAATCAGCATCGGCTTTAACCGCTTCCATAAAAGGGTCGGTGATTAATATTGAGAGGTTAAATTGACGTAAGCGGCCATCTTCGCGTTTCGCTTTTATGAACGCCATAATATCAGGATGTTGACAATCAATTGTCCCCATTTGCGCGCCACGACGACCACCGGAAGACGACACGGTTTTACACATAGTGTCAAAAATATCCATGAAAGGTAAGGGGCCAGACGTTGTTGCACCAGCACCAGCAACAAAACCACCATCAGGGCGGATAGTTGAAAAATCATAACCAATACCACAACCCGCTTTTAGGGTTAAGCTCGCTTTACTTACTGCTTCACCGACGATACCTTGCATCGAATCTTTAATAGTAGCCGATACGGTACAATTAATCGTTGAGGCAGTAGGTTTCTGTTCACCAGCCCCTGCATTGGAAACGATACGGCCCGCAGGCACCGCACCATTCATCAGCGCCCACAAAAACTCATCACGGTATTTTTTTTGTTTCGCTGGCGTAGTTTCAACGCTGGCAATGGCCTTTGCAACACGTTCAAAGGTATTGATGACCGTATGGTCGACAGGCTCTCCTGATGGGGTTTTTAATTGATACTTTGATCGCCAAATATCTTGCGAAGCTAACTGTAAATGATTTGGGTCAAAAACCGCGGGAGTTTCGAGTGTATCTGCCATTATTTGATCTTTCATTATTTTCCTTTTCATAATTCGTATCATAGTTCAGTGCTATGACAACCTTACATGGTTTTTCTATTTTTATTAAACACAATATATAGTATTTTCATGCTTATAATAGTTGATCAAGATCAACTATTTGTCAATATAATTCTACATATAGTGTTTTATATTTTATTAAGCACTATATGTTGTATTGTCGGTTTTTGAAGATATTATCGGTTTTGGAAGGTATTATTGCTTAAGAGATTGGAATTATTTGTTTTTTTTCGCTTGTGTGGATCGTCAAAAATAATGAGATAAAATACGCATTCTTCAAAATCTTATTAAAGGAAATCAATAAACACTTGATATACCAATAATATAAAGGTAGTTTTTATTTCTATTATAAAAAACCAGATGGTTAATAGCCTGTAGAATAAAGGTTTTCTCTCGTCTAATATGCTATTAGCTGTTCATCTACATCGGAGTCTATTATGGACAATATTAAATATCCTATCAAAGGTTCTTGTCAGTGCGGGCAAGTCACTTATAAACTGCATGAAGCACCAAAAATGGTTATGGCTTGCCATTGCACGGAATGCCAAAAGCTTTCAACTAGTCCATTTAGTATTACAGCGTTAATAGAGTCTAGTGCTATCGAATTTAGTGGCGAGCTAAAAGAGTGGAGCAGAGCTGCGGATAGTGGAAATAAGTCTAATGCAAAATTCTGCCCTAATTGTGGCAACCGAATTTATCACTTTAATCCAGATGACTTGTCTACGGTAAAATTGAAGCTAAAACCTGTTAATATTACTGACGATGGTGTTTTTGAACCAACAGTACACATTTGGGTATGTGAAAAACTAAGTTGGTATCAGATCCCTGAGGGCGTAAAGGTCATTGATAAGCAGCCATAGCGTAGCCGCTATAAGAAAATTAACATTTTCTGTCGCAGATCTCATTATTTACTGCGTTCTACACTTGTTAAGTTCCCAATCATTAGTTGAGAAAGGCTTGGTAGGCGAGGTTATCCGTTGCTTCTTGGAATTGGTAACCTAAAGCATTTAAATGCTGAAAAAATTCATTTTCTTTGTCGCTACTCACTTCAAAGCCTGCGAGTACTTGCCCAAATGCAGCACCGTGATTTCGATAATGAAATAAGGTGATATTGAAAATTTCACCCATCGCACCAAGAAATTTTTCTAATGCGCCGGGGTGCTCAGGAAACTCAAAACTGAATAGGCGTTCATTAGCATTATCCGTTTGATTTTTACCGCCGATCATATAGCGTACATGTAATTTTGCTAATTCATTGTCGGTGAAATCATTAACTTGGTAGTCGGCACTTGCTAACTGGTTAAGTAGCTGTTGACGTTCTTCTGCACTACCACTTAAACGGACACCAACAAAAACATTAGCACTTGACTCGCCTGTATAGCGGTAATTAAACTCGGTAATGGCTCTGTTGCCTATGGTTTGGCAAAAACGTTTAAAACTGCCTTTTTCTTCTGGAATGGTTACCGCAAGAATAGCTTCTCTTTTTTCACCTAATTCACAGCGTTCAGATACATAACGTAAACTATGAAAATTCATGTTGGCGCCTGATAGTATTGCTACTAAGGACTGATCACTTTGCTCACTAGTAGCACAATATTTTTGTAATCCTGCTAATGACAAGGCACCTGCAGGCTCGGCAATAACACGAGTCTGCTCAAAAATGTCTTTTATTGAGGCGCAAATTTCATCGGTGGTTACCATAATAACTTCATCACAGTAACGTTTAATTAACTTAAACGTATGTTCACCAATACGCTTTACTGCAACGCCATCAGCAAACAAACCTACTTGAGGTAAATCAACGGGTTTGCCAGCCGCCAAGGCGGCTTTTAGACAAGCAGAGTCTTCTGCTTCAACGCCTATGATTTTGGTGTTAGGGCTAAGTTGTTTTAAGTAAACGGCCATTCCAGCAAGCAAACCGCCACCACCAACAGGAACGAAAACCACATCAATATTGGCATGCTGTTGTAATAGCTCTTTTGCTACGGTGCCTTGACCCACAATAACGTCGATATCATCAAAAGGGTGGATCACTGTTTTGTTTTCGGCTTCAGCATATTTAATAGAAGCCTCTTGGGCTTCATTAAAACTATTACCTACTAAGCGTACTTCACCGCCAAAGCGCCTAACATTATCCACTTTTATTTCGGGCGTAGTTTTGGGCATGACAATGGTGGCTTTTATACCCAATTTATTAGCGGCTAGCGCCAAACCTTGCGCATGATTTCCCGCTGATGCGGCAATAACACCATGAATGCATTCGGCTTCGCTTAAATTTGACAGCTTATTGTAAGCGCCACGTATTTTGAAAGAATGTACCGGTTGTTGATCTTCACGTTTTAAATAAATTTGATTATTTAAGCGAGCTGATAACTTTGTTAAGGGTGTCAGCTCAGTTTCTACGGCAACATCATAAACGGGTGCAAGCAATATACGCCTAAGGTAGTCGAGTTGCTCTGTGTGTTGTGCGAGCAACTCTTGGCTTTGGGTATTGGTCATTTATTTACCTACAAGTCCATCGAGTAAATCACGGTTACGTACAGCACCTTTATCAGCACTAGTCGCCTGATTTTGATTGAGCGCGTAGTTTTTTAATGCTTGATATTGAGTCATTGCTATTTACCTACAAGTCCATCGAGTAAATCACGGTTACGTACAGCACCTTTATCAGCACTAGTCGCTAACATTGCATAGTTCTTTAATGCATAGCTAATTGGACGAACTCTGTCTTTTGGTTTCCATGCTTGCTTGCCTTTGGCTAACATAATTTCTCTACGCTGTGCCATTACTTCGTCGCTCACTTGCAATTCAATAACGCGATTAGGAATATCAATATGGATTATGTCGCCTTGCTCAACTAAGGCGATAGTGCCGCCATCAGCGGCTTCTGGCGAAACATGACCAATGGATAAACCTGAAGTACCACCAGAGAAACGACCATCGGTAAGTAACGCGCACTCTTTACCTAAACCCATAGATTTTAAGTAAGTGGTTGGATAAAGCATTTCTTGCATGCCAGGGCCGCCTTTAGGGCCTTCATAGCGAATAACAACGACTTCACCGGCAACAACTTTACCGTCAAGAATACCAGCTACGGCATCATCTTGGCTTTCAAAAATATGTGCAGGGCCCGTAAAGGTTAAATTATCGTCACTTACGCCAGCGGTTTTAACAACACAACCATCAATAGCGATATTGCCTGAAAGTACCGCTAAGCCACCTTCTAACGAAAAGGCATTTTCAAGGTTACGAATACAACCATTAGCTCTATCGTCATCTAAGGTATCCCAACGACAATCTTGGCTAAACGCTTTTGTAGTACGAATGCCAGCAGGACCAGCACGGTAGAATTTTTTAACGTCTTCATCATCAGTTACGGTGATATCGTATTTAGCTATAACATCAGCCAAGGTAGACCCTAATACGTTAGGAACGTCGGTTGTTAACAAGTTAGCACGCGCTAATTCACCTAAAATAGCGATAACACCACCAGCACGATGCACATCTTCCATGTGATACTCAGGCGTTGAGGGCGCAACTTTACATAACTGCGGTACAATGCGTGATAATTTATCCATGTCTGCCATGGTGTAATCTATTTCGGCTTCTTGTGCTGTTGCCAGTAAATGCAAGATGGTATTGGTTGAACCACCCATAGCAATATCTAAACACATTGCATTTGCAAAGGAATCTTTGTTGGCAATATTACGGGGTAGTGCAGACTCATCGTTATCTTGGTAATAACGTTTCGTTAATTCGACAATTTGTTTACCAGCATCTAAAAATAACTTCTCTCTATCAGCATGCGTTGCCAACATAGAGCCGTTACCCGGTAAGGCTAGCCCTAATGCTTCAGCTAAACAGTTCATTGAGTTAGCTGTGAACATGCCAGAACATGAACCACACGTTGGGCATGCTGAACGTTCAACTTGATCAGATTGCTCATCAGATACCTTTGGATCGGCGCCTTGAATCATGGCGTCAACTAAATCTAATTTGATAATTTGATCTGAAAGTTTAGTTTTACCCGCTTCCATTGGACCACCAGAAACAAAAATTACCGGAATGTTTAAGCGCATTGCTGCCATCAACATACCTGGAGTAATTTTGTCACAGTTTGATATACATACCATGGCATCAGCACAATGAGCGTTAACCATATATTCAACAGAGTCAGCAATTAAATCACGTGAAGGTAAGCTGTACAGCATACCAGCGTGACCCATAGCAATGCCGTCATCTACGGCGATGGTATTAAATTCTTTGGCAACACCACCCGCTTCTTCAATAGCGCCAGCAACGAGTTGTCCCATGTCTTTTAAATGCACATGTCCCGGCACAAATTGAGTAAATGAGTTCACCACCGCAATAATAGGCTTACCAAAATCGCCATCAGTCATACCAGTGGCACGCCAAAGTGCTCGAGCGCCAGCCATATTACGGCCTTGAGTAGAAGTTGCTGATCTTAATTTAGGCATGATATTGAGTCCCGTTTGAAAATTGTGTGATAAATTTTATTGTGAAAGCTTATTCAGTGAAAAGGTTCAGTGAATAGGCTTTTAAAATAGAGCTTAGTTTTGTGTTTCTAATTTTGGTTGTGATTGTGTCTTTGTATATGTAGCTGCTCAACTCGCAGTCAGTTGGTGCTGTAGCAAAAAGGAAACACGGAGCTTATCACTATAAGTGAGTATTTCCGATGCCGCTACAGTGCCAAATGACAATGAGGAGAGTAGTTACTAAGCTATTCTACTGAATCTAACCAATCTTCTGGAATTTCAGTTGACCCATCAAAAATACCAAAAAATGCTTCTTGAAGTGCTTTTGTCATCGGGCCTCTGGAACCATTACCCACGGGTAGTCCATCAACTGATTTTACTGGTACTACTTCGGTAGCCGTGCCGCACATAAAGAATTCATCGGCAAGATATAATGACTCACGAGAAATAGGCTCTTCACGTACTTCATAACCTAATTGCTTGGCAAGGAAGAAAACAGTATCGCGTGTTAAACCTTGTAAAATAGAGGCTGTGCCCGGCGGCGTATAAAGAATACCGTTACGGATTAAGAATAAATTTTGACCAGCGCCTTCACTCACCATATTATTTACATCTAAAGCAACACCTTCAGCATAACCATGACGTGCAGCTTCCGTAGAAATAAGTTGTGAAGAAAGGTAGTTTCCACCTGCTTTCGCTGCCGTTGGCATGGTATTCGGTGCTAATCGGTTCCAACTTGATACACCTACCTCTACACCATTTTCGATGGCATCAGCGCCTAAGTAAGCTTCCCAACTAAAGGCGGCAATCATCATGTCAGCTTGAGCATCAATAGGTGGACGTAAGCCCATACCAATATCGCCTAAAAAGGCTAATGGACGTAAATAAGCTGATTTCAAATTATTGCTTTTCACCGCATCTTTACACGCTTGCATAACTTCTTCTGGCGTAAAAGGGATATTCATACGGTAAATTTTGGCAGAATCAAACAAACGCTTTATGTGATCTTCTAAGCGGAAAATACAAGTACCTTTGTGGGTGTTATAAGCACGAATACCTTCAAAAACTGACGAGCCGTAGTGCAAAGCGTGACTCATTACATGAACGGTAGCGTCTTTCCACGGCATGAGTTTACCGTTGAACCAAATTAAATCTGCGTTTACTTTTGCCATTGTCTTTTCCTAAATTTGTTTTGTGATCTGTAGATGAGCATTGATGCTTACATCACTAAAGTTGAAGCCTCACCTACTTAGTTAATCTATATTAAGCACTACATTCTTTAGTTGTAGAGTGCTGTGACGCGTTATTGTCTACCTTGACACTCTTGATGTCGACCAGTTTATTAATTTGGTCAATTAAAAGTGTAATAGGGCGATCGCTGCTGACCAATAATTCAATTGTAGCGATATTATTAGCGTTATTAACGCTGGCTGTTATACCATCGATCAAAAACCCTCTATAACGAGTCACTTGTAAAATTCGCTCGAGTACTACCTGCTTATCATCGGTCATGATGATTAATGTGTAGTTATTTAAAGGCAAGGTGTTCATATTAAGCACTCTCCATCATTTCGTTGTTAGCACTATTTGGTGGTACTAATGGCCAAACATTTTCCTTGGCATCAATTTTTACTTGTAAGAAATAAGGGCCATCGTGATCGAGCATTTCGTTGATGGCGGCAGTCACTTCACTCTTTTTCGTTATTAGTTTAGCTTTTATATCAAAAGCCGACGCTAACATAACGAAGTCTGGGTTATCAGCTAAATCAGTTTCACTAAGGCGACCGTCGAAGAATAAATCTTGCCATTGGCGAACCATGCCTAATTTGGCATTATCAATCAGTATGACTTTTACAGGAATTTGATAACGTTTAATGGTTGCTAATTCTTGTACATTCATCATGATAGAGCCGTCACCAGATACCGCTATTACTGTATCATGGGGGCGACTAATTTGTGCACCAATCGCGGCAGGTAAACCAAAACCCATTGTGCCCATGCTGCCACTGGTTAAAAAGTTACTTGGGTCATCAAAATTCATGTGTTGTGCTGCCCACATTTGATGCTGACCCACATCGGTAGTAACACACGTATTTTTTGGCATTAAATCACTTACTTCTTTTAATACGGCAGGTGCAAAAATTTGTTCTCCGGGGTGATCGTATCGCCATGAAAAATCACTTTTCATTTGTTGCACTTTTGCTTGCCAGTTTTCAATGTTAAGCGGCATGGTGAGTAACGGTAAATTTTCTTTTAAATCACCTAGAATAGGTGCGTCAGCCTTTCTTCGCTTATTAATTTCAGCAATATCAATATCAAAATGTATAACTTTGGCATCAGGCGCAAATTGATCAAGTTTGCCAGTAACGCGGTCATCAAAACGTGCGCCAACGGCAATGAGTAAATCACAGTCATGAACGGCTAAATTAGCCGCTTTAGTGCCATGCATACCTAGCATACCTAAATAGTTTGTATCGGTTGTATCTAATGCCCCTAAACCTTTTAAAGTAGAGACGGATGGAATACCCGTTGTACGCGCAAAAGCTCTAACTTCTTCAATAGCATTTGCCATACCAACACCACCACCAACATAGAGAACAGGTTGTTTGGCATGCGTGAATAGGTCAAGCGCTTTACTGATGTCGGCAAGGGGTAATTTTACTTTATTTTTAAGCGGTGCAGCAGACTTGTAATTTTGTTCAACTTTGGCCATTTGTACATCTTTTGGAATATCAACAAGTACAGGCCCTTGTCTACCTTCTAGTGCTATTTCAAAGGCTTGGTGTAAAACTTCCTCTAATTCATCTACATGGTGAACTTGGAAAGAATGTTTGGTACACGCTAGCGATAAGCCAAAGATGTCAGTTTCTTGAAAAGCATCACTACCCATAGATGCGGTAGGTACTTGACCTGTTATCGCAACAAGTGGAATTGAATCAGCAAGGGCGTCGGCAAGGCCCGTAATAAGATTTGTTGCACCTGGGCCTGAAGTTGCCATACACACCCCTATTTTACCTGAGGCGCGTGCATAGCCAACGGCTGCAAATGCTGCACCTTGCTCATGTCGACAAAGAAAATGCTTAACATTGCTGTCATACAATGCATCATAAATAGGCATGATAGCGCCGCCAGGATATCCAAATACATGGTGAACGCCATGTTGTTCAAGTACGTTAAATAATAATCCGCCGCCAGTTAACGGCTTGCTGTCAGTCATGATAATTCCAAAGTTGTTTAGTGTTTTTAAATTATGCCCCAAAAAAACAAAACCCTCGGTTCTTTCGAAGCGAGGGTTTGACTTTCTGTTTTGCCTTTCTTTAGCTCAACGAAAACCCTCGAGATGATTTAATCACCACGACGAGAATATTTCTAATAAACAAACTAATAATCAAGTTAATAATTGAGGTAAAGTTTTGCATTGTTGTTTGGTTCGCTTTCTTTTCTAAGTTATTTAGAATGAATTTCTATGTGCAGTTTCTATTGCTTATTAAATTAGTACCATAGCTCTAATGTTTTGAGCAAGCTTTTTTTCCCAGTTTTTAGCTCTATCTAAAGAAGTAAAAGTTATATGAAAAATGTTTGTTGTACTTTTTGTAATGAAAATTGTAATGAAAACTCGAATTATAATGAATACTTTCCTACACTAAGAATAAGGAATTAAATAAATGGAATTAATATGTCTCTTGCCTGTGTTTATAGTCGTGCCCGCGTTGGTTTAGACTCCCCTCTTGTTACTGTTGAAGTACATTTAGCGAATGGTTTACCTGCTTTTCATATTGTGGGGTTACCAGAAGCCTCTGTTAAAGAGTCAAAAGATCGTGTTCGTAGTGCCATCATCAATTGTGGTTATGAATTCCCTGCAAAAAGAATAACGATTAACTTAGCGCCAGCAGATTTACCTAAAGAAGGAGGACGTTTTGACTTACCTATTGCCGTTGGAATTCTTGCCGCTTCACAGCAAATACCGCAAGTAGACTTAGCGCAGTATGAATTTGCGGGTGAGCTGGCACTGTCAGGCGAGCTTAGAGCCATTATAGGTGAAATTCCTATGGCAATGTCTTGCTCTGAAAGCAACAGAATCTTAGTGTTGCCAATGCAAAATAGTGAGCAAGCGAGTTGGGTTAAAAAGGCGAAAGTTATTGCAATTGATCATCTAAGTCAACTTTATCCTCATTTTTCCAGACAAACGCTGCTACCTTTTGTGAAAGAGAAAGAACTTGAACAATTTAGTGATATTAATGAATTAGATATTAGCGATGTTATTGGTCAACCGCTTGCTAAGCGCGCTTTAGAACTTGCGGCTAGTGGCAATCACAATTTACTTTTTATTGGTCCTCCGGGAACAGGGAAAACCATGTTAGCTAGTCGGTTGGCGGGAATTTTGCCAAAAATGACAGAGCAAGAAGCATTAGAAGCTGCTGCTATTGGGTCTATAAGTAATCAAAGCATTAATGCGAAATCATGGCTCACTCGGCCATTTCGTGCGCCACATCACACGGCTTCAGCAGCTGCGTTGGTGGGTGGAGGTAGCCAACCCAAACCGGGAGAAATTTCTTTAGCGCACAATGGCGTCTTGTTTCTTGACGAATTACCCGAGTTTGAGCGCAAGGTGCTTCTACCGAGTACGGTTTAGAGTGTTAAATATGTATGGACATTTAGAGGTGAATATGCTATTATAATGAGATGGAATTAATTACAGATTGTGTATGCATATGAAAAAGATTATTCTAAAAAACTTCAAACATGAAGCTCGCACGATTGAACAACTCGATGTATTTGTTCACGAGGACGACTCCCTTATCCTTATACCAAGTTTTTATTCTTTATTTTTAATCTATCACTTAAAACATTACAAGCTAATTGATAAAAAATTAACAAGTGGTAAAAATCAAACGCAACTTGTACAAAAAGACATTAGTGAAGTAACAGCTTCGCAATACATTTCGCAGATAGATCGTTTTTTACGCTATTTACATCAAAGTGATCAAGAAAATCCTGGTCAACAGTGGTTGATTCAAAATCATAATTTGCCACCCGAAATTATCAATCATTATATTAATGATGTTTTTATCGTGCAAGAAGCGCACAGTAGTACGAATGCGGCGCAGTGTGTTGCTGCCCTTACTTCCTATTATAACTACCTTGTCAAAGTCGGTTTAACCAAAACGTACAAATCACTGAGCATAGCCCCTGGCAATAGAACTATTGCGCGAAAAAATACCAAACGACGCGAAGCGATTAAATACTTGCCACAATCCACGCGGAATGCACTGTATCGTCAGTGCACCAGTATACGAAACAAAGCAATACTTAAATGCGGAGCCGAGGTGGGTACGCGAACAAAAGAAGTTGCCGGTTTTTATTTAGAAGATTTCGAATACGGTCAGAAAACGCGTAAAGGCTTAAAAACCTTATTTAACGAAATGAAAGATAACCCTGATGAAACGGTTTTTACCTACTATTTGCCTGGTTTTAATAGCAAGGGAAAAGTCGGCAAAGGGGGGATGTCCCGTAAACTGTATATTGAGGTCGGGCTACTGCAAGAAATGCAAGCATACTATCTCGAAGAGCGTCCCGCAAACTCTCAATACAATACCTTTTTTTTAAAAACTGATAACAATGGCTATGGCGAACCAATTTCTGAACAACATGCTTCTAACGTCTTTAAAGACACAAAAGAACTGCTTTTAACGGCACAAGCGCAAGATAATTCGCTCACCTACAAAATTCACAACGACCACTCTTTTCATGTCTTGCGACATAGTTTCGGCACCGATAAATTTTATCAAATGGCCAAAGATACCGGAGTTGCAATTGATGCGATAAACTCAAGCAGCGCCGTTATGCTGGAAGTAGCGGAACTATTGGGTCATTCGTTAGAGGGCAAAGACAAGGGTTTAAAAGTCACGAGGGACTACATACGTAGTACAAGAGACAAAATGATCATGGAGGACTTGAAGTAATGAACGATGATATATATAGCACAGAGGATGCAGTAATAGATGATATGTTAGCAGAAGAGCAGCAACTGCAAGCTGACTTCTTACGTTCACAGCCTGTTACCGCTATTGCCATTACCCCGACCCGCATTATTCTGCCCGAGGGTCCAGGCATTCGTCAGTCAAATAATGTCTTTGAGTGCACTAACGAGCATGTCGATGCTAAATTGTTGTTTAGTTGCTTGGCGACTGCTTTACAAGATGTCTGCACCCATCCTAAGCAGTACGCGCCGTCAAAATTGAGATCTATATCATTGGCGGTACAAGAGTTTGTGCCTTGGTTAAATAACCACACCATTGACGGTTACAACCGAGCGACCATCGTAAAGGATTTTGAAACATTTAGGGTGAATGAGAGCAAAGTACAACCGCAAAGCTCACAAGCCCTAGGCGTACTTAGTGCCCTTGATGTTGGGTTGGTGGTTAAGGGGTTCAAGGAAAAATTATTACAATCAGAAGTGGCCTATATTCTCAATATTGTTAATAAAACTAAACTCTCAAAAAAATCAAATCCAGTACAGACTACCCTGACGAACTATTTTGGCCAGATGTTGTGGATCCGTGAGCATATGGATAACGACCTATTCAATCGTATTGCCAGCCCGAAAGCATTAATAGCATCGTTTTCTATTACGGTTGCGACCTTAATGGTAGAAGCGCAGCGACTGCTGGATGAATTGGAACAATATTGCATCAATCATAAGATCACCACCGACATGTTCAGCATTGAGCGTACCATTAAATTAAAAAGTGGCCACAAATTAGCACAATTGCGGCACCTAATTAACATTTTTTGTCAGGGTTACAGTAATGACACGCCAGACTGCATTAAAATCATGCTATTTGATATATCTAACCCTGTGTCTTACCAAGATAATTTAAGACGATTGAAAAGTGGAGAGCCGATAGTAACAAATGCTTTTCGTACTGATATCAAAACGGTCACCAAAGATGTTGGCTTATTTAGTTACGATACTGTATTGGCTGTGGTGAAACGTGCCGAGCAACAGCAGCTAGGGATTAAGAATATCCCTCCGATGCCAGTGACAGCATTAGAGGAAATATGTTTTATTTGGCTCATGGCGTGGCAAGCCGTGCAACCGACTGATATAGCCAAACTTACAAAGAGTGACTTTCGTTTTATGCAGCGTAGTAATGGAACAATCACCCATGTGAGTTGCGAATACTATAAAAGCCGCGCTCATGATTATAAGGAAACACCCATGTTGGCGGTTAGTGATGTCGAGGGAAAAGCTGTCAATAGCTACATACAGCGAAAAAAGCTAGCTAATGATGACAGCACCCCACTGGTGAGTCTGCCTAACCTATGCAATGCAACGGCATGTGGATCTGATACTTTTATTCAGCAAGTGTTCGATTTTGCCTCCGTCCCCGTTATTCACACAAAAATTCTGTTCGAACTTGCTAAACGCAAGGCTACTTCAGTAATGCTCGACAGTGTAAATACCATGATGTCACATGGCATGACAGCGTATTCTTGGCGAGAGAAAACTGAGTCGAAAGATACTTCGGTGGAAGCATTTCGCGCTCAAGTCAACAACCCCCTTCCCATTAAGTGGTTTGGTCTTGAATCCATTAAAAATTCTGCCGTTCACTCGCGCTCGGATAAATACCGGATTGGTCATCTGGTCAATTATGATTCACACACGAATGAAACCGCACGGGATAGTTATAATACAGCAGAGAATCAAGAATGGCTCAATAACTGTGGCCGGGTAACCCGTTCGGTGATGAATGATCTAGCTATTAATGTATTAAGTCCGTCGAGTGATTTGGTCTTTCGAGGAGATTTTACCCAGGCACTTGAAGTGATAAACGATAAGAAGAATGATGTGATATCACGGTTAAAGGTGGTAACAAAAACGACGGGTAAAACGAATGAGTTAGGCATGCTGAAAGGCCATATCCCCGTCGAGGATGATTATCCTGACACCCTTTATTTACTCGATACGGCTGAAACGTATGTGCAGATGAAACATTACCTTGCTCAAGGGCTAAAGCACTACAAGAAGCTGCTGATTAGCAATCCGGTTTTTCTTGAGTACACGGTATTGCCAACCTGTGAGTGGATTGAAGAGCTGTTCAATGCATCCAATATCAAAACAACGAATGGCAAAAGCTTTAGTCAAAAAACGGTTAAGGCAGGGAATCTGATGTACAAGACTTATCAAGCCCATTTATCTCCCTTGTTTACTGCCCAGTTAAGTTAAAAAAGGATAGCACCATGCGATTAATCAAAACCACACCTCTGTTATCAAACCGTAACGTGTTATTACAACACTTTAACGATACACTGGCACTGCTTACGCCCATTGCAGGCACTGAGTTTGCTTCAGCGAGTTGGCAATTTAAATATCAAACATCAGCCAATTCAAAAAATATCACCTTGGATTTTTCACTGTTTTCCCTTCCACATCTTAAATTTGTTGAGACAATAGATTTAATATTTGACGAACAGGTATATCAAGTTAGCAGTGCTGAATTTGCAAAAATATTGTTTTTGTCGCAAGCTTCCGCCAACAGTGCTGGTAATTACATGCCAGAATTTAAAATGCTAACACGCTTGTTTTCTTTTATGTCTGAGCAAGGCATAACTTGTCTGAACGCCGATGATTATCAGGCACTGTTTCAGTATTTAATGACTATGGAGGTGAGCGCGTCAGGGGTCAAACAACGTTTTTCTAGCCTGGGCTATCTCACTGCTTTTCCAGTTAATATTAATACCCTCAAAAGCACATTGCAGCTTTATGGCATTGAGGGGGTGCTCGCCCACACATCAGAAACTCTTATAAAAAAATCACAAAAAGCAGCGGTGGAAACGGTGACCGGACTGACGTTAGCCGACTACATGGCGGGTGCTTCATTTAACTTTTTAACCCTGTCGGTCGGTCGTCACTACATCGATTATTGCGGCAAGTATTTTGAGCAACACTACCCGTTGGCTAAGGCTTTTCAAACATGTTTGCGAGAGCTGCCTGAAATCATTCAACAGGCTTTTGAAAGCCAAACAGGCAGCCGCTATAACATTAAAAAGGTATTGCAAAGGCATATCTGTGCCGTCTTGTCGGGCCGGAATATTTTAACAGAACCTATCTTAACCCCTAACCGATTTGGAAACCTCCAGCCTGTGGTTGGAAAGGAACGCTGTGAGTTAATTCAGCGCCTTACTCAAGTGTTTTTCTGGCAACAATATCAGCAAGCTTGCAATCAGACTGTCTTATTAAGCGAGAAGGCTTTGATTTTACTAACAAAGCAACTCCAATTGCCTGAACGCTTTGACAGTTTTGAGTTCTTACGTTCAATGTTATTGACGCAGTTAACTGATATATCAATGCCTCGTGACCCAGAGGCGTTATTAAGACAATATTGTGCGACTCTTAAAGATAAGCGCGAGATCACCTTAACGCAGTTTTTTGATACCTGTGCTCTGGTCAAAAACCAGCTTTTGATATTAGCACCTCAAGAAAAACAAAACTTGGCTCAGCTATTGGCGAAGGCTGATATACCCTTTGCCAGTGATGCTTATGCAATCAAGGAATTCGTAGGTAATGTTGAAGCCGCTGGAGGCACGATGATGCTGGCATTGACCGGTTGGCGAGCCAGCGAATACGGTTTTCCGCTGGCTGCTATCAAAGTTACTGACAATCAGGATATCTTAGATTCTACTTATACTCCGTTTCGTTTTATGCTCAACTGGGTCGTGCCGAAAACCAATGGTGACACCAAGCTAGATCGAGAAATCACCCTGTCTTCCTACTTGCTTGCTACTCAGCTCAATAGCTTGTTTTCTGACAGTGATACAGCTCCTTGTCTGTACGCATCGGACAGAAAAAATATAAAAAAGGCTAATGATTCATCAGGGATATTTTCTTCTCGCGTACTGCGAATGTGGCAAGATTTTGTGTATAACTATACCCCTTTTGTCGAATTGCGCCAGTTAGATGACTTAAAGCAAAAAGATGTGTTTAGTGAGGATGACCGTAAGGAATTCACCAGATTAATGCAAAAGTACCCAGACAATGCTTACACAGCTGATTTCCGTCATATTATGCAAAAAGTGACCAATGAATTAACACAGATACTGGCAACGGGGCAGTTAAGTAGGGGTGTCAATGATAAACCAGGTCACAAGCTGTTTGGTTTTATCAAAGGCACATTGGCAGCCGATGAACTGGCCGTTTGGCAGCAGCACCTTGACCCTTTATTGCAACAAAAATTGAAAGAGTTAACCATAGAAAAACGGGAAGATTTAGATCGAGATTTAGTGAAAGCCTGTACCGCAAGTGTGCTAAAAAATTGTGTTTACCCGACACCGCATGGCTTTCGTCATATATGGGCAGAGGCTGTGCTAAGACGCTATTCTGGCGATGTCGGCTGGTTTATTCGCTCACACTTTAAACATCTCGATGAACGTTTTTTTATGCGTTACTTGAGACTGAAAAACTTTAAAGATATTCATGATATCGCCAAGCGAACTGCGGTAAGTAGCATTGTGAGAATGCATTTACTGACACTGCGTGATGACCAGCGAGCATACAGCGGAAAATTTGATGTTTTAATGAGGCGATTAGGTAAAGCAACCAAAGTGATATCCCTTGATGAATTACATGAAGTAGCCGAACAGTTTGCTGCCACTGAAGTCATCGATCTGAAAGCTAATTCATGGTGTAACTGCATTTTGAGACGCACCACAGAGAAACAAGCCAAGTGTGCTGTTGATGGCATTCCGCAACGACAAAATGCTGATCCATCCTTATGCCTAGGCTGTATCAACGGCGATATCGAAGAAGGTCATGTGGTTGGGATCATGATACAAGTTGAAAATGATGTAAAAATACTGAAAAACTTAGAGTTGCCACAGTCTTTTAAGAATAAATCGAAATCAACAGTGATCAATGCTAGAAAACAATTTTTGACATTAAAACGCAATAGCGGCAGTAATAAATATGATGATCATATTAAATATTTTGATGATGCTCTTGTCAGTGGAGGTTAATGATGGAATTTAATGACTTACTCGCGCAATCAGTCGCGGAAGATAAATCTGAGCTAGAGAATGAACTACCCGAATGGGTTTCTGCTGATAATGCATCCCTTGCGGCTTATGAGGCAATTAACAGCATAAAAAAAGAGAAGTTTGCCTATATCAGTAAAAACAAGACCGCAACGAAATTTCGTGTGGCAAAAACTTTTCAAGTACAGAAAAGTGAAGTAGCAGACAAGATAGGCGCAACGACCCAGGCATTATTTTATGCCAGCAGCTATTCAGAAGGACTTCTAACTTTTCTTGAAGGTAAGGTAGATGCCGCCGGTAAAAGAACGGATGGTATCAATGGTGAGTTGATGAAGCGCAAGAACGAGCGCATAGCAAAACCGAGAACGGGGATAGCGTCCCTATCCCGACCCGAGGTCAACGCAACGGCACAATCGGCAAAAAAGCGTATTCAAGAGCTTGAAGCGCAAAATGCGGCAGACCAATTAGCATTAGCAATTGAGAAGTTACCATTAAATGTGCTCAGAGAACTTAAGCTTGTATGAACAAGTATTAATTTATAAATATTTAGCCATGAACTAAAGTCTCACCACAACAAAGGTGCATGAACTTATTTGTTTTCTTGGCATAAGTTCACCCAGAAACTATACTGTACTTAAGTTAACACTTAAGTTTGATAAAATAGGAAATTCAAATGACCAATACAACAAAATTACGTGAAATCGAGCTAAATGAAATAAAAACTATACTACTTGACCCTTTAAAATTGTTGGCAATATGCTCTTTGAGCGACAGTTACCACATCACAACTAACGGTCAAAGCGATGGTTTAATTGAAGTGATTGAAGAAATCACATTATCAAATAATACTCATGAAACATTAAGTGATTGGATTGATAAAGAAATTGTACATTTTGCAAGTGAAAAAACAGCAGATGATGTTTTGGCGACATCACAATTTTGCGATATTTGGCGTGATTGCTATATTTCACAACCACTTGATGCAGTTGCACTTTCCTCTGAACTCGGCTTAGTTTAGTTTATAATGTCTAAGATCGGCTTTGCTCGTGTGAGTACAATAGAACAAGACTTATCGCTTCAACTTGAAGCGTTAAAAAATGCTGGTTGTGCTGAAATATTTTACGGTAAACACTCAGGTGTAAGTGATGCAAACGAAATAAAGTTAGCTGAGCTGATTAACTATATTCGCAAAGATGATGTTGTTATAGCTACTAAACTAGATCGCCTTGGACGTTCTTTAAAGTCTGTCTTGTCAGTGATTGATGCTATTCATGAAAAACAAGCAACGCTCAAGACTTTAGATAACGTTATTGATACCAGTAACAATAGTCCTTTTGCTAAAGCTACAGTTAACCTAATCGGTACTTTCGCTCAACTGGAACGCGACCTAATTATTGCGAGAACTTCAGAAGGTCGCGCAGCTGCAATAGCAGCAGGCAAACATATGGGCCGTCCGCAACAGATTTCTGATGACGATAGAATTAAAATTAGAAAAATCTTAGCCAGTAAAAAATCATCAGTTAGCGCACAAGCTCGCAAGTACAATGTTTCGCGAACAACTATTAACCGTATTAAAAAAGAAGGAAAAGCGAATGGCTGATCCAATAATTAATGTTAATAAATTTAGGAAATGGCATGAAGATAAAGATACTGAATATTTCCTATCTTTCATTAATTTAAAAACACAAAAGCTGAGTAAAGAAGCTGTTTGTAAAGCAGCTGGTTTTGGCTACAGTGCTTTAAAACCAAAAAATGGTAACCCTCATTTAATTGGTGAGCTTAAAGAATTTGAAGCTAGCATAATCAAAAAGCTCGAAGGTAAAGGCTTAGTCGCAAAATCTGTTGCTGCAACACCAACACACAAAACATCAAAAGAAGGTGAAGTGACATTTGATCAAAATGCACGTAATAACGCGTTAAACGCACGCAGAGTTGCTGAATTAGAAAAAGAGAATATTGACCTTAAACATAAAGTTAAGCAGCTTGAATCAAGCTTAGAAGAAGCTAAACGTGCTCCTGAGCGTAATCGCGAGACCATCGAGATGCTTAATGAAGTCTGGGGTGAGTAATGCAAACAATTACCCAATCCATACGCGTCACTAATGTTTATCAACTCGATGATGGCTATGCTAGCTTCTCGGGTGTCCCGTTAAAAACCAAAAGCCATCAAGTCAAATCCGCCAAGCGAGTTGTCTTCGTAAAAACCAACACTAAAAAGCTTCAAATAGCTCCGATAATAGGTCAACACTGGACAGTCACCGGCATCCCCGATGAACGTAAAGTTGATACATCAACGGGCTTTAAAACGTATCAAACACACTTCGTAAATCCTGATAAATTAGAATGCACATTGCCTGACTCAGCAGATACGTTTGCTGAATTCATTGGCAAAGAAAAAAATTTTAAAGGCATTACAGAAGACAAGGCACGTAAACTTTGGAGTGCTTTGGGTATTGATATTTACCAGCATCTTGAAAGTGATAATCACGATGTGTTTTCAAGCCTACTAACAAAAGCAAAAATAAAATCTTTGTTTAAAGGTTTTAAAAAATACAAGAACTTAAAGCATTCAAAGTGGTTTAGCGAGATTGGCATCCCACTGCATATACAGCAGCGATTACTGAAATACCACGATGAAAAAAGTGTTGTTCTGATCAAAGAAAATCCTTATTTATTATCAACTTTTGGCATGGCGTTTAATGCCGTAGATAAAATTGCCAAGACACATTTTTCTGTCGAGCAAGGTGCAGAAAGTCGCCTGATATCAGCCTTTGAAGAAGCACTGCGACGCAATGAAGGTGCAGGCCATACCGTTGCACATCGCAATGATATTAAGCCTAGACTTGAAACACTGCTAAACAGCAGTACGCTTGCATCACAAGCTTTTCGCCTTATCAAACAAGCAACGGCTAAAAAAGCATTTATATACAACACTGAGCACAAGACCTATCAGTCCACAGCAATGTATGTGAAAGAAAAAGCGATTGCGCTACGAGTTCAACATTTAGCAACAGCTGAGACATTAAATGACTATCAGCTGACAAAATTAAGTACCGCATTCAGAACTGCACTTAAAAGCGTGCCATTTAAATTGGCACTGGGCCAAGTTCGTGCAGTATATAACTCGCTTAGAAACCCAATTATGGTCATTGCTGGGGGAGCTGGCACTGGTAAAACAACGATACTTAAAGCCGTGCTGAAGGGATATGAGGTCCTTGGCATACCAGTGCATTGTGCAGCCCTTAGCGGCAGGGCTGCTAAGCGTATGCATGAATCAACGAATTACAAGAGCATGACGATTGCGCGACTATTGCGTGAAAGCCCTATTGAGCCAACACAGCTAATATTGCCTGGAGTGCTTGTACTTGATGAAGCATCGATGATTGATGTACCGACCATGTTTCGTCTGATTAATCATTTGCACCCTGATACGCGTATATTATTTGTTGGAGACCCAAAGCAATTACCACCCATCGATGCGGGGCTAATTTTAAACGATTTAATCAAGTGTGACTATGTCACAGTCGCTGAGCTTGGTATTGTACAACGCCAAGAGGAAAGCTCTGGCATCCCAGAATATAGCCAGTATATTGCCCAAGGGATAATACCGCAGGAACTGTCTTTTGGTAATGTGCATTTTCACTGGACAAAAGCCGAGGATATTGAAAGTAAGTGTCTTGAGCTTTATGTTGAAAGCCCTAGTGATACGCGCATCACAGCACCGATTTATGACAAACAAAGAAAAGGCTTTGGCGGCATTGATAAGCTGAACGAAATTTGTCAAAAGGCGTTAAATGGAAATGCTAAAAACTTAACTTTCGAATTGTTTGGCCAGCAATTAACGCTACCGATCAAGCTAAATGATCCGGTGATTTTTACTAAAAACAATATTGAATCAGGTGTACAAAATGGCACATTAGGTACGCTTATGACATTAGCAACAGAAGATCATTTCGGCGAAGTATTAATTGAAGATTCAGATGAGGTTGTTCGGTTAACACAAACGCTTTTAGAGGCTATTCAACCTGCATACGCCATGAGTTTGCACAAAGCGCAAGGTAGTCAGTTTCCGCGTGTCATCGTACCGATCAATAGCTCTAGAATGATAGATAGAAACTGGCTATATACCGCTATTACCAGAGCAGAAGTTGAAGTTCATCTTGTAGGTCCTAAAGTTTATTTGGAGTCAGCAATAGAACGCGAAGGCGCAACACTGAAACGTAAAACAGCATTAGCAAATATATTAAAATCATTTAACTTTAATTATGTGACTTAGTCACGCAGTAATAGAGGTAATTATGGAACAAGAAAACTATTATATAAATTGGATAAGAAACAAAATAGATAAAAATTCTATGTTTATAAATTACACAACGATGGAAGAGTCTGATCTCATAGATAAAGAGTTAAATGCATTAATGTCGAGTGATGTTAATGAGCTAAATTCGTTTGTTGAAAAATATCTAACAGAACAACAAATTAAAACGATGAAAGCGGCTTATCGCAAAAAAGTTACTCGTAAAAGGGCTGCTGATACTATTGAACTAAGTTACGAACATTCAGATCGACTCGCTGATTTAGCAGAATATACAAAATCAAATAAAAGAAAATATATTAAAAACATTATTGATACTAACTATCAAGAAATGCTTGATAAAAAGATAGAAGTTCGAAAAAGTGCTTATAAAAAAATATCACTTATTTTGGATGGAAACATTCAAATACATCATAAAATGTTAGATGTTTTTCCATTCAATTATTTAAGAGATTTACACATGTTAATTTGGCTAAAAACTGAAAACAAAAAACTAGAAAATTATGCACCGGAAGAATTTTTAAGAAAAAAAAATGGGTTAGAAAAAGTATTGGCAGCATTAGATTGTATTAAAGAAGAAGATTATGACGAGACAAAAATAGATTGGATAAATCTGTGACTATGACACACTATAAGTATCGACATACTTAATGCACTGCATTCAAAATATTTTTTATAATGATATTAAAAACAACTCTTTCGATTAGCCTTATATTTTTATCTATCTCATCATTTGCAGCCAATCAAAGTATTCAATCATTTAGTAAAGCTAAACGTTTGTTGGAAAGGGAAATTTATTCAAATCATCGAGAAACGCTCTACTGCGCAGCCAAATTCAACAGTGACAAACAAGTCATTTTCCCAGATGGATTTCATACAACTAAATACATAAAACGATCTAAAAAAATTGAGTGGGAGCATGTGGTGCCTGCTGAAAATTTTGGGAGAACATTTATCGAATGGCGTGATGGCGATAATAAGTGCATAAGTAGAAAAGGCAAATCGTACAAGGGCCGTAGATGTGCTGAAAAAGTAAACTCTGAATATCGTTACATGCAAGCAGATATGTTTAATCTTTATCCTGTTATTGGTGCTGTTAATGCCCTAAGGAGTAATTATAACTTCACCATGTTACCAGATGTAAAAAATGACTTCGGTAGTTGCGCAATGAAAATAGACAGTCGAAAAGCAGAACCACCAGTAGCAGCTAGGGGGAGGATATCACGGACTTATTTATACATGGATGCTACTTACAAGAGGTATAACATGAGTCGTCAACAGAAGCAGTTGATGACTGCGTGGGATAAGATGCAGCCTGTAGATAAATGGGAATGTACGCGAGCCAAGAAAATCAGGACATTGCAGCAGAATGAAAATATTGTTGTAAAGAGTCGATGCGAGATAAGTGGTTTGTGGTAATGGGCTTATACTCTATTACTAAGTGATAAGAAAATGTCTCATTTCTAACGAGATAGTTTAACATATTAGTTACGTTTTGTGATTGTGCCTAATCTTAGAAATAAATCTCCCGTATGATCACTAACACCACCAAGAAGTCCTTAGCAGTGGCCAGTTTTTCATTTCTCTTTGATTACGAGCTAAGGCTCACTCTTGCCACTTTGCTGACCTAATGTAGAAACAAAAAAGCAGCCTTGTGCCATAAGCTGCCATAAAACATTTTTTAGATTAACATCAGTTCCTAGTATAAAGCTGACGATACGGTTTCTGAGTTATAGATACAGCCTCATGACTCTACATAGTTATTGAAGACTGAGTAAGAAATTAGGTTTTGATGTTGGTTAAAGCGGGGGAAGATCACCATCCGTTTAAACGCCTTGCTGGGTACTTTTATTTAGAGTAACCAGAATCTCAATCTAACCGTTTTTTATATTTGTTCTCACAATATCTAAGTAATATGTAGTTAAACTTTTTGTTCTTTACGATACTCTGCAATATCCTCAAAACCGGAAAGAAAACCAGCTTTCATAGCATCGTTTTTTAATTCTAATAAGTCTTTATAGAATTGATCCTTTTCAGGTGTGGGAAATAACCATTCCGTTTTAGGTAATGTTGGTAAAATTACTTTTTCAGATAAATGAATTGCAGTTACTATATCTTCAGCACAAACATTGCTGTGGAGACCCCACCCTCCAAAATGTAAAAAAGCTCCTTGCCTTTCTGGTCGTAGAGCTTTAAAACCAGCATATTCTACTTGGTCCAAGTCTCGCTTTAAATTTTTATCCGTTGCAACAATATATATCACAGGATAATCATTAATATCTTTTTTAATAGGTCTCTCTAATTCTTTATACCAACAGAATTTCTTTTCTCCCACGTTGTATTCATACCATCTGTTAGTCGCGAACCATAGAGCGACGTTTAAATTACTAGTAATATCCAAGCCATGTGTAGAAATACCATAATGTTGAGCTAAAGCCATTACCATTAGGTCCCACTCGTAAGAGTAAAATAACTTAAACCACTTTTCAGAAGTATCAAATATGAGTTCATCTGTACATGGTGGGTAATGTGACCAGTATTTCCAATTATCATGAAGACTACTAAATTTTGACTTTTCAATTTTTGAATACATCATTCCTTGTATATGCATTTGAAATGCTGAATTAAAGGAATCAAAGTCAAATTTTTTACGACTTGCTGAAGTAGGTAAAGATAATTCATTAACCACAGCCTCACCATACAAAAATTTATTAACACTAGCTGGTCTATCTAATTTATGATGCATTCCTTGCCCGCGAAAATACACATCTTTGTCTGGAAATTGTTTGGTTACCGAATTTATAACTTCATTTAACTCCTCAATAGTATTAACGAGCATCTGGGGGACCTTATTCCTTTTAACTCTAAAGCTAGAATTTACACTTTTTGGTAAAGCTTTAAGGTTACAAACATCTCTGCCTTTACTGCCGTATACACCATTAAGTTTCAAACATTTCACGTCAAAAATTGACTGGTAATAGCTATCTATTATTTTTTCATCTGATTTTTTAACATCAAAATAGTTTGATGGACCTTGCTGAATAGAAGTCGATATTGTATTTTCAATTTCTCCATCTAGAGAAAATGCTAATAAGCTTCCATTCAAATATTGTTCTTTTTTTAAAAAGTAGACACCACCATCGAGTAACTCATTATATTTATCAGTTACATTTGCAAACAACTTGTTATTGTCATCATTATTAACACTATTTACTATTTCTTGTGATTTCAAATGCCAACTGAATTTATGACTGATATTTTTGTAAGCTTCCTCGGACTGTTTAATTAATGATTTATCAATGAACCTTTCAATACCAACAATATGACTAGCCCTCGCGTAATATGATGATAAAGTTGCATTATATTGTTTTATAGAGCCCATGTTTACTATTTGAGGTCGCCCTCCACAGATATCACCATATTTTTTAGCAAGTAAGACATGAGACTTAGCTTCTCTTCCAATTGCACTTTGTCTATCAATAATACGATCCATAGAAAAAGCAATTTGAGACATAAAAACAGGAGATGTTTCAAATTCTATGTATCTTCCATTACTTGGGATTTTGGAGCCTTCAGGGATAGACTTTATAGATATTGACGGTTTTTCAATCAAACTATAAACATCTTCGTTTATATTTAAAAGTTTTATTAATGGGTTAAATTTTAGGTGAGAAATAAAATCGTTGTTTTCAAAATAGTCACTGCGGTATATTTCATTTGCGAATTCCAAAGCCTGTTCTGTACCAATTAATGAATAATCATTGTCATGTTCAGGAGTATTACCAAAGGCATATGTATCAATTTTGTTGAAATAATCTGAGTCTCCATATTTCAAACTTATGGCAAGTTGTAATATATTTGGAAAATAAATAGCGTCATTACTCATATACTTAATAGTTCCTACATGACTTTAAATCTGAATTAAAAATAAATAAACGTACTTCATCGTTGTGCATTAAATCTCATAGAATCACAGCCAGTACCTACCGCCTAATTAAATTAAACGAAACATGGGAAACTGTTTTTGTTCCGTTTAAATTTCTTATAACCTTCTGGTATTTTACCATGATGTAATACGGTTTAAGTTATACATATTGTGGTACTTACCTTGATTTGACTCATCGTAATCAACTATATGGAGTTTAAATTGATGAGAGTGGATAAATGTCTCACGAACTTTTATTCCATGCTTTTGACAAAGTATAACTACTTCTTTTTTAGTCTTCACCGGCATCTGGCAACCCAATATGATTGATTTAATAATTTTCGGCTCAACGGAGCAAAAAGGTATATCCATATCTGGTGTTTTTTGTGCAAGATCAAGTGGCAACAGAAGTCGTTGTTCTTCTTCGTAATTCCATTCGGGAGATTTTACAAACCAAGATTCAGTATCGTACTCCAGCTCGCTTGGTTCAATGTAAGTTGGGCGTTCAAGTTCATAATCAACCTTGCGAAGTTCACCTATATTCTTGTAATGATCCTCTATAGTTTTATCAAATAATTTAGTCGCATTCTTGTACTTACCATTGAAGAAATCAGAATTTCTGTCGAACTCAATACAAATACCAGCATGGTTATTTGCATAATGAGCCCACATTAACAAGTTGTCTTCTATAGATGCGAAACATAGCACACCTACACTAGCTCTGACCCCACATTGTGCATCCGCAGCAAAATCGTAATAAGATGCACCATCTGACAAACTGTGAGACAGAGACATGATTTCTTCGTACTCTTCTTCACAAACAGAGCTCAAGTAATTCCCCATGACCATTTCAAATGGATCGTTGAACTCACCAAAGCGAGACACCTTTAAATAGAAATTATCAAAGAACTCTGGTCTATAATCGGTGTACTTAAATACTGAACTCACTAATTTTCTCCGAAATTCATTAAGGAAGGCTAACGCCTCCATAACTGGCGAATTTTTTGTGATACTGAGAGCAGCGGTAACACAAAATGTGTAGCGAAAATTTTTCCTTGTTATAACCCCGTTCAACTCGTCATTCGTTTACTTATTTCATCTAACTCGGGAACAGTTAAGCGAGGCATAGCCCAGCCTTCAGCGAAGGGTATCGTACTGGATTTAGGTAGCTTATCCTTTTCTAAATCTCTAATTTTTATCCTTGAAGGTATAGCAGCCCCTTCACCGACAAAAATTGCTTCTTGTTGAGATAGAATAGAAAGTGAACTCACCATTCCTGATAGTCCATCAGGTAGAAAACGTGCAACATGCTGCTGATCAGCTGAATTTGTTAATCGAAGTACGACCCAAGTTCCACACTGAGAAATAACAGTACTATCTACATCTGCTGGGCGTTGGCTAACGAGCATAAGACCAATACCATATTTACGGCCTTCACGCGCAATTCTTCTAATTGCATTTTGGGCTGCCGCATATTGAGCCTCGCCTTTATCTGGAACATATCTATGGGCTTCTTCGCAAACAATCAGGATAGGATCTTTTATTTTTTCACTCTGCTTTTGATGCACTTTGTATTGGAATAACAACCTAGCGATTACGGCTGTTAATGGCCCTGCCACTTCATTTGGCAAACCTGAAATATCAATAATTCTTACATCTTTACCAGCTTCTGTACTAACACCAACAAATTGATTCAAAATTTTAGAAAGAGAATCATCACCTTGTTCCCAATTTTTCATTAGGAACATTAATCTTGAATCTTTTCTAAGTACTTTTAATTTATCTAGAACTGATGCTGCTGAAGATTTCGAATACTCTGCTGGCGGTATCGATTCATGCTTTTTAATTTTTATTCTACCAGCTTGAATAAATCTAATATGATGCTCAAACTCATCAAGTGAAAATGGGCACGGTTTATCTCTATCAAAAGTGAGAGTTTCGGTAATATCCTTTCCATCCATTAATTGAGGATCATCAATATTGATAACATCACTCAATGCTTCAGTTTCAAACTCTGAAGGGCAAGGCTTGAGAATACCTGCTGCAACCATTCGTGCATGGCTTAATGCCTTGTGTACAACATTATTTTGGCTAGTTGCACTAAAATCTGTTTTGCCAATAATTAAATTGGCTAACTCATCGCTAGACATTAACCAGTAAGGTAGGTTTATTTCTTTTTGTTCATCGACATCATCAGCAAGCACGCCATAAGCCCTAAATAATAATGCTCTTTTCTTAAATGCCTGACCATACTCACCATGTGGATCTATTATTATTATTTGAGGAGATAAAAACTGATCTTCATGCTTGTGTTCAAGAACACTATGTAATATTGCTGCTACCGTTCCTGATTTCCCTGAACCAGTAGATCCCAGAACTGCACAATGCATTCCAAACATTTTGTTAATATTCACTCTACAGACTGATGACTCAGATGCACTGTATGTTGCGAAAGGAACTAAAGGATTAACAATATCATCAACAGCACCCTCAGCAGACTGATATAGTTTGGAAGTTTCTTCGCTTGTTAATATATATACGCTTTGAAGCGGCAGTGGATAGGTCTTTATGCCTCTTTTAAAAGAAAGTACATTTGTCGAGTTCTTCCAATGGCCTTCGGCAAGCAGTTGGACTTCCATTACTCGTTGGTCTGAGTCCCCAGTTATGGGCTGGCCTGCTTCTAGTAATTCTTCAGAACGCATACGTAGCATGGTAACAATTCCGAAAATAATCTTTCGACCATAATGAATTTTAATCATGCTTCCAATTTGTCCTATCGGGTATACACGACCTTCATATGTGCTAGATAATTCAGATATATTATTCGATATTTCGACCTTTACAGATGTGCCTGATACTTCGACAACATGACCAACTTTCAATTCATCAATAGGATTAAACATATTTATACCTCACAACCGTTTTGAAGAATTTCCGTCATACCTTTGAATGTCCACCAATAATCGGTATCCATTCTTTTATAAGGACCATCAGCACCGACATATAGACCATTAGTCGTTGCAATAAAAACTCGTTTACCAAATGCGGAGTTACGCCAATTTTTCAAGCATTCGGGAATTAACGTTTTGCATTCAACAAAAGCTAACAGTACCGTTTTGTTGTTAACTTTTGACATGGCGACTTCAATTTCATTATTAATATGTTCATCACCAAAGCTATACCCACAAACTGCCAATACATTTGGGGCTTGTGAGTTTAATGAGCTTCTAAAAAAGTCAAATTGTGTTGAGAATGGATCTTGTTGGGTAGCTATATATTTTGTTGATTGTGGATAAATTAAAACTCGCTTTGTAGCTTCAGGATATTTATCATTTGCTCTTACTCGCCAAACGTATCCTTTATCACAGAGAAACCAATCAATTGAACCATGCATTTTAATTATATTTGCTCTGTGCCCACTTAAAGGTAATACATCTCCATACGTTACGGTGCGGTAAGCTACTGAACCACCAGAAAAACCATCCCAATATGGGATCCTATTTAGAGCTAGAGCATCTTCAATTAAAGTATCGTAATTAGTAGTAAATAAATTTACAGGTTTTCGCCTATCTTGAATTCCGGCCTGCTGATAATTAAAAAGTACTTCAATAAACTTACTATGTGCATCTATCGAGACAATTGGATTATCAGGTTTTCCTTCTTCTAGAACATTTCCATCCGGCCCCTCAACATAACCGGATCTAATAGTGTCAGATATAATTTGAAGTATTTCGTGATGAATTAATTCTAAGTCATCTTTGGCAAAGGTATTACCGTTGATGTTGATCTGTTTTGTCTTACTCCTCTCAGCAAGGGCAATATAATCACCGAGATGGCTGAGGATATGCTCCACATGACAATCATCGGGCAACTCCGCTTTAAGTGGTGTCAAACAGTTATTGAATGCTTCAAGGTTATTTGTTTTTAATATATTACTTACGCGATTTGTAAGTGGATACATTAATGGCAGTTTTGCATCAAAACTAATACCCGCACCTAGTAGCCAATTTAATTCTGAACATTTTAAGTTTTCTTCTAGTTGAGATATCAGCTCATTGTTAGACGTATCGTCCATGATTTCTCCGATGTGACTTAAGGGTTATAACGGCCCAATAAGGGGCTAAAATGTTGATGAACGAAACAGAAAACTGTTTTTAGTCCCTCTGAATGGCTTATGTAGACATCTCAGTAATAACGTCTACTTACATTCCATGTAATCTATCACAAAAACAATAAATTCAATAGGTTAATAGAATAGACCGTGTCATAGGCTAATTATTCTTTGTAATTACCTGCGTATTACTGAGACTTCGTAGTAATTACATGTTTTAACTTTTTATTCGTTAATGTATAACGACCGCTATCGTAGTAAAACGGAAGGTAAATTGACTATTTTTACCTTACCCGTTTAGTCCGCTACTCGCTCCTAAGAAGACATTAAGTTTTTCAGCTTGTTACGTCAACTAAGCGCACTTAACTGCCATTTTTTTCTTGCGATTTGTGAAGTTTATTGTGATTTCCTCAGGACTTTTGATGAAAAACCTTAAATTTAATTATCCCAATTTGGCTACAGCCCAGAAACCATTGAACAATAACTCTCATTATTTATGACGATCCACACATAAATTATTATAATGGACTATTTGTTTAAACTGGATCACGGTTGTATACTTATGACTACTAAAATTTACAAGGAGATTGCAGTATGTATCGTTCTATTGAGGGTATTTAAACTTTAGAAAAATCACTTGTTATGCATTTTCTGCTTCCATATATTCGGATTCTAGCCATGAACATAAGCTCTCTACATTAGAGATAGCTTCTTGAATCTTTTCTTCAGTAGGGGCAATAGTTGGAGGAAACAACCAAGATTGACCGTCTTGAGAAGAAGTAAAATTAACTTCAGATTCCTTAACAAAATACGGATTTGGATGCTTACTTAAATCACTCCAAGAGTGAGAAGTATTGACGGTTGTTATCTCATCAGGGTGTTGAATACGATTTCTTGCTAAAGGTATTTGCTCAATTATATTCAGATCGGCAGGACATTCTGATAAGTCCATTTTTATTTCTTTGAATATTTCACAATATCCGTTAAACCACCCTTTCTTTTTGAAGTTAACTTCAAATGTCATTCCATGGTATTTATCTAGACGATCAACCCAAGCTTTTAAATATAGTTGAAGAGACGATGCAAGCATTGATAACGCATGGTTACCGCACGTTTCTATACCAGAATTTGCATCAATCCATTCTGATAGAAAAGGTGGTTCACCATCTTCGCAATAAGGAGGAATATATGGCTCATTTCCTTTCTCGATATCATCTATAATCTTATTAAATGGGGCTAACGATGTTTCATAAAAATATTTGATGAATTTTGTTCTTTCTTTAAGGAAAAATTCGATATCCATATTCACTCTCAAAACCAATGCCTCAATAAGAGGCGAGTAATTGTTGGCTAAAATGTGAAGCAAAGTGGAACCGAGCCATCTGTTACGAGTCCTGCTTTAGTGACTTGTCAAGGCTACCATATCTCCGTACCAGCGGAGTCAGCTATAACAACGGTTTTATCTGTACCAAGCTCTACTTGTACTCTTGCGAATTCATGCCCTAAGCGATGCCTTGCTACCGCATCTGGCTGAAACTCTCCGACAACAATTCTGTCTGCGTCGCTTCTACACATAGCTTCAATTATATGACTATCTTTGCCATCAAGAAACGAGCAACCGAATGTAAAAATAGTGCCTGATGATTCTTTTATTTTGTTATATGAATATAATAAATAGTGATTTTTTTTGATTTCTTTAAACTTTTGAAGCCCCGTTCCCTCAGAGATACACATAGGAAACTTACCATGTTCAATATTATCTTCTAATCGAGCAAGGATAGGGTTACCTCTAGAGCTACCTGATTTTATTGCAGAAACTCCATCTCTATAAATAAAAAGTGAGCCATGAGGAAAGAAAAAATCCGCATTATCATTAGGACTAAATACTAAATCATCATCTAATCGAGTGAAGGAATCCCTACCTAAATTAGGTTGTTCATTACACCTAACCCAATATAGTAAAAGGTCATAATTTAAGGAGAACACATTATTAAAACTACGTAGAAATCTACGACAATTTGAAACATAACCATTAAGTTGTTGTCGTTCAGCTTGCGTTCTTGGATGTACAAATGATGGGGGATGTGAAGCACCAACAGCAACAATTAACTGTTCGCGTAAATATTGAATCTGTTCTTCAAGTCGCGCTACTAATGGAGATTGAGGCTCGTATAAATTTAAGATATCAATTGCATTATTTAATTTTTGATGGACTAACTCAAAATCAAATTGGTTTTCTGATAATACACGGTGAAGCTCACTTCCTTCTTGTATGTCACAAAGATCTAATAAAGAACCCCAGTTGAAATTATCTTGCCCCATCGCCACATCAAATGAGATACCAAAACCATTACCTAAAATAATTGATTTATCACCATCACATTCATTTAATAATTCTTGAAACATACTCACCTATCCGTTGGTTGCTTTAACGCCCTAATAACAGCAAACTGTTTTTTGTCCTTGTTTAATTTCTTATAGCTGTTCTGAGCTTCAAGCTGTTTAGATTCACGTTCTTTTTGTATTATTTTTGCTGATTTATCATTTGTACTATTACGCGCCCACATATATGCCTCTAGCATATAGTTAAAAGCAAACCAGTAACCAGCGAACATAAACCAAGAAGTAGATACAAGAGATTGAACAGCTAACGCTATTATGGATACTTCTCAGTGATATTTGATCCATGATATTTAATTGTTGAGCATTAACATCTCATAAATTCAACGAATTAAAAAGATAAAAACCATAGTAAATTAAAAAAAGGATATTTCTGAGACTTCTCAGAAATATGACAGGAATGATGCATTAGAAATATATGGCAAAAATTTACAACCAACGTCCGGTAAGGCACTTAGTTGTCATTATTATCTTGTGATTTGTGACGTTTTTTGTAATTTTCTCACGACTTTTGACGCAAAAACTTTAATTATTATTCCCAATCTAGCTACAGCACAGAAAATACAATTCAAGAATTTACATAATTTGTGAATATTTGCACATTTGATTAATTTTCTTTGATATAGCTATATCCTAGAAAATTTATGATTCATATTTCTGCAATATAGCTATATTACAGAAAATGTTCGTATTACTTTCCAGGATATAGCTATAATGTATGTAAGTTATTAGGGCACAGTTATTTTAAAATGACACTAAGATACTCACACTTAGCGCTATAGAATAAAGCCGCAACAGTTAATTTTATTGGTTAGTATTCATCGTCTTCAGAATATTTATCAAAAGTAGCCTTTGCTTTTTTCTTGGCTTCATTTTTTGCTTGTTCTGATATAACGGGTAAGTCAATACCTTCATGACCGACGTACCAATTTCCACCTTCATTTATACCCGTATTTGAGATAATGTCATGACCGTACAACTCAGCTACCTCATTCCAGTAATGTATCATTTCAGGTGTACTCTCTTGTCTTGCAATTTTATCTAAACAAAATTCATTACCATACTCAGCGGCTTCCACTAAAAATTCAGGTTTATCATAATAAAGAGCTAAGTTGGATTTAGCATTCATCGAACCCAATTTGGCTGCAACTATGTACCAATCAAAAGCTTCAGTACCTATTTCTTCGTTTTCTTGTAAATCTTCATAGAACCTTGCGAGTGTAATTGCAGCATTTGAAGATCCTCTATTAGCGGCATTTATTAAGTGGACTATATTTGCTTCAAATGTAGTTAATAGTTGATCGTACTCATTGGCGAACTGAACTTGAGGTGAGGAAAGTTTAATTCCTTCTTGTTTTTTTCGATACCAATAGCCCTCGTTATGAGGAGGCTTCTCTAAAGTTAGTTCTTCGTATTCAATGAAAATTAGATCAAGTTCATCAAGAATTGTTATAATTTCATTGTTCAGTTGAGTAAGTTCTAAAGTTGAATATCCAAAAGAGACACCTCTAGAAAAAAATAGGTCTAGCTCCTCATTTTCTTCAGAATAGCCAAACTCATTCAAGCCAAATAACCCCGATATGTTCATTGACGCTTTGCTTTTATAGCCATTCCACGAGGCAATTAACTCATGAATATGAGCGTTTTTTATAGATATGTTGTGATCTACTGATAGCTTTGACTTTAAGCCGTGTGTGATTTGTTTTAAGTACATAAACTTCTCCAATTAATTTCTACTTGGTGATTCGTTTTGCATGTGCGTTTAAATTGACGAATCAGTAGAAATACTGAATAGTTTATTAATTAGATATGATTTAGCCTTTTTTTACTCACACATAAGTAGGGTGGGCACCGACAAACCGATGTTAATTTATATTTGTAAAAATGTCAAAATAACAGATGAACAAATTTTTCCTACAAGCCAAATGCTCGATTTAGCATCCCCGTACGGAGGCCATGACGGCGTGTTTAGTGAAAGGCTATCTGGTAAAGGAAAGTAAAACTCCAATATTTATAAATTATATGTAAACAATTTATTTATCCTTTGCTTTATCGTTTTTATTGGCCTGTAGCCAAAATAAGTCACAGTGACTTATTATTTTTGTAGTTTTATCATGGTTAAAGGACGTGTGTGACATAGTCACATACGTCCTTTAACCAGAAGTATATTGATGACCGGGTGTTATGTGCCATAGGTAAGCAATAGAGGGAATGGAAGTGATCCTGGTTTGTTTTTCGCCCTATTTGTAGGGCGGTAGCAAAATATTAGTTATGAAATATCATCTATATCAAAATGATGCTATCAAATTGATTGTATACTACATTGCTTCAGAGTAGATTATATAAATACTGATATAATATGTAGTGAGGTATTTTGCTAAGCGAACTAAATCATAGCCAAAGAGAGCGTCTGGCCTTTATCGATTTTTGTCTTGAATACTTCGGGCAAATAGCAAGAGCGGACTTAATTAATCGTTTCCAGACTGGCTTAGCGTCTTGTTCAAGAGATCTTTCTCTTTATCGCGAGTTAGCGCCTAAAAATGCAATTTTGATTCACAAAACTAAGCACTACATTCGAACTGAACATTTTAAACCTTTGTTTGAACACAACTCTGAGAGTGTATTAAGTAGTTTAGCTAGAGGATTCGGAGATGGTATATCTTCTTGCTCTGAGCAATCTGATAGATGCTTTGATGCCGTAAGACTTGTTTATCCAGAACCCAAAATCGTTTCCTCAATCATGCGTGCTATTCATGCAGGTAAATCCATATCATGCCAGTATGAATCTATTAGTTCAGGATTAACCGAGCGTATATTAGTACCTCATGCAATTACAAATAATGGGCACCGCTGGCACATCCGTGCTTTTGATAGAACTTCAAATAGCTTCCGGGATTTTGTTTGTACACGTTTTGTCAAAATTGTTATCCATGAATCAAAAGTTGCAAGTAAGGAAGCAAAAGAGTCTGATTTAGAATGGAAAAATATTTTGCAACTTAGTTTAATCGCCCATCCAAATTTAAAGCATAAACGAGCAATTGAAATGGATTATGCCATGAAAAATGGGCAAGTTAAGTTTGAAGTAAGAGAAGCTCTAGCAGGTTATGTTCTGAGGCAGTGGAATGTAGATTGTTCAAGAGATTATTCATTAAATGGAAATGAATACCAACTTGCATTGGCAAATGTACAAGAACTTTCGGGTGTAAATAGCTTGAAAATAGCACCAGGCTACGAAGGATAGGTAAGGCTAAAAGGAATTTTATGACATCAGCTAATTTGAATCAGCAACAAGCAATACAACACTATGATGGGCCGTTACTTATAATTGCAGGGCCGGGTTCAGGTAAAACGTATACGCTTGTAGAGAGAATATTAAACCTAATAAATAAACATAAAGCGTCAGCGAAACAATTATTGGTAGTGACGTTTACTGAAAAAGCGGCGCAAGAACTAAAAACTCGAATATCTAATCGGTTACTTGAGGAAGGCTCTAGCTTTAATATCAATGAAATGTACCTTGGTACGTTCCATTCTATTTGTTTAAAGCTATTAGAAGAACACCGTGAATTTACACGTTTAAAGCGTTCTTTTATTCTGATGGATCAGTTCGACCAACAATATTTTATTTATCAAAACTTGAGAGAGTTTAAAGATATTGAAGGTATTGAAAACATTCAGGGCGAGCATAAAATACCCGCATGGGCAAAATCTGAAAAATTAATGTCATGGTTAAATAAAGTAGCCGAAGAAGCGATTGATTTTGAATTGTTATTAGCTTCAGAAGATTTGGCTATTAACGCGCTGGGTGAAAGTTGCGTAGTCTATCACCGTATTTTAACAGAACGTAATGCTCTTGATTTTTCCTATATTCAACTAGAGACTTTACACTTACTAAACGACAACCCTCAAATATTAAAAAAATTAAATAACCAAATTACTTATTTGATGGTGGATGAATATCAAGATACTAATACTATTCAAGATAAGCTTTTAAAGTTACTCATGGGCGATAGACAGAACCTCTGTGTTGTTGGTGATGATGACCAAGCCTTATATCGATTTCGTGGGGCTAGTGTTCGTAACATTCTAGAATTTCCACAGCAGTTTCCTGCGGGAAAATGTAAGCAAATAAAACTATCAATCAACTATCGTTCACATCCTGATATCGTAGACTTTTATGATACATATATGGGAGATAAACCTTGGTTTCGAGGTGGTGTAAATTACCGTTACAACAAAAAAATTGAAGCCTGTGATAATGATTTTATTGATGCTCCAACGGTAGTTAGCGCAGTAACTCCTGAAGGAGATGATTGGCACGAAGATGTTTACACTCTACTTACTCATCTAAAAGATAGCGGCAAACTTACAGATTGGAACCAAGTAGCCTTTTTATTTCGCTCTGTAAAATCGGATAAAGTAAGAGCTTTAGCTCAAGCACTTGAAGATAAAGGCATACCGGTCTATTCACCTAGAGCCAACTTGTTTTTTGAACGAATGGAAGTAAGGTATTTACTTGGAATACTACACATGATTTTTCCCCAAGTAATGGTGGAAAGGAGTAATAAGAAAAAAGAAGGTATAAACCTTCATATGTGGGATTATTATGATAATCACTGCATACGTCCAACAATGGAAAAATTAAGGTTACCTGAGCAAACAGATTTACTTGAATGGTGTCAAAAAAAGGCTCGTTATCATGCTAGCTTAACTTCGAATGCAGATTATTCATTTCTATCTTTATTTTATGAGTTATTACAATTTCCCCTATTCAGTCAATTCTTAGAAGAGAATAATGATAATGAAAGGCCACAACGTAATTTATCTCAACTAAGTCGTATGTTGGGTAAGTTTGAGTACCTTCATCACGTTAGTGTACTCAACCCTAAATATCTAACAAAAAATCTTAAAGACTTGTTTGATAACTTCTTAAGGTTTCTTTTCGATGGCGGTATTGATGAATATGAAGACATGTCTGAATATGCACCTTCTGGGTGTGTTTCTTTTCTGACAATTCACCAATCTAAAGGTTTAGAATTTCCTATCGTTTTCGTTGGTTCGCTAGAAGCTGTGCCCCGTAAACAGTTTACAGATCTAGATGAAATAATTGAAAACGAATATACAGATAAGACACCGTTTGAACCACTTGAAGAAACTAAGCACTTTGACTTTTGGCGTCTGTATTATACGGCATTTTCTCGTCCTCAAAACTTACTGGTGCTGACGGGACAAGAAAAATCGGGCCACGGTAAAACCCCTTCCAGATATTTCGAGGAATATGTTAATAAATTGCCATATTGGCGAGATGTAAAAAACGATTTAACCCAGCTTAATTTTGACCATGTTAAAGATGTTAATATAAAGAGTGAATACGCATTCACTTCTCATATTACCTTATTTGAAACGTGTGCAGAGCAATACCGCTTATTCAAAGAACTGGAATTCCAGCCGGTTAAAATAAGTCCGATGCTATTTGGTACGTTAGTACATGAGACACTTGAAGATATTCACAAAGCGGCTATTAGAGGTGACAAACACCTCATAATTAGAAGTAACATTAAAGAATGGCTGATGGACAACTATCGCAATCTAGCTAACCGTGAGCGTATGTACTTAGGCGAATCAACACTAGGAGCCGCTCTTTCCCATGTTATGCGATACGTAGACCGTAAAGGTAGCAATTGGTCTGATATAAAAGAAACAGAAGTAGATATCTCATTAGTGAAAGATCAATACGTGCTTTCAGGCAGTGTTGATTTGATTAAGGGTGAAGGTAATACCGTTGAAATTATTGATTTCAAGTCAGAGCGCAAGCCTGATATGGAGAAAGATAGGGATAGAATTCAACATCACCAGCGTCAGTTAGAAATCTATGCTCACTTAGTTGAGCAAAGAACAGGCTATGAAGTAAGTAAAATGCACTTGTATTTTACGGGTGAAACAACAGGCTTACCCAATATTAGCTTTAATAAAAATAACGCAGCAATAGAGTCAACTATCGATACTTTTGACAATATTGTGGCTCGAATTGAAAACAAAGATTTTAAGATCCCAGCCCGTCCAGATAAGACTTGTGTCGATTGCAGCGCAAGAGCTTATTGTGACAGAAAGAACTGGGAATTTTGCTAAGGAATTAGAATGACAGATATACAAACAGAAAATGTTGAAAGCTATGAATTTGAACCAATTAAAGGTTATCCAATGCTTAACTGGAAAGGTAAACGGCCTTTTCGAACAACACATTATTTTCCGGCTCAATTAAAAGAAGTGTACGGTACAGAAGATGAAAGTGGCTGGATTAACAAAATCTTTTGGGGCGATAATCTTCAGGTGATGAGCCACCTATTAAAAGAGTATAGAGGAAAAGTTGATCTTATTTATATTGATCCACCCTTCGATAGTAAAGCAGATTATAAGAAGAATATTAAGCTTAAAGGTAATGCGCTTCAAACTGATGCTAACTCCTTTGAAGAAAAGCAATATACAGATTTATGGTCAAATGATGAATTCCTTCAATTTATGTATGAACGGCTTACATTATTAAAAGAATTACTAAGTGAAACAGGTAGCATATTTTTGCATTGTGATTACAGGAAATCACATCACCTTAAACTAATCCTAGATGAAATATTTGGGTCCGATAATTTTCAGGCAAATATCTGTTGGAGAAGCATGACGGCCAGCGGCTTCAAAGGAAAGACCAGTATAGGAAAAAGTCATGCTGATATACTGTATTACTCTAAATCTGATAAATTTAAGTACTACCCTGTTTACAAACCTTATTCTGAAGAATATATAGCAGAGCGGTTTAGTAAAGTCGATGAGAACGGAAGAAGGTTCAAGGATGAAAAAACTGGAACCGCGACCCCAGCAGAAACTATAGAGAAGTGGAAACAAGAAGGAAAGATATACGTTACCAGCACAGGAGGATTGAGAGTTAAGCATTATCTAGACGAAGCCAAAGGTATGATAGTAGATGACGTATGGACTGATATATTTGGCGAGAATTCCCAATCAAAGGAGTTAACAGGGTACCCAACTCAAAAACCAAACGCTTTATTAGAAAGAATTATTAATATGGCGAGTGAAGATGGCGATTTGGTCTTTGATTGTTTTATGGGTTCAGGGACAACTCAGAGTGTTGCTTATAAACTAAATAGAAGGTTTTTAGGAGCGGATATAAATCTAGGCTCAATTCAAACAACGACTAAACGTCTAGTCGGTAATAAAGCAAATTTTAGTCTTTTCAATGTTAATAACTACGAAATTTTTAGAAACCCTGTTGAAGCAAAAGAGTTACTCCTTGAAGCTTTTGAAGTTGAAACTTTAGAAATGAATACTGTTTATGACGGTGAAAAAGACGGGTATAAAGTTAAAATTATGCCTGTTAATCGTATTGCTACTAAAGAAGATTTGAATGAGCTTATTAATAACTTACCTTATAAGACATTCGAGAAAAGGAAGGAAGAGGCTCCTAATCAACCTGTCGAGAGTATTATGTTAATTTGTATGGGCCATGAGCCAGATTTAGCGGCTCTGCTTGAAAATGAATCTCACTATAAATTAAACATTAAAGTTGTCGATATACTCCGAGATAAATCAGGTTTAACCTTTAAATACGACTCTGAAGCGGCTATTAAAATTCAAGATAATAACTTAATCGTTAATGCTTTCTACCCTCGTAATTTACTTCAAAAACTTAGCCAACAAAAAGAAGACATCGCGGATTGGCGTGAGATGGTTGAGACAATAATGATCGACTGGAATTATGACGGTGCTGTGATGGAGCCAGCTATCATTGACATTCCAGATAAAAATGAATTTGTAAGTGGTAAATATGAAATACCTAAAAGTGCTACCAACATAAAAATAAAGATCACCGACCTTTTATCTGAGTCATATGAAGAGGAAATTTCATATGATCAATAATGCTCAGGAAAGCTTTGAACTCAATCATTCTTTTTATATTCATTTACATGAGTTTTATAAACAAAGAAGAGGCTTGATTCGTCAACACTATACCCGTTTGACTAAAGCATTTTTAGACTTTAATGAGCCATCTAGACCAGGAAGCTTTTTAAGAAAACCTCAGTTTGAAGCTCTTGAAATATATGTTTTTTTAAAAGAATTTCTGGAAAATAAACCCGTATTTAATCTTTTTGAAGATTGGTATAACAACCAAGGAAAATTTGAAAATAGAGTTGGTGGTGGTATTGAAGCGGTAGATGGCCAACTAGTACAAGGAGATATGTTTTGGGAAATGTCAGAGAAAGACTATAAAGGTATCTTTAAAAGCATGAAAGCCAGTAATGGCGGTCGTTTATATCCAAACTACATTTTTGCCTTAACTATGGGTACGGGTAAAACGATATTAATGGCTACCTGTATTTTTTATGATTTTTTGGCAGGAAATAAAAAAGGCAAAGATGGCCGGTTTATCCAGAATGCATTGGTGTTTGCACCAGATAAAACGGTTCTACAATCATTAAGAGAGATTGAGTCTTTTGATCACTCTAAAGTTGTCCCTGCTGAATATATGCCTATTGTTGCAGAGTTTAAATTTCACTATTTAGAAGATGCAGGAGTGTCTTTAAATACCATGGATGGCTCTAAGTTCAATATCATCGTTTCTAATAGTCAAAAGATAATCCTTAAAAGAGATAGCAAAGGGAAATCAACAACAGACAAATTATTCAGTTCAGGAAAACAAATATACCAAGGTTTGGGTGGCGTTGGTGATGATATGGCAGCAATGCTTGGTTTAGATCCTGAATCAATGACAGCAGCACCAGAAGATGAAGCTGACTTAGTGACTAACCAACGATTCGAAAAATTAAAGCGTCTCCCTAATTTAGGAATTTTCGTCGATGAGGCCCATCATGCTTTTGGTGATAAATTGGCAAAAGATATGGGGGCCAAAAAAGCAAAAAATTCATTACGAACAACTATAGATGAGCTTGCTATAAATCTAAAACATTCAGGGACAAGTGTAGTTGGTTGTTATAACTATACTGGTACGCCATATGTTGGTAAAGATGTATTGCCTGAAGTTGTCTACGCTTACAGTCTCAAGAAAGCGATTGATAATAATTACTTAAAACAAGTTAAACTTAAAGGTTATAGCAATACTCGCCATGAAGAGTTTCTAGAAATTGCTATTGAAGAATTTTTAGAGCAAACCAAAGATCTTAAACCTGAAAATATGCTGCCTAAAATGGCAATATTTGGAACAACTGTAGACGAAATCACTTCAGAAGTTAGACCCGCTGTAGAAAAAATATTAGCCAAGCACGGCATTCCATCAGATAGAATCTTGATTAACGTTGGTGACAGTAAAGTCACCACTAATGATGATATTCGCGAGTTCAATCGGTTGGATACCCCTCAATCAGAAAAGCAATTCATCCTTTTAGTAAATAAAGGCCGTGAAGGTTGGAACTGTAGATCATTATTTGCAGTTGCGCTATACCGAGAGCCAAAGTCAAAAGTATTTGTTCTACAGGCTACGATGCGCTGTTTAAGAGCTATAGGAAACACTCAACACACTGGTCATGTCTTCTTGACGAATGAAAATTTGACACTGTTGGATAAAGAGCTTCAAGCTAACTTTCGTATATCTGCTGAAGAAATGGGGGATATTGGTACAGGTAATGAAACTTATCCAATTCGAGTTGAACAACCATCCATTAAAATACCTATTAAACGAGTTCGCCGGAATTTTAAGTTAGTTGAAAATAAAGAAATAGAACAAGGTTTCTCTTTAGGCTTAGATGATATTGATTTAGCAAAATACCGCCTGATTGTGCAAGAGCAAACAGGTTTGATTACGCCTGAAGATATGGGGTCTAATGTTCGAACAAATACCGACCTTTCCGAGCGTAGACAACAACGTGATTTTTCTCGATTAATGTTAGTAGCAGAGGTCGCACGTTACCTTAATAAACCATGCCTTTGGATTGAAAAAATCTTAGATGCTACTACTGAAAAAGTGGAAGGTATTCTTAGTATCACTAATCAATTTAATGAAGTTCTTTATGATGAAGTTATCCCAAGACTCTTTAAAGAAATGTATGAAATTGAATCTGAAAACATTACCGAAGAGTTTGAAGTTGAACTGGTAAAAGAGCCGCCAATAGATCCTGGTTACTACCAAATTACAGCGGCAAAAGATAAAGTTGTTCGCAAAGGTGACTCTGCGGCGACAGATAATAAACATAAATCATTCCACCTTGATACTTATTGTTTTGATTCTAACCCTGAACGTCAATTTTTCTGGGATATGTTAAAAGATCAGAAAGTAGAAAATATCTGGTTCACAGGAATGTTGACTCATGGTCAAAGCGACTTTGTAATTCACTATGTAGATAGTGAAACGCAAAAAGTGAGAAGCTACTACCCTGATTTTCTTATACGAAAACAAGACGGTTCGTACGTTATGGTTGAAGTCAAAGGTGAGCATATGATTGACTCTCAAAACGTGAAAGACAAGAAAGATGCCGCTGAATTACTTGGCGTAGCTTCAGGTATAGAATATGAGATCATTGCTGGTAAACAAGCTGCTGATGGCACTTATGGAAAAGAATTTTTGAATTAAGGATTATTTTAGATGGAACAGTTGCAAAGAGCTTGGTATGGCAAGGATATTAACTTAGCTTTACACTCTAAATCAGAGCAAGAATACGAAGATTTTTTCTCTTTGATTATGCAAAAGAAAAACTCTGATAACTTTACAGCAGTAAAAGCAGCTGGACGAGATGGTGATAGGAAGTCGGATGGTTACTTAATATCAGAAAAGCGCATATATCAGGTTTATGCCCCAAGTTCAGGGTTTAAAAAAGCAAATTTGATCAATAAAATAAAGGGCGATTTTGCAGGGGCTAAAGATAAGTGGAAAGACAAAATGCAAGCTTGGACTTTTGTTCATAATGAATTTGAAGGTCTGCCACCTTATGCAATTGATGCTATTGAGGAGATAAAACAAAATAACCTGAGAATGCCTATATCTGTCTTAGGGCCTAATGAACTATTCGATATTGCAATCAACCTTGGACTTGAAAAGCTAATTGATGTATTTGGTCATGTACCAACGCAAAAAGACATGGTTGATTTGACCCATGAACCGATTAAAACTCTACTGAAAGCCATCTCCAGACAACAACGAAATCCTATTGATTTAGAACCAGTTTCTGTCGATAAATTAGATTTTAATAAGCTATCTGAGGATGTATCCAGTCTATTAAATGCTGGACGTGCTAAAGAAAAATTTGTTGAAGATCTTATAATTAGATGGCCAGATCCTGAGTATGGTGAGGATTTAGCAGCTTCATTTAATAGTTACTACCTTAAGTTGAAGCAAAATAATTTATCACCAGATATGATTTTTCATAAACTTCAAATTTTTTCTGGTGGGGTAAATCAGGATGTTAAAACACAAGTGTCTTCCCTTGCTGTAATGAGTTATTTTTTCGAGAGATGCGATATTTTTGATAATCCTCCTAAGGGTTGGAAAAAATGATCTTACCTTCTAAACATATCTCTCCAAAACGAGCGTTGATCTCTGTTGCAGCAGAAGTTCATGAATTAATAAATGAAAAGTCTACAATCAGTTCCCTATGGAATGAATTAAACGAAATGCTATCTAAATCTATGCGTGGAGGTGAGATTTCATATGATTGGTTTATTCTTTCTGTAGACCTTCTTTTTTTATTTGGTTTTATAGAGAGTGAACTTGGCTTCATTAAAAGGATAAACAATGATTCTGCGTAGCGTTTCCAGTGATAAAAATACATTTAAAACCGTTGATTTCCATAGTGGATTGAATTTAGTTATTGCGAATAAGGAAGATAAATCAGGAGATGGTCGTTCAAGAAATGGGGCTGGAAAAAGCAGTCTGATAGAGCTAATCAACTCCCTATTAGGAGGAGATCTAAAGAAAGATAGTATTATGAAGTCTGAAGCATTAAAAAAATCAACTTTCAACTTATCTTTATCCATTAATGGACATAACTTAAAAATTGCAAGAAAAGGCATCAGCCCATCTAAAGTAACTGTTGAAGAAGATGCTGATAATGTACTTCCTGTAATTATAGAAGATGGTATTAAATGCATTAGCAATGGCCAGTGGCTAGATTATCTTGGAAAGCAAGTTTTTGGCATACATTTCACCAGTAACGAATTGAAGCATAGTATTTCATTTCGCATGTTATTTTCATATTTTGCACGTTCAGGTAAAGGGTTTGACGTACCTGAGAAGACATTTCCTCTACAAGCCAGGTGGCAATTTCAAGTTGCGCTCACTTACCTTTTAAAACTTAATTGGAAACTTGTAAGACAATTTGAAGCAATAAGACAAAAAGATAAGCTAATTAAAGCGTTAATAAAGGCTTCAAACGAAGGTGCCCTAAAAGGCGTTATCGGTACTTCTTCCGAGTTAACAACCGAAATACACCTCAAAAATGATCGTATAACTCAGCTGAAAAATACTTTAACTGAGTTTAAAGTTCTCCCTGAATATCGAGATAAAGAGAAAAGAGCGACTGAAATCACTCAAGAATTATCATTGTTATCGGTAGATGATATTTCAGATAAAGAGTGGTTAGCCAGCTTAGAAAGAACAGTATTAGAAGAAGAACAGCCTGACAACTCTAAGGTAAAGCGATTGTTTGAACAGGCAAATAGTGAGTTTCCAGAGTTAATATCTAAGAAGTTTGAAGAGTTTCAAGCATTCCATTCGTCAATAATTAGTAACAGAAAAATTCATTTAGCCGAAGAAATGGATTCAATTAAAGAGCGAATTGCAAAGCGTGAGAATAAGAAAAATGTTTTAGATATTGAGCGGAGTGAAATAATGAATTTACTTCGCTCTCATGGAGCATTAGATCAATTCTATTTATTTCAAAGCGAACTGAATAAGTTTGAGGCACAGGTAGAATTATTGAAGCAAAAACTTGAAGCTACTAAGAACTTGGCTGTTCAAAAAACAGACATAAAAATAGATAAGAGCAAACTTCAAAAGAAAGTACTGATCGACCATACAGAGAGAGATAAGGCAATTGAAGAAGCTGTAGTAACATTTTCTAAAATCTCAGAAGCTTTATATGACGAATCAGGTAGATTTACTATAGAGCCTACAGATGATGGACCAAAGTTCGAATTTGATATCCCTGATAAGAAAAGTACAGGTAAGTCAAAAATGCAAATTTTTTGTTTTGATATGATGATGATGAAACTATGGGCTAATGAAAAATTTAGACCAAAAGTTCTGATTCACGATAGTATCTTATTTGATGGAGTAGATGAGCGACAAGTGTCTAGAGCTTTATATTTTGGAGCCAAGTGGGCAAAGGAATATGGTTTTCAATACATTGTAACTATGAACTCTGATGATTTTCCTGATATGTCATCATTTCAAGACTTCAATATTAAAGATCACCTTGTGGATTTAAAAATTACAGATAGTGAAAATGGTGGTCTTTTTGGTTTTAGGTTTTAAAACTAATAAATTCTTAAAGTAAATCAGATTTACTATTGGTCTAAATTCTCCATTAAACAAAAAAGGGATGTAATGAGTATTTATAAAAAAATGTTAGCTGAGTTTAAATCGAAAGGAATACCTGTTGATAAACCTGATTTCTATGATCACCCTAATTTTATTCTTGCTGAAAGAAACGACCCTAGTTATTTAAATAATTATGCCGCATTTGTCGCGGCGAAAAAATATAGCGAAGATTATTTATCTAATGCTAGAAGAGTTATCACAAACACAGCAAACATCCTTCATCATCATTTACTTGCCAACGGTCGCGAAGGGGCATGTGTAGACATGACGGGGATCTTCGCTCGAATACTTGAAAATGAAGGAATATGGTGCGCAGGTATAAAAGGCTCTTGCACTATAGAATTCCCGAGCAATTCTGGAGAAGAAAATACTCACTTTTGGTCTGTTGATCATGGTGATTTTAAGGCTGGCCATTCATGGTTATTTGCCCCACCTTTCAATATTGTAGATATCACATTACGAAAACAAGATTACTCGGGTAATAAAAAACATTATATCCCCGACATGATTCTAGAAGATTCTGGAATAGATTCGAATCCCGAGATTGAAGATATTATAAGCCCGAGCGCCATAACTGAATTACAAATGCATAAAGTACCAAGAAAAAACTATTTTAATGCTGTTGCCCAAGAAATGCTTACAATCCAGAAAACATATCCAACCCTTATAACAAAGGGTAAATTGGATACAAAAATCAAGTATTGTCCCGTGGCAATTCATGCTTCAGAGGAACCTTTAGAGGGGTTGAAAAACATGAAGTTTGATGGGATGTATGCACTTGAACTTTACCAAAGTAAAATTAAAGGTAAAGTATAAAACCGTGGCTGATTTTACTTTGGTAAAGTTCAACTAGTTTCACTTCACCTAGTTCTTATGACGAGAGACAAATACTAGGGCACTCTTATATCTATGTTGTATCATTAGTATTTAAGGGCATACACTAAACTCTCTTAGCATCAAATGAAGAGGTATAAGCAATGAAGTTATATCAAGTAAGCGACCAGCAAAAAGCAGCATGCGAAAAATGCAAAGCGTTTGTTAATGCAACGTTTAAGCTCAGAGATGTTGACCTGTCCGATAAAAGTTCGACTGTTAAAAATGTGCTAGTGGCTGTCTGTGATAGCTGTAATGAGGTTATTCTTTTACCTCACCAATCATCAGATTTAGTTAAGGAAACTATAGATAAAAGCAAGTTGACTGAAGCTTGATAGAAAAGGGCTTACTAATTATTTATGAAATATCGCTCGCGCAACAGGTAAGCGGTATCCTTACCTTATACAGAGCTAATGACGCTGTTTAAAGAAGAAGCGCAAGCATTGATTTGGCTAATTAATCCAAAAGCTCCGTTATGCGATCAAACGCCCATTTCTTTAATTGGTGATTCTGAGGGCAAAGAGAAAGTAATGGATATGTTATATCGGATAAAAACGGGAGACTTTTCTTAATATAGATATGCTTTTTCATTATTTGGTACGAACCACAAAAAATTTAGAATATGTTCTATAATTAATGTTCATTGTGAATAAACGGATTTTAATCATGATTATGGATAATAATCACAACCCACTTTTCGATGAAGAAATTAGCAATATACTGCGTGGTACTTTTGACAAAAAACTTATGAATGAAGCTCTGAAAAGAGCTAAAAACAATAAAGATAAAGCTCAGGCGTTATACGTATTAAGGGTTTGTAATGGTTACTGGCCTTCACTGAAAAATAGGTATGAACAAGCGGAAACAAAATAAGACAGGATTGACTTTCGCTATAGGCGGTGAATCAAAAAAGACAACTTTATTTTTTGTATGGATAGTCGTCATAAAAAAAGCAAATAACATAAATTAAATCTGTAAGTAACTTAAAAAAACTGTATGTAATAATTGTATGTTATTTTTTATAGTACACTCTTTGTTTTTAATGGCTTTTCCCACCCACCCATACAAATAAGTCACATACTGTCTCTTTATAAAACAAATTGATGTACTGCGTGAGCCGATGGAGTCGGGTGAAGTCACAATTTCTCGGGCTATGCATAAACAAAGTTTTCCTGCCTGTTTTCAATTAATTGCGGCCATGAACCCAAGCCCAACGGGTTTTTACAATGATAATCGCAGCACGCCAGAGCAAGTGCTACGCTATTTGAATCGTTTGTCAGGGCCCTTTTTAGATAGAATTGATATTCAAATAGAGGTTGCACGCTTACCTCGCGGCACATGGGCAGGCGATACTAATATGAATGAAACCAGTGAAGTGGTGCAACAACGAGTACAGGCGTGTAGAGAGAGGCAATTAGCGCGTCAAAGCAAAGCTAATGCTCATCTTGGCACGAGTGAATTAAAAAGTTTTTGTCATTTGTCGTTTGAAGATAATGAGTTTCTTGAATTAGCGGTGGAGAAGTTGGGGCTTTCTACCCGTGCTCATCATAAAATTTTAAAAATCGCTCGCACGTTGGCAGACATGAAAGGTTGTGAAGAGATACACCATGAACATCTTGTTGAAGCTTTGTCTTATCGGGCAATGGATCGCTTGTTACGTCATTTAACCAGTTCAGTGATGGTATAAAAATTAAGTGTCTTTGTATTTTAATCAGGAAAAAGTATCAATCTTTTGTAGGGGGTAATTTATTGCCCATAAATTAGCTTATTGAGGCAAAAAATGCTTTTATTAATGGCTGAGCTCTCGATTGATTTAAACAACATACGCCTAAGTCAAACGGCTCTATTTCACCAACATTAGCCAAATATTGCACCTTCTCTTTTACCGGGCTATTTTCAACGACTACTTTTGGCACTATACCCACACCACAGCCTAGTGCCACCATACTCACCAAGGCTTCATGGCCAGAAACGGTGGCGTAAATATTTGCTTTACCTTGTTGTTTTTTTCGATACCAATAGTCAAAACGTTTACGCGCAGCCCCATGCTCAGGCAATATAATGGGAACTTCTGACCAAGGTATTGTTTTGTTTTTTTTATGATCAATTTGTAGTAACTGAAGTACTTTACAGTGCATGGTCGGTGCAATTACGGCTAGCGGGATAGTGGCAAGGTGATGAAAATAAACACTACGGGGTAAGTTTTCTGGATTGGCAGCAATAGCAAAGTCGACCGATTTATTCTGCACTTGTTCTAAGGCATCTGCGGCATCACCTGTGGTCAGCATGATTTCGACTAACGGATGTTGATTGCGAAAACGCTCAAGCAAAGGAGGTAAGTGACTATAGGCCGCGGTAACTGAACAGTAAATATGTAATTTTCCGGTTAGCAGTTCTTTTTTTTCATCTAAAGAATTTTTAAAAGACTGCCACTGCTCTAGTTGATGCTCAGCATAGTGTTTAAATTTCTTACCTGCATCGGTTAATACCACGCTGCGATTATCTCTATGGAGTAAATCACTGGTAACTTCTTGCTCTAGGCGCTGAATTACTCGGCTCAAGGTTGAAGGACTCACATGAAATGCTAATGCTGTTTTACCAAAATGTAATGTTTGGCTTAAGTGCACAAACATGGCTAATGATTTTTGCTCCATAATTCATTCTTTAAAAATTACCTATGAAATCATTGTTGCACAAAACGCAATGTATTGATGCAAATATATCATTTTGTGCAATGTTGTTTTTGCGTTATGCTCTATCCATCTTAAAAAAAACTATCGCCTAGCAAACAGACGATAGTTGACCATTATTTTAGAAATACTGATAGGAAAAATCATGAGCAATTATTTTAATACCTTAAGCTTACGTGAAAAACTTGGCCAATTAGGCAAATGTCGTTTTATGAAACGTGAAGAGTTTAGCGATGGCTGTAACTTCATCAAAGATTGGAACATTGTTATTGTTGGTTGTGGTGCGCAAGGTTTAAACCAAGGTTTGAACATGCGTGATTCTGGTTTAAATATTTCTTATGCCTTACGTGAAGCGGCAATTGCTACAAAACGTCAATCTTGGCAGTGGGCTACAGAAAACGGCTTTACTGTTGGTACCTATGAAGAATTAATTCCACAAGCAGATTTGGTTTTAAACTTAACACCAGATAAGCAGCATACATCAGCAGTTACTGCTGTTATGCCTCACATGAAGCAAGGTTCAACGTTAGCGTATTCTCATGGTTTCAATATTGTTGAAGAAGGTATGCAAATTCGTTCTGACATTACTGTGGTAATGGTAGCGCCAAAATGTCCGGGTACTGAAGTACGTGAAGAATACAAACGTGGTTTTGGTGTTCCTACCTTGATTGCTGTTCACCCTGAAAATGATCCGCAAGGTAACGGTTTAGCTATTGCTAAAGCTTATGCAAGTGCTACTGGTGGTGATAGAGCAGGTGTTTTAGAGTCTTCGTTTATTGCTGAAGTTAAGTCTGACTTAATGGGTGAGCAAACTATTTTATGTGGTATGTTGCAAACGGCTGCGGTATTAGGTCATAAGCAATTAGTAGAGCAAGGTGTTGACGCGGCTTATGCGCGTAAATTATTACAGTACGGTTTAGAAACAACGACTGAAGGTTTGAAGCACGGCGGCATCACTAATATGATGGACAGATTGTCAAATCCAGCTAAAATAAAAGCGTTTGATATGTCAGAAGAATTGAAAGTTATTTTACGTCCTTTGTTTGAAAAGCATATGGATGACATCATCGAAGGTCGTTTCTCAGAAACTATGATGGCTGATTGGGCAAATGATGATATTAACTTGCTTACATGGCGTGCAGAAACAGCGGACACTTCTTTTGAATTAGCCCCTGATTGTGACACTGAAATTACTGAGCAAGAATATTACGATAAAGGAATTTTCGTCGTAGCAATGATTAAAGCGGGTGTTGAATTAGCGTTTGAAGCGATGGTTGCTGCTGGTATTATTGATGAGTCGGCGTACTATGAGTCATTACATGAAACGCCATTAATCGCTAACTGTATTGCGCGTAACAAATTATATGAAATGAACGTAGTAATTTCTGATACGGCAGAATACGGTAATTACTTATTTACTCACGCTGCGGTACCATTACTAGCAGAGTTTACTAGCAATTTAACGCTAGAAGAATTAGGCGGCGGCATTACGGATACTTCAAACGGCGTTGATAATGTACGTTTAATTGAAGTAAATGAAGCTATTCGCAGTCATGGCGTTGAGACCATTGGTAAAAAACTTCGTGGTTACATGACTGATATGAAAAAAATTAATTGCTGATCATCCAAACAGTATATGATTAAGTAAACAAGCTAGAAACGGCATTTAATTTTCAATAAGTTAGTGCCGTTTTTTATTGTTTGAGCAAACGAATATATAGAACAGAACTAAAAACTTAAGGATAAAAAATATGACTGAATTTACTAATGTAACCATAACCAAAGCCGCCAATGTTTATTTTGATGGTAAAGTGACTAGCCGAAAAATCACCTTTGCTGACGGTAGCTTTAAAACCCTCGGCATAATGATGCCTGGTGACTATAAGTTTGCCACCAATGAAAAAGAATTAATGGAAATTACTGCGGGTGATTGTGAAATATTGTTGCCAGAAACATCTCAGTGGCAAACTATTAAAGGTGGAGAATCATTTTATGTACCAGCCAATAGTAAATTTGAAATAAAAGCTAAGACACTAGTCGACTACTGCTGTAATTATATCAAAGACTAATAATTACTTTTATGCTTAACTCCTTTGAACTTTATCAAGCCATTATTCTTATTGTTATAGGGCTAATGGCGGGGGTAATTAATACCCTAGCTGGTGGTGGGTCAAATTTATCTCTACCAGCGTTGATGATGTATGGCTTGCCCGCCGATGTTGCCAATGCAACCAATAGAGTGAGTGTGTTAATGCAATCGTTAACCGCAACGCGTGGTTTTTATAATCATGGAAAAATTGATTCTACTTCAGTTAAAGACAGCTTTTTTCCTCTCTTAGTTGGCGGATTAGTTGGCGCTATAGCCGCATCTTACCTAAATGTTGAGCTGCTTAAACCGTTATTACTTGGCACTATGATTGTTGTTTCTTTATGGGTGATTTTTAAAAGCGATATTAACGCTGGCGATAATGGCAACAGAAAAAGTTGTTATGACAGTAAGCTTGGTCTTTTGGCTACCTTTGCTGCTGGCTTTTATGGTGGTTTCATACAAGCAGGTGTTGGTTTTGTCTTAATCGCCACGTTTGTAGGCATGTTAAATTATGATCTATTACGTGCTAATGCGATGAAAGTTGTCGCCACCGTTATTTTTACTAGCATTGCTTTGTTGGTTTTTATTTTTAGAGATCAGGTTGCCTGGTTACCCGGTATCTTACTTGGTGTAGGAAGTATTATGGGTGCTCAAATCGCGGTTAAATTTGCCGTTGAAGTTAACGCGAAAACATTAAAAATTATGGTGTTAGTTATGACGCTTTTTGCTAGTGCAGCAGCGTTTTTTCAATAGCTTTACATGATTGCGCACAATATTTGGATTATAAAGTAGTTGAAAAAATCGCAATGTACATATTTCGTACACTGCTAGTAAAGGTTCACCAAAATCTACTTATGAAATTTATCAACTGCCGTTAGTAATTGCCGACAAGAAACTTGACCAACCAACATACCATTCTCAACAACAGGTCGACGACGGTGTTTTTTGAGTAACATGTCCTGAGCGACATTGATGATGTCATCGTTGGGATGAGCAACAACTAAACCTTCTTTGGTCATATATTCACTCACCAAACCAACACCAATCTCATTGTAAGTGGCTTTGAGTATGGCTGCTAAACAATCCATTTCTGAAAGCACTCCCACTAGGGCTTTATTTTCATTTATTACGCAAACCCCTGATACCTTATTATCTATGATGGCCTTCATCGCATCGAATAAATTGGCATCATCTTTCACTTTGATCGGGTTAGTAATCATATAATCACGCAGGTCAACTGACTGAAGCATGGCAACACTCCTATAATTTAATAAAAATTCTCATAATGCAAAATAAAATATAAACACCATATCTAATGCAAGTCAAAGAGTTCTATAAATATTTACTAAAACTCCATCGACTATTAATACCAAGTATAGAGTAGTAAACGATTTCATACTATATGTTATCTATTTTAGCACGAAAGAGAGAACTTGGGTGCCTGTTAGAATAACAAGTGTAATGGTAACCTGTTAAATTAAAAGGATAAAACCAATTTAAAATTTACCATGGAAATACAAAAAATCTTTTCTTTTAATATTCCGCTTGCTTTAATATCCATTCTACTTTAACTTTTTGTTTCTATTGGAAACTCTTACATCTAGAGTAAATAAATAAAAAGGACGATATCTGAATGCTTTTATTTGAAGAACTGATCACCAACCCTGTGCTTTGGCTCACCATTGTTATTTTATATACCTTAAAAAAAGGGGTCTATTTTGTTCCGCAAAACCGCGGCTATGTTATTTACACTTTAGGAAAATACAGTAAGACCCTCTCTGCAGGGTTAAACTTCATCGTTCCTTACGTGCAATCGGTAGCTGCCGATCGTAATTTAAAAGAGCAGTCATTAGAGATTATTTCACAGCCTGCAATAACTAAAGACAACATTACTTTAGATATTGACGGTATTTTGTTTATGAAAGTCACCGATGCAGCAGCGGCGACGAATAACATTACCGATTATAAAATGTCGGTAGTACAACTTGCTATGACTAGTATGCGTAATGCTATTGGTTCAATGGAGTTAGATGATTGTTTTCAAAACCGTGATGCGATTAATGCGCAAATCTTGGCTTCAATGACAGAAGCTACTGCACCTTGGGGTGTTATGGTAACTCGTTATGAAATAAAAGATATTACGCCACCACAGACTATCCGTGAAGATATGGAAAAACAAATGACTGCCGAGCGTGAAAAGCGTTCAGTGATATTAACCGCGGAAGGGGTTAAAATTGCAGCGATCACAGAAGCTGAGGGTCAGAAACAAGCACGAGTACTCGATGCTGAAGCCGCCAAATTAGAACAAGTGCTTGCAGCAGAAGCATCAAAAGAGTCACAAATTCTTATGGCGACAGGTAAAGCGGAAGCCATTCGTTTAGTTGCTGAGGCCGACGCTAATGCATTGGAAGTAGTTGGTAATGCGGCGAATACTGAGCAAGGTCAAGCCGCGGTAACGTTAACGTTAGCGCAGGATGCAATTAAGGCTCATCAAGCGATTGCTAGTGACAGTACGGTGGTTCTCACTGACGGTAAAACGGGTGATAATATTGCCAATACTGTTGCGCAAGCTATTGCTGTTTCAAGTAGTTTGAAGTTGTCTAACTAGCACTGACTGTAGACCTATAACCCAAACCCTAGGTTTACACTCCTTCTTTATTAAAGAGGTTTTATGGAATATTTTTTAGAAAACCCTGATCATTTATGGTTTTTAATAGCCGGTTTAAGCTTTGTTATTGAACTGAGCATTATGGGGCTAAGTGGACCATTATTATTTTTTGCCATTGCCAGTTTAGTTACCGGTATTTTAGTGAATACTGGCTTGCTTAATGATTGGCAAAGCCAAGTGTTTGCTGTAGGTATACTAACCGCCATAACAGCACTCATTTTGTGGAAACCATTAAAAAAATTCCAAAACACCAAATCAGCTACCGATACATCTAGTGATATGATTGGTTTACGGGTACTTGCAAGTGCGGATATTACCGCTATAAGCGGTAGCATACGTTACTCTGGCATCAACTGGAATGCACGCTTGGCCGATAATAGTAACGTGGAAAAAATTAATGACAAAAGCCAATGTCAGATTGTAGCTATATCAGGTAATACTATGTTGGTTAAGGCGCTATAGCTTAAAATTCTGACTTATAATGGGCTCTACTGATATATCTTCTCAGCCCAACGCGCTAAACCTGAGGTAACACTACCAAAATGGTCACCAACTACGATAGGAATATTAGGCATTTTTTGTTGTAAAAACTCACTTAAAACAGGCGATTTTGCCGTACCGCCAGTAACAAAAATCACTTCCGGCTGACATTGGGCTTGGTTTACTGCTGACTGCATTAAATCACCAATACTTTCTAAAGTGCGTTTGTTGGCTGAACGTAACGTTTCTGTATCTACCTCAGCACTCAGTTGCTCGCTGATATCACTCAAATCAATCGTTTGTTTATTTTGCTCAGACAGGGCTATTTTAGCTTGTTCTGCAGCATTGACCAATTGATAGCTTAGTTTGTGATCGTGTACTTTCACTAAACGTTCAACAATAGCGGTGTCTTTAGCATCACGAGATAGTTGCACTAAATCACGTCTGTTTTTGGCACTATAAAAAGCGGTTTGCTCATTAATATTATTAATCGCTAATGCTTGGTAAAAGCTACTGGTTGGCATGGGTTTGCCTGTTTTTAATAAGCTGTTCATGCCTAAGCTAGGCATGATGCCTTGTAAAGCTAGCTGAATATCAAAGTCATTGCCTGCAATGCGAACACCGCTATGAGCAAGTAGGTGTTGAGCACGGTCATCATTATTACTTAATTCAGGCCCCATCAATAATAGGGAGCAGTCACTTGTACCGCCGCCAATATCAACCACTAATACTCGGGTTTCTTTTGTTAAACTCGCTTCAAATTCAAAACCAGCAGCGACAGGTTCAAATTGAAATTCAACGTCTTTAAAGCCAATACGTTTCGCGGCATTGGTCAGTACGTTAATTGCTTGTTTGTTACTTTCTTCACCGTGTAAACCTTGAAAGTTTATCGGTCTACCAATCACGGTTTGTGTTATTTCATAACCTAATTTAGCCTCAGTTAGGTTTTTGACGTTGCTCATCATTGCCGCAACTATGTCTTCAAATAGCTGTATTTGTAGCGGTGCGAGGCCACTAGCGCCGAGGAACGATTTTGGTGATTTTATGTAATAGCCTTCTTCAGGATCTTCTAAGTACTTATCAAGCGCTGCTTTACCAAAAACCAAATCACTGCTAATGCCGTCAAAGGTTAACTCTCGAAGCGCTCTTTGGCTTTTTTGTAGTTGTAAACCACGCTCAGTTTTAAAGTTAGTTTGTTGCTCGCCATTTAATTGCTGATGTAACCAATGAGTGATGATGTCACGATCGGGGGCATATAAATTTGAGGCTATGGTATTATTATCCAGTAGGGGTACTATTTTGGGCTGACCATTACGCATAACTGCAACACTACAATTTGAGGTGCCATAATCAAAACCTATCATTTATTGCCTACTTATTCTCTACCAAAAACGGCCGCATAGCATACTGAGTTAATCTCTTAGGCACAAGTACAACAGTACGTTAAAATATGAGCAATAAAAATCACAAGGTGACCTTTGATATGAAGTTAACTAAAACGAGTCAAAAAATTGATAATAATATTTGCAAGGCGTTAACGCTTGCTTGTGAGTCTTTTCTACACATAGTGCCTGGTTTTGTTTGGCTGACTCATAGAGCAAATTATACTGATTTCCCTGCGAGCTTGGTCATTACATGCATTTTTGAAAAAGAAGTGGAAATTGATGAGATGAAGGCGCAGCAACAAGATGAGTTACTGCGTAATACTATTTTGAAACAATTAATAAAGGTTGGTGTGGTTGTGAAAAATAGTACACAACAAGTACACTTTGATAGTGAAGAAGCGTGTTTGCTATACCACCAAGGCGAATGGTCGCAGCGATTAGCGCTTCATACTTTGAAACAAAAACCTAATGCGACTAGAAGCCGCAAAAGGTAACTTTTAATGAATAAATAAATCAATTAATCTCTTATTTGCCCATCACCATAAACAACAAATTTTTCTGTGGTTAATGATTCAAGCCCCATTGGTCCATAAGCATGTAACTTACTAGTAGATATGCCAATTTCAGAGCCAAGCCCTAATTGGTTACCATCAGAGAACCTTGATGAGGCATTTACCATCACTACCGAAGAATTAATTTGGCGAATAAACTGCTGAGCACGTGAAGTATCTTGTGTCACAATTACTTCGGTGTGATCTGACGTAAATTCATTAATATGGGCGATGGCATCATCATAGCTAGCGACTACTTTAACGGCAATTTCTTGTGCTAAATATTCCGCGTGATAATCATCATTAGTCGCTTGCTCGGCATTAGAAAAATATTTTAAACTGTTTGCGCAAGCGTGAATTTTAACGTTAGCAGCATCGGCTAATGCTTTGGCAGCCAAGGGTAAAAATTGCTCAGCAATATCACTGTGCACTAATACTGTTTCTAGTGAATTACAAGCACTTGGTCGTTGAGTTTTACCATTAACTAAAATGTTTACCGCTTTGTTTAAATCGGCATATTTATCAATAAATAAATGACAAACCCCTTTAAAGTGTTGAATAACAGGAATGCGGCTATTTTCACTCACGTAACGAATTAACCCTTCACCGCCACGGGGGATCACTAAATCGATGGTTTCGTTTTGCTTTAATAATTGTTCAATAACACTACGGCTAGTATCAGGAATAACACTAACAATGTTTTTATCAACCCCATGCTCAGTTAACACTCGATGTATACAATTAGCTAACGCTAAATTAGAGTGAATAGCTTCTGAGCCACCACGAAGAATAACCGCATTGCCTGATTTAATACAAAGCGCAGCCGCTTCAGCGGTAACATTAGGACGCGCCTCATAAATCATAGCAATAACGCCTAAAGGTATGCGCATTTTACCCACTTGCATGCCATTAGGGCGCAGTGATAAATTAGCAATGTCGCCAACAGGGTCGGTTAACGTGACTATTTCTCGAATAGCACTACTGATATCTTTAATACCTTGTTCGGTAAGTAAAAGTCTATCAAGCATGGCATCGGCTAAACCTTTAGCTCGACCAGCTTCAATGTCTTTACTGTTTTCGTTAATAATTGCAGCGCTGTTGGCTTCAATAGCATCAGCCATTGCGTTTAATAGCGCATTTTTTTCTACGGTAGTTAACTGTGAGGCTGCTCGGCTAGCAATTTTGGCATTAGTCGCCATGGTGGTCATATTAAATTGGTTCATTTGGTTCATTCCCTATTTCTTCAGTGTCTTTCGGTGCGATTTTGGCTGGTTTTACTTCAACATTTTGCTCTATAATAACCATGTCATCACGATGTATAACCACATCCCCTCCGTCGTGTCCTAGGATGACTTTAATTTCATCACTGTGCTTGCCTTTTATACGTTTTAATTCTTTATTGCTATATTGCGTTATGCCTTTAGCAATAATGGTTTTAGTTTGTTGATCGATTAAATCAACGCAGTCGCCAACGTCGAATTTTTTAGCAACGGACTTTATGCCAACAGGTAATAATGACGCGCCTTTATTTAACAGCGCATTAACAGCACCTTTATCTAAGGTGATTTTACCCTGACTTTTAACCGTATGTTTAAGCCAATGTTTTTTGGCTCTAATCGTGTTTATATCAGCAGAAAAACGCGTACCAGGATTGATTTCTCTTATTAATGAGTCAAATACTTCACTTTTGGTGCCATTAAGAATGTAAGTATTAATACCATGTTCGGTAGCTTTTTCTGCGGCTTCTATTTTTGTTTTCATCCCACCGGTAGATAAATGGTTGCGACTAGTCCCAGCCATAGCATATATTTCATCGGTTATTTCATCAATTATAGGGATCAGTACCGCGTCATGGTGAATATTAGGGTCTTTAGTAAAAACACCGTCTATATCACTTAAAATAAATAAACTGTCAGCGTCACACGCTTGCGCTACTAAGGCAGAAAGGTTGTCATTATCACCCACTTTTAGATCTTCAGTGGTCACCGTGTCGTTTTCATTAACGATGGGAATAATGCCATTCTCTAATTGAATTTGAATGGTGTTTTTTATAGAAATGTAGCGTTCGCGATCTTCAAGATCATCTTGCGTGATTAATATTTGGCTGCAAGGAACATCAAAAAATCGTTGCCAGTTTGCCATCATTTTCATTTGACCAACACTAGACATGGCTTTTTTCATTGATACCGACAATTCAGGGCTACCGTGACGAATAACACTGCGGCCAGCAGCAACGCCACCAGAAGAGACCAAAATAATTTCTTTGCCTTGTTGATGGCACTTAGTTATAAATTGCGCAATGGCCAAAATATATTGTCCGCTACAACCTGTTTTTGAAGGCGCTACTAGGGCGCTGCCAACCTTGATTACAGCTCGATTAAAGTTCATTTTACCTCCTGTTATTATGTGCTGTTACAGTATGATGAAAACAGGGTAGTCATTCAACAGATATAGATAAAAATGCACCTTAATGTTAGACGTTATTGTGATCCTAAATAGCAATAAAGCATATCTATTTTTTATAAAGTAATTAAAAATACAATTTATTGGCAAAGCATGATTAAATATAGTTAATTTCCTTTTGTTTAACTGTATAAACGTTTCTAACATGCTTAATTTTTTACCTGCACCACTCATTGCTTTACTTTCTTTTAGTTTTTATGCCCTTAATACTGCTTTTTGGGTGATTCCTATTGTCGTTTTTTCTCTGTTTAAGGCCTTAATACCGTTCAGTTTTTCTCAAAAAATATTCAGTTATTTATTGGATCTAATGGCGAGCAATTGGGTGGCAATTAATACCTTTAATCAAAAGTTGTTTACTAAAATGGCGTTTCAAGTAACAGGTTTAGATAAGCTAAACAATAAAGACTGGTATTTGGTCTTAGCTAATCATCAAAGTTGGGTAGATATTGTGGTGCTACAAAGAGTTTTACATGGTGAAATACCCTTCTTGAAATTCTTTTTAAAGAAAGAGTTAATTTATGTACCTATTTTAGGTTTGGCTTGGTGGGCGTTAGATTTTCCTTTTATGAAGCGCTATTCTCAATCGTTTTTGAAAAAAAATCCTCAGCTGCGTGGTAAAGATTTAAAGACTACCCGTAAAGCTTGCAAAAAATTTAAGCACAAACCGGTGAGCATCATGAGTTTTATTGAGGGTACTCGTTTTACTCAAGCTAAACATGATAAACAAAATTCACCCTATAATTATTTGCTTAAACCCAAAGCTGGTGGCGTTGCTTTTGTACTCGATGCGATGGGTGAATATTTAACGACAATTGTAGATGTTACTATTTATTATCCTGAAGGTATTCCAAGCTTTGGTGATTTTCTTATGGGTCGCATTAAAAAGGTACATGTTGAAATTCATACTCGAGAAATAGACAGTGAACTGAGTGGTGATTACATGAATGATCGTACTCACAAAATAGCCTTTCAAAAATGGTTAACACAATTTTGGCATGAAAAAGATGCACGGCTTGAAACAATGCGACAAAACTCAACGCAGAGTGTAGATAAGTATGTAAACAGTAATGCAGATAATAGTGCAGACAATTAAGGAATTTATATGAATGAGCTGATTACGGCTTGGTTACTAGATCAGGGGGTTAGTGATAAATATCTTGAAATGAGTGCTATGGTAGTTGGTTTACTCATCATTGTATTCGTTTGTACACTAAGTTATTACCTTGCGAAAAACCAAATTCTTAAAGTCGCTTATAAGCTGATTATTAAAACCAAAAACACGTGGGATGACGCTTTAATTGAGCATAAAGTATTAACACGATTAACCTTGTTATTGCCTTTTATCCTTATATTGTTTTTAACGCCGCTTGTTTTTCCTAATGAACTTTTACTTGCCGATTTGTTGATATTGTTTTCGAAAGTATTTTTAACCTTTCAAATTGCCCGTAGCATTAGCGCTATGCTCAATGTGAGTAAGAGCCTGTATCGTGAAACGGCTAAACAAAAATACTTGCCACTTAACGCTATTATTCAAGTCGTCAAGTTGGCTGTTTATCTTGTGGCTGTAATCATTATTATTTCGCTGATTTTAAATCGTTCACCGATATATTTACTCAGTGGCTTAGGCGCTTTAACTGCGGTGTTGATTTTAGTTTTTCAAGATACGATCAAAGGTTTAGTTGCTAGTATTCAAATTTCGGCGAACAAAATGGTGGTGGCAGGAGACTGGATTGAGTTGCCTAAATATGGTGCTGATGGTGATGTTATTGAAATTGGTTTAAATACGGTAAAAGTCCAAAATTTCGATAAGACCATTACAACAGTGCCAACCTATGCGTTGATTAGCGACTCTTTTAAAAATTGGCGTAATATGTACCAAACAGGTGCAAGGCGTATTAAACGAACCTTGATTATTGATATCAGTAGTATTGATTTCTACTCATTGGAAAAAATTGATTTTTTAGCAAACACAAATTTATTGAAAACTTACTTAACGGATAAAAAACAAAAGCTTGACATTGAAAATAAAGTTTTAAATCAAGGTGGACCTTTGAATGAAATTGACACTCGTCAGTTAACCAATATTGGCACTTTTCGCGCTTACATTGAAATGTATTTAAATCAAAATACGAATATTCGCAATGATTTAATTTGCATGGTAAGGCAGTTGCCAGCTACTTCAAGCGGCTTACCATTAGAGTTGTATTGTTTTGCCAATACGACAGACTGGGTTGAATACGAAGCGATTCAGGCTGATGTTTTTGATCACCTATTTGCTATTGCGCCACATTTTGGTTTACGTGTTTTTCAATACCCTACAGGGTTTGATTGGAAGAATAAATAGTTTCGAGTGGCGAATAAAACAGTTGCGAAGAACTCTTCATTCATAGGGATGGGCTTCGTAACACGCAACGTTTCTATCTCGTCACTGATTATCTTTGCCTAATAACGCCTTCTTGCATCGTAGAAGCGACTAACTCTCCTTGGCGATTATATATCTGACCGCGCACTAAACCTCGTCCGTTACTGGCTGAAGGACTGTCTATGCAATATAACAACCAATCATCAAATCGAAATGGGCGGTGGAACCACATAGCATGATCCACCGTAGCTATTTGAAAATTTGGTAATAAATGACTAGCGCCGTGGGGTAATAACGATGCTGGTAAAAAATGAAAATCCGAAGCATAAGCAAGCATACAGCTATGGTTGCGTAAATCATCAGGTAAACTTCCGTTCGTTTTTAACCAAATTTGATAATTGGAATCAGTTTTCTCTGGCTTGAGCCAATTATATTGTTGAATTGGACGAATTTCGATCGGCTTTTCAGCTAAGAATTTTTCACGCATTGCTTTGGGTAGGGTCTCTTGGTGTTCTGCAATAAAATCACTATAGGAAGCAATGCCTTCAGGGCCAGGGACAGTAGGCATACTATCTTGATGATTAAAGCCTTCTTCTGGTTGTTGGAAAGAAGCGGTCATATAAAATATCGCTTTACCATTTTGTATCGCTTGCACCCTACGTGTGCTGAAACTTGCGCCGTTACGAATGTCTTCTACTTCATAAACTACGGGCTTTGAAGCATCTCCCGCCCGTAAAAAATAAGAGTGAAGTGAGTGTACAAAGCGATCCTCGCTAATTGTTTCTTGCGCGGCTGATAATGCTTGACCCATAACTTGGCCACCAAATAAGGCCCTAAAGCCTAAGTCTTGGCTTTGACCTCTATATATTCCTTGCTCTATTACTTCTAATTTCAGTAAAGCAAGTAGCTCATCTAAAACAACACTCATTTTTTATACTCATATGTTTATAATTTATAGAAGTTAATTTCACATTTTGTTAAATTAACTTCGTTTAGTAGGACTTTTCAGTAATAATACCAGCTTTTATGTCTTATAAGTGTTGATGTCTAAAACAAATTAGGATATTTTATCGTCATATTCCTTTTAATTTTGTAAGTTTAATGTTAATAGTTAAATTTTGAGATTTATATGCAAACCACAGTTCAAAGAGAAACTTTATTAGAAAGGCGAGTGCAAAATAATTCCACAACAAGTACTTTGTGGGCTAGGCTTTCATTAGCTCAAAAGTTTGCGGCAAGTAGCTTGGCACAGTTTGGTTATGATCTTACTTATATGCGTAATAGCCATACTGGAAGCTTAGCAATATTGTTATGTGACAATAACGCTGCAACAGTCTCAACAGAAGGTGAAATAGATACATCGCCCAATATTGTTATTAGAGGTTAAAGTATCAAGTTAATATTAACTTGATACTGCTATAGTGTTTTCTACAGTTAAATTACTTTGTGATTGCTCTTCATATTTCACTAATAAAGCCTCCACCAAAGAAATAAAACCAATAAAATTATTACTGCTCCACAATCGTTGTATTTTGGCATCTTTTTTTATTATCGTAATAAAAAAATTGGTATAAATATCACCCTCCAGATTTGAAAAACATTGCTTTGTTGTTGTGTGCAGTATTCCTTTCTTCATTAGACATGCTTTAAAAATGAGAGAGTAGTTATCAATAAAGGGCTTGATAAGCGCTAACTCATTTGAAGTCTTTTGGCATTGAGCTTTATCAAGTAATAATTGGAATCTATTCTTAGCAAATCCTTCAGTATTACCCGCCATTAATGCCATAGATTTAGATAAAAATTGATTTTCTTTTTGTGCTTTTGCAGTATCACGATTCAATACAGCTATAATGCGTTGTAATTTTTCAGCGCGAAAGAAAAAATAAACACTGATAAAAACAAAAAGGGCAGTAATAAGTAATACAGCTATCATTAGTTCACCTGATTTTTTAGGCTATTTTTATTGAATCACTTAATTGTGATAGATAAATATAGGGGTCAATATCTTGAAAATTAGGGCTTTCAATCGAGTAAGCAATTATAACTGAAAATTCACCTAAATTAGCAAAAAATCTTAGTTTTAAAGCCGAAACTAATTTTTCTATAATCATTGCAACCTCATTTTTATGCTGGTGAGGAAAAATGAGTAAGTATTCTCCTTCATTAATTAACCCTGCATTTTCAAATTCATTAATATGCTTATTTATTACACTGGCTATTTCACGACTAACTTCTGCTACTATTTTTTTATTAAATTTAAAGGTTAATTCTTGCCAATTACTAATAGATATATAGCTTAGGGTCAGGGGATAGGAGAATTTTCTAGCCATATTAAAGTTTTTTTGATAAAGCTGCTTTGTTTGTATTGGGGTGGCAATTATATAGCTTGGTTTTTCTAATGCCTCATGAGCTTTCTTGAGTTTTGTTGCTCGATGTTTCAACCATAAGAATATTACAGAGCAAAATAACAAAAACACTATCGCAGACAATATAAAAATAAGTGTTTGTTGTTGATGATACTTTGCTGAAAAAGATGTAGCTACTGCACTTTGCTCCGCTAATTTTACAGCGAGTTGACGTGTTTTCTTGCTTGCTGAAATGTTTGCAGACTTGTTGATGTTAATTATGTTTTTAGTTACTGGTGGATAATTAGATGTTGTCGGCTTCTTTGACTTTAATAAATATTCACTGTACTTTTTTTGCCAAAAGTACGCTTTGTTTATATCTTTTTTATCTTTATAAAGGTCAGAGAGTAGCTGATATAGAATAATATAATCATCTGTTAGCTCAATGTTTATTGATAGTTTCTCTGCTTCGAGTAACAAAGTGAGGGCGGTATGCCTTTCTTCGGTCAAATTGTTAAGCAAGGCTAATGAAATGATTGTTTCTAAATAAGGCCTAGCCAAGTTATATTGATAAAAGAGTGTTTTTGCTTTTAAAATTTCTACTTTTGCCTCTGCAAATTGTTTTTGTTGAATTAGGGTTAATCCTAATCCTTGGCTAGCGTATGCCACATATATTTGCGCCGATTTTTTTTCAGCATATCTTTTAGCTTCCCAATAGGCATTGTAAGCATCGTTAAATCGATTTAAGCGGTAATAGGTATTAGCTAAGTGGTAATAGGTTTGGTCAACATTAGCCAGCTTATTTAAGCTAAAACGTAACTGCAATATTTTCAAATGCATAGTCAGGGCAGTTTGATAATCAGCTAAATAATAATGAGCATTAGCTAGGATTGCTAGTAATGTTATGTGCTCTGCAAAAGAAGGGTTTTGCTTGATGATAGTTGCTACTTGTTGTAAATCGGTCAGAGCATCTTCATGCTGATTTAACATTGCAAACGCAACACTTCGATAACTTAACGCAAATAAAAAATACTTAATGTTTTCTTTATCTTGTGGCATGTCAATCGCTTGCTGAGCGGTTTTTAGTAATTGTGTATACTGTTGTTTAGCTGAGAAAATGCTCGCTAATTTTATTTGTAAGCATAGCTTTATGTTTTTGTGTCCTGTCGTTATATCTAAACCATCTTGAGTAAATTGATAAGCAGTTTCTAATTCACCTTTATTACTTGCTACATTCGCAAGTAATAAGTAAGTCTTGGCGAGGATTTCGTTTGGGTATTCTTTTCTGCGTATAATTATTTCATTACTTAACTCAACCACTTTATTATAATTGAGTTTTTCAGGATTTTCTGCAATCAAAAATTCTACTTGGTCGATAAGATGTTCTTTTCTTGAAGATTTTTTTTCAGCGGATAAAACGTCGAAACTCATGGTAAAAAGAGAATATAGTAGTATGACTGTAGATAAAGTAAATATTTTTTTAATTATTAACATGAGTAAAAACACAGTGTTAGCAAAACAGCAAAGGCTATTTTAACGTGATTAGCATTAAGATGTTAGTTTTTTTGTTTACAAATAAAAAGGAGGGTCTATAATGGATTTGAGCTTCTAAAGCTCGACAAGGGCAAATCTAGTGAAAGCTAGAGACGCAAAGTAACCGGTCTAACGGGAAACCTATGACAGCGGTACTGCCAAATTTAGATGTAGTGGGGGCTCTTCTATTTTAAACAGTCTACTGTTATTTCCTCGGTTTATTTTGCGTGGCTTCCTTGCCTTTTATTTCTATTTTTTATTAATTATCTTTTGTTTATTATCTTTTTTTGTCTGCTCAGTGATATATTGATTAATTACTTTCTCTAACATACTTAATGGCATAGAACCATTTTTCAATATTTGATCATGGAAATCGCGTAAGTCAAAATTTTCTCCTAACGTTTCTTCAGCACTTTTACGTAAACGTTTAATGGTTAATTCACCAATTTTGTAAGATAAAGCTTGTCCTGGCCATGAAATATATCGGTCTATTTCTGTTTGCACATTGTGTAATGACAGCGCGGTGTTATTAGCAAGGTAGTCTATAGCTTGTTGTCTTGACCAACCCTGAGCATGCATACCTGTATCAACAACAAGGCGACAAGCACGCCACATTTCATAGGTTAAACGGCCAAAGTTTTGATAAGGCGTTTCGTATATTCCTGCTTCTATACCAAGATATTCTGAATATAATCCCCAACCTTCACCAAAAGCAGATATATAGGTACGATTTCGAAACTTTGGTACATTTTGCATTTCTTTAGCAATAGAGCCTTGCAAGTGATGCCCTGGCACGGCCTCGTGTAAGGTTAGTGCGGGAAGTACATATAATGGTCGTCTGTCTAATCGGTAAGTATTGACCCAATAATTACCAGCTTGATCATCGCGAGTAGGGCCGGAATAACGCCCTGTTGTATACTTTGGTGCAATGTTTGCGGGCACTTCAATCACACCATAAGGCGTTCTTGGCAGTGTTTTAAATAAAGAAGGAAGTTTCGCATCCATTTTTTTGGCAATGTACGACGCTTCTTTTATTAACGCAATAGGTGTTTTTGCGTAAAATTGTTGGTCGGTTCGTAAAAAATCAACAAAGGCTGTAAAGTCACCATCAAACGCCACTTGCTTGATAATTTCATCCATTTCAGCGCGAATACGTTTCACTTCTTCTAAGCCTTTTTGGTGAACTTGCTCGGCAGTAATGCTGATAGTAGTGTAATGTTCAACGCGGTTTTGGTAATAATTTTTGCCATTAGGTAAAGAGGTTGCTGCAATGTTATTTCTTGCATGTGGCTGATAACGGTTAACCATAAAATCGTAATACCGTTGATAAGTAGGCATCACTTGTTCATTCAGAATTTTTTTGGCTTCTGCTTGAATACTTTCTTGGAGTTCAGGGGCAACGTAGACTGACATTTTTTTAAAAGGTTTATAATAGCCGCTATCGCTAACATCTTCTTTTATAAAAGCAAGAATTGATTGCTCGAACCCTTTAAGTACAACTTTGGGTTGGGTAATTCCTTCTTTTATTCCTAAATTCATCCAGGCGATTTGTTGATCAAAGTAATGGGGAAGAGCGCGTAATTTTAATAAGTAATCTCGGTAATCCTGCTCGCTTTTTAAATTAACTTGTTGGCTGATGTTGGCAATCCAAACATGAAAACCAGATTCAGCCGTTAATGGCATGTAGTGTTCTTTATTTATGTAGCTATCTAATTGATTTTTTAAGCTATAAATTAAAACAGCGCTGTTAATTTTATTATCTGCACTGAGATCCTCAGCATCAATACTAATGAGAGCATTGTATATATGCTGTCGTTTCTCATTTTGTTTAGCTAAAAAATCAGGAGATAAATCAGGTAATTTACCCTTATTTCCACCTTCTTCTGGATCATTAAAAGGACTACTTTGTTGATAAAATTGCTGATAAGTGTGGATTAACTGTTGTAGCTGTTGATCATTGTTAGTAACAGTTATTTTATTATTTGACTTTGGGGTTTGACTACAACTGAGCAGAAAATACAGACAAAATAAGGACAAAAATTTTTTCATTTTTATAACTCAATTGAAGGAGAGTGGCTACTGTAGCAGTATTTTAGTTGAAAATAACAATAAATTTAGTAGATATTTGTTTATATATCCTAGAGAATAGCTTTAGTAGATGACAGAGATCATCATAGCATAAGTTATATAGAGGTGAATCGGTGAAATATCACGATTCCATAAAGCAAGCAAATAAAACCATGACACAGGCAGTTGCTCAACTGAATCAGTGGGCTTTGCCTGTGAACCCAATAAATTATGCAGTTAGCTATGAGTATTGTAAAAATAGCAATCCGTTATTAATCGCAAATATTAAACATTTACGCTTATCAGGTAAAAGTTTAGATGGCTTCTTTATGGAGCAATTATATAAAGACTATTTGCTTGAGCAAAGTAAATTTAGAGCTGAGATTATTTCCGATCTATCAAAATTATTTACTCAAGTTCAAGACAATTGTCTACAATCAAGCTCAGGTACACAAGGTTTTATTGATCAGCTCGATAATAGTATTCCAGCATTAATATCAAATAATAAAAACGAAAAAAATCTAGCAATAAAAACGATTTACAAAGCATCAGTAGCATTTAAAAAGCAACAACAAGCACTAGTTAAGCAAATAGAACTCTCTCAATTGCAAACTAAAAATTTAGTAGTTGAACTTGAAGAAGTTCGTCAAGAAATATACCTAGATCCTGTTACGGGCTTGCATAATAGAAAATCTCTGTCTAAGCATGTAGATACTTGGCTTAGTAGCGATGCCGATAGAGGCATTGCCGCTATTGTGATAAGAGTCGACCATTTCAAAACCTTTAGTGAGCGTTTTGGCGCCCTTATTGGCGATGTTATTTTGTCAAAAATAGCAAAAAAAGTAGCCAACTATGTTGATGACAGTGGTTTACCTGTTCGCTCTGCAAGTGATGAATTTATAGTTTTACTACCTGATGTTGATGGTAGTATTGCGAGTGAAATTGCACAAAAGATAAAACAGGGAGTTGAAAAACTTCGCTTTGTTAGTGTACAGTCAAGCGTTAGGTTACCAAAAATCAGTATTTCGTGCGGCATTGGTGAAATGAAAAATAAAGAGTCATTAAATCAATTTATCAATCGAAGTCGAAAAACGATTGTTAGTGAAAAGATCAACTAAACGAGTACTTCTTTATCTAGCAAATTGACTAATTCCTCAAAATTATTCTCAGAAAAAACCTTAATACCTGCTTGCATTAATATTTTAGCGGTTACTCCTTGTCCTGCCATTTTCTTGTTAGAGAATGAGCCATCGTAAATAAAAGTGCTTCCACATGACGGACTCGATTCTTTCAATAAAGCAAAGCGAATATTATGCTGTTGGCATAAAGTGAGCGCTTGCTTGGCGCCTAAATGAAATTGTGCGCTAACATCTACCCCTGAAGTCGTGATGACTTTATCACTCTTTGGTTGTTGTTCAGCGGGCTCTCTAGGCACAGGCAAACCTCCAAATACTTCGGGACAAATAGCAATAATTCGCTTTTGCTGTTGCCATAAAGTTATTAGTGAGTGGTTAAGTTGTGTTATTTCACTGTTATAACGAACATTTTCGCCTAAAAAACAACGGCTAATGAGTATTTTATCGATCATAGTAATGCTAGCTTTGTCTTGAAATATTAAGTAAAGGCGACTATTTGATAAGAATCATTATATTAACTAAAAAAAACAACGACAGCATAAATTTTTTTATTTATACTGGCTTTAGGCAAATAAATTTATCGATAAAGAGAGACAATTACTATGAAAAAACTTACTCTTGCACTTGCTGCAACCGTAATGATGGCATCTCCTGTTTTCGCTGGTGATGTTGATGCAGGTAAAGCAAAATCAATGATGTGCGGTGCATGCCATGGTGCTGCAGGTATTTCAGCTGTTCCTACTTACCCTAACCTTGCAGGTCAAAAAGAAGCTTACACTTTAAAGCAGCTTAAAGACTTTAAAGCGGGCACTCGTAATGATCCAACGATGAAAGGTATGGTTGCTGCGTTAAGTGATGCTGATATGGGTGACTTAGCGGCTTATTATGCTAGCTTGAAGTAAAGCTGTAGAAGTAAAACCGACAAGTTACAAGTAATAAAAAAGCGCTAAAAAGCGCTTTTTTTGATTTTAAGTTTTTTAACTTCATCCCACACGCTATAAATAGTTATTGATTATGTTCTTTAATGATTTGCATAAAAGCTTGCCCGTAGCGCGAAAGTTTCACATCACCAATACCACTGATTGCTAGCAGCTGTGAAGGGGTTGTTGGTTGTACTCGAGATAACTCGGACAGTGTTGCATCATTGAAGACGATGAATGGCGCAATATCTTCACCATCAGCAATGCTTTTTCTAAGTTCACGTAACTTGGTAAACAAGGCTCTGTCATAGGGTTTTTGTTGTTTTTTGTTTTGCCAATAACTGGCTTTTTGTAAGCGAGGGCTAGCTAGCATTAAGGGCTCAGTCGCTTTAAGCACACTTCTTGATGCCTCAGTTAAGCAAAGGGCTGACTGTTGTTCAATATCTTGTTGTAAGTAACCTAAATGTATAAGTTGTCCGATAATCGCAAACCAATAACCAGGTGTTTTACCATTGCCTATGCCAAAGGTTGATACTTTATCGTGTTCTTGACTTAATACTTTGCTGCTATTTTCTCCACGAAGTACATCAATAACATGGTTTATATCACCTTGCTGTTTGATACGAAAAACACAAGATAAAACTTTTTGAGCTGCTTCTGTTGCATCGAACAGGCTAGGGGGATCTAAGCAAATATCACAGTTACCACAGCCTTGTTGTGTATATTCGGCAAAATAGTTCAATACCACTTGTCTGCGGCAAGTTTGTGCATCAATAAAAGCACTCATCGCTGCAAAGCGTTGCATTTCCACATTAACACGCGGTAAGTTGTCCCCTTCACTAATGCGTTTTTTAATGCGGGCAACGTCTTTATCGGCAACTAAAAACAAAGCTTCAGCGGGTAAACCGTCACGACCTGCACGACCAATTTCCTGATAGTAAGACTCTAAAGTTCTAGGCGGTTCAAAATGGATAACATAACGAACATTAGGTTTGTTAATGCCTAAACCAAAGGCGATAGTTGCGATGACTATTTGAATGTTGTCTTTAGTGAAGCCTTCTTGCACTAAGCCACGAATATCACTTTCTAGACCTGCATGGTAGGCGGCACAATTAATACCACAAGCGGCGAGGTACTTAGTTAATTTTTCTACTTGCCAGCGACTATTGCAATAGATGATGCCAGATTCGTCACCTTGTTTTCGCACATAACCTAGTACTTGTTTTTCACCGTCATACTTTGGCGCCAAAGTGAAACGTATATTAGCTCGGTCAAAACTATCAAGGTGAATGTAAGGATTATTTAACGATAACTGAGTAAGAATATCCTTGCGTGTGGTGACATCAGCGGTGGCAGTTAAAGCCATTACGGGCACATAAGGAAAATATTGCTTTAAATAATGCAATTGGGTGTAGGCAGGACGAAAATCATGTCCCCACTGTGAAATGCAATGAGCTTCATCGATTGCGAACATACTTAAAGGAAGTTCACTTATTCGTTGTAAAAAATGTCGGTTAGTTAATCGTTCAGGAGCCACGTAAAGTAATTTTATTTCGCCCTTTGCTAGCCTTGAAAAAATATCATTAATAGTGTGCTGATCTAATGAAGAGTTAATAAATGCGGCTGAAATACCTTGGTGAGTTAGATTGTCTACTTGATCCTTCATCAAAGCGATAAGTGGTGACACTACAATAGTGATACCCGGCAATAATACCGCAGGTAATTGATAGCATAATGATTTGCCACCACCCGTGGGCATTAATACGAGTGAGTCTCTACCTTGCATTAGGTTCGCTATAATCTCAGCTTGGCCGGCACGAAAACTGTCATAGCCAAAATAGTGCTTTAAGGTATCAAGCAATTGGCTTTCGTGTTTTTTAGTAGAGGGTAGGGTGGTAGCGTTCAATAGTTAGTCTTTAAAGGTATCTAAGTATGCTCATTTTACCTGAGAGTTATCACTATAGGGATAATTATTTCGCCCTATTTATCATGAATAATGTTAGGGTATTATCACGAGACATCCGACCAGAGAGTTCGCATATGAATCATGAAGCAATTTATCAAGAACTGGCAGATTTTTGGAATAATAATATGCCCTTTAATCAGTTGTTAGGGTTAAAGATTACGCGTTTTAACGCACAAAATTCTGAAGTACGTTTTGCATGGCAAGATAAGCTTATTGGTAATCCTATGCAAAAAATTCTTCATGGAGGGGTAACTGCTTCAGCATTAGATTTAGCTGGAGGCACGGTCGCTGCTGCCAATATAATTGAGCAACTACCGGATGTATCGCCTGCAACAATAAGGCAGAGTTTGAGTAAAATAGGCACGATAGATTTACGTACCGATTTTCTTCGCCCTGGTAGAGGTGAGGAGTTTATTGTCACGGCACATATCATTCGTAGCGGCAGCAAAGTCGCTGTTGCACGGATGGAAATGCATAATGAGCTTGGAGAACATATAGCCTTTGGCACAGGCACCTATATGGTTGGTTAACTTTATCACTTTACAATTTTGTGAAATTTGAACGCTTTAAAAAGGCGACTCAACATTTAATCGGTTTATGTTGTGCTATTATGCCGTTCTAATCGGTTATCACAATAAAAAGAAATTTATGCAACTTTCACAGCAACAACTATCATCACGCAGTGGCGTTTTTAATGCGTTGGCTGCTTATTTTATGTGGGGTATTGCACCACTATATTTTAAGTTGTTAGTTGATATTGGGTCTGGTGAAATTTTAATGCACCGTATTATTTGGTCAAGCGCTTTTTTGCTTTTATTAGTGTTAGTAAGCAAAAAATGGCCAACGTTTGTGCAGCTTTGTAAACAGCCTAAAATCATCGCAAAGCTGTCTTTATCGGCAACCGTTTTAGCGTTCAATTGGTTGTTGTTTATTTGGGCTGTCAATAATGGTCATTTACTGGATGCTAGCTTGGGCTATTTTATCAATCCGTTGTTTAATGTTGTGTTAGGTATGCTGTTCTTTAGTGAGCGTTTACGCCGAAATCAAAAAATTGCTGTTGGCTTGGCAGCGTTAGGGGTTATTGTACAGCTTTTTACTGTTGGTTCTTTACCTGTCGTTTCTTTAGCCTTGGCCACCTCCTTTGCTATTTATGGCGTCTTAAGAAAAAAAATGCATGTCGACTCTTTTGTCGGTTTGCTCGTTGAGTCTTTATTAATGCTACCTATAGCTGTTATTTATTGGCTTTATTTTGTTGAAAGTCCCACTGCTAATTTAACCTTAAATAGCAATGCACTTAATGCTACTTTAGTGATGGCAGGTGTTGTCACTACTGCACCTTTATTGTGTTTCACCGCAGCAGCCAAACGGTTAACCTTATCAAGTTTAGGTTTTTTTCAATATATAGGGCCAAGTATAATGTTTTTACTTGCGACATTTTATTATAAAGAATCAATGCAGGCGGCTGAGTTTGCTACTTTTATTTTTATTTGGTTGGCATTAGCGCTTTACAGTGTAGATGCTTATTACACGCTGAAAAAAAATAAAATTAATCAGCGATCAATAACATAGGCAGTGTGATTTTAGACGTTATCTAATTCTCTATTTGATATGGTCAAAGACTCAATAACAATATTGATGTATGACTGTAATTGAGTTTGAATTTCTTCCAAAAGGCTTAATGTTTCGGAAAGTTTTTGAGTATTTTTTTTGATTTTAATAAATAAACCAACCATTAAGATCTTAAAATAAGTTTCTTGTTAACTATAAAGTAACGTAAAAAAGGAATAAAATCTTAACTTACCCGAAAACGGCCATGAGGGCTATTTTATTATGTATAAAATGAATAAACCTGTGCAAAATCAACAATTATGTGCGGTTACATTATTAGGGAATTTAGTTGCTAAGCCGGATATTCGTTATCGAGCGAACCCAGTTTCTGCAATCACTGAAATTACGGTTGCTACGAGCTCTAAATGGTTAGATAAAAAAACGAGTCAATATAAAGAATGGACGAGTTACCATCACGTTAAAGTAGAAGGCGACTTAGTTGAACAAACACTTTTAATGGCTAATAAGGGTGATATTGTTTTAGTGCAAGGCTATTTAAGTAATATAAAAGTAAAAAATCATTTATCAATTATTCATGCTAATTTTATTAAAAAGTTTAATAAGGGCTATACTCAAACCGTAAATCAAATTTTGTGCAGTGGTCAGCTTGTGTCATTGCCACAGCTAGTCACTACACAAAATAATAAAAGCTTAGCGCAAGTGAACATAATAATTAATCATCAAGATTATTCGGTTGATAAGCAGTGTTGGCAAAATCATAGTGTGGAACGCGAGTTACATGTTTGGGGGAAACAGGCTCAGTACTTAGTTGAAAATGCACAAGTTGGTGATAATGTTATGATTGAAGGTAAGTTGAGTTATTTAGCTACAGCAGATAAAACACAATTTATTGAAGCAAAAGCCGTTCATTTATTATCTTAACTTAGATAAACTTGGTCTGTAAATGTGCTAAGCCATTAAAAATAAAGTGAAAACTATGAATAGTAAAAGGAATACCTTCAATTTAATTCAGTTTATAATGCGTACCGCTGCATTTGTCAGTATTTTTAGTTTGTGTTTTTTAGTTGCTTTTGCAGAGGAAAATAATTATCAATTTAATGAATTAGTACAGATAAATTATTCGCAGGGTGATTCTGCCAAATGGCAACAGTTAGTTATTAATCCGAGTAATAATCAGCAATTTTTTATCATTAATAATGTAGGGCAGATGTTCCTTGTTGATGATATGAAAAATACACTTCCTGTTTTAGACATAAATGTTGATCAACGCGAAGACCAATCACCAATCAAATTAACGGCTATTGAATTGCATCCTAATTTTGCTTTGCGAGATCAATCAGGGTATGGCACCTTTTATACTGCTCATCTTGAAGCATTAGATGAAAAAAGTAGCACTAAACGCCTACAAGATAGTAACAACGAGTTAATACTTAAGTTTGATGCAGTCATCACTGAGTGGCAATTTAACTCAATCAATTATCAAAAGGTTAACTTAAATACAAAGCGAGAAGTATTACGCATAGCAGTACCAGATAACAGTATGACTATTAAGCAAATGTCATTCAGCCCCTATACTAAGCCATGGAATGATGGTTTTGGTTTGCTCTATATTGCTTTAAATGGACAAGACAAGTGGCAAAAACCGCTTTATTCAGGTGTGCTTTTACGTATAAACCCAGCTAAGTTTGGTTTGCGAAGTTTTACTGTACCCAGTGGTAACCCATATTTAAAAGATAGTGAAATTAAAGATGAAATTTACTTGCTTGGCGGGCAAGATATTAAGCAGTTTATTTGGCCAGATAAAAATAGTGATGATCTTTTGTTGTCTCATCGCTATAAAGGTAAGTCTTTATTATCCTTAGCAGGTGTTCAAAATGATTGGCGTGATAACGCTCCTGACAATATCATTTACCAAGGAGATAATTCTATTGAAGATGCCTTGCTGTATAGGGGGCGTTATCTGCCTAACTTACGCAATAAGCTGTTAATATTGACGAAAGCAAATCAAGCATGGTTTATAGAGTCTTTAACGGTGAAGCCTTCAGTAAATACAACGATGCCGATAGAAAATAAACCACAACAAGAATGGCAATTTAGCCTAGCGCAATTAGCTAACAATAGTGACATTGCGTTTAGTACCAATAATGATGATGAAGTATTGATTTTAGATAAAACCGCAGGGATGGTTTTTCAAATATCTCAAGAAAGTTCTGCTATAAAAACACCAGCAGAGGAAAGCGTTACTATTACTACTACAGAAATTCAGGCTCAAGCTACGGATAAAATTACTATTATTTTTATTGTCATCATTGCGATTGGTGCGGTTTTTTATTTTTTCAAACGTAATAAGCTTTCGGCAAAGGCTATTGTTCGAAAACAATTTGCGCAGTTAGAATTAAGCGAATCGCAACAGCAAATAGGTTTGTATCATCGTCATAAAAACACCCCTGATACTATAATTAATATAGCTGATATCGTTTTGTGTGAAGTGAAGCTAAATGACACGCTTGTTAGTGTTATTAATCAAAAAGGGGGGCATGGCTTCGATCACGGTAAAGAACAAGATTTACGAGCTATCTTTGCTAAAGAACAAGTAGATAAAATGGTGGTTGGCAAGGTTCGGCAGATTAGTTTGTCTTTTACTGATATTCAGAATAAAAATTATATAATTTGTTTATATATGCGCAAAGGCAGTGACCGTGTTACGAAAAAAAGTTATTCAGTTGTTATTAATGATTTGATTGATTGGTGTTGGTTAATTGCTACAAAAATTAATCCAGATGAAACGAAAAAGAGAAAGAAAAAACCAGCAATATCCTCAGAGCCGATAATTGATTCTGCGGAGCAAAAACACAATAACAACTCATTACAGAATCCATCGAATAGTTTTGTGCATAGCTCACATAGCCAAGCTGCAATAAATCGCTCAGCTGCTCATGAGGCTTTGAAAGCCCAGCACAGTGCTGAGGAAGAATTAGCTCAACAAGAGCGAGTAACTAGGGAGGCTAATGAAGCTAATGAAAGTAAAGCAACTGTTGAGCCGCTTAGCCAAAAAAGCACAATAGATACTGAATTAGTCAATGCATTAGAAAAATTGGTTGATTTAAAACAACAAGGTTTTTTAACTCAGGAAGAGTTTACTAAAGCAAAAGAAAATTTATTACGCAGTTTATTTGATAAATAATGAAAACCAAGAAATTAAGCGAAAATCACTAAGCTGCAACAGTGGAATAATGATTGCAGCTTAGCAGCTTAGTTGATAGAGATACTAACGTTACTTTAGTGTTACTTTAACGTTAGTAAATACTTAACTAGGCTTTTATAGTCTTCTTCTGGATTATTTTTGTCTAACTCTTTATTATTTACACGGTATTTTCCATTGACAACAATAGTAGGTACGCCTTTTAAAGCGCCACTTTTAGATAGGGTGTCTTGGTGCTTTTTCATTGATTTAGCCTGGGCATTAACGCTAAAACTTTTCATTAACTTATCAAATTTATCACCGTCAGCGCCGTTTAGAACAAAGATATTACGGATATCTTTTTCGGAGGTAATAACAGCACGTTGTACATGAATATAGTTAAATAATGCAGCAATTAATTTCTCTTCCGCGCCTAATTGCTCTGCAACCACCGTGGCTTTACTTAACATCGCTTGAATTTTTGGTGAGGCGGCACGAAGAAAATCAACATGGTTTCGTTCAAATTTCACATTACTTGGCAAGCTCTTTTTTAAAGCGCCCATTAAAGGTTCAGAGTTAAAACAGTGAGGACAATAAAAAGAAAAGTATTCACGTACTTCGGTTTTACTCGAAAGCGTTTCATTTACTTTAGTGTATTGTTTACCTTCAGTATATTTTTCAGCGTAAGCAGAGATTGAGAAGGCTAAAAGTGGCATTAATAACACCATAAGTAATTGCTGTATTTTTTTCATTATTGTTTTCCTAATTTATTTTATTTCAATGCCTCACTTACTGAGAAACATCTGGAGGTTGGAATCTATTCCGACAAAGTTTTAAACGGGTAATAAGCTTAAGGGCGGTTGCTGTAGCGCGAACATTTGCTCTTTAAGGATCAGTATTTGCTGTTCCCAATATTTTTCCGTATTAAACCAAGGAAAGTTTCGAGGAAAAGCAGGATCTTGCCAACGTTTACACAACCATGCCATATAATTAACTACGCGCATAGTTCTTAATGATTCTATCAAAATAAGTTGTGAAGATTCAAATGAAAAGAACTCTTCATAGCCCATTAACAAGGTGTCAATTTGTAACAATTGTTGTTGCCTGTCACCTGAAAGCATCATCCACAAGTCTTGAATGGCAGGTCCAGTGCGGCAATCGTCTAAATCTACAAAATGTGGACCTTCATCACGCCATAAAATATTACCAGCATGACAATCGCCATGTAAGCGTATTTGCTGTTTTACTTGGTATTGCTTAGCCGCAACCTCAATGACTTGCGCTAAAATAGTAAAAAAAGGTTTAAGTAAAGCTTTTGGCACAAAATTGCTTTGTTCAATAATGTCACTTGCTTGATAAAGCATTTCATCAATAGTAAAACTTGGTCTATGGTCAAAAGGTTTTTGCGCGGAAACGGCATGAATACGACCAACAAAACGACCCATCCATTCAAGTTGATCTAAATTATCTACTTCAAATATTCGGCCACCACGACAGGGGAATACGGCAAAATGGTAGCCTTGATGTTCAAATAAACTTGTTCCGTTTATTTTTAATGGCGCCACTATGGGTAATTCATGTTCATCAAGCTCAAAAGAGAAATCATGCTCTTCTTGTATTTGAGCTAATTGCCAACGCTGAGGGCGATAAAACTTTGTGACATATTTTGTTAAATTTTCATCGTGAAATTGATAGACACGATTTTCATAACTGTTTAGTGCTAATAAGCCACTATCTACGCTAAAGCCTGCACTTTCTAAACCATCAATGATGGTGTCGGGAGAAAGCGATTTAAAATCAAATTGTGCCATTAGTGCTCATTTATCGTTTATTAAAAAAGTGACTTTCATGCTCGATACTCACATCACCTTGTGGTGAAACTTGCTCAACAGTAAACATTATATCACTCATATAGTTTTTCAATTCATATGGATCAACAGAAATGCTAATAGGCAAAGTATATACCTTTGCTGCTTTAACAAATATTTCTTGTTTACCATGCCATTGCGTATTTTCAATGCCTTTAACGCTCAGTTTATAGGTATTGTCGGTTTGTGACATATTAAGAATTTTTAAGGTAAATACGTTCTCTATTTCGCCTTTGAAATTTTCTTTCGCGAGCTCGGTTCTATCTCGAATAATGTCGAGTGATAAGGGTACTCGGTTAGTGACCTCTAATACTAATAGAGTGCTCATAATGATTAATACCACGGCGTAACCGATTAATTTTGAGCGAACAAAATGCACTTTCTTCCCTTCAAGTTCATGCTCTGTAGTATAACGAATTAAACCTTGATCGTAATTCATCTTAGTCATAACACTTGCGCAAGCATCAACGCATGAACCACAGTTAATGCACTCATATTGCAAACCGTTACGAATGTCGATGCCTGTTGGGCATACTTCTACACATAAATTACAGTCAATGCAGTCACCTAGCCCTAATTCTTTAGGATCTTTTTTTCTAGCCCTAGCACCGCGATTTTCACCTCTGTTATTATCATAGGCGACCGTTAAGGTATCTTTGTCGAACATCGCTGATTGAAAACGTGCGTAAGGACACATATGTAAGCATACCGTTTCACGCATCCAACCTGCATTGCCATAAGTGGCGAAAGTGAAAAAGGCTAGAATTACTGCCATGGTAGCGGTGGTGTTTAAGGTGATTATATTAATAAACAAGTCATTCATTGGTGAGAAATAACCAGCAAAAGTCATTGCAGTAAATAATGAAAACAAAAGCCAACTGCTGTGTTTAAGTATTTTTTTCGATAGTTTTCTTCCATTCATTTTCTGTTGGTTTAACTTTCTACGTTGATTTGCGGTGCCTTCTGTTTTTTCTTCAAACCAAATAAAAATGAAAGTCCATACTGTTTGTGGGCACATATAGCCACACCAAACTCGCCCCAAAAAGGTTGTCACAAAAAAAAGTAAAAAGGCACCAAAAATAAAAAACCAAGCCAATAAGGTTAAATCTTGCGGCCATAGCGTGAGCCCCCACAAAGTAAAACGTTGTTCGCTAATATCAAACAAAATTGCTTGATGACCGTTATATTGTAGCCAAGGTAGTAGTGCGAAAAAAGCAAAGTAGACTAAGTTCATCCGTTGTCTTAGCTTTTGAAAAAAACCAGAGTTTTTGCGAACGTAAATTTGATCGCCGGGTTTATAGCGTTCTTTACTGTTTTTAGCCGGATGAATTTCTACATTTTTTACGGGAATTTTAGCGAAACGTGGTGATAATGGTCTTTCGTCAGTGCTCACGATAAATCCTTAGAAGAGGGATGATGCTAATACCAATTGAACAATTTTGGTATAATTAGTCTAAAAATAAGTATTATGTTATTGTCGCCTCTGAGAATAACATAAATTAGAGCGTACTAATATACGGAATTTTATGAAAAACATATTGATTTTAATCGTTGCCGCGGCAGTTTTTTTACACTTTTATCCTCAACCTGAGGTAACTAAATTCTACACTGAAACTAAAGCGTCATTATTGCACAGTTTTGCAGAATTTAGTGATACTAATGTGCGTTTAAAAGCAGATAAAATATTGATAGATTTAAAACCAGAATTAAAAAGTTTTTCTGCAAAAGAGCTTGATTCGTTGAAAGAAATCACCTCGTCTAGAAGTAATGTAAACGCCTTTTTTCAAGACTATTGTAAGCACAAAAAACGCAGTGCTACTTTTCATCCTACCAATCAATCTAAAATATGCAAAACTATAAGCAAATATGAAAGCATGCTTTAAGGTTTATGGGTTCATCCTTTAAGCTGATAACTTGCTCAACAACTTTGCAAAGTTATCGGCACTGCTTTGCTCTTGTACATGTTCGCCACTTTGAACTACCCAATGACCATTAACCATAACATCTTTAACCGTATTTTTTTGGCTAGCAAAAATAACACTATCAAGTAAATGATTATTTTTATTGGCGAAAAGAGCAGTTTGTTTTTCGTCAAGTACAAGTAAATCAGCTTGTTTTCCTACGGATAAAGCGCCAGTGTTTGAATTGGTGCTTTGTGCACCACCCGTTGCGGCTTTGTGCCATAAGTTTTGACCAACAGATGCTGTTTCAGGAGAGGCAAGTATCGCTCTTTGTTGTTTAGTTAAGCGTTGTGCATATTCCAACCAACGTAATTCTTCAATTGGATTGACAGAAATATGGCTATCAGAGCCAATAGAAAAGGTGCCATTTAAGGCTAAAAATTCGGTGGTTGGAAAAATACCATCGCCTAAATTCGCTTCTGTTGTTGGGCAAATTCCTGCGATAGCTTTACTAGCCACTATGCCTTGTTGCTCTTGTTCATTTATATGAGTGGCATGAATTAAACACCAATGCTCATCTAATTCGATATTATCTAATAACCATTGCACAGGACGTTTTGAATAATGTTGTAGGCAATCAATAACTTCTTGTTGTTGCTCGGCTATATGAATATGAATAGGCGCTTTGTTGTCTAGTGACCGAACATGTCCAACAGCTTGGGTAATCGATTCTTTATCAACTGCGCGCAATGAATGTGGCGCAATGCCAATGTTAGTATTTGGGTACTTTTTGGTTAAGTCAAAGCAATCGCTGACCAATTGGTTAAATTGAACGGTAGAATTGATAAAACGTTTTTGGCCTTTGCCTGGTGTTTGTTGACCAAAGCCTGCATATTGATACAAAACGGGCAATAGGGTTAAGCCTATTCCTGAGCTTTGTGCCGCATTGAAAATAGCCAGTGCCATTGTTGCTAATTTGCTTTCAGCCTTGTGTTTGGTGTCGTTTTTAATGTCGTTTTCATCATGACTTTGTGAATATGACTTGCCATTAATATCGTGGTGAAGATAGTGAAATTCAGCAACGCGCGTATAGCCCATTTTTAGCATTTCAATATAAAGTTGCTGAGCAATGACTTGTACATCGTCAGGGCTGAGTTGAGCAAGAAACTTATACATTGTTTTGCGCCAAGTCCAAAAGCTGTCTTTCCCTTCGCTACCTTGCTCACTAAAGCCTGCAAATGCCCGTTGAAAGGCATGAGAGTGGCAATTTATCATGCCTGGAATGACTGCGCCTAGGAATGCATTGGCACCATTTTCTTTGCCTGAAGTGATTGCGATAATAATACCGTTTTCAATGGTTATAGTTTTATCTGTTGCCCAACCATCGCTTAATAAAATATTTTCAGCATAGTATTTTTTCATTTCAGCTCTCATTTATTCTTTACTAAAGTTAACCAAGCATTCGACAAACTTTTTTAACTGTTCTTTTACTTGTTCAGCTTTTTGTTCATTATAGTTGTTACTTGGCTCATCCATATAGGTGTTTTGTGATAGTTCAAGTTGAATAGCATGAATGTTGTTTTTTGGATCGCCATAAGCGCGGGTAATATAACCGCCTTTGAAGCGACCATTGTAAGCACTGGTATAAGGAGAGAAATCAAGTTTTTGAACGTTTTCTAACAGCAATTTATCGCAGCTTGCACCATCGGCACTGCCAAAATTAAAGTCGGGTAATTTACCTTCAAAAAAACGAGGTACTTGCGACAAAATTGAATGAGCATCAAGTAAAACCACTTTCTTATATTGTTGTTTTAATTGTAGCAATGTCTTCGTCAACGCATGATGATAGGGTTGCCAATAGTGTTCAATTCTATTCGCTATTTCTTGTGGTGTTGGTGTTTGATTTTCAAGGTAAAGCGGTGATAAATCAAAAGCAGTTGTTGGACATAACTCAGTATTGTCTGCGCCAACATACAAGGCTTCTCCGCTTGGATTCCTGTTTAAGTCAATAACATAACGGCTGTACTTTGGACTGAGCGTATAAATCCCCATGGTTGTGGCAAAGTCATATAACTTGTCTATATACCAATCAGTATCGGCAACGTTTTGACTGTTAGTTGTCATGGTGCTAGCAATGTTTTTGGGTATCTGTTGACCATTATGAGGCATGCTAATCAGCATGCCTACATTGCCCGATGATAAGGAATAAGTAGAATTCATTACTAGCTCTTTTGGGTTAATACTAATTAATAACGTATTGTTTAACAAGGTATCGTTTAACAACATACGGCTTATTGAACTTGTACGAACACAGTGGTTGTATATACAAGTCAATGTTAACTTACCATGTTGAACTGGTGATAAGCAACTATTTTGGCTATTTAGTTATTTCACTCAATAAAATATACTCAGGAAAAGACCAGAGAAGTATAAATAATTTCAGAAATGTAAATATGCCGCCATTATTAATTTGTTTTTTAGATTAAGAGTATCTATTTAAATCATTTTAATTGTTGCTGTCTTTGCTTGATAATAGCTTCATTAATTTGGACACCTACTTAAACCTAACCTAAACTTAATAAACTCAGATCAATTAAGGAAATAAAATGTCTACTCAAAATACAAATTTCGACTCTAAATTCGATAATAAAGAAGGTCAAAAAGTTCCTTCAGTAACATTCCCAATGCGCGTTAATAATGAGTGGAGCAAACGCGATACTCAAGAAATTTTTGCAGGAAAAACGGTTGTTGTTTTTTCTTTACCGGGTGCGTTTACGCCTACTTGTTCGTCAAGTCATTTACCTCGCTATAATGAATTAGCAAGTAAGTTTTCTGAAAATGGGGTTGATGAAATTGTCTGTGTTTCAGTTAACGATACCTTTGTTATGAACGCTTGGGCGGCAGCTCAAGGGGCTGAAAATGTGAGCTTTATTCCTGATGGTAATGGTGATTTCACCGAAGGAATGGGCTTGCTGGTTGCTAAAAATGAGATTGGTTTTGGCAAACGTAGCTGGCGCTATTCAATGCTAGTTAAAGATGGTGTTATTGAAAAAATGTTTATAGAACCTGATTTACCAGGTGACCCGTTTGAAGTATCTGATGCCGATACCATGCTAGCTTATATTAACCCAGAAGCGATTCAAACAACGCAAGTTAGTATATTTACCAAGCCAGGTTGCCCACATTGTGCTAGAGCAAAAGCATTACTAACTCAGCAAGGGTTAGCATTTGAAGAGTTAACATTAGGTGATGAAATTAGCATTTCAGCTATGCGCGCTATTACCAATGCTGATACTGTGCCGCAAGTGTTTATTGACGGCAAACATATTGGCGGAGCGGATGACTTAGCTAAACACTTTGCTTAATGGCTTTGGTATAAGCACTGACGAAAGTGCTAAATAATTTTTAGCTTGTTATACAAACTAGGCACTTATCTTTTTAACTTGTTTTGAACTTATTTTAAAAAGAACGTGCCTTTTTTTATGTGGTTTGGGTATTTTGAGGTGGTTTGGGTATATACCCAAGCCACCTCAAGATGCAGGATTCAGCTGGAGTTAGAAACGTCTTTAGGCAAGGCATTGATTGTAAAGAATGGTTATTCCCTTGTTAAAATCAATAACGCTGCATAAAACGTTTATAAACCAGCCCTTTGGGGACATCTGAGCAAAACATGTTCATCGTTACATCTGTTTATAAGGGAGCGACCATTAATAAAAAGATGCGCCTTGATCATGATTCGCTCAGGCGTCCTGAAACTCGCATCTTGAAGTGGTTTGGGTATAATACTATTCTCTTTGAGTTAACAAGCGAATTCCATGAACAATCAACCCTACAATCCATTACATGGTGTTACCTTAAAAGCTATTGTTACAGAGCTTGAAGCATATTTTGGCTTTGAAGCACTGGGTAAAAAAATCAACATAAATTGTTTTACTAAAGACCCAAGTATTAAATCCAGTCTAAAATTTTTGCGTAAAACGCCTTGGGCAAGAGAGAAGGTCGAGCAGCTTTATATTAAAAATAAACAGCATTTATCTAACGAATAAGCACAAAAATATAAAGATATAGCCTAAAAAACTGGAATAGTTCACAAAAATAACCAATGATATCACTTCTGTTTTTATCACTAGCAAAATATCATGACAACACCTAACCACTATATTCTCACTTGGCAATGTCCAGACAATACTGGCGTATTAGCAAAAGTTTCACAAAGTTTATTTGAGCATGGCGCTTTTATTACTGAAACTTCACAATATAGTGATCCCTACACGGAAACATTTTTTTCCCGCATCGCTTTTGACGATAGAAATTTAACGGTTTCTGCTAATGAGTTTAGAGAAGCACTCAACAATTTAGCCAAACCACTCAATATGGCATATAAGTTACGTAATAAAGCCGATGTACCTAATGTAGTTATTGCTGTTTCCAAAGATGATCACTGTTTAGTGTCGTTGCTAACAAAATGGAAATCGGGTGTACTGCCAATAAATATTGTTGGTGTTATATCTAATCACCAAGATTGCAAATCTTTAGTTAGCTGGCATGGCGTACCTTTTCATTATTTACCTATAACGAAAGACACTAAGGCTGAGCAAGAAGCACAAATACTCGCGTTGATGAAAGCATGCGATGTTGACTTATTAGTACTTGCCCGGTACATGCAAATTTTATCAGATGACTTGTGCCAACAATTGGCAGGTCGTGCTATTAATATTCATCATTCTTTTTTACCCAGCTTTAAAGGCGCTCGTCCATATCATCAAGCGCATGCACGTGGCGTGAAAGTTATTGGTGCAACGGCTCATTATGTAACAGCTAACTTAGATGAAGGCCCTATTATTGCACAAGAGGTTAAACCCATTAATCATACCTTTACTATCGAACAGATGGTACATATGGGTCATGATTTAGAGGCTACCGCCTTAAGTCACGCCGTGAGAATTCATGCAGAGCAGCGAGTGTGTATAAATGGAGATAAAACGGTAATATTAGCTTGATAGTGAAAGAAAAAAGAATTGTAAAAATATCTATACAGTCAGGCGTAGTGAATTGCTGACGTTAGCTAAGGGCTTAAATAAGGTTAAAATTAGTGAACTCAGCTAAGGTATGATTAAAATTAGCACAGCCTTGGTATAAATATGAGATGTCCTAAAATGATAAATATTGAAAAAATACACCACGTTGCCTATCGCTGTAAAGATGCTAAAGAAACGACAGATTGGTATAAAGATAAATTGAATATGGACTTAGTGCTAGCTATAGCAGAAAACGAAGTACCTTCTACTAAAGCGCCAGACCCTTACATGCATATTTTTTTAGATGCGGGTAATGAAAATGTATTAGCTTTTTTTGAAATTCCTAACTCGCCTGATATGGGCCGAGATGAAAATACGCCAGCTTGGGTGCAACATTTAGCACTACGAGTGGAAAGCCTAGAAGCACTCATTTCAGCAAAAGAATCATTAGAAAATAAGGGAGTTGATGTTTTAGGCCCGGTAAATCACGGTGTATTTAAGTCCATTTACTTTTTTGATCCAAACGGACATCGTTTAGAGTTAGCCGCTAATACCGGTACTCCAGAGCAGTATAAACAGCTGAATGAAGTGGGTTATCAGATGGTTGAAGAATGGTCGCAAACTAAGCGAGCGCCACGTCATGCTGCTTGGTTACATGAAATAGATTAAGTGTTGAGCTTTTTAAATATGAGTAGTGCAAGAACATTTATCTTCGTTACTAAATCTTTCATTACTTTTTAACTGTTAATGGCGTAAAATAGCGCAATTAACAGTTTAAAAAGTATTAAGTTCATGGCTCGTACAAAAAAATCTAGAAAACCAGGCGGCGCCCCTACCGCTAAACCTAAGCTAAGTAAAGTTGAATTAGCGAACGTTGAAAAAAGAGTGCGTAAAAAAACAGGTAAAAAACCTGGCAACCGTCAGCAAGAAGCTCAGCTTGATAAAAGCTCAGATCAAAATGCTAATCAAAATAAAGATCCTCGTATAGGCAGTAAAAAGCCTATCGATCTTGGTGGCGCGGTTAAGTCAGCTAAACCTGTGGCAAAGGCCACTAAACCTAAGCAAAACCCTATTGCGGCAATTCGACCAGTTAGCACTGTTAAGAGTAATAGTGCAGATGTTGAGCTTAGCTTAGCTCAAGAATTAGCTAATATTGAAGCAGATGAACAATTGCAGGTTATTCTAGAAAAACAAGAAGATGAGCTTGCGCTAACGCAAGAAGAAGTAGATTACTTCAACAAGTTGATGGATCGTCATCAACAAATAAGTGCACAGTTAGATGATGAAGAAGAGGAAACAAGCAAACCTAGTACCAACTCAGAAGACGATTTATGGGATAAGTTAGATAACTCATCTTTATCTGATTCTTTATTAGGCAGTGACAGCGATCTCGATTAAGGCTAATTGACATGAACGGATATTGGCCTATTGCACTTGTTGTAGCCGTAATCATTATTGCCAGCTTAGCATTTTATGCGGGTAAACTATTAAAGCAACTTAGCGCGCAAAAACTGGCTCAGCAGCAAGCAGAATTAGCGCATCAACATGCCTTGGCAAAACATGATAAAAACGTGCTTGGCAGTGTAAAAATAATTGTTCGCGCTATGCAAGAAGAGCAATGTGACTTTAGCGAAGGTTGTTGGCGTTTATCGGTATTGCTTGATTCATTAAAATTGAGTAGTGAACTGGCGCAACAATTTCCTGCTATATTTACGTTATATAATGAGATAAAGCACCTCTCAATTCTTGATGGTCGAAAACAGTTAGACAAAAAGCAACGGATGAAAGAAGATTATCAACGCATGACCATCGAAGCGCAATTACACGGCGAAATAGTGACAGACCTTGATCTACTTCAACAATACGTTACTGAAAGAATGAGTATACTTAACCTATAGGGTTCAGCTAAGACCCTAGATTAAAACTACATTGTGTAGTTCTATATTTGAGGTAAATATCATGACAGAACAATTAAAAGCGCAATTTACTCAACGTATTGTGGAATTACAAAACCGCATCGGTGCTATTCATCGTGACTTTGCCGATGGCCGAGATGATGATTGGTCTGAACAAGCTGGTGAACGTGAAAATGAAGAAGTGCTTAACGCACTTGAGTCTGAAGCTAAAATTGAAATACAACACTTATCAAATGCTATAACTCGCATGGAAAAGGGGGGGTATGGAATTTGCCAAGCCTGTGGAGAAGATATTTCTAAGCAACGTTTGCAAGTTCAACCAGCAGCAGAAAAGTGTATTCAATGCGCTGATTAATTAAGTTTCCCAAACCACTTCAGAGGTTATGAAAATTTCCTCTTAAAGTGGCTTGAATATCAATGCTAATAAATTATTATTTACCACCTTACAACCATTGTCGCCTAATAAATAGCTTGTGCTTGATCAATACATACAAATTAAACTGATGTATAATTAGTATTATTAACCTCTTCAGCTCTGATAGCGCTATTAACATCCCAGCTCTGATAAATTATTGGTAACATCATGAAAGCAAGTCAATTTTTCGACCCTCAATTACTCAATAAATATAATACTAGCGGCCCTAGGTATACTTCGTACCCTACCGCGTTAGAATTTCATGATGACTTCAAGCATGATGACTTTATTCAGGCGATAAAAAATTCACCTAACCGTGAACTCTCTTTATATGTCCATATTCCATTTTGTCATACCCTTTGCTACTACTGTGGTTGTAATAAAGTGATCACTCGCCATCGTGATAAAGCCGATATTTACCTTGAGTATTTAGCGCAAGAAATTGCCTTGCAAGCACCACTTTTTACTGATTACAAAGTCAAGCAACTACATTGGGGCGGCGGTACGCCAAGCTTCTTAACTCATAAACAAATCACTACCTTAGTTGCTTTATTAAAAGAGAAGTTTGATTTTTCTGATGACTTAGAAATGAGTATTGAAATTGATCCCCGTGAAATCGAAATGGATTTAGCACAGCACTTATTTTCTTTAGGTTTTAATCGTTTAAGCCTTGGTGTTCAAGATTTAGATTTAAAAGTACAAGAAGCGATAAACCGTGTGCAATCAACGCAGTTTATTGGTGATTTTATTGGTCATGCCAAGCAGGTTGGTTTTAAATCTATCAATATTGATTTAATTTACGGATTACCGCATCAAACACTAGAGAATTTCAAAAAGACTTTAGACAAAGCTCATGAGTGGGATGTAGATCGCATTTCGTTATTTAGTTACGCCCATATACCGAGCCGATTTGCTGCACAACGTAAATTGCGAGATGAATGGCTGCCAGACGTAACACTAAAATTTGCCTTAATGAAGCTATCGATAGAAACCCTTTGTGATTATGGCTATGATTTCATTGGTATGGATCATTTTGCCAAACCTAATGATGAGCTTTCTATCGCGCAAAGTAATGGTACTTTACACCGAAATTTTCAAGGTTATACCACTAAAGGTGGCTGTGACCTATTAGGCTTAGGCGTTTCATCTATTAGCAGTATTGGTCGTTCATTTGGTCAAAACATTAAAGAGCTGCAAGGTTATTATAAAGCCATTGAAAATCAACAGCATGCACTTGAGCGTGGTGTCAGCTTAAATGATGATGATATTTTGCGTGGTGAAGTAATTCGCGAACTCATGTGTAATCTATTTTTAGATAAAAACAAAATTAATGAAAAATATAACATCAACTTTGATGAATATTTTGTTGATGATTTACCACTGCTTGATACCTTTATTGAAGATGGATTAGTGGAAAATACTGGTGACAGTATTACCGTTAATCAAAAAGCACGCTTACTTATTCGTATTATTTGTATGAGTTTTGATGCTTATATGAAAAAGCATGTAAACCAGCAACGCTTCTCACGCGTTATTTAGTGTTTAAACCGAGTAGTCAGTTTTAAAGCTCACTACTCGTCGCTTATTACTTAAATAGTGCCTAAACTAAACTGACAACTAGCACTTATAAACATCAATTCAGTGCCTTTGGCAGTTTTGATCTTTTTGGCTAAATCAACCCATTGGTAATAAACATTTCGATGTACTTTTGCCAACAAATTTCGGCGCACATTCACGTAAAGTTCACCAGAGTCATTTAATGTAATTGGATGCGCTTTATCTAAAATAAATTCATCACCCACATGATCACTTACTATCATGATGGTTTGCTTTGCATCTTGCCAATGCCATTGAGTTAATACAAAAGGGGCATCGTCTACGGTGATTTTAATTTTCTCAACAGGGGTTACTAAAAAATACTCATCTTGCTCTTTCTTGAGTACTGAAGATAACAACTTAACTAGGGCAGGGCGCTTAAAAATAGTGCCGGCATAGTACCAGTCTCCATTGGCCTTTATTTGCAGATCCATTTCACCACAATAATCAGGATTCCATAATTCTACAGGCGGAATTTTATCCCCTTGTGCTTTTATTTGTGCTGTTATTTTTTCTAAAGACATAGTTAACCCTGCTTGTGATTGAACGAATGGTTGCTATAAGAATAGACAAACAAGTATTATGTAATGACTTGAGTATACCAATTTAATCGTGTTTAAACGCGCTTACAACTATAAACAAGGAAAATTATTCATTGGAAATTGCAAACTTCTCTATTGAGCTGTTATCATTTTTATTCATTATTGCCATCTTTGCGGGGTTAATTGATACGCTTGCAGGCGGCGGTGGTTTAATTTCATTACCGGCATTAATTCTAGCGGGTATTCCACCTTTGGCAGCGTTGGGTACTAATAAGTTACAAGGGGGCATGGGCACAGCAACGGCAACTTATTTGATGTTTAAAAATAGGCGTATTAGCTATCAAGAATGTAAACCGTTAATGCAATCAGCTTTTATAGGCGCTGCTTTTGGAGCTACTGCGGTACAGTTTATCAATACCGATATACTTTCGTTTGTTATCCCTATGGTGCTCTTACTCATTGTTGTTTATTTCGTTGCATCACCATTGATAAAAAAGAAAAAAAACGAAAATCACTTATCGAGTAAACATTATAAAAACACAGTAGTCTCGTCAATCGGTTTTTATGATGGCATGTTTGGTCCTGGAACAGGATCATTTTTTGCCTTAGCGGGTGTTTCTTGTCGAGGTCATGACCTTATCAAGTCGACCGCTATCGCCAAATCACTTAACTTTGCTACCAATGTCGCATCATTAATTATATTTTTAGCCGCTGGGCATATTGTGTGGGTAATTGGGTTAACTATGATGTTAGGGCAATCAATCGGTGCATATTTCGGTGCACACTTTCTTTTTAAAATTAAACCATCCTATTTGCGTTTGATAGTGGTCATCATGAGCACCAGCATGTTAATCAAATACAGTTACTCAATGGGATGGTTTAATTAACACAAAATAAATTATACCAAACATGTAAACGTTTTTGATTATTAAAAAAAATCATTGCAGTTAGAGTGTTACGATTAATAAATAACAATAAACACGAGTAATTCTACAGGCTCGTTAGCTTTTTGGAGAAACCTATTGGCAACTAAAAATGAAATAGTTGAATTTTTGAAAACTGATTTTCCTCAAGCTAAATGTACAGTTGAAAAAATTGGTGATCAATCTGCAATAGTAAAACATTCAATTGGATTTAATGAATTAAGGCCTGGTGGAACAGTTTCTGGTCCAGTTTTGATGGCTATAGCAGATTATGCTTTATATGTAGCTATTTTAGGTGAAATAGGAATTGTGTCACTGACTGTTACAACCAGTATGACAATCAATTTTATGAGAAAACCTTCATCAACAAAGGATATTGTTGGTGAATGCAAATTGTTAAAAATTGGAAAAACACTGATTGTTGGGGAAGTTTCTTTATTTTCGGAGGGGGACCCAAAAGCTGTAGCTCATGTTGTCGGAACTTATTCAATACCACATTAATAACAAAACTAATGAATAAGGATAGGTTGTGCGAAGCCACAACTTGATTCTGTTGTTGATGTATTTGATCTGATCGAAGGATTTGAGAAAAGTTCAAGTTATTTGATTATTTTTTTAATTCATTCAAGAAAAGGAGAAAATAGCGCGAAAAGTATTTTTTAAAGCAAGCTGTAAGTCTTGTATTAGCACGGATTGTCTAATCACCAAGAATTGCTGGCTGATTGCGAGGGGATAGGCCCAAAACCCCATCATTCAACATATTTTCATTATTTCGTGTTATTTATCAGAAATGTGTGATCCCACCCTGAATCATTTGCGTATATGTATTTCAAATTCCTATCTTTCAATAACCAGAGAACGTATGTGCATTACCCTTTCCATATCGTTTAATAACATTAAAAGAATTATGGAATATTTTCTAAAATTAATTCAGGAATAACACATGACCATTAAAAACCTTAAATTGAGAACTAAATTAACCCTTGGTTTCTCTGTCCCTATTGCCATTATGTTAATTATTTCAGGAATTATCTATACTAATGTTAATGCCTTATTAAAAGCAAATTTTTGGGTAAATCATACTCATAAAGTTATTGCTGAGGGTAACGGTCTCTTAAGAAGCATGATTGATATGGAAACGGGCATGCGTGGCTTTTTAGTTGCTGGTCAAGATGGTTATTTAGACCCTTACCTTGCGGGTAAAAAAAACTTTATCAATGATATTACTAAATTAAAGCAAACTGTTAGTGATAACCCTAAGCAAGTACAGCGTTTAAAGCATATTGAAACGTTAAAGCAAAATTGGGTTAACAATGCTGCTGAAATACAGATCAATATGCGCAGAGAGGTGGTAAAAAGCCAAGGCGCAGTTGATAACTTTACTACGATTTCAGCTAGAACTGTGGGTAAAGAAAAATTTGATGGCTTACGCGCTGCTTTATCAGGGATAGATAAAGCACTTGTTGCGCAAAAAGATTTGCAAGGTCGATTCATACTACAAGCTATTTTGATGGATATGATAAATCAAGAAACAGGGCAACGTGGATTTTTATTGTCAGGCAAAGAAGCGTCTTTAGCGCCATATAACGAGGGGAAAGCGTTATTCACGCAAAATGTAATGGCACTAAATAAGCATTGGGATAAGGTGTCTTATCAAGTTTCAACGCTTAGAAAATCACTGAACAATGCCTCTGAATTGGCTACGGATTGGGACAACAGTGCAGCGATACCTGAAATTGAAGCCCGCCGTGAAATGAATCAAACGACCACAAGTATCGGTGATATTACTGATTTTATTAGTCAGGGTATTGGTAAGAAAAGTATGGATCAGATACGTGTTAAAATTAGCGAGTTTATTAATGAAGAAGAGGGCTTAATTAAAATACGTACTAATGACGCTATTGAACTCGGTGATAATACTATTTTTATCACCCTGTTAAGTACGTTAATTTCAGCAATTATTGTTGGCTTTATCGCCTTTGTGATTATTCGAAGTATTTTAAGCCAAGTGGGTGGTGAACCAGAAGAGATTGCAGGTACCACACGTCTGATTGCTGAAGGTGATCTTAGTATTGTGTTAGCTAATAAGGCAAGTCCATTGAGTATATATGCGTCGATGGCCGCTATGATCAAACGATTAAGGGAGATGATGTCAGAGATTTCATCCTCGGCAGACTCACAAAGTGCTGCTGCTGAAGAGTTATCGGTATTAGCAGAGCAAACAGGACGTAATTCTCAAGAACAAGTGGTTGTTATTGAACAAGTGACGGTTGCTATTGAACAAATGCAAGCAACGTCGCAAGAAATGGCCAGTAGAACTAATGATGCGGCAAGTTCAGCGAATGATGCGAGAGAGTTAGTTCTGCGAGGAACACAAAAAGCAGAAGAAACATCATCAGGTATTCAATCATTATCAACCAATTTAGGGAATGTTGCGGGTATTATTGATGACTTGGATATTAGTGTTGGTAATATTACAAATATTCTTGATGTGATAAAAGGCATTGCCGACCAAACTAATTTATTAGCCTTGAATGCAGCTATTGAAGCGGCGCGCGCTGGTGAACAAGGACGTGGTTTTGCTGTGGTCGCAGATGAAGTGAGAAATTTAGCGCAAAATACTCAAAACTCAACGAAAGAAATAGAAGAAATGATTTCTAAAGTTGAACAGGGTACTAAAGCCTCTGTACAAGCTATATCTCAAGGTCAAAAACAAGCCGATAATATTGTTGTTCAAACAGTTGAAATGAACGATGTATTAGTTGAGATTCAAGGCGCTGTTAGTAATATCAGCGACATGGCATCTCAGATAGCAACAGCATCAGAAGAGCAAAGTGTTGTTGCGAGTGATGTTAGTGAACGCGCTACAGAAATTCTCGAAATATCACGTCAAACAGGTGATAGTGCTGTACATATTAAGAGTTCAACTGAAGAGTTAGCTCAACTTGCAGTAGGTCTTACTTCGCAAGTTAATAGGTTTAAAATGTAGGTATTCGCTCCAATATATACTCCTTTACTTTTTCAGTCTATTTAAAGCTAAAAAAGTGAAAGGGGTACCCAATGGCTTTATCTAACTATTAGCAAGTTAACTGCAAAAGTTAAAATAACCCAATAAATAAGCGTTTTTGCACGGGCACCACAAAATGCGTTTTTTTTGTAATATTTTGTTACCATCAATATAAAGGACATCATTAAAATCAGGAAGCAATACAAATACCAAGCTATCAGTTAAAGATAGTATTAAAATGTTCGAACTTAAGGTAACCCACTATATGTATAAGTTTAAAAAAATTAACCATACATTAGTCTTTTCATTTCTTTCTCTTTCACTGCTACCACTTATTATTTTTGCATTTTTTAGTATCAATATGGCGAAAAATGCTATGCAACAACAGGATTTCCATCAATTAGAATCCGTCAGAAGTATAAAAAAGCCGAGTTACAAAATTACATTACCTCATTAAAATCTAGCTTACTTGTAAAGCCAAAACAACAGCGTATAAATACAATCAAAAACGAAGATTTTTCTTGTCAATCTACGTATAAATGCAATATACTCTCCGCGCCTTACTACAAGGCGCTTTAAGTAATATCAGTGGTGGCTATAGCTCAGTTGGTAGAGCCCCGGATTGTGATTCCGGTTGTCGAGGGTTCAAGTCCCTTTAGCCACCCCATTCTCTTCCCTTTTAGTAGCAAGACCTTCAGCCTTTCTTACACTATAAATTACCCTTGTTATAGATCGCTCCTGTGCATTTCCTGTGCTCACGGAAAGTAAACTTAAGTTAATTATTGTTAATAAAAGTAAACGCTAACGCTATTACGCCAGCATCGACAGGATGTGATTGGTTTTAGTCACTTAAGTTGTTTACGGTCTGATTACTGTACTTTTTTCTAGTTTTTAATGTTATTTACATTTCTATGGGATGGTCACTTAGTGCGCATTGCTGACATTCCAGCTAAAAATATAGCCATACATTTTCTAATGTTTATTTCTATCTATAGGACTTAAAATCCCTGAAGAATGCTGACCTACAACATGTGTGTTACTAAGACGTCTTAGTAACACACTTTAATATACATGTAATTTAGCATTACTAGTTTCTAATGCATTGAAAGTATGGGATATTAATGTAAATTAAATGTTGTTTATGGTGTGTGTGTTACTGAGACGTATACATAATAAGCTTTAGGGAGTACAAGATGATCCCAGAAAATAAACCAAGAATCGGTAAGAATTCGGAAAAAAGCGGAGCATATGAACAGTGCATTAAACTGATCACACCAGTTATTCATCAAGGCGATATGGTAGAGCTAGAGCAGTATTTTACTGGTTACGGTGAGATTGATGGAGCCAAAGTTGCTTTTTATCCATCATCAGAAATATTTGAAGGTGACAGCTCTTTTATTATTAATGGCTTAAAAAAAGAAGATGGAAAAATAATGAATGGAGGTAATAGTCATCCATTTACTGATATCGGAGTCATTATGCATATACAGGGCATTAAGAAGAATGATTGGAAATCAAATACGCAGTTTTTTGATGTTTCTGACGGTGATCTCCCTCAACTGTATACTGAAACAAAACAGGTGGTTGCCCCGTTCAAATATGAGCTTAAAACAAAAAAATCAATAAAACCTGGTATATATAGCCTTGAGTTTGTGTTTACTTATTTTAATGGTAGTTGCTGGGTTTCTAGCACGAAGAATATAGAATTCAAGGTCCAAAACTTTCTTGAAAGGTATGCGAATCAAATAGGTATACTAGCAGTTCTAGCTTCACTTTCAGCGTTAGTAAGATTTGCTGTGATCCCATTATTTAATGAGTTAGTCAAAATTATTGGGAAGCTATGTGGCTAAATCCCTAACAAAGCGCTGTTGTCGGACTGTTTTTTCGCTGCGCTCAAACCAGCCGCAAAGCGCAGCGTTATCGATACAAAAACTAATCTGAATCTGTTTTAACTCGGCTATAGCTAATGACCGTTTTGTGGCCAGGCTGTGTAAAAACTCTTTTTAATTGAAGGTAGTGGGATTAAATACATCATAAGCCACTCATTGCACGACTAAAGTGGAGATTCAGTTAGTAATAATGTGTATTTTTTGATTGTTAAGTGTATTGCTATCCCGCAGCCTAGTAAAATCCAATAGTTTTCACACAGCCTGTGGCATAAGTGATCGTTACGAATGTAAAAAAAATAGTTAAAACTTTTATAAAACATAACGTCCAAACGCCCAAAATTCCCATTTGTGATAATTGGCTAACTAATTAAGTTAGCCTGCATTTTATATTTAATTAATCATCCAAGATAAAACCAACAATCCCCCCAATGGCGGCACCAATCACTATACCTTGCGGGCCAAATCGTGCGTCTATCAATGCACCAGTCGTTGCTCCTTTCATAGCGTTATCTGAAATGTTGTTACTCATTCAATTATTTTCCTTAGTTTTTTGTAGCTCATACTGACAGCCGAATATTTAATTCGTCTGTCAGTTATGTTGGTTTTTGTGAAGCAAGTCATTACACCTTAAATTTAATGGCGTAATGACCACTGAGTTTTAATGGATTATTTACTTTAGCTAGACTCTGTCCATAAAAGGGCGTGTTGGACGTTATATTTTCAATAATTTTATTTACAGATTTTATTATTAAGATCTCATAGATAAACATTAACAGGTGCTATAAACTGGTGTTAATTGTCGTGGTTATTGGAATGTTCGTATGCAACCAAAATTCTCAGAAGATGTAATACCTTTATCTGATCTAAAAATTAATCCAGGTAAGGTCGTTAATCATGCTAAAGATTCGCATAGACCAATATTAGTTACTAGTCGTGGACGCGGTATTGCAGTAGTTCAAGGCTTAGATGAATATGAAAAAAATATCGAAGAACTTGCTTTTATAAAAGCTCTTGCCAAAGGTATGTTAGATATTAAAGAAGGAAAAAAATCGGATATTAGTGATGTTAAAGCAAGGCTAGGTTTATAGTTTTGAAAATTGAATTTGCAGAATCTGCTATTTGTGATCTAGAAGATATTAAAATCTATTATGAAGAACAGCATGTTCCACAAATTGGTAATAATTTTATTTTAGAAATAATTAGCCATATCGAAAAATTACCCGATAATCCTCAAATTGGCAGACAAGTTCCTGAATTTAGCACTTCATCAATTAGAGAATTAATTCACCCTCCTTTTCGTATTGTTTATGTATTAAATGAAATAAGTATTCAAATTATTAGAGTGTGGCGAAGCGAAAGGTTAATGCATTTACCGTTAGATTATTGAGTGAAAAATTATGCTCTGGTAATATTCTGTGAGTTTGCAAAGCTAATAAATTACGTTTAAATCCAAACTATGACATGAACAACACCTGAAACATCTAGCTTGATACAAGTTAACCCAACTAAATCCTATACCGACAACGTGATTGTGATTCCGGTTGTCGAGGGTTCAAGTCCCTTTAGCCACCCCATTATTTACTCTCTGAATCTACTTTTCATGGGATTGGTATTCAATAAATAAAATGAAAGCCAAGTGTTCAACTTATATTTAATGCTAAATCAGTAAGACTTGGTGATACTAATGTAGGTTTAATCCCCCAAGGGTCAAAAACTGCATCTTTTGATCTTTTTATCCACGCCGCTTGCAAACCTATCGAAATAGCGCCAATTACATCAAAAGAATTACTTGAGATCAGCCAAGTGTTAGTAACGCTAGAGCCAGTTCGTTCTAATAGGTGATGATAAACGTCAGGGTTTGGCTTAAAAGACTTAAGCTCGTCAGTACTAATGATATCTTTAAAAAAATGTCTTATACCGGCAAAACAAAGCAATTCATCCACTGCCTTGGATGAGCCATTTGAGAAAGCATATAAGTGAAACTTATCTTTGAGCATTTCTAATCCCTGAGTTACATCAGAAAAAGCAGGTAACTTTAAATAAGACTGTAACAATAACTGCTTTTGGTTGTTGGTCAGTGCGAAGTTCAAAAATTCACAGGTATAATCTAGGGCATTGCTGGTACACATGGTAAAATCTTCATAGCGACGCATTAACCCACGACGAAAAGAATACTCCAACTGTTTTTGTCGCCAGGTTTCAGAAAATAAAGCCGCTTCTTTACCTACGTATGCTTCTAGTTGCGTAACAATACCATGTGGGTTTATTAGTGTGCCATAAACATCAAATGCCAGAACTTTCTTCATATCGTAACACCTTCTTCTATAAAATTTGTATTGACTGTATATTACCGCTGGGCACGACTCAACCCAATACAGCATAAATTTTCATTTGCTTGCATGTATTTTCTTTGAATATTCGAAGAAAAATTGAGCGTTATAATATTAATTAAAAAGCTGCTATGCTGAATCAGCTATTAATATTCCACTCTCTACTAATAAGGTTAGACTTTTTGAACGAGCAACCTAAAATAAATAACCTTGAAAATGAAGAATATCAACAACCTCAGGTGGTTTCTTTATTTGCATTAGTGGGGCTTTCAATCACTGCTATTATGGGACTAGTCGAGCTATTTAACCGAAAATTTGCTTTAGCTAGTACTTTGTTTTTCGCAAGTTTTGTCTTTTTTATCGGTTATTACGCTTATAAAAAATTTAACAATATAAAATTAAGTTCAGCAATTAGTGTATATTCCCTTTATGCATTAATGTTTTACCTTATTTACACGGGTGGTGTTGATAATACTGGGCCTTTATGGATATATATTGTGGCGCCAGTATCAGTATTTGCTCATGGTTTAAAGCGTGGACTAATTGAAATTGTTATCTTCGTGATAATCATTAGTGCCATAATGTTTATTCCAACAGATTCTATTACCCATGCCGTATACAGCACTGAGTTTAAATTACGTTTAATATACTCTTTTTTAACCATAACATTTCTGTCGGCTTTATATGAATATTCGAGAGAGAAATCATATAAACACACGCTTGAATTAAGCAAAAAGTATCAACAACTCGCTCACTTTGACCCCTTAACTCAATTGTCTAATCGTCGTGATGCACTTTGTATTTTAAAGCAGGAACAATCGCGAATATTGCGTAGCAAAGAGCCATTTTCTATTATTTTATGTGACGTCGATAATTTTAAAAAAATTAATGACCAATATGGGCACAATGCTGGCGATGCTGTTTTGATTGACCTTGCCAAAATATTTACCAGCAATATAAGAGAACAAGATTGTGTTGCTCGTTGGGGTGGAGAAGAATTTTTATTTATTTTGCCACAAACAGTTGCTGTAAATGCCAACATACTTGCTGAAAAAATACGAGATAAGGTGCAAAGTTATCTCGTTAATTACGAAGGTGAAAAAATTAACGTGACTGTCAGTATGGGAATTGAACAATTCAATGGCAATCAAAGCATTGATGAGATAATCAACAATACAGACAAATACTTGTACCAAGCAAAAGACGCTGGCAGAAATCAAATATTCCCTAAATTTTAAAACTATTAGTTGTTTAACCTGTTCAATACGTAATTTTTACTGTTAAGAGCACTCACTCTTTTGTTCTGCCTTAAAAAGGCTTTGGTATTTTTAATTGATCATAATGCAGGTTTTGTACGTATATCACCACATGAATAAATAAGTGGTATATAGATGAAAAGTTCAAAAGTAACCTTACCTATTTTTCCATTGCCTGTTTTTTTGCTACCTGAAGGTATAACGCGTTTAAGAATTTTTGAACCGAGATATTTAAAAATGATAAAAATAGCGACGAAAGAACAAGGCTTTGTTATTTGGTTGAATACCAACGAATCTCAACTTCCTTATAGTAAATGGGGCAGTTGGGTGAACATTATTAACTTTAATCAAGGTAAAGACGGCGTGTTAGAAATTGACGTGAAATGCAAAGCATTAGTCAATATTTTATCCATCGACAAAGATACTGATAACTTGCACTTTGGTCAGGTCTGTGAAGTCTCGCATTGGTCTCAAGGTGATGCTCAGCCTTCTGTTTATGCACTGTCTAACGCTATAGAGCACGTTTTTGAAAATGACACCATGTTAAGCGAGCTTTATTCTGAAAAGCAGACAGACAATATTAACTGGGTCATTGCAAGGTGGTTAGAATTACTTCCCGTCAATTTCAGCATTAAAAATAGCTTTGTGGATCAGCATGGCTTTGAAGATGCCAAGAACTTTGTTCAGTCTATAATCGGTAAATAGTGTAAATAAAGTCTAATTTAAGTTTAGTTAAAGTGATCTTTTTTAAATGCTGTGCGTATTGGGGTGTATGCTTTAACGTAGAGCTCGGTGAGAAAAGCAATGCAAACTAACTTGCTAAGCAAAGTGACAAATGCTAAACCTAGTATCATGTCAGATAAAATAGATCATCCTCAACTTTGTCAGTGGCTTAACGCTGTTGCAACTACGCGAGATAAACAAGCGTTTACGCACTTGTTTCAATTTTTTGCACCGAAAATTCAACGTATCGGACGTAGTAAATTTCCTAATGAAGCCCAAGCTAACGAAGTGGTTCAAGAAACCATGAGTAATGTTTGGCGTAAAGCTCATCTTTTTGATAGAAACAAAGGGGCCACAACTACTTGGGTTTATACCATCATGCGTAACGTAACATTCGATATGTTACGTAAAATTAAAGGTAATAAAGAAGATAATCTCAGTGATGATATTTGGCCAATTGCCGAAAGCATGACAAGTGAAGATGTGTCTTTTGATGATCACCTTGAAAACAAACAATTATTAACCGTCATTGAAAAGCTACCCGAAGTACAACAGCAAGTGGTTAAAGGTTACTATTTTATGGAAATGTCGCAAGAGCAACTGGCCGTTCATCTGAATTTACCACTTGGTACGATAAAATCTCGTTTGCGTTTAGCACTAGCAAAACTCAAAGTGCAGTTAGGAAAAAAGCATGATTAAACATCACCCTAAATTTGAACTAATTCAATTATTTGTTAACGGTGATTTACCCGCATCCCTATCAGCAGGTATCGCCATTCATGCTGACATGTGTCCTAAATGCCAACAACAAATTGCGCAATTAACCGATCAAGTTGCTGAAGCCAGTTTTGAAGGTGCGAGTTTAGAAGCTGATAGCTTCGAAGACGTTTTTCTGGATCGTTTTACTGTTAACAATAACCAGACTTTAGACAATATTGAGGATGTTAACTTCGAGGCAATGATTGAGCAAATCACGCAATCAGATGGCATCGTTGAATCTGCACCAAAAATTGAAAAAATTGTTGTGTTTAATAACCAGTCTTATACATTGCCAACAGCCTTAAATAATATGTCGCTTGGTAAAACGTCACACATAGGTAGGTTATCACGTACTCGTATACAGCTTAATGAAAATGAGATCCATACCAGTTTACTTAAAATTGAACCCGGTGGTGGTGTACCAGAGCATACCCATAAAGGCTTTGAACTCACGTTGTTGTTAGACGGTTCTTTTAATGATGAAAAAGGCGAGTATGTTAAAGGTGATTTTATTATACTCGATGGCTCTGATCAGCATCGCCCTGTTTCAGTTGAAGGTTGTCTATGTTACATCGTAGTGAACGACGCCTTACACTTTACTCAAGGTATCAATAAGTTACTTAATCTTATAGGCGCTTTCATTTATTAAGCGTATTGTTTGAGGCAAGGAAATAATTATGATTCATTCTGTTGATAAAAAAGATCTATTAATTGGAATCAGTGCGTGTTTAGTTGGCGAAAAAGTGCGCTTTGACGCGAGTAACAAGCCTTCTACTTTTTGTATTCACGAACTGGGTCAACACGTCACTTACAAAACGTTTTGTCCTGAGGTTGCTATTGGTTTACCTATTCCTAGGCCAACTATTCGTCAAATAAAAAAGGATGATGTTATCCATGTTTCTAGGCCTGATGGAACAGGTGATGTTACTGATGCTCTTACCGCTTATGGTATAAAAGTTGCCAAGGTCACTAAACATTTAAGTGGGTATGTTTTTTGTGCTAAAAGCCCAAGTTGCGGCATGGAACGCGTAAAAGTTTATAGCCCTGAAGGTAATGCGCTTCCCTCTGATGGGGTAGGTGCTTTCGCAAAAGAAATAATGGCAGCTAACCCATTATTACCTTGTGAAGAAAACGGCCGTTTAAACGATCCCCTCATTCGAGAAAACTTTGTAGCCCGACTATATGCTTATAAGCATTGGCAAAACCTTGCAGCATCAGGTTTAACAAAACATAAGCTAACAACATTTCACAGCCAATATAAATATACGGTTATGAGCCATGATTTAGTGGCCTATAAAAAGTTAGGGCAACTATTAGCGAACGCAGACTTACCCCTTGCACAAATGGCAGCTGACTATATTTTAGGGCTGATGACAGCGCTTAAGATTAAAGCAACACGTAAAAAGCATGCAAATACCTTGGCACATATACAAGGTTATTTTTCTAAACACCTTCAAAGCAATGAAAGACAAGAATTGTGCGAGCAAATAGAAGCTTATCGAGCAGGATTAATTCCTTTAATTGCACCATTAACCTTGATAAATCATTATTTATTGCAATACCCGAAAGAATATTTAACAAAACAGTCATATTTGTCACCGTACCCTAAAGCGCTAAAACTTAGATATGCTTATTAACTTTTGATTGATTAACTTTTTATTTATTAAGGAAGACCCTTGTTACTTTGGTTTCGAAATGATCTTAGAACCCATGATAACCCCGCCTTACACTTCTTTTTGAACCTCCCCAGTTCTGAGACTCCACGTAAGGCGGTTTTTTTTATTGCAGAAACACAATGGTTAGCCCACAACTGGTCTTCAATAAAAATAGATTTTATTAAACGCCATGCCAATGCACTGGTTGATGAACTCGCTTTATTAGGTATTGAACTTGAGTTAATTTCTGTTGCTGATTTTGCAGCACAAATATCCTACCTTAAAGGTTACTGCTCAAAGCATCATACTGAAAATGTGATAGCTAACAGCGAACTTGAATTTAATGAGCGTCAACGGGATCTGTCATGTATAGCAACAGGAATTCCACTAACGCTATTTGAAGCTGATGTTATTGTGCCTAAAGGGAAGGTGTTGAATAAATCAGGCGCTATGTTCAAGGTTTTTACGCCCTTTAAAAAAACTTGGTTAAGCTATGTAAAGCAATGTGGTTTTGAATATCTAGGAAAGTCAGAAAGTGATCTACTTTCTGAAATAAAGGTATCATCTGAAATAAAGGCCTCTCCCGACATTAATAGCGAACCATATACTAGCGATTCTCTGTCGAGCGCATGGCCTTTATCACAAGAGTATGAAAAAAATACACTACCTACTTTTTTTCAACATAAATTAACTGATTACGCAAACCAAAGAGATATACCTTCAGTTAAAGGAACTTCTGGGCTTTCCCCTTATTTGGCCGCTGGCGTGATTAGTCCAAGATACGTTTTAATATCGTTATTAAATCGCTTTCCCGACATTTTAATTGCCACCGATAGCGATGAATTTTCTTGGTTAAATGAAATTATTTGGCGTGAATTTTATCGTCATCTGATATTCCATGAGCAAAGACTATGTAAACATCAGTGTTTTAAAGAGAAATATCAACAGACTACTTGGCATAATAATCTCACTTATTTTAACGCCTGGTGTGAAGGGAAAACTGGCTACCCATTAGTCGATGCTGCTATGAGACAGTTAAATCAAACAGGTTGGATGCATAATCGTCTTAGAATGGTCGTGGCCAGCTTCTTAACTAAGCACTTACTCATTGACTGGCGTTGGGGTGAAAAATATTTTATGGAACACTTAATTGATGGTGATTTAGCGGCTAACAATGGCGGTTGGCAATGGGCTGCTAGTACGGGATGTGATGCACAGCCCTATTTTAGAATATTTAACCCAACTCGCCAAAGTGAAAGATTTGATCCAAAAGGTAACTTCATTCGTAAATACCTACCAGAGCTGAATGAAATACCTGATAAAGAGATTCATTCTCCTCATAAATTTATCGATAAAAATCAGTTAGACATTTATTGGCCGACAATCGTTGCACATAAAGCAGCGCGTTTAATGGCATTAGATTTTTATAAATAATTCAATTGCTACTAATAACTTTCTTTCATTGTCTGTATCGATGAAAATCGTTACTGTGTTGCAGCAATCATCAAATACCCTATTTAATACGCTGCATAACTAAATGAGAGATCAATGTCCTACTTACTTTTAATACTAACTACTTTATTTTGGGCAGGAAATTTTGTTTTAGGACGAGCAATGCACTTAGTGTTACCCCCTATTGTTATGGCGGAACTTCGGTGGGCATTAGCACTAATAATATTACTGCCTTTTTTAATACCAAGGCTTATTAAACATAAAGCAGTGATATTAACTAACTGGAAAATATTGACGATACTTTCAATATTTAGTGTTACTTGTTTCAATACTTTTATTTACATAGGCCTTACTAACACAAACGCGTCTAATGCCACTATATTACAATCTGCTATACCTATATTTATTCTAATTTTATCTGCCTTATGGTTAAAAGAGCGAGTATCTATTCAGCAATGGCTTGGGGTTACCATTTCACTAATCGGCGTTTTAATGCTAATCACTCAAGGTAAACTTTCAAATTTACTTTCTTTGTCATTTAATTTAGGTGATATATATATATTAGTTGGTGTACTCTCTTGGGCTATTTATTCAATATTATTACGCTGGCGTCCTGCTGAACTTGATGGATTTACTTTTTTTGGCGTGACAGTTTTACTTGGCACCATCATACTAATGCCTTTTTCTGTCGGAGAATTTTACTTTGCTAATACTATTGTATGGGAAAGTAAAATCACATACACCGTTGCGTACATGGCCATTTTCCCTTCTATTCTCGCTTATATTTTTTGGAACAAAGGTGTTGCCGACTTAGGTGCTGTTAAAGCAGGATTATTTATTCACCTTATGCCATTGTTTGGATTATTACTCTCTTCATTTTTTCTAAATGAGCAAATTTATACTTTCCACATTGTTGGTATTCTTTTAATATTTTCAGGTATTTATTTAGCCATAAAGGCAAAGTTAATTAAATAAGCAACTATTTACCTTTTATTATTTCCCTAAATTTAGCATTTGGTGTGTTTATTACGTACTGTTCATTTAGATAAGTGAACAGTACGTATGTGTTTTTTATTTTAAATATTATAAGTCTGCATGGGAGAAAGTATGAAAGAAGCGAATTCAACAACTCGGTTAAGAAAAGAGATTCATAAGCATCCCGAGCTATCAAATCAGGAAGTAGAGACAGCCAAACGAATTAAATCCTATTTTTTAGATTTAAATCCTAGCAATATCATTGAAGGAATAGGAGGAGCAGGAGTAGCATTTGAGTATGTAGGATCGCAATACATACCAACACAAAATGCTAGCTTACCAGAACAACCGACGCTAATGTTACGATGTGAATTAGATGCGCTTCCGATACAAGAAATTAATAATTTTGAACACAAATCGGTTAATGATCATGTTTCTCACAAATGTGGTCATGATGGGCACATGGCTATTATTAGCGAAGTTGGTAGATTTTTGTCCAAAAATGAATTACTAAATGGACGTGTTATTCTTTTATTTCAGCCTGCAGAGGAAATTGGTGCCGGAGCAATAGGGGTGGTCAAAGATCCTCTTTTCATAAATATTGCACCTGACTTTGTTTTTGCGCTCCATAACTTACCTGGAAAACCACTTGGTGAAGTTTATGTAAAACCTGGTATTTTTAATTTTGCTTCACAAGGAATAATTATTCAGTTAGACGGTGTTGAATCCCATGCTGCCCATCCCGAGGATGGCGTTAGTCCTGCTATTGCCTTGTGTAAAATAATTCAGCGTTTAAATAGCTTACCTCAAATATTCAAAACTCTAGATGATGAATATATCTCAGTAACGATCATTTCAGCACAAATGGGGGGCGCTAATTTTGGCACTTCACCTGGTAGCGCTACCGTTATGGCGACACTAAGAACGAGTAGTAACGAACTGATGGATCGGATGTATGCGAAAGCTGAGTTAATAATAAATGAGATTGCAAATGAGGAAAGAATAAAAAGCAACATTTCTAAAGAAGATGTTTTTTCAACATGTACAAATACAAAATTAGGCTATGACTTAGTGACTGCAGCATGTAGCAAAGCAAAAGTTAACTGCACTACTATCAACGAACCTTATCGTTGGTCTGAGGATTTTGGTCGGCTTTTAGAATCAGCCAAAGAAGGAGCCATGTTCACAATAGGTGCTGGTGTAGATAGTCCTCAGTTACATAATCCCGATTATGATTTTCCAGATGAATTAACATCAATTGCCAGTTCTGTTTTTATTGAACTCATTAGAGAAATAAATCAATTTACCTAAATATTATCACTTGTCAGCTATATTGTTCCCTCACTCCTTGCATCAATATGTAGTTAAGACTACTCTGATCTTTCAATGATTATTTAATGTAAAAAGGTAAGTAGTTCATGACATCTATAATAAAAAAAATATCGAAAAACTTATTAAGTCTCTTTTTAGTATTCTCAGTTCTATCCATGGGTACACTACAAGCAAGTTCAGATGAAAAACGACCCCGAGCACGTGATATTGGGCTTGTTGTGGGAACAATGCAAACGGGGAAATTTAATGCTATTACCGATGTTGCTGGTGTTCTTGTAGGTCACTCTACCGTGATAAAAGAGCCTAATATTCATACTGGTGTCACTGCTATTATTCCAGCGGCTGGAAATCTTTATAAAAATCCTATTCCTGCATGGGTTCATGCCGGTAACGGTTATGGAAAGTCAGTGGGGATAAGTCAGTTACTAGAATTTGGTGAAATAGAAACACCCATTATATTAACTTGTACTTTATGTGTATGGAACGCTGCAGACGCCATGGTTGATTACCTATTAGAGCAACCAGGCGAATATGAACATACCATTAACCCAATTGTTGGTGAAACTAACGATAGTAGAGTTAGCGATATGTGGAGCCATCCAGTAAAACCTAAGCATGTAAGAGAAGCTTTAGAATCAGCTAAAACTGGCTTTGTAGAAGAGGGGAGTGTTGGCGCAGGTACCGGTACACAAACCTATCATTGGAAAGGTGGTATAGGGACAAGTTCGCGAGTGTTACCAAAAGCGTTAGGTGGTTATACTGTAGGGGTTTTAGTACAAAGCAACTTATTAGCTGGGGCAACTTTAACAATGAATGGCGCCCCCGTTGGTCGTGAATTAGGCAAATATGCATATAAGAAAGAGTTAGAACAAAATATAAAGGATAACCGTAAAGTTCGCGGTGGTTCAATCATGATCATTGTTGCTACCGATGCTCCATTAGATTCAAGAAACCTGAACCGATTGGCTACCAGAGCAATGATGGGGTTAGCTAAAACGGGTTCTGTTGCTGAGAATGATTCTGGCGACTATGTTATCGCATTTTCAACCTCAGACTTAGTAAGAAAAGCTCGCGTTAGCGACAAGCCTTGGCCTACATCTTCTTTACTAGCTTCAGCCATGTCACCTTTATTTACCGCAACCGTAGAAGCGACCGAAGAAGCGATTTATAACGCTTTATTAAAGGCAACAACTATTGAAGGTCGAGGGAATAGGATAGAAGCTCTACCTGTTAACAAGACTATCGACATCCTTAAAAAATATAACGCATTAAATTGGGATAGTAATTTGCCGCCAGGTAATATTAAAAGTAAAAACCCATAAACATGACTGCGCTATTAAAATTAGAATACCTATAAAAAGGCGAGTCACTTATTTCTGAATGACTCGCCTTGCATCTTTGTGGGAGAGCAATAAAGTATCCTATCCATTAATCCCAATACCCATTAAGAACCTAACGACATTATCTTTAAGTTGACTAAGGGCATAAGTTACATTGATTTTATATTTGTATTTTCGAACGTTACGTTTGGCTCTGTTTGCTTCAATGATCGTAATTGAGCTACAAGATTACCTTGAATTAAATTATTGCCACTAGTTTATTTCATCTCCACAGATTTTTTCTTACCAGTGGTAACAAGCATATAAAATACGGGCGTAAACAATAAACCAAAAAACGTAACGCCGATCATGCCTGAAAATACCGCATTACCCATGGCATGACGCATTTCAGCACCAGCACCCGTTGCTAATACTAATGGTACAACCCCGGCGGTAAAAGCAATTGAGGTCATTAAAATTGGACGAAGTCGCATACGACATGCCGCAATAATGGCATCAAAATGAGACATACCCGTTTCATTTTGATCTTTGGCAAACTCAACCATTAAGATAGCGTTTTTCGATGCCAGTGCCACCAGTACGATTAACGCGACTTGGGTGAAAATATTGTTATCTGATCCAACTAGCCAAACCCCTAATAATGCTGAAAAAATAGTCATGGGTACGATTAAAATGATCGATAATGGCAAACGTAAGCTTTCATACTGAGCCGCCAGTACCATAAACACCAATAACACCACTAATGGGAATATATATACCATAGTATTACCTGCCAATACTTGTTGGTAAGTGACTTCTGTCCATTCGTAAGTAATATCTTTAGGTAGTGTTTTGGCAAGAATTTTTTCAATCGCTTGTTGTGCCTGATTTGAGCTATAACCAGGTGACGGGCTGCCATTAAGCTCTGCACTTGGATAACCATTGTAATGCATTACCCTATCTGGCCCTGTTGTGGGGGTAACTTTTAAGACCGCACCCAGTGGCACCATTTCACCACGAAGATTTCGTACTTTCAGGTTTAAAATCTGTTCTGGATCCTGACGGAAATCGGTGTCAGCTTGCGCATTTACCTGATAAGTACGACCAAAGAGGTTGAAATCATTAACGTACACTGAGCCTAAATAAACTTGCAGTGTATTAAATACTTCATCTAAAGGAATGCCTTGAAGTAATGCTTGTTCACGGTCAATATCAATATCCATTTGTGGTACTTGAATACGGAAACTTGAAAATAATCCTGTTAATGCAGGCTCTTGTCTTGCTGCACCAATAACTGTTTGTAGGCTATTAAATAATGCTTCAAAACCTTTATTACCTTGATCTTCAATTTGTAACTTAAAACCACCTGTTGTACCTAAACCGCGAACGGGTGGTGGTGGAAACACCGCAACAAATGCTTCGTCTAACATGGCAAAACGTTGGTTCAATTGACCCGCAATTGCTGTTGCAGACATACTAGGGTCGGTACGTTTATTAAAATCATCCAAGGGAATAAACACAACCGCACTATTAGGACTATTGGTAAAGCCATTAACTGACAGACCTGGGAATGAGATAGTATGCGCAACGCCTGGTACTTGTAGTGCTATTTTTTCCATTTCTCTAACAACTGCATGTGTGCGATTTAAGCTTGCAGCGTCTGGTAATTGAGCCATAGCAACAAGGTATTTTTTATCTTGTGCTGGAATAAAACCACCCGGTACTGCGTCAAAGAGCTTGATTGTACTACCTAATAATCCAACATATATCACTAAAACAACAACACTGAGACGAATAAGTTTTTTGACTACTTTTTCGTAACCTTTAGCGCCGCGTTCAAATATGCGATTAAATGGACCGAATAACCAACGGCCAAATAACTTATTAAGCAGGCGTGTTAATTTGTCTGGTTTAGCGTTGTGAGACTTCAATAATAATGCCGCTAACGCAGGTGATAAGGTTAATGAATTAAATGCTGATATAACGGTTGATATGGTAATGGTTAACGCAAATTGCTTATAGAATTGTCCTGACAAACCAGAAATAAACGCAGTAGGAATAAATACGGCTAATAATACCAGTGCAATGGCAATAATTGGCCCCGTAACTTCAGTCATAGCAACACGGGTTGCTTCAAGCGGTGATAATCCTTGTTCAATGTTTCGTTCCACATTTTCAACCACAACAATGGCATCATCAACTACAATACCAATAGCAAGTACTAAACCAAACAAAGATAATGTATTAATTGAAACGCCTAGCCACTGCATTACTGCAAAAGTACCAATTAATGAAACAGGTACCGCTATTAAAGGAATGATAGAAGCGCGCCATGTCTGTAAAAACAAAATCACAACAACAACAACTAAAACAATTGCCTCTAGTAACGTGGTAATAACTGCGTCAATAGAATCACGAACAAAAATTGTTGGATCATAAGCAATTTCATATTTAACACCGGCGGGGAAATCTTTTGATACCTCGACCATAAGCGCACGAACTTCATCAGACAATTCAATGGCGTTAGAACCAGGACGTTGGAAAATAGGTAAGGCTAGTGCGGGTTGGCCATCCAACATTGCTCTAAGCGAATAAGTATCTTGCCCTAAATCTATACGTGCAACATCAATTAAGCGCGTTATTTGCCCCTGTTCACCCACTTTTATAATAACTTTTTCGAATTCTTCAACCGTGTTTAGACGACCTTTAACGTTTAATAGAATTTGAAATTGATTTTCATTCGAGGTTGGTTGAGCGCCTAAACTACCTGCTGCAACTTGTTGGTTTTGTGCACGAAGTGCACTAATCACATCACTAGCGGTGAGTTGTCTAGCGGCAAGTGCGTCAGGGTTTAACCACACACGCATTGAGTACTTACCACCACCAAAAACTCTCACTTCGCCTACACCTGATATACCTGCTATTTTGTCTTTGATATAAAGATCAGCATAGTTAGACAAATAGGCAGTATCATGTGTATTTTCAGGCGAAAATAAATGTACAACCATAGTTAAATCAGGAGATGACTTTTTCGCCACTACGCCTAAGCGTTGCACTTCTTCTGGTAAGCGCGGTAGAGCACTATTGACACGGTTTTGTACTTGTACTTGCGCACGATCTAAGTCAGTACCTAACGCAAACGTTACTGTTAATGTCATGCGACCATCACTGGTTGCTTGTGAAAACATATACAGCATATTTTCTGTGCCGTTAATTTCTTGTTCTAGCGGTGTGGCAACGGTTTGTGCAATAACGGTTGGGTTTGCGCCAGGGTAACTTGCTGTAACAACAACGGTTGGAGGAATTACTTCTGGATATTCACTAATAGGTAATTGGAAAAGAGAAATAGCACCGCCGATTAAGATAATCAGCGATAACATAGCCGCAAATATTGGGCGTTCAATAAAAAAATGAGAAAATTTCACCGTTTACTCCTAGTGTAATGCAACAAATTGGTTACTCGCATTTTCAGGCATAGTAAAAGCGATACCGCTAATATCAATAGTGACATTATTTGGGGCGATTGGCATGCCAGGGCCTACTCGTGCAGGACCATTAACAGCAATAACATCACCTGCTTGCAAACCTGAGGTAATTGCACGTAAGTTGCCGTATCGTTCACCCAATTCAACTAACTTATATTCAAGAATATTGTTTTCACCAACGGTAAGTACAAAGCGGTTTTTCAAGTCTGAACCAATGGCGCGGTCAGGTACTATTATTTGGTTTTTAACTGCATTGGCCGCTAATTTGATGCGAGCAAAAGAGCCTGCACGTAGCTGATTGCCTGTTTCATCAAAAACGGCACGCACTCTTAATGTCCCCGTTGATGGATTAATTCGATTATCAATAAAGTTGATGTAACCGTTATAAGGGAAGTTTTTTTGTCCTACTTTTTGCATGACAACTTGTTGTTTACTTGCGGCAGTAACATTGGCAAATGAACTATTCCAAGTACGTTCATCAATATCAAAATAGGCATACATTTTATGATTTGAGACGATAGACGTTAAAATACTTTGTCCCGCCAGTATATTATTGCCTCGAGTGATGTTAGCGCGTGAAATAACACCGTTAATAGGAGAGCGTATTGCGGTAAATTCTAAGTCAAGCTGAGCGGAAGTCAGTTGTGCTTGTAATGCTGCTAATTGCGCTTGGCGTTGAAGTAGGGTTGACGTGCGAGATTCTGCTTGTTCTGTCGAAATGGCTTTTCGTTCTGTTAAACGAATTGCCCGTTTGGCTTCACTTTTTGCCTGACTTAATGCCGCTTTGGCACTGAGAATTTGAGCCTCTAAGCTAGCAACAATCGCGGTAAAAGGACGATCATCTAATTGAAACAATAAATCACCTTGTTTTACTTCATCACCCTCGTTAAACGTAATATGTTCAATAACACCAGAAACTCGTGGCATTAAGGCGACTTCTTCTGGTGATTCTAAGCGACTGGTAAATACGTGCCAGTTTTGTACGGGCATAACTAAAACTTCTGCCACATCAATAGGCTGTAATGGTCTTTGTTGTTGTGTAGCGGTTTGAACAGGCTCTTGTGTACAACCGGTTAATGCCAAACTTATGGTGACGATGACAGCAAGTATAATGTTTTTGCTCATAATAAAACTCCTAAGGGTAATACGGCGCATGATACGGCAAAAGTTGGTGACAAAAAAGGATGGTTTTCTAAATTCATTAGTGCGAAAATGGCACCAATAAAAAGTAAAATGAAGTGAAGTAATTATGGATACAACCAGTCGGCTGCTAATGTTGTTAGATGTCGTTGAGCAAGGATCATTTGCTAAAGCGGCTCAAAGTAGAAATGTTGACCGCTCTGTGATTTCAAAGCAGGTCAACAGATTAGAAGATGACTTAGGTGTTCGGCTACTAAATAGAACTACACGCTCTTTTTCACTAACGGCAGCAGGCGCCGAAATGGTTAAAAAAGCACGCGAACTTCGTGAGTTATTGGGTGATACGGTAAGGTTGGCCGAAAACTACCATCAAGAGCCGTGTGGGGTATTAAAAATCACGTCATCGACCATTATTGCTAAACAATATTTACAGCCAGTTATCAATGAGTTTCAAAAACGCTTTGAGCAAGTAGAAGTGGAATTAAATTTAAATGACCGCCTGATTGACATTGTATCAGAAGGCTTTGATTTGGCGTTTCGTGTAGGAGAGCCGAAAGACTCCACCTTAATAGCGCGAAAGCTTGCCAGAAACCGTTTATGTATTTTAGCTTCACCTGAGTTTATTGAAACTTACGGTATGCCACAAGCCATTGATGAACTTGCTGCTTTACCCGCGGCAAGTTATGCAAGTAATTCATTAAGAGCGACAAGTATTAAATATGTTAATGACAAAGGTGAGCCAGTAGAGAAAATAATGAAAAGTGTTTTTCGGGCAAATGATGGTGAAATATTATTATTAAAAGCGCTATCTGGTACGGTATTTGTGGTGGTACCTGCGTTTATTCTTGGCGATGAAGTAACAGACGGGCGTTTGGTGCCAATATTGACGGATATAAAATTATCAGATTTCAATGCATTATATGCAATATACCCTCATCGAGATCTACCTGTAAGAACGCGACTATTTTTTGATGCAGTACGTGAATACATTGGCAAAGATATCCCTATTTGGGAAAGTAAAATCCCAAATTTTGATCAAATGTATCAAGGTTAAATTCTATCAAGCATAAAGAATGCACCCTATGTAATCTATGCAGGTGTAGTAGTGTCATATCTGAACTGACACTTTTCAATATTGAGTTTGAGTTAAGCTTACAGCTGATTAGATCAGCTTTGTGCGCATTCTTGCCATATATTTTCTAATACTTAATTGTTTAATATTTCTGAGCCGTCTTAGTAACATTGTATTTTGATAAATATTTGCTTTCTAATTCATTGTGGCTATGGGATATTAAAGTGAAGTAGATAACAAATTTATGAAACTAGGATTACTGAAACGCATTCATAATATATTATTATTTTTTAGTGGATCGTATAGACGGAATTTATAAAGAAATTATAAAAAGTTGTAACAAAATTATGGATTCAAAAATATCTAAACAAATTAATCAGGCTTTCGACTACCTCTTTGATGCATTGGTAATCACTGACCTACAAGGTATTATTACTGACTGGAATAAAGGTTCTGAAACTCTATATGGCTATTCCAAAGAAGAGGTTATTGGTCAACCTGTCAATATTCTGCACCTCCCCGAAGACACCGAACACATTACTTCAGAAGTTATAACTGCTGTAGAGAAATACGGGAAATGGACTGGAGAAGTTAGAATGCTTCATAAAGATGGTCATATTGGTTGGATTGAATCCATGTGTGTTCCAATTTTTGATTCTAATAATCAGGTCGTAGGTGCGTTAGGTGTTAATCGAGATATATCAGATCGGATAAACGAGACCAAACGCCTTGAACACCTTGCGCATTATGATCAGCTTACAAAAATTCCAAATCGATATCTGCTGTTTGACCGAGTTGATCACCTAATCGCACAATCTGAACGTAACATGAGTACTTTTGCGCTACTTTTTATTGATTTAGATAAGTTTAAAATCATTAACGATACAAAAGGTCATGCGTTTGGCGATCAGGTTCTGATAGAAGTATCTTTACGTCTTAAGCAATCAATTCGTAATTCAGATACAGTCGCAAGGATTGGAGGTGATGAATTTGTTGTTTTGCTAGAGAATATGACCTAGTCAAGTAAATTCAGTCACCCTAGTTAAACTACTTTTTCCAACTCATTAATTCCCAATTCAAAATGATTAGGACTTTTGATACCCTAAGTAAGAATGTAGACGATTACTGTTATATCACATCGTTATATAATTCATTACTTCTTGCTGTGTTTCATAATTGCTCCAATGAACACGTTCTTGCTTTAGGCAGTCCTGCATCGGCGCGCGAAGAGACCAACGAGGCCTAGGCCGAAAAGTAGCATTGTGCTGGGTTCAGGAACGGAAATGGGGGGAAGAAATTCAACCACCGAACCGTTAACATCAAGACCACCGCTCAAACCATTGCTGCCATACAGACTGTTTGTGCACGCGTTGGAAAGGCTGTTTTGCTGCAGCGTCACCGCACCAGTATCCGCCAAGGCTCTACCGCAAAAATTTGTCGCGCTGGTGACCATGGTGATGCTTTCGAGCGCGAGAATGTTGCCCAAGAACGTCGTGTTCTCACCAATGGTGGCGGAACTGGCAACGTTCCAAAACAGGCCAGCACCCACACCAGTATTGATCATGTTAACGACCGAATTGGACGAGGTGATAAGCGTGCTCTCCATCTGAAACACCCAGCCCGCGTTGGCGTTGCCCCCGCCGTCGAGGGTGAGCGTTCCTGACAAATTGGTAGTCCCTGCAGCAACAGTATAAACGCCCGGTGTAAGTATGAGGCCATTCAAATCATCCCCCAACAAAGTTCCGGCTCCCAGAGAATCAAGATTGTTTCTTGCGGTAGTGAGTTGAACCTGTGCCGATTGGGCTAATGCACCACCGGCGTATACACTTCCTGTAACCTGTGTGTCCGCGGTCCCGACACCAGGTGAAGAGTTAAAGCCAGTGATTGCATTCGCACCACCGCTTGACCACACGCCGACATTGCCGCCGATCGTGCTCGAAGGAACATTGGTCACGGTTGAGGCACCCAGAACCGTAAAACTCGCGAGATCCGAACCCAGAATGAGTCCAGCCGATGCAGGCGCGGCACAAACGAGGGCGGCGCACAAGGGTAATGCCAATCTAGCAATTGTGAAACGCGGCATAGTTATTTCTCCTGTTATGCTGAATTTTAGCTTATCTAAGCTAAAGTATTATAGATATTGCAAAAAATAGGCCACAAAAAAACACCCAATGCTTTCAAGCCATTACGAAAATCCTGAATTTACCCAGCACAAAGCTGTAAAAAAGTCTGACAGCTTTTTAGGTATTTTCAGCCCTAATATCATGAAATTTTAATGAAATTATGTCATTTTATTAAAAAGTTGCGCGGCTATTGGTAGTCTGTCTCTTGATCACATTTTTTCTAGCTGTTGTTGCATGAACCTTGCACCTTCTAGAAGTTTATTCAATGCAAACCATCCATTTTATAATGCTTCCCAACCAACAACGCCAGCTCTCTTGCCGTCGTGCCAACAACCAAGTTTAGCAAGTGCATAATACGCCCAATGCAACGAAGGGGGTGTTAGGTAAAGCGTTAGTTTCTGCCTTTGATCAGTGACGTAAGTACACCATCTTTACCACTAAGGTTTTTACCTGCTTGAAGTGCTTTAACTGCATCTTCGAAGTTGAATTGATTTGTCATGTGTCATTCCTGTTTTTACCAGTTTACTGAAATAATACAGATTTTTGAACACTACCCTTAACTTAGCTGAGCCTGTCATAATATTTTTGTTTCTAAAAGGTATACTGCGCTCGCAGTAAAACCGCATCACCGTTCTCACGAATACTATTACTAGCGCTGTTATCTACTTGCTTGGTTTTAACGTAGTCTGCCATAAACTTAAGGTTATTATTCACGGTATAATTTACCCCTACCGCGTATGTTTGCACTTTATTATTCTCTTCGGATAAATCAAATTGGCTGTATCGGCTGGTTAATTCCCACCCCGGTGTGATGAGATCGTCTATTTCACCATTTTTATACAATCTGTTTTCGCCTGAAAGCTGGTAGCTTAATTGTAGGTAACCCCCTTGGTATTTATACTGTAGCGAATTAACATCAGTAACGTCAGCTTCCTGCCATTCAGCAGTTGTAGTAAAGCCGTTTTGTTGCCATAAAAATTCAACGCCTTTTAAGGAGACTTCTTCAGCGAGCAATTTTGTCCCTTCAACTAAAGAATCTGAAAAATTGACTTCAATCGGTTCATTAATGCGATATTCGCTACCACTAAGATCGCGTTCACTAAAGGCGACGCCAAGGTGAACTAGATTATTATTTTGTTGCCAAGGAACCCAAGATAATCTGCCCGTTATTGCCGTGCTACTTTCCGTTTCTTCTGGTTGATAATAACCTAACTGCCAGGTTAATGAGGATAAGTTTCCTGACAAGTTGCCGGATAAGTTCATCCCGATAGAACGCCCAGGAGCAAGCGCTTCGGTAACTAAACTACGCTCAATCATTGTGATGTTACGTGAACTCGTTAGTTTTTCTAAGCCAAAGGGTTCTTTTTGTTGCCCAAGCGTCAATTCAGCCCATTGCCAACCTTTATATTGTAGGTAGGCATCTTTGATTTCTGCGGTGTCATCGGCAAAGCCCAATTGTAGCTTTGTTTTCCAATTATTATCAATTTTGGTTTTAAAGCTAAGTCGAGCGCGACGAATAGCCGTTTTTCTGGTTGGGCCATCGTCATTTTCTAAAAAGGTATCATCAAAATTATTATGATCAATCATAACGTAACCACTGATATCAACATCATTGGCTTTTGTTTTTGCTTGTATAACCGGGCTGATCACACTGCAAGATAAGACAATAGTGGCTAGTTTTGCAAGTAATGGCACTTGATTCATTATATTGCCTCTAGCTTGGTTGAGTTCTCACTTGGATATCGCTCTACTGGCGCACTTTGTGGAATATAACTAACGGTTAGCTGTGCGGTATCACGTAGAAAATCAATATGTTCTACTTTCACATCTTCTACTTTAAGGCCTGTTCGTGTTCTCAAATCATTAATAAGTTTGGTTCTATTATTTGGCGTGATATTTTCAATACGCTCATAGCAAATGGTTTGTGTTTGATAACGTTTGCCCATGATGCTTGAGTCAATCACAAAGGCAAGTAGACAAATAACACCGTTAAGTGTCATTAAATCAAGTAAACTCATTTGGCCAACCGATGTTAATAAGGCGATAGCGGTTACCAAAAAGAGATAGGTCATTTCTTTGATGGAAATAGACTCTGTTCTGTACCTGAGCATGGTAAAAACAGCAAATAGACCGAAAGAAAACTCCATCGACATATCAACGCCATGTAATAGGTAAGTGATAATAAAAATACCAACACCAAATAAAATAAAAGAACTTGCTACCGTTGAATTTTTGCTCACTCGGTAATAGCAGGCGTAACACAGTAGGGTTAATGAAAATAGGTTTACCAAAAAGCGGGCAACAAAAATAAGGTCTAATTCAGTCATAATTAATTACTCTTTAAAAAGGAAACTTGCTTGGTTCGATTAAATTTTTCTATACGAGACAAGATGGGTTTAAATCGGTTTGCCTTTATTGATGACTGGTATAGCAATGCGCAGCCAATACAGTACTTACTAAAAGACGTGGGGAAAATATTATTAGCGCTCATTAGTTGGTAAAAAGCTGAGCGCTTAGATTTTTTATTTTGTTTAAGTTCGGCAATAAAAAATCCGGGCAGTTTTACTTTATTGTTTCCTCTTCTGTTTTCGTACCAAAGGTCAAAATCTAGTGTTAGTCGCTCTGCTTGTGCCTCATTAGCCAATGCAATACGCTTGTAGCCACCTTGTTGGCTAATATCTAGATTGTTCATGCTTAAGTTATTAAGGTTTGTTTGCATTTGCTCATTAATGAATTGTCCACAACGAGCGTATTCATTCGACTTTCCGTTAAGCTTAATTCGGGTCTTGATAGTACGTTTTTTATTATTTTTTAGTTTTACCTCTAAAAATTCAGTATTGGTATCAACATAACGACGGCGCCTTACTTTATAGCGGTTTAATTTGCCATTATGGTGGTCATGATAAAGTGCCATATCAGGCGTGTCGAAATACTGATTGTGATAGCTAGAAATTCTACTGCTATTGATTTCAAGTACGCTGTAATGCTGCTTTAACTGAAGGAGTAAATCAGGTAAAAATGACATCGGCAGTATAAATTTACTATCGACTCTGTTCATTAAATTAGCATTGTTAAGGTCGCTCAGAGCATGACTGTTAAATAAGGTTAATACTTTTTCTAGCGATTGACAGTTCACATTGGTAGGGGGTTCTACTTTATCTTTTTCATCAATATCAGGATGATGAGTAAATAGGTGATTTTCAAAGTCACGATAACTCGGTTGTGGATTTTGCATGGTTTTTATCGCTCATTTTTTAGTTGATAGCGGTTAGTTAGTTACGATTAATTAGCAACGGCTAGCTAAGAACAAATAATTAAATCGCTAAAGAAATTTTGGGCGGCAGAATTGAGTTGAGTCTTTTCTGCCGACAAAACGATTAGTGATCATTAACCGCCAGGAGGAGCTCCTGGAACACCTGGACCGCCAGGACCACTAGCGCTACCACAAAAGCCGCTACCATCACCTGCTGATGGTAGATCACCTTGCAACTGTTTGGTCATGTTATCCACACGGTAGTCGATAAATTCAGTTAACCCAAAGAAGTTATTAACCGTAGCGTTGAGGTTTTGTTCGAACGCTGTGGCGCCATAAAAAGCACTGGGGTCGTTAGTTACATGCTCACGAATTAAATCAGCAATTTCACTAACACGGGTATTAAAAGTATCACTAGCTAAAGGTCCATCGATTAATTGCCATAAATAATTATGATAATTGGCTAAGTTATCTGCATCGGCAAAGACATTGGCAACCATTGGCCTATCAGTAAGAGCACCACTTGTTGGTTCGTCGATATAAAGCTCTCTCACATCAACATTGCAGTTCATAGCAAACGTGCCGAAAGCTTCATTAAAATCCCAAGGTAATAAACTAAATACACCATCTTGTTCGTAAATGTAGTAGTTATGAGCCAAAGTGCCGTGATAACTGTCTAGGTTTGATAAGGCTACGCTAACCGACATATATCTAAGTAAGCTATCAACATCAATAACCTCGGTAGAGCCGTTTTCCATTTGTTCAACAAAGTTAATAAAAGCGCCGTTATCTGTGGTTTCTTCATTAGACTGTAAATTTATATCGCTATAGCTACCAATATCTGCATTTATCCACTTCAGATCACTACCTACACCATCAGGCTTATAAAGATCGCCATTTGCGTTGGCAAAGTTATTTTCTATAAATTCACCATCAATGGCTTCAACCATAAGGTATAAACCAAACAACTCACCGTTTACATAAAAGTTAACATAGGCATGTTTTGGTGTTGCCACGCCCATTTCATCAAGCAATTCATAGGCGATTACTTCACGCATATAAGAAGGGTCGTTAAAGGAGTTTTGTAGGGTAAACTTTTTCAGGCCAAAGAATTTTTGGCCATCAACATATTCATTTATATCAAGCTTAAAGCTGTATCGGTCACTGGTTGAGCGTGAAACGCTGCTCAAGCTTGAACCACCTTTGGTACGAATAGCGATACTCTCGAGTGTTACGCCATTAAAAGTAATGCTTGTGTCATGATATTCTTCGTTAAGTGGATTAGCTAAAATATCTTGCCAGTTTTCCGTGGTGATATTAATGAATAAATCATTAACGACACTGGGGTTGAACGCTGTAGCTAGTATGTTTTCACTGCTTTTAGTTGGTGTTAAAAAACCTTTATCCCAACTGGTTGTTAAATCATTTGCTGTACTTGAAACGGCACTTAACCCATAACTAAAACCTGCAATTACATCACTACTATCCCAGTTAATGTAATCAACGGTTTCGTCATTTAGCATTAGACTTAATTCGTCTGTTTTACCTAACTTAAACGGTACGTAATACTCATTAGGATCAATATCTGTGGCATAAATCACGATAAAGTCATTGGGCGCTAAAACAATATCAGGCAATGTTACGGGTTCTATGTCATTACTTTCATCAATCACTTTATAATTGATTAAAGAAATGCTGGTGCTGCTGTTGTTGTATAACTCAAACCAGTCATTACCACCATCGATAGCATTCGCCATCACTTCATTGATCACCAATGGTCCATGAACTGCTTTACTGTTATTTGCTAAAGGAGATGGCTCAAGAATTTGGGTACCATCGCTGCCGTCAGGAAAACGTCCGTAACTTGTTCCAATAAGTGCTTGCCCTTTGTTCCACTTAAGTTGGTCAATTAAATCATCACCTTGATATAAACTTAATTGATCACTTGCGCCGAGTTTTAAGCTAACTGTGGCGCTGTTGGCGACTTCATCCGTTGTCGCATAAATTCGGAAGAATTCCCCAGCAGCTAGCGTTATGTTAGGTAATGCGAGCAATTCGTCATTTTCATCAGCGATTGTATAATCACCTAAATAAACAGCAGTATCGCCAGTAACATAAAGCTCAAACCAGTCTGCGCCGCTGGCATTGTCTTTGGCAACCACTTCATTAATTCGTAGCGGTGCATTTTCATTAAGTATTAAGTCACGAATAACCGGTTCAACTGTACTGGCTTCTAGGTTAGCCAAGCCAGGTGTTGGTGATAAGGTTTGAGCGCCTCCTGTTCCGTCAATAAATAGCCCATAACTCGAACCTTCTGGTGCATCACCATCTTGCCAGTCAAGTTGATCGACTTGCTCGTCACTTTTAAATAAGGTGACCGCATCATCATTTCCCAGCTTAAAGGTAACGTAATAGCCGTCAGTAGGTGGCGTGTCAGTTTCATCAATCGCTTGAATAACAATGAATTCGCCTTCTGCTAATGTGACGTCTGGTAGCGCCTGTGCAGTATGGCTTTCATTGTCATCAACTAGGCTATAGTTTGACAAATTTACTGTGCCTGAAAGTGCGTAAAGCTCAATCCAGTCATTACCACCATCGACTGCATTAGCAACTATTTCATTAATAACTAAGGTTGATGTTGATGTGGTTGTGTCAGATATATCACTCTCATCACTAGAGCCTCCACAGCCAAAAAGTAGACTACTACTGAGTATTAAAGAATACGATAAAAGGGTAGGGTATTTCATTTGTCTCTTGCTTTTAAAATAATACGAGGCATGTATCTTATTAAGTGATGGTGCAAACAATGTGCAACAAATGAGGAACATAATGAACAAATAGTACTTATTTGGGGATAAGCTTGTTTTATTGTAAGTATTTGATAGAAATAAAAAAGCGTTACCTTTTATCAAAGGTAACGCTTAGCTCAACATCAGTTGAGTTTTACTTAAGTAAATAGGATACTTTTACGCAGTAGTATTAATAATGGACTCACCATCTTCAATATCAAATTTTTCAAACACTTTCGCCAAGATAGATTGCTTATCTTCATCACTTAGCTCATTGCTATTACTGGCCGCTAACGTTTCTTCCATAAGCTCTGCTAGGTAATCAACCATTGAAGTTATTTCTTCAGCACTTTGTTTTGGTGGTGGCGGTGGTCTGTTACCATCACCAGATACTTTGGCTGAATCACCGATACTTTTGGCATCAAAACCGAATTCAGTTAATGATTTTTCTAGCGCTGCACTTGGTTGAATACCTGCTTGTGCAAAGGCTTCAACAATACTTGCCGCAGTTTCTTGCGTGATATTATCAGCATCAAACTGTGATAAAGTTTCTGAAATGAAGTCTTGTTGATCTTCAGTTAAACTTTGCTCAGTTCTTGGCGGTGGTGGTGGCATTGACATGCCAGAATTTATTGACGTAACCATTATTTATTATCCTTACGCTTTTGTTGCTGTGGTGGTTTGTGATTAATAAACTCTTCGCTGCTGATAACACCATTATTATTGGTATCAATAGAATTAAATATTGTTTGATGATCACCATGAGGAATTTCTTGAGAAGAAAATTCGTCAAAATCAATATCGCCATCTTCGTTGAGATCTAGTGAGTTGAAGCAGGGTCTTGGCGGCGGTTCATTTTTGTCTGACATGCTATTTTTTGCGTGAACTAAGCTAGATGCTAAAATCAAAAGTATGATAGCTATAATTAACTTGTTATATTTGCTAATAAAAAAATTGCTCATAAAAGCTCCTGTTGTTTTAATTACTTACTTCAACATAAGGTTAACAAGAGAAGTTGCAAACAATGTGCAATAAATGAGGAAGATGTAGAGATTAGAATTAACGACTAAGTTACAAAACTAAACGATAACCAGCACCATAAACTGATTGTATCCAGTCTTTGCCTTCACTAATGTCAGCGAGCTTTTTACGTAATTTCTTAATGTGACTATCAATGGTGCGGTTGTTAACAATACGATGATCTGAATACATATTCTGCATCAGTTGTTCGCGGGTAAATATGCGCTCTGGCTTATTAGCTAAAGGTTTTAATAATTGAAACTCTACTGACGTTAGCGTGACTTCTTGGTGGTGAAAAGCGGCGGTAAAGCGATGTTCATCAAGTTGTAGTACCTCTATATTATGTTCAACCGTTTGTGTTCTTCTTAATACGGCTTTCACTCGGGCAACCACTTCCCGAGGGCTAAATGGTTTACATATATAGTCGTCAGCCCCCAACTCTAAACCTATTAATCGGTCTATTTCATCAACTTTTGCAGTAACCATTAAAATAGGGACGTTCGAAAACTGACGAATTTCTTTGCATAAATCTATGCCATTTTTACCCGGTAGCATAATGTCGAGTAAAATAATTTTGGGCTGGTGTTGCTTTACCCAAGAAATTACTTCATCGCCATGATGAATTAAATGAGGTGCATATTCTGTTAGCTGAAAATAATCAGCTAACAGATTCGCCAGTTTAATTTCATCTTCTACAATCAATATTGAATTTAACATATCAGTACTCTATTCTAATAAACGAGGATAAAAACAGGAATAATTATCTATATTAGGGATAATTATCTACTCGAGTGGTAATTTAATCATAATAGCTAAGCCACCAAGGGAAGATTGTTCAGCGGTAATGTCACCTTGATGCGCCAAAACAATATGACGACATATAGATAACCCTAAACCTGATCCGCCATTTTTTCGATTTCGTGAATCTTCAACGCGGTATAAATGTTCAAATAAATGCGCTAAATGCACATCATCTACACCCACACCATTGTCTTCAAATTTGATTAACGCGGTAGGATTACTATTAATATTTTCAACAATTAAGGATATGTTAAGTAGTGATGCCGATGAATACTTAATACAGTTATTAATAATATTTTCAAACAATTGACATAACCGTGTTTTATCACCATAAATGGCAATGTCTTGCCCGTGGGTATCAAAACTAAGCTTTATGCCTGCATCAGCTAAGTAACTACGATATTTGTCTAGCTCACCCTGCATTAAACTGATTAATTCTTCATGTTGTTTGCGATAACGCATACCGCCAATATCGGCACTCGTTAACAAGTTTAAATCATCAATTAACCGTTGCAGATGTTTTACTTCATCATTGGCTGAGGCAACATTGTTTTTTGTTAACGGCCTAACTTCATCAAGCATGGCTTCTAACTCGCCACGTAAAATAGCAACTGGCGTGCGTAATTCATGAGAAATGTTGGCCAGCCAGCGTTTTCTTGCGGTGTCATTTTCAGCCAGCGTGAGCGCCAGTTCATTATAATCTCGGCTCAATTCACCTAGTTCATCTTGTCTTTTTAAATCAATTGATTGCTGATAGTCACCTTGGGTGAGTTTATGCATACCAAGGGTAATAAGTTTTATAGGCTCAACCAAATGACGTGCCAGTGGCAGCGTTACAAGGGCAACAAGGATCATCGCAAACAAAGCAATAATCCATAAATAATATTGTTGCTGTTCAATAAAGTCGACTTCGTAGCCTTGGGTTAGTTGGTTGCGCTTAGATACGGCAAAATAACCAACGATAACCTCGTTAATCATTATTTTAGTTTTAGTGTACTCTAAGTCATCAATGTATCTACCAGCAATAATATTTTCATCATTATCAAGTAAGGCGTAATCGGCTTCATTTTCTTGTGACGGTGGTGGTAATCTTCTTTCGTGCATGTCATCTCTTGGTTGTTGCTTATTTGGTTCTAATGACAAACGCATTGGCGGAGGAGGACGAAAAGGGCGTTGTTCAGGATGACGATTTTTTTGTTTTGATGAAAAATTACTAGCAATAAGCTGCGCGGCAATTATACGGCGAAATTTATTATGTTGCCCAGCGAAGCTGTGCCAACTATTGTCAATTTGATATTCTTTTGCAAGCGTTACCACCACAGGTTTTAGCGCTTCTATTTCTTTGGTATTAACATAGTCAACCATGCCTTTACCAATGCTCCATTGCATCAGAAAAACCAAGGTGGTTACTAATAAAAGACTAAAGCCAAATAATATTAAAAATAATTTGTTTTGAATTTTCATATAAAAAACAACATCCTAAATCAATTTGTTGCGAAAATAGTATGAAGCAAGACTATCGCGGTGGAAGCCTGAATACCATCGACTCATAAATATTACTAAGAATAGCTAAACAATGTGCAAAATATGTGCACGAATAAAAAAAATGAGGATTAAATGAAATTAACGTCACTACTTTCATCTCTACACTAGCTATTCAGCTCGTGTAACTTTGTTTCTTCCATTTGATTTACCAAGATATAATGCTTTATCTGCATTCAAAACAATTGCATAAGCGGATGTTTTTTGTTCTGGCGGAATAGTCACAACCCCTAAAGTTAAAGTGACAAATGCGCTGGTTTCAGATTTTTCATGAGGGATTTGCATATTTTCTATCGCCAAACATAAACGTTCAGCAACGAGAGTTGACTGCTCTACGGATGTATTTGGTAGAATAATAGCGAACTCTTCACCACCGTAGCGACAATTTGCATCTGTAATTCGACCTACGCTGGTACAAATACATTCGGACACTAATTTAAGGCAGCTGTCACCTTGTTGATGACCATAAAAATCGTTAAACGTTTTAAAGTAATCGATATCGGCAAGAATGAGGGATAATGGTTGCTTTTGACGGTAATGCCGTTTGATTTCTGTCGTTAGTTTTTTATCGAAGTAACGACGATTATATAACCCTGTTAGCCCATCCTGATAAGTAAGCACTTCCAATTGCTTATTTGCTTCAATTAAGTCCTTAGCTTGTGTCTTTAATGAAGTCGTTTTCTGGGCAACTTGCTCTTTAAGCGCTAAAACAAATTGCTTCTGTCTTGCTATTTCTTCCTGTTGTAAACGTGTTCTAAAATTAATAGCAGTGAATATAACAAATACAGTGACTAATACATATAAACTATATGCCCACCATGTTTTCCACGGAGGTGGCGATACAGTCAAGTTAATTGACAATAATTGTTTACCCCATTCACCACTACTATTCGCGGCTTTCACCAAAAACTTATATGAGCCGCCATCTAAATTAGTAAAAGAAGCGACATTTCGACTACCGATATCAATCCAATTATCATCATATCCTTCTAGCTTATAAGCATATTGATTCTTACTAGGGGAAATAAAATCTAATACAGAGAATTCAAAAGAAAAAAAGTAGTCAAGATAAGATAACTGAATATCAGTGACATAAGAATAAGGTGTTTCAAGCTTTACTGGCTGTCCCATCTTATTAAATCCCGTTAAAACAACATTGAACTCGCTATGATTTCTTTCTATAGCTGAAGTTTTAAAGAATTCAATGCCTTTTTGGCTACTAGTGAAAAGAGTTTCATTGCCACCTCTGACAAGGCTATTGGCATAGTAGTTTAAACCTAATAAGCCATTATAACTGTCAAAATTAGTGATTTCCCCCGATAATGGGTTTAATTTTGAAATTCCCTTATTTGTAGTCAACCATAAATGGCCACTGTTATCATCTTCAATTGCACGTACTGAAGACGTAGGCAAACCATTTTTCCTGTTAAAATGTTTAAAACTTTTTGTTTCAGGGAGATATAAGTTGAGGCCTTTTTTAGTGGCCACCCAAATTTTACCATCCCTAGATTGATGCACATCCTGAACTATGTTTCCCAATAAACTATCTGCTTTATTATTATCATTTTTAAATGAAATAAATCGTTGCTTACTTGCATCCCAAAGATTCACGCCATCGCCAGTACCAACCCAAATATTTTGCTCACTATCTTTAAATATTACCAACACTTCTGGATGAGATAACCCCAAAGAATCATCTAAATGAAGAAAAGATTGAGTTAACGGATCATAACGATATACGCCATTTTTGTATGTACCAATCCAAAGTTGTCCATACTGATCAATATTAAGCGCTCGTAGCTCTCTAAACTCTTTAGCGTTTGGATCTGATTCGGGGTATTTTAATAACTCAACTTGTTTAGTTTTTAAGTTGAATTTGGCTAAACCACTTCCTTGTGCAATCCATAAGTTATTCTTATCATCCGGAAAAATAATAGGCATTTCTAATAACCTATTTGCGCCATAGCCATTTTCATCATTAAAAATGGGGGAGGATAATTTTTCTAGTTTTTGTGACAAAACTTGCCACTTATATAACTGAGATGATGAAGTTACAATGAATAAATCACCTTTAGCATCAGCGGTTATGGCATTTGGAGCGGTCAGCTCTGAACTATTAATAGACTTAAATTTACGGTGGGAGACTATTTTATAGATACCGTGAGTCTCGCTAGTCACCCATATTGTTCTTGAACTATCTTCAAAAATAATTCTCAAACCATTATTATGCTCAAGGTCTAATCGTTCAATTACAGAACCCGAATTTGATTGCCGAAACAAACCTTTGCTAGAGACAATCCAAATATAGCCGTCTTGATCCTCAATCATTGAGTTCACTTGGCCTAAAGGTTCATCATCAAGGGTTTTTAAGGGTGTAAAAATGCCATTTTCTTTATCAAAAAGAAACGGTCCTATTTGTGTACCGACATAAATTTTATCTTTTGACGTTTTTAGAATACTTCTGATTTCGTTTGCACCCGTAGGGCTAGGATTATCTGGATCAGGAAAAAAGTGAGAAAAAGTCTGCTTATTTTTATCATATAAATTTAAGCCATAACTAGTGGCAACCCAAAGACTATCACTATCGTTGTCTTCAATATCCCATATTCTATTATGAGATAAACTATTTTCTACACCATCAATTTTCTCGATATGCTCAAAGCTATTATTACCAAGATATCGATTTAAACCTTGATCATATGAGCCTAACCAAATAGTCCCTTCTTGATCATGAAATAAAGACTGTATTCGGTTAGATGAGACAGAATCGTTGCGCAGAGGATCATGAATAAAATGCTGAAAGTTTCCTGTTTGGGGTTCATAAAGATTTGCTCCTCCGCCCCAAGTGCCAATCCATATTTTTTTGTTACGGTATAGCATCAGGTTTCCAGCATCATTATCCGATAAACCGTTTGAAGTTATACTATCAAATTCGAAGAGGGTTATTTTTCGGCCATCATAACGCATAACACCATTTTCGCCGGTGCCAAACCAAAGTAGACCTTGATTATCTTGAATAATAGAATATATCTCAGAAGAAACAAAACCATCTTCCTCTGTCAGCATCTCCACAGAGTATTGATTAATAAGCCCTGAAGGACGTTCATTACTATAAGTTGGAATAATAATGCCAACCAACAAGACAACAAGACAACAAAACACATAAAGCGATTAAAAAACAATTAAATATATCCTATAAACGTTAAAGCTAGCTCAGCTAGCGACAAAGATCTTAACTAAATGTTTTTACCATATTCTGAATTTTAGATCAAAAAACATCTAATTATACAGACAGCTCTATTCGAGGTTGTGCATCTTTACTGCTGTCTATTTTAGGTGCACATAGTAGTAACCTTGATGAAGCAATATTGCCATGTTTGATAATATAATCTTTGAATGCCGTTTCTCGTTGCTCAGCAATATCTTTCAGTTGGTTGATATGCCCTTTATCGGTTACTTTGCTGCCTACACTTAAATCAATATCTGTAGGAATACTAATGCCGCAAATATTTACTCGGGTATCTTCCTTAGCTTGCATCAGGGCGATAAAGGCTTTCAAATAGGCTTGTTGAGCTTCATTTGGCTCTATTTGTTTAGGTTGATAAACCAAATCATCAAAGCGTAATTTTAAGGCAAATTCGCCAACTTTCATCGCAACAGACACAATATTGGCATAGGGTACAAAAGTAGTCATTAGGTAGTCTTTTGTGGCCATCCAAATAGCTTTCTGGGTGATTAAGGTAACTATGCTGCTCATACCAAAACTTGGATCCGAGGTTGAGCCAGATAACGGTACGTCAAGTTCGACATCACCGTGACTATCTTTGAGCATACCTAATGCCATATTAAAAGGTAATGCGCCTTGATCAATTAACGCACCCGCTTCGTTACTGTCGGCCATAGCTGTTTCCAAGCTCCGTAAAAGGATAACCACATTACCATTAAGCTGATCGCCCGTTAACGTTACATCAATATCGGTATTGAGCTGGCCGCTTTTTAGCTCCATTTGCATGGCTTGTTTCATATAACGAGAAATCGTAGGCAATGAAAATTCTTTTAAAAAGCCTTTTAGATGATGTGTAGGCTGTTGGGAAAATGGTTGGGTAAAGCCTTTAAAGTTAAAATTTGTATACTTATTACTACGACCCGCTAACTCAAACGGTGTTTGTTGATCCTGCTTGTTAGCCGCATTACTTATGGCACCTAAATGCAATGTGTCGATAAATAATTTTTGTGGTTTAACAGGCTCTACACTGTTGTCTAACAAAAATATTTGATTATCATTTATCAGTGAAAATTCATTTAATGAAATAATAAAATCGTATTTTTTAGTTGTAGTTGTAGCTTCTTTATCTAACTTTGCAGTAACTTCTACAATTTCTTCTTTTTCAGCTGGTGTTGTTGGTACGGTTACTAAGTTAGCAAGTGCCTTTTCTTTATCTATAATCACATTACTTTGCAGGCTATCTAAGAAAATTTTATTGATAGAAAGTTCTGTTTCACTGATGAAGATATCACTGATATTAAATTGTTTCAGTGTAACTAAAGCCGGGTATTCAGACTCTTCATCTTTTGAGCCAACAATATCATCCATAACAAGGCTAGCTATTTTTACTTGCGGTTCGCCGATAAAATGAAAACTAATATCTTTTAACGTAAGTTGCTTAAAGTGGGCTAGTTTCTGGCTTGGCTTTTCATGGTAGAGATCAGCGTTATACAGTGCTAATTGGCTAGTGCCGTTTAATTCGGTGATTTCGCCTTGGTTAAGCGTAAGCTTTAAATCATTAATGTCATTTTCTAACTTTTCAAGATTGAAAAATTGTTGTTGGTAGCCAACAATAATATCGGTATTACTGAGTTTAGTTTCAGTGATACTCAACTGAAGTTGCTCTGGGGCTATGATTATTTTCTGTTTACTCGTCAGAGATAGTAAACCGCTCAGTTCAGATAAGTCAGCTACGTAACGCTGTACTTTTTTAATGGGATATTTGGTTAGTGATAATTGGCTATTTATTTCACCTTGCCCTTGTGCAAAGTTTGCATTGGCAGTTATGTCTAGCGCAGCTTCATCTATAGTGCTATGGAGGCTCAGTAGCGCTTTTTGAGATTGCAGGTCAGCGGTTACTTGGCTAATTATTAGTTCTTTTATGTCAACGTGATGAAGTTTTTCATTGTTATTAATATCAATATTTACTTTATTTAATGCTAATTTAGGTAAGATTAATTGATATGGAAAAGGTTTTGATTCTGTTTCAGTTACTTTTTTTTGCGGGCTTTCGCTGCTTTCTTTGTTTAAATCAATGCCAGCAATAATTAACTGTGTAGGTGTTTTGATTATTTTAAGGTAAGCATCATTTAATTCAAATTTGCTTACTACTATCTTATCAAACAGCAATCGGAATAAGGTTAAACGGACGGTAAGTTTGTTTACAGAAAATACTTTTTCTTGTTTATCGTGTTGACTGCTATACAAGGTCAAATCGCTAACCGTTAGTTGGCTAAGAAAAGGATTATAGTAAATACTTGTATCATTTGAGAGTGTTAAGCCTTGTTCAAGCAATAATGCCTCAATAAAGTGTTTGCACAGGGGAGATGAAATAGCCCAAATAATCAGGTAGATACTTAGAAAAGTCGCGACAATTATTTTTAGCCATTTATTCGAAAAGAGAGATGGCTTTTTATTAAAAGTAGAAGTGTTCATATGTGCGTAAATACGTTCCTGTGAAGGTGACTTTTATTACAAATAAGGGATTTGGATAATAACAGATAATCCCTTACTAGCGTTGTTTTTAGCAAAAATTTCACCTTGATGCGCGATAATGGCTTGCTTAGCTATCGCCAGCCCTAAACCTGTGCCACCTGTATTACGATCTCTAGCAAGATTTACTCGGTAAAAAGGAGTAAAAAGTTGTGTTAATGCTTGTTCGGGTACGCCATCACCGCAGTCACTAATACTCAAGGTTACGTTCTGCTTATCTGTGGATAACATCACGCTAATAGTACTTTGTTCAGGACTATATTTTACGGCATTGCTAAGTACGTTACTAATCGCGCTAGTGAGTAAGGTTTGATCGGCTAATATGATGATGTCGTTGGGCGAGTTTACCTCAATGTTAATTGACTTTTTATCAGCAACAAATTGCTCGTCATTAATGATACTTTGTATTAACGCAGTAAGGTTAACTTGTTCAGAATCTGCGGTATGTAAGGTGTTTTCTAAGCGAGATAGAACCAAAACATTTTCAATCATATGATCTAATCGATCAATTTCTTTTTGGCAACGCTGTAAATATTGCTCACGTGCTTGAGCAGTTGTTGCCTCTTGCTGCGCTAATCCCAATGCCATTTGAAGCCTTGTCAGGGGAGAACGTAGTTCATGGGAAACATCACCCAATAAACGGCGCTGTGCACTTTGATTTTGTTGTAACTGCTCTGCCATTTTATTAAAACTGTTGGCCAGTTGTCCCAATTCACCACTAAGTTGACTTACGCCTTCTACCCGTGTGTCGAAATCTCCTTGACCTAACTTAGCGGTCGCTTTTTTAATAAGGCGAACAGGTTTGCTAAATGAGTGTGCTAGTAGCAAGCAAAGTAAAAAGCTTATCAAGGTTGGCGTAACAATACGAACCCAGTAGGGGAGTGATTGTACTATTTGACTAATATTTCGTTTGTGCAGTTTTCGAGAAATAAAAAGCTGGTAGGGTTGATTGTTAATTTGGATTACCACCGGACCAATTAACTGTGTATGAAAAAACACACTGGTTTGTGGCTGAGTAAATGTTGTCTCGTTGAGGTAGTTAGTGAGTACTTGCTGAATTTTTGGTGGTAGTGGAAATAAACTAATTACCTTTGAATTGCTATTGGTACTTTTTAACCAAACATTGAAAGGTTTTCGAGAAAATTCTTGGTGTTCTATTGTGAATAATTCACCAAGGCTATTTACTTTACTGCGTTCGATACGTCGGGCTGTTTTGTGTAATTGTTGCAGTTCATCGTATTTTGGCGCTTGACTAACTACCTCACTAAGTGAATCGTTTGATAATTGCTGTGAAATAAAGCGCGTACTCACAATGGACGTGATCGCAATGAGCCAAAACCACACAAATAGCTTGACGGTAAATGATGAAAATAATGTTTTCATTTTTGCAGAGGCGCTTACACGTGACAAATTAGTTACCCTCTCTCTCCAGTCAAAAATAAATATCCCGCCCCGCGAACTGTTTTGATTTTTTCAATAGCACAAAAAGGCAAAAATTTTCGGCGAATATTCCCAATATGTACGTCAATGCTACGATCAAAAGGGCTGAGTTTTCGGCCCAATACTTGTTCTGAAATAGTCTTTTTGGTAATTATTTGACCATGATACTCTAATAATAGTGTTAAAATTTGATATTCAGTACCGGTTAGTTCAATTGGGTGACTATGGCAATTAACCGTCCTAACAGCATGGTTTAACTCAATATTATTAACCAACAAAAGTGAATTATTTTGATGGAAGGCTTGTTGGTTTTGTTGGTTCACTAATTGAATACGGCGCAATATAGCATTAATACGCGCTAATAATTCTTGGTGGTGAAAAGGTTTAGCAAGGTAATCATCAGCGCCTAATTCTAAACCACGTACTTTGTCGTTGTTATCGCCTTTGGCGGTTAACATTAATACAGGTGTTTTATGTTCGCTGCCCAGTGCTTTTAATACTTCAAAGCCATTAAGTTTCGGCATCATAACATCAAGTAAAATAAGATCGAATTTATTGCTGTATGCTTGCTCTAGCCCCGATTGACCGTCAAAACAGCAATGAACCATAAAACCTTGTTGAGCCAAGTAGTCTACTAAAAGCTCCGCTAATTCATGATCATCATCAATAAGTAATATTTGTTTTTTATTCAAGTGAAACGCTTACCTTATACCGAGTGAAGAAATCGAATGAAGTCATTTTACCTCATTTATTATCGGTTTATGATTAATTGTTGCAACCTTTACTCAATCTTTACATTGGCTTTGCGTTTCTTTGCATTGAATTCTCTATACTAAATTTTGTGAAATTAACTGAATTTACCTAAATCTTTTGGAGTTAACTATGAATATTATTAAACCAGTAAAAACTATTGTGTCAATCTCAGCTGTGTGTGCTGTTTTGGCATTTTCAAGTATGTCTGGCGCTTATGCAGCAGATAATGACTTTACACTTGATGGACCAGGACATCATCAAAAAGGTAAACATATGATGCAGCGAATGATTAAAAAACTGTCATTATCAGAGCAGCAGCAAGTGCAGGTAAAAGCGATAAAAACTAAGGCCAAAGAGCAACATGAAGTACTGCGAGCGTCGCTTAAAAAATTTAAAGAAGCAGAGAAACCGCTACTTCAAGCAGAAACATTTGATGAACAAGCTTATATTGCTTTGCATACATCATATCAAGAAGCTTTCGCTCAAATGGCATTAACACGCGCAAAAACGAAGCATGCTATTTTTAATGTTCTAACGACAAAGCAGCAAGAAAAGTGGTTGAAAATAATGGAAAAACGCAAAGGAAGATCTAATAGAAACTAGCTCTGTAAGCTAAAAGAAAATACTTTAGACATTTGGCTTTCTACCGGCTGCTCATCCACTTTAGCAGGTAGAAAACGCCATTTTTTAATTGCGCTACGAATAGAACTTTTAAAGTAGTTAATTTTGTTTTGAGGATCAAATTGAATGTCTTTGATTTGGCCGTCAATGTCTATGGTAAAATTTACTTTTACTTCAATTTCAATGCCCTTGCGCTTCGCAACACTTGGGTAAATAGGGTCAGCAGACTCTACTTGCTCTGCATTGTGCCAAATAGATTCAACAGGTTCAATTTTTTTCTTTTTAGGATATTTAGCATTACTAATAACATCACTAAAAAGGGGGGGGGTGCTTGCAACTATTGTAGAGTTATCAACATCAACATTCGCTAGAGTTTTGCTTTTAAAGGTATCGCTTTTAAATATCTTGTTATGAAGTTTACTCGTGCTAGTAGGTTTTGTTTGTAAAGCGGCCAACTGTAAGAGTTCTTGTTGATATGGATTGTTTGAAGTAGTGCGCTCAAACGCCTCTTCAACCATTAAAGAGTCACTGGCAACAGCGCTTTCAATATTTTTTTTAGCTTTGGGTGAAGCATTAGCAGATAAGTTGTCTAATTTTGTATTAAATTGACTGGCTTCATTGGTGATAGCTTGTGAATTTTTAAAAATCAACTGACGACTTGAGACCAGGTTACCGGCAAGTCTTTTTTGTGTTTGACTTTCTTTTGATATCACAACAGGAAGTGATTTTCTATCAGTTAATTGCGATTTTCTAGAAAGCAAATCTTGTGGCTTCTGCTCTTTTTTAGAGACTAATTGTTGCGGTGTTAACAGTTGTTGTGCTATTGAGATGTTTGGAATGTCTTTGTTAAGAAAGTCAGTATTTGCTTGTTTTTTTTCTACGTTACTTACGCTATTACTTAAGGTATGACTTAGCTGCTTCCATGGGTTTTCATTATACCAAATATCCAGTAAGGGCATGGTCAGCAATTGTTTGCTTGAAAGTAATAAAATTGAAAAAATAATAGTGGCACTAGCAAACCATTTGCTAATGTTATTACTAGGAGCACAGTGGTGACCAACTAAACGAATGACCCGTTGTTTTAAATCACCGCCCGATGCAGCCATTGCCATATCGGGTATAGTATGAATATGTGTTTTAGTACATAAAGAAGCGGTATCCGCTAATGTGTGAGCGTAGGCTATGGCATCACCACAATGCTGTACCGCAATGTCGTCACTGCAATATTCACGTTCATTACGCATTTGTTTAGAAACCCACAATACTGCTGGATGGAAAAATAATAATATTTCAACAAGCGTTTGCAGAAAGTTTACTAAGTAATCATGGCGACGAATATGGGCAAGTTCATGTAAAATTAACATTTCAAGTTGCGCGTTAGTTAAGCCGATGATCATACTAGCAGGCAATAAAACCATAGGTTTAAGCCAGCCAATTGCCATAGGTACTTCCACTTTTAATGAAATTAATAATCGTGGTGTTATCTTTAAATGGATTTGTTTAGCCAACTCATTAAACCGAGCTTGTAGTGTATCGCTTGGCGCTACCGTACCCTGTTGGGGAAGCTTGTTAACAGTTGAAATTTCTATTAATAATTTACTAGCTAATAAAGTAATAGTAGCTAACCATAAAACGGAAATATAAGGCAGAAGCAAAGGAAGCTTTTCGATTAATTCTTTATAACTAAACAAAGCGTCAGGCTGTTTTAGCTCTTGTATGAACTCATTTAATGCTAATGAACTAGCAAGCGCGTTTACCGATGAAACCTCTGTTCGATAAACAATAATAAAAGTAATGATAGGTAATAATAAATTAACCAACATAGCCAGTGCTGATAAAGCATAACGTAATTGAGGTTTGTTATTATTGAAAATAAGCAATGCTGACTTTAATACCGTAGCCACTAATAAGCCTTGCCACAAGAAGTGCAATAAGGTGAGTGCTAAACTGGTTAAAAATGGATTAGTGAATAAGTTCTCAAGCATTATATATTTTTTAGTTCTTTTATATTTATATTTTAGGTTTCTTTTTCTAAAGAGTTAAGTAGCTGACGAATATCATTAATATCTTCAGGCGACGTTGATTCATCAATTGCGCGCATAACCAATTTGGAAGTTGAGCCACCAAACGCTTTGCTGATTAAGTCTTTAATTAACGATGATTGAGTATGCATTTCACTATTTGCGGCAGCATAAACATGAGCACGATTTGTTTCGTCACGAATGACTAATGATTTTTCATGCATTATTTGTAGTATTTTTAGTACCGTAGTGTAGCCAGTTTTATGTGTTGCACTAACTACTTCGTGTATTTGTTTAACGGTAGCTGGACCCATTTGCCAGAGAATATTAAGTAAGGATAACTCTGCTCCTGTTGGCTTTACTACTGATTTATCACGTGCCATGTCTTTTATCCCAAGTAATGAATTTTTTAACGTTTTACTTAAGTTACGAATACAGTCGTAACACTTGTTTACTCATCCTATCCTTTGTTGAATTAATGAGCAACCCTTAATTTATCTGTCATTTGTTGTGAGTAGACTGGCATAATGTTCGCCTAATCTTGTCACGGTTTCTGGCTCTGCATCAGGCGAAAATTCAACCATATTAGGAGCAAAAGTACTCACCACAGTAGAGCCTAATTTAAAACGACCCATCTCGTCTCCTTTTTCAAATCGAATAACGTCAACACCTGTTGCAGGGTATTGCCATCTAAAGATATCCTTTCCCGCTGGCGGGGTAATAGTACCAGCCCACGTTGTTTCAATGCTAGCAACAATAGTAGCACCCACAAGCACCATGGCTAATGCACCATGCGCTGTATCGAAGATAGTCACCACACGCTCATTGCGGGCAAACAAGTCTGGAACATTATTAGCGGTTAACGGATTAACTGAAAACAATTCACCAGGTATGTAAATCATTTCGCGCAAAGTCGCAGCCATAGGCATATGAATTCTATGGTAATCTTTTGGCGCTAAATAAATACAGGAAAATTTACCTTGTTGAAAAGGTGCTGAAGTTCTTGCGTCACCACCTAGCAAAGACGTTAGGCTGTAATCAAAACCTTTTGCTTGAATGAGTTTTCCTTCAACAATATCTCCTTGCTGAGAAATTGCACCATCAACGGGATAGCACAAGGTGTCAGCATTGGGCTCAATAATACGAGCACCTTCTGCTAATTCGCGCGTGAAAAAGTCATTAAAAGTGGCAAAGTCGCGCGCATTTTTTAATTTTGCTTCGCTCATGTTGATATTATAAGCGTTGATGAAAATATTAATTAATTTGGTGGTTAACCAACCCATTTTTGCTGCGGCTAACTTACCAACTAAACGAGAAATGGCATGCTTGGGCATAGCATATTGTAAGGCGATTTTAATGCTTGCGCTGAAATTTGTTGTTGAAGATTTGTTCTGTGAAGACACGTTTTTTCCTTTATTTACTTTATTTATTTACTTACTAATTACTTAGTTAATAACTAATCATTAAATCGTGAAGTTAATTTGTTTTCGCCTAAACTTGCCAGAATTCGTTGAAAGCTAGCAAGGCGCTTAGGATGGATTTCGTGGTCGGAAGCTGCAATTAATGCACAACCTGGATCACTTATGTGTTTACAATCTCTGAATTTACATAAGCCTTGAAATTGCTCAAATTCTTTAAAGCCGTTAAATACTTGCCCTGGTGTTAAATGCCACAAGCCAAATTCTCGAATACCTGGGGAGTCAATTAAGTCGCCACCGTCTTCGAAATGATACAAGCGAGCCACTGTTGTTGTATGTTGACCTAAGCCAGAATTTTGTGAAACTTCTTTAGTGACTAAGCCAAGTTCGGGCATTAAAGCATTCACCAAGGTAGATTTACCAACACCCGACTGCCCAACAAAAATACTAATATGCTGGCCCAGTTGTGTTTTTATTTCACTAATACCTTCATTGGTTTGACTGCTACCATAAAGTACTTGATAGCCAATTTCTCGGTATATTTGTAATTGTTGTTCAATCTCATCTTGCTCGCCTTGGCTTAATTCGCCAAGTAAGTCCGTTTTGTTTAATACGATAACTGGCGTGATACCTGTTTGCTCCGCAGCAACTAAATAGCGATCAATAATATCGCCATTAAATGCAGGTAATAATGAAGAGACAATCAAAATTTGGCTAATATTTGCCGCAATTGGTTTTACACCATCGTAAACATCAGGGCGGCTTAGTACAGAATCACGCTCATGTACGGCTTCAATTATTCCGCGAATACTATGCTGGCTTTCTTCACCTAAACGCCAAAGTACTTTGTCTCCGCACACTAAAGAGCTAATAGAGCGGCGTAAATTACAGCGATATATCGAACCATCGTTACTTTCTACATCGGCATGTTGGCCAAAACGACTGATTACTGTGCCGTATTGAGTGGCACCAAGGTCATCATCTTGCCATTGTACCTTACCTACATTTGAGCTAACACTTGAACCTACTTTTGTGCGTAATTTTTTGTCGTGGTTAGCTTTAATACGCCTTTGCTGACCTTTAGTCAGTTTTTTCTTAGACACAAGCGTTGATCATTTTGTTTAATCCTAGTTATTTGTCGGCTATTATACTTACAAATGCAATTACTATCTATTGCTTGTGCAATTTTTAAGGGATACTTATGACGTATAACGATACCAATTTAATTTGGCTTGATTTAGAGATGACAGGGTTAGAGCCTGAAATTGATGTAGTATTAGAAATTGCCACTATCATTACCGATAGTCAGCTAAATATCTTAGCAGAGGGACCCGTTTTTGCTATTCATCAGTCAGACAATGTTCTAGATAACATGAGCGAATGGTGTATTGAACATCATGGAAAATCAGGGTTAACGCAACGTTGTCGTGATAGCAAAGTTAATTTAGCAGATGCAACAGCTAAAACCATAGCGTTTGTTCAGCAATATGTGCCTCAAGGTGTTTCACCTATGTGTGGTAACAGTATTGGGCAAGACAGGCGTTTTATTAACAAGTATATGTCTGAATTTGAAGACTACTTTCATTACCGCAACGTAGATGTAAGCACAGTAAAAGAGCTCGCTCGAAGATGGAAACCTGAGGTGTTAGATAAAGTGGTAAAAACAGGAGCACACTTAGCTTTAGATGATATTCGCGAATCTATTGCGGAGTTAAAGGTTTATCAAGAGTACTTCTTTAAGGTATAAGCTTCAAGGTATAGGTATTAAGGTATAAGCTTTAATGTTTAAGAGTCTATTATTTTTCTTACGCTTTAGTATAAACTAAGACAATTAAGGAATTTAGAATAAAAAATAGCTATGAGCGATAATGACGAGTTTGCAGATCAGGCAGAAAATGAATTAGCACCCACTCAGCCAAAAGAACAATCGACATTAAAACCGTTATATCGACAATTTACGCCTAAATTAATGGCTTTGTTGTTAACAATCATGATTGCGGTGGGATTAACTTATCTCTTGTTTTATCAAAATAACGTCCAAAATAACGCGTTGGTAACCAATCAGTTAATCCCATTAAAACAACAATTAAAGCATATTGAAGCCTTACAAAAAGCCGATGAACTTGTGGGTAATTTATTAATTGCAGCGAATGCAGAAAATTTTGTTGAACTACATACTGAATTAATTTCTATTAATCGGCAGTTATTGCAACAAAGTAGTGCCAATGGGCGGATTTTTCAACAATGGCTATATGAGAACAAACTTACAGAAGATATTGTTTCACGTATTCAAGATAGTCACACTCGCAACCAACAGTTAAAGCAAAGTAGCATTATTCAATTGCAACTGATGCTGTTATCCATACAACCTACTATTGATAATCAACTTGCCAATCAAAAAACACGCCATACACAACTACAAACCGATCAATTAAGAGTTAGGGTTACTTATAGTAGCGCTAATGCTTATGCAAAATCTGTTCAGCAATTAAATGACTTACAACAATTAAAAGCCTTATTAGTTGATGTGTATTCAAGTTTTGAGCAGCTAAATATGCATACTCCTCTTATAAATTTTGAGCACTTACGTTTGAAAGTTGAACAACTTTTTGTACTACATAAGCAAGTAAGAACTGATGAAGCAATAGAAGCGATGGTTGATGTTAATAAGCAATTTGACGCTTTTGAGAAAATAGTATTAACAGAGCAAAGCGCTTTGGCAAAATGGCAAGGCTACATTCGCTTAGCGCAAGATTATAAGCTTGATTTAACCACCCAACAGCAAAAAATTAGACAATTATTATTAACACCCTACCAATATACTCAAGTGAGCGGAAAAGGCATTATTAATGATTTTTTGGGCAAATATAATATTGAATTGTCTGATAAAAACATTGTTACTATTTTAGTTGCAGCTATTAGTTTTTTATTGTTATTTTTCTTCTGTTTATTGTGGTTATTACGAGAGCAAATTAAGACGTCAGCACAGCAAGGTGTTGAAACGCAACAAATAATGAATCAGCTGCAAACTATCGCTAAGCCACAACATAGCGAGTGTGAATTTCAGCAATTATCCGCGCAGTATCAAGCTAATCAGCAACTTTTGGCGCAGCAAAAACAAGATTTAGCACAATTAATACAATGTAATGAACAACTACATTTAGACACAAAAGAGCAATTAACAGAACAACTTAGTGATGAACTGCATCGTTATCTGTCTTTAGAAAAATCAATTTTTCCGATAATACAGCAGCATCAGCTAACTTGTTTTAATCAAGACATATTAAGTAAGAAATTAAGTGAAAATGAGGGTGATAGTGTATCAACTCAGTTAACTTTATTGCGTCAGCAGTTAGCACAGTTTCATTTAGCGTTAGAGATGAAGTCAGATAAATCGGTACTAGCGCTTAGTGATATAAACTGGATTGATGAAATACACGCTATTTTATTTAATAAACAACAAGAGCAACAACGCTATGATAATCAGTTGTTTATTAGTTGTGATGAACAGCTGTTAAGTGAAACAAAAATAGATTTTCGTTTATTTCAGCAATTAATCAGTTTGTTTATAGATATCACCTTAACCCACTGCAGAGCGAGCCAATTACACCTACAGGTACAGTTGCAAGACATCAATGCGGGTCAACAAATAGTACATTTTTCAGCTAAAGTAAATACTAAATCATTTGATGTTTTGCCTGATTTAATTACGCAATTGATTGATTCACAATCGTCTATTTTTGCGGTGTCGCCATTAATTGACGTATTTACAGTATTATTTGCTAAGCAACACGGAAACAACATCGTTGCGCAGCTTGTTGATGATGGTTACCAGCTTAGTTTTGAATTACCGCTAGCTATTACAACTGCTGCAGATCATATCGATAAAGTTACCTTGGAAAGCACTAACTTAATGTTATTATCAAGTAATATGGTATTAGCTGAACTAGTTGAAAAAGTAGTATTGTCTGCTAAAGGAAAATTTGAGCGACTAGCTCGACTTGATAGTTTTAAACAGCAGTTTAGTGCAAAACACCTTAGCCGCCATAAGCTTGATGTCTTAGTGGTTGCTAGTGATATAGTGATTAGTCACCTTGATTTTATCATTGAAAAGATTAATAACTTACCACATTCATTGCAGCCTAAGTTGATGGTACTCCAATCAAAAACGCTCAGCTATGAGCGCTTTGGTTTTTATTCCCAAGCGGAGCAAATATTTTGTAAAGAAACATTTTTACAAAATATTATCAAACTGTTAACAAGCAACAAACAGAGTAATCAATTACTCCCTTGTGAGTCCTTTGTTGTTAATCAATATAGGGCAAGCCAATTACCTTTGCTTCTTGGGGTTCAATCGCCACAGCAGCATCAAAATTTACAACGGTTATTACAATGGCTTGGTTTACAGGTGCAGGTGGTTTCTCATGAAGCGGCACAACAAACACTTTGGAAAACAGGTCAATATAGCTTACTTATTACTGAATTTGTCGAAACAGCCTTGCTTGAAATGGCAAGTTCGCCACTGGTTAATATTGGTGTGTTTGGTTTAATGGATGTAATTGTAAATACGGACAATAGCGTATATTTTGAAAATTGGCATATCGGTAAACTCGCTAAAGACAGTACGTTAACTGAACTGATTGATGCGTTATCACCGTGGTTAAAGCAAAAGTCTTATACAGGTGGTGTCAGTGGAGTACAAAGAAATAATGGCGCACTCGCGTTAAAATCTGAGTGTTTAGAGCAGGCAGATTATTCAGATAGGTCAAATGGGTCAGATTATTTTGTTATTACTGAAGTTGCCGAAGTTTATACTGAAAATGTGAATGAAGCGGCTTTTGATTTTTCGAAATATTTACACAACCAAGGTACCGTTGAGTTAGCATTGTTTATGATCGATGATTACACCCAAGATAATCATCAGCAACTCGATGCGTTAATTGAAGCGATCAAAGCCAAAAATATAGAAGAGGCAAAATTATCCATTTCGGCCTTAACTTTAAATGCAAAAATACTCTCAGCACAAACGCTGGAATTATTGTGCATTAAATGGTCAAAATTATTAAGTGGCACCGAAACACACAGCAGTTTAGAAACAGTCAATACTTTGCTTAAAGAGACACGAATAGTATTGAATGACATTGATGCCTATGCTGAAACCATTTAGTTAGCAGTTAGCAGTTAGCAGTTAGCTATGCATCCCTAGGTAGCCCTTTTTCAACTGAGCGAATTAATCGCGCATTAAGTCTAACAGTCGAATTGTTACTCGCATCATTACGTGCATTACTTAGATTAGTTATATTCTTAGGGTTTTTCAATTCTTGTTGCGCTATCGCCCAGTGAATATGCTCAGCAACTAACGCTGAGGCAACCGTTAATTTACCTTCTAATGCACTAATAATGTGTGCGTCCCACGGGGCGTTTCCTAATGCGACAGCAATATTACGCTGCCAACTTTGAAAGCCAATTCTGCGGATGGGTGATCCCTCAAACGTAGCTAAAAAATAAGCTTCATCCCAAGAAAAAAGAGCTAGCAGTGTTATTTCATCGAGTTGGTGCCGAGCTTGAAAATCATTTTCTAAACTGAGTTTGGCGTATTTATTCCAAGGGCAAATTAGCTGACAATCATCACAGCCATAAATTCTATTGCCCATTAAAGGTCTTAACTCTAGTGGGATAGGATCTGGCGATTCAATAGTAAAGTAAGATATACAGCGCCGAGCATCAACAATATAAGGCTCAACAATGGCTTGAGTGGGGCATATTTTTATACAAGCAACACAGTTACCGCAGTCATTAACTGTCGCTTCTGTATTGTCAGGTGCAATTGATGTGACGGGTAAGGGAATATCAATGAGTAACTCACCAAGAAAAAACCATGATCCCGCTTCTTTGTTGAGTAATAGGCTGTGCTTGCCTACCCAACCTAACCCCGCTTTTTCAGCTAAAGGACGCTCTAGTATTGGCGCAGAATCAACAAAAGGGCGGAAGTTAAAGCTTTCACAAGCTAAGTTTTCAAAATACTCAGTAATTTTTTTACCTAATTGTTGCAAGCGTTTACGCATGAGTTTGTGATAATCTCGACCTAAAGCATAACGACTAATATAAGCGTGATCTTTGGCTTTTAAAATGCGAGCACACTTTGCTTTGGTAGGTAAGTAGTCTAACCGAACACTAATGGCTCTAATGGTTCCAAGCTCTAATTCAGCAGGGCGCGCGCGCATTAAGCCATGGCGAGCCATGTAATCCATATTACCGTGATAATTATTCGCTAGCCATTTTTCAAGTGCTTGTTCATGTTTTGATAGGTCAATATCGGTAATGCCAAGCTGAGAAAAACCTAATTCTTTCCCCCAGCACTTGATTTTTTCAACCAATTCAGGATAGTTAATAGTATGATTATTAGTCGTTGTGTTGGTCATTTTTAAGTAAGATAACTGATGTAAGTAATGCAAGTAAAGTATACTTAACTAAGTGAAGTATAAGTAACGAGTATAAACAAGTATAAGTAAAAAGGTGCAAATTACTGATGAGTTTATCACAACAACCCAGCGCAAAACATAACGGGCTCAATGCTTATAGTGCAAAACAAGTTTTAGTTAATGAAAGCCTTGTTGCGCAAAGCCAACAACTCGCTATGTATGAATTAATGGAACGAGCAGGAACGGCAGCTTTCGAGGCGTTGCGCCAACGTTGGCCTAAGGCAATCAGTATTCTTGTATTATCAGGCAAAGGAAATAATGGCGGTGATGGTTTCATCATTGCACGTCTGGCGCATTTAGCGAATATACAGGTTACTGTCTTGATAACTTGTGACATTGCTAATATTAAGGGTGATGCCTTAACTGCTTATCAAGCAATGCTTGATGCTGGCGTTACTGTTAGCCTTGGTTCTGCTTTGACTCAAAACTTAATACAATACATTAGCAAGTTTTCAGGAAATATCATTGTTGATGCACTTTTTGGTATTGGTTTTTATGGTGCTTTAAATGAGCCAATGCAGCAGCTAGTTTCAGCTATAAATGAACATAATGCTGAGGTGTTGAGTGTCGATATTCCCTCGGGCTTATGTGCAACAACGGGGTTTGTTAGCGAAGAAAATGCGGTTGTTGCTGAGGTAACGGTGACTTTTATTGTCTATAAACAAGGCTTACTTACAGGGCAAGCCGCCAATTTCGTGGGTGAATTGGTATTGGCGGATATTGGCTTAGGTGGTTCTTTTAAACAATTTTTAGTTAGTGACGTTGTTTATCAAGCAAGTTATCCATTACTTAATGGTGATAGCCCATTGAAAAAACGATTAAATACTAGCCATAAAGGTCATATTGGGCAAGTATTGGCTGTAGGCGGAGGTAAGGGAATGCCAGGCGCTATCCGTTTAGCGAGTGAGGCGGCGCTACGGTGTGGCGCGGCACTGGTTAGCGTATGCTGTCATAAAGACAATCAATGGTTGGTTTTTAATGGTCGACCTGAGTTAATGCTAGCGCCGAATAAGGCGAAGCAGCTCGCTAATTCAACCGCGATGAAAAAAGCGAAGGTTTTATTACTCGGGCCAGGGTTAGGCCAAACAACGTGGTCAAAAGTACTTTTTGATTTAACGGTATCTGAGGTGTTAGAAAGCAAAGATAAATGGCTAGTGCTTGATGCTGACGGCTTAACTATATTGGCGCAAACAAAGCATTATTGTTCACGTTGGATTTTAACGCCACACCCTAAAGAAGCCGCGAGTTTATTAGGGTGTGATGTTGCAAGTATTGAAGCTGATCGTTTTAGTGCCGTACACCGCATAGCTAAAAAATATGGCGGTATTTGCTTATTAAAAGGCGCGGGTACGTTAATCTCAGACGGCAACCAAATAGTAATCAACAGCACGGGAAATGCGGGGATGGCATCAGGAGGAATGGGGGATGTACTTGCTGGTATTGTTGCTGCATTAGTTTTACAAGCGAATGATAATTTTGTGGCTACCTGCTTGGCTGTCTATATTCATGGCGCTGCAGGTGATATTATTGCTAATAATGATGGTCAACGTGGTATGTTGGCGAGTGATTTATTTGCGCCGTTGCAAAAATTAGTGAACCTAACTAAAGCCTAATAAAAGATTTTGAGAATAAATGAAACAGTTAGAATACCTTTTAGCAGATGAAGCTGCGACAGTTGCCATTGGCGAAAATTTAGCTAAAGTATTGCAATGGCAAAATGATCAACAACAGGCACAGCAATCATTAGTGGTCTTTTTAAATGGTGATTTGGGCGCAGGAAAAACAACACTAACGCGAGGTTTTGTCAGGGGTATGGGGCACCAAGGGAATGTGAAAAGCCCCACTTATACCTTAGTTGAACCCTATGAATTACCGCCTTGGCAAGTCTATCATTTTGATCTTTATCGTTTGGGGGATCCTGAAGAATTAGAATACATGGGCATTCGTGATTATTTTTCTGATAATTGTTGTTGTTTTATTGAATGGCCAGAAAAAGGCGCAGGGCTCTTGGCTAATGCCGATATAATCATTAATATGGTTTATCAAGACGAGCAAAGAATGATTGAGTTACAGGCTTGTTCGAGTCGAGGTGAAGGTGTTTTACAGCAATTACAACAAATGTATTGTTAATCATATTATTAGTTTTGTTGTTACATTTTTTAAAGATTGTTTTTTTAAGATTTTTTTAAGTATATTAAGAATTAAAATTATTTAAGGTCAATTATGCGTTTGCTATCTTCCATTGTTTCTACCTTGCTTTGGCTTTTATTAGCTACAGCATCGTTGACGGTAAACTATGTGTCAGCAAACACAAACAGTATCAATGGCATTCGCGTGTGGCCAGCACCCGAAAATACGCGTATTGTTTTCGATCTTAAAAGCAAACCGGACTACAAATATTTTACGTTAAGTAATCCCAGTCGCTTAGTAATTGACTTTGAAAATACAACAAATAGTACCGCTTTAAAAACATTAGCTGATAATGATCCTCGCATTAAACTCTTTCGTACCAGCACGTCACCATCAAAATCAACTACACGTTTAGTATTAGAATTAGCTAAATCCTACCCAATTACTGTTTTTCCTCTTGCGCCTGCGGGGCAATATGGCGACCGTTTAGTTGTTGATTTATCTGATAAAAACATAAAAAATGAAAGCGTAATAAAATCAACGCCTAACGGAAAACGAGATATTATTATTGCTATTATTGCTGGGCATGGTGGTGAGGATCCTGGCTCTATTGGTGCTAAAGGCTCTTATGAAAAACGAGTCACCTTGTCAATTGCAAAGAAACTTGCCACCTTGATTGATCAACGCAATGGCTTTAAAGCGGTTATGATTAGAACAGGGGATTACTATGTAACCCATAGTCACAAAACACAATTAGCGCGAAAAAATAAAGCTGATTTACTTATTTCTATCCATGCAGACGCTTTTGTATCACCTAAACCCTATGGGGCTTCTGTGCTAGTACAGTCGTCTAGGCGAGCGAATTCTGAATTTACCCGTTGGATTGAAAATAGACAAGATGAGTCTGAATTACTTGGCGGTGCAGGGGAAACCATCAAAAAAACCAAAGATAAAAACTTAGCTTTTACCCTTGCTGACATGAAAAAAGAATATACCATGGCAAGCAGTTACGAGTTTGCATTGCATGTTATTAAAGAAATAAAACAAGTCACTAAGCTTCATAAAAAAGATCCTGAAGGCCTGAGTTTAGCGGTTTTGAAATCATCAGATATTCCATCGGTACTGATTGAAACAGGTTTTATTTCTAACCCGTCAGAAGAGAAAAAGCTCAATAGTAAACATCATCAGCAAAAACTCGCCACCGCTATTTTTAAAGCGGTTGATAGTTACTTTATTGAAAACACCCCTAAGGGTACGTTATTGGCCGCTACGACAATGAAAAAGCATAAGGTTCGTAGTGGAGAATCTTTATCTTTACTTGCTCAGCGTTATAAAATATCCGTAGACACAATCAAATCAGTCAATAAATTAAAATCTAACGTATTACGCATAGGTCAAACCTTAAAAATCCCTCGTGCGGGCTAATACTTTGATACTTCATTACTTCGATAGCTAGGTTCAAGTAAGTAATCACCTTAATAAATAAGAAAAACTATGACAATTGCAATACTTCCAGCCCGTTTAGCTAACCAAATTGCGGCTGGCGAAGTGGTGGAAAGACCCGCCTCGGTTATTAAAGAGCTGGTTGAAAATAGCTTAGATGCAGGCGCAACCACTATAAATATTGAGGTTGATAAAGGTGGCGTTAAACGTATACGTATTAGTGATAATGGTATTGGCATTGCTAAAGATGAATTAACGTTGGCGTTAAGCCGCCATGCCACCAGTAAAATAAAAGATTTAAAAGATTTAGAAGCCATCAACAGTTTAGGGTTTCGCGGCGAAGCGCTAGCGAGTATTAGTTCTGTGGCGCGACTAACGCTAACCTCTAAACCCAAAAACCAAACTACTGCATGGCAAGCTAGTGCAGAAGGTCGTGATATGGCGGTGACCATAAAACCTGCCGCACATCCTGATGGAACAACGATTGAGGTAGTAGATTTATTTTTTAATACCCCAGCAAGGCGTAAGTTTTTACGCACCGAAAAAACAGAATTTAATCACATTGACGAAGTTATCAAGCGCATTGCTTTAGCATGTTTTGACGTTACTTTTTCGTTAACGCATAACGGTAAAATGATGCGTCAGTATCGCGCAGCAACAACTAAAGCACAAAATGCTAAGCGCGTAGCCATGGTCTGTGGGCAGAAGTTTGTTGACCATGCGATAGAAATTGATTGTCAGCATGACGACATGGTGTTTTCTGGTTGGTTAACCAAACCTAGTTTTGCTCGTAATCAAAATGATCTTTGCTATAGCTATGTTAATGGCCGAATGATGCGCGATAAATTGATTAATCATGCTATTCGTCAAGCGTATGCTGATTTATTACCACCTGATACTTACCCCGCTTTTGTGCTATTTTTAACGCTTGATCACCGTGAAGTTGATGTTAATGTGCATCCATCGAAGCATGAGGTTCGTTTTCATCAAAGTCGTTATGTACATGATTTTATTTATTCTGTTTGCCATAAAGCCTTGATGGAAAATAACCAAGTGCTAGATTTTCATGAAGAACAGCAAGTAGCAGCATTTGAAACAGAGCCACTTCAAGCAGAGTCACAAGTTGATAATGTGCAATACGTACGCCCTGATTATGTAAAGCCACTGGAGCAAATAAATCATCAACAAGTAAACCATCAACAAGTAAATCAACAAGCAAATCAGCAGCAAATAAATGAAAAAACGTACCGACCAAACTCGGCTACAAGTGGCTATGTTACTAACCCTTTGATAACTAAATCTGCTGTACAAAACTATCAACAACTAATGACACCTGCTGAGAGTACTGAAAGGGATCAGGAAAATAGTGTTGAATCTACGCTTGTCATTGAAAAATCTGATAATACCGAGACGTTTTTCCTGGCTGTTGAGCAAGGAAAGTACGGTGTTTTTAAACAGCAAAAAAGTTTACGCTTATTATCTTTAGTTACGCTGGCAATGCAACTACACAAAAGTAAAGTTACTTTACGTTGGCAACAAAGTGATGCAAAAGTAAATAAGGGATTAATTAGCCAGCCTTTATTATTACCTGTAGTGCTAATGCTTTCAGAAAAACAAATGATTACAGCACAAAATTATCATACCCAATTAGCATTAGCAGGTATTATTGTAAACTTCAACGAAGGCGCTAATAATAAGAGGCGAGTTCAAATACGTGAGTTTCCGGCACTATTGCGTGAGAAAGATGTTAGCGCTGGTTTTCTTACTATTATTGACGAATTATCATCAGCTAGCACTAGTATTAGTAACAATGAAAAAAATGATGATAGTAATATCATTTCTGCCGTTGCTAAGGTCATGGCTGCTCAACATTATAGTGAAGAGCAAGCAAATATTTTATGGCAGGAAGCGAAAAAATCCCTTTGTGAGCAAAAAATAGAGTTTATACTCTTGAATTCTGTCCCTTTAGACCTTACATCTGATATTAAGCAATTAAACGCTATTATTAAATAAGATTAATTGAGTCGTAAATGAAGTTGTAAGTTAAGAGCCAACGTGAGAATTCAATCAAGTGCCAACAAACAGTCTAGCTAAGCAACCACCTGTTATTTGTTTAATGGGGCCAACCGCATCGGGTAAAACTGCATTAGCTATGGCTTTATGTGATGCTTTGCCTTGTGACATTATTAGTGTTGATTCAGCGTTGATTTATCGAGATATGGATATTGGCACCGCTAAGCCAACAGCGGATGAACTATCGAAATATCCTCATCGTTTAATCAACCTTCGTGATGTTTCGCAAAGTTATTCAGCCGCTGATTTTTGTCAAGATGCTTTAGCTGAAATTGCCAAAATTAGAGCAAATAATCGCATTCCCTTGTTGGTTGGCGGAACTATGATGTATTTTAAAAGTCTCATTGAAGGAATATCACCATTACCTGCTGCTAATAGTGATATTCGAAAGCAAATTGAAAGTGAAGCCGCTGAGCAGGGGTGGGAAGTTATGCATGAGCAATTAAATAACATTGATCCTGTCTCTGCCGAGCGTATTCACCCTAATGATCCACAGCGATTAACCCGAGCCTTAGAAGTTTTTCGTTTAACTGGTAACACTTTGACACAACTAACTCAAACTAAAGGTGATAAGCTTGCCGGTGATATATTACAATTCGCTATAACACCCAAAGAGCGTAGCACTTTGCATGCACGAATTGAGTTACGATATCAACAAATGATGGCGCAAGGGTTTGAGCAAGAAATGGTTACACTAAAAAAACGTCATGACTTGCATGAAAATTTACCCTCAATTCGCTGTGTGGGTTATCGTCAAATGTGGCAATACCTTAATGGTGAATATGACCATAAAGAAATGATTTTTAAAGGCGTGTGTGCAACAAGACAGTTAGCTAAGCGACAATTAACTTGGCTTAGAAACTGGCCTGATTTACATTGGCTAACGACAGACGATGAAGAAAATTTATCACATGTCTTAGCTGCAGTTGGCAAATGTTAGCTATAAATACAAAATATAGTCGCTATCATTAAGCAATATTAAAATATTGGTGTATAATTAATTGGTTATATGCTGAGGATTAGCACAAACTATCATTAATCATGAATGATCTTGATTAATTACTTTTCTCAATAATAAAAAAGGAGCCATATAATGGCAAAAGGTCAATCTTTACAAGACCCATTTTTGAATGCTTTACGTCGTGATCGCATTCCAGTTGCAATTTATTTAGTCAATGGCATTAAACTACAAGGACAAGTAGAATCGTTTGATCAATTTGTGATTTTATTAAAGAACACGGTTAGTCAAATGGTTTACAAACATGCCATTTCAACGGTAGTACCAGCGCGCGCAGTAAATACAGCGCCAATGGTTATTCAAGAAGAGTCAGAAGAATAAATTTTTACTTATTTTATCTGTACTACTTGTGTCGCTTTTACTCATAACAACCTATATTAGACAGATAGGTTGATACTCACTTTACATGGTGTGACTTATTAGAAAATACAATTTTTCTGTCTCGACAGTCATTATTTCTAAGGTTTAATGCAGTTGTTTGATCGTTATCAAGCAGGTGAACAAGCAGTGCTTGTTCACTTAGATTTTCCAGATGAAAGTACCCGAGAAGATTTAACCGAATTTAAAATGTTGGTTTCTTCTGCAGGAGTAAATGAATTAACTGTTGTTTCTGGTAAACGCAGTACCCCACATCCAAAATTTTTTGTTGGCTCTGGCAAGGCAGACGAAATAGCTGAAGCTGTACGTTTGTTTGATGCTGATGTTGTGCTTTTTAATCATAGCCTTTCTCCTTCTCAAGAAAAGAATATTGAAGTCTTGTGTCAGTGCAGAGTGGTAGACAGAACTACACTAATTCTTGATATTTTTGCTCAGCGTGCGCGCACTCATGAAGGTAAATTACAAGTAGAATTAGCACAACTACGGCATATGAGTAGTAGATTAATTCGAGGTTGGACTCACCTAGAGCGACAAAAAGGTGGTATTGGCTTGCGAGGTCCAGGTGAAACTCAGCTAGAAACAGATAGACGTTTATTGCGAGAACGGATGATGAATATTCGTAAACGTCTATCAAAAGTTGAGCGACAAAGACAACAAGGTAGACGTTCTAGAACAAGAGCAGAACTACCAACGTTATCACTTGTCGGTTATACCAACGCCGGAAAATCAACATTATTTAATGTATTAACTCAATCAGACGTTTATGCGGCTGATCAGCTTTTTGCTACACTTGACCCAACACTGAGAAGAGTTGAACTCGAAGGCGTTGGCGGAGTGATTTTAGCTGACACGGTAGGTTTTATTCGCCACTTACCACACGATTTAGTCGCCGCATTTAAAGCAACACTAACTGAAACGCGTGAAGCTGAGTTGCTGCTTCATGTGGTTGATATTTCTGATGACAGGCGTACTGAAAATATTGAACAAGTCGAATATGTTTTATCTGAAATTGAAGCAGATGAAGTACCTCAGCTGGTTATTTGTAATAAAATTGATAATTTAGATGATGTTGAACCTAGAATAGACAGAGATGATCAAGGACAACCCATAAGAGTTTGGTTGTCAGCGCAGGCAAATATTGGTATTGATTTGTTTTTTACTGCGTTAACTGAACGGTTGGGAAATCAAGTTGGTGAATATAAATTGGTTATTCCGCCTAACGCAGGAAAGTTACGTGGGGTTTTATATCAATTAAATAGTATTCAAGATGAACACTATGATGAAAAAGGTCATTGCCACCTAACGATAAAGCTGCCAAAACGAGAGTGGAATCGATTGTTGAAACAAGAAGACAATGAAATTGAGCAATATATTGTAAATTAATGTGTTAATACCCATATAGAGTCTTATAAAACAGATGGTTTTATCATAAACTTGTGTGATTGATTGAAACCAATATTTAAATAATTACTAACCTAGCGGAGAACAGTATGGCTTGGAACGAACCGGGGAATAATGATAAAGACCCCTGGAAAAATAAAGGCGGCAAAAACCAAGGTCCACCAGACTTAGATGAATTGCTTAACGATTTAGGTAAAAAAGTCAGTGGCATCTTTGGCGGTAATGGCGGAGGCAAAGGTGGCAAGTCGTCAGGTGGCTCTGCACCGTCAGGTAAAAGTATGTCAACCATTGGTATAAGTATAGTGCTTATTATCGCAGTGGTTGTTTATGCTTTTAGTGGTTTTTATACCATTAAAGAAGCAGAAAAAGGCATAGTGCTACGCTTTGGCCAGTTTTCAGGCACGGTTGATCCTGGTATTAACTGGAAGTGGACCTTCATTGATCGCATTATTCCAATTGATATGCAAAGCACACGTGAAATGCAGTCATCTGGCTTTATGTTAACGCAAGATGAAAATGTAGTTCAAGTTGAAATGCAAATTCAATATCGTGTTGTTGATGCGCGCAATTTTGTCTTTAGTGTTACTGATGCGGTTGATAGTTTAAAACAATCGCTTGATAGCGCGCTGCGTTATGTTGTTGGCCATGCCAAAATGGATGCCATTCTAACTAGCGGTCGTGAGCAGGTTCGTCAATCAGTGTGGCAAGAGTTGGAAAAAATTATTGAGCCTTATAACTTAGGTTTACTCATTGTTGATGTTAACTTCAAAGATGCGCGTCCACCAAATGAAGTAAAAGATGCCTTTGATGATGCCATTTCAGCACAAGAGGATCAGGTTCGTTTTTTACGTGAAGCTGAAGCCTATGCCCGTGGTATTGAACCGCGTGCTCGCGGTCGTGTAAAACGTATAGAGCAAGAAGCTATCGCTTATAAAGGGCAAATAGTTTTAGATGCGCAAGGTGAAGTGGCACGTTTTGAAAAAATTCTCCCTGAATATCAAGCGGCACCAGAAGTCACTCGCCAACGTTTATATATTGCTACTATGGAAAAAGTTTACAGCAATACCAGTAAAGTCATGGTTGATGTTGATGGCGGTAATAACATGATGTATTTACCACTTGATAAAATTATGCAGCAGCAATCAACAACGCCGCGTGTATCGCCGCAATCATATTCGCAGCCGACAACGCAACCAGGCATTAACTCTTCACCATCTACTTCAAGTCGAAGTGATAGATTTAACAATGGGAGCAACTAAGTTATGAAGAATTTTTCCATTGCTATTTTAGCGTTAATATTAACCTTAGTTGTCTCTTCTGTTTTTGTTATTTATGAAGGTCAGCGTGGTATTGTTTTCCAATTTTCTAAAATCAAACGTGATTCTGCCACCGATAAAATGATGGTGTTTGAGCCCGGTTTACACTTTAAAATTCCTTTTATTGAGTCAGTACGTAAATTGGATGCTCGTATTCAAACCCTTGATGAAGCGCCAGACCGTTTTGTAACGTCAGAGAAAAAAGATCTAATAGTCGACTCTTTTGCGAAATGGCGCATTGTTGATTTCTCTACTTATTACCTTAGAACAACAGGGTCGATAGAGAATGCACGCGCACTGCTAAAACAAAAAATCAATAATGGCTTACGTACAGAATTTGGTAACCGTACCATTAAAGAAATTGTTTCAGGTGATCGTGATGGAATCATGAAGGAAGCATTAAAAAGTGCAGAAAGTAGTCGTGAAGATTTAGGTATTGATGTAGTTGATGTGCGTATTAAAGCCATTAACTTACCTGCTGAAATAAGTACCTCTATTTATGAACGTATGCGTGCTGAGCGTACTGCGGTTGCAAAAGAGCATAGGTCACAAGGTCAAGAGCAGTCTGAAATCATTCGGGCAACTATTGATGCTAAAGTAACGATTATGCTAGCGGAAGCGCAAAAAAATTCTTTTACTATGCGCGGTGAAGGTGATGCATTGGCCGCGAAAATATATGCTGATGCATACGGGAAAGATGCAGAGTTTTATCGTTTTTATCGTAGCCTAGAAGCTTATGAAAACAGCTTTAATAGTAAAAATGATATTATGGTTATTAAACCAGACAGTGACTTTTTCAATTATTTAAAAGATGGCACAAAAGCTAAGAAATAGTCTAGCGTCATTTGAAGTTTTGTTTTAACTTTCGATTTCAAAGCCAGCATTATTGCTGGCTTTTTTGTTTGCCCAGCGAAGCTGGCAAACCCGTCCACTTGAAAGAGAGTGGAATCACCCTGACTAAGGGGAAGATAATCCGAATGGTAAGGGCGTCACTGGCTAACGGTGGAGTCTGAAGGAAGCCATAGGAAGTTAAAGGTACACAACTAACCGTAATCTGTTTCGGCGATATTGGTAGGTAAGCGTCCAAAAAATAACAGCGCAAAGCCCACTCTTTATTAGAAAAAGCATATTCATTTGAGGGTGGCTTATCTAATAAAAAGGTAATTATTCAGCGTATTAATTTTAATAAAATCGCCTATGGCTTACTCTCTGAGTTTAGTGAGATCACAAAAAAACATCTCGTTGTTTCAACACGTATGAACGTTGATGAAACGGGGATCAATATGAATAGAAAGCGACATTGGCTACAAAGGACGGTTAAAACGCAGCAAAAGCCGAAACTTATTAGAGCGGCTGAGTAAATATGAAGACGATGTGTTGAGGTTCATGTCAGATATCAATGTTCCTTTTACCAATAATCAGGGAGAAAACGATATTAGGATGACCAAAGTACAACAAAAGACCTGTTTCTTTGTTTATCTTATTTTTTTGATCGAAAAATCTGAACGCGGAACAGGAAATTAGTTTCCTTTATTTTTCAGTTTTTTATCCCGAACTCCGGTAATTTAATGAAGTGTAGCGATTAATTATTGTCATTGGTATTTAATAAAGTCCCCAAAAACTCACCAACGGCCCATGAAAATAATAATAGGTATAATATAGGGGTTGATTTTAGTAAAGTGAAAGTCAAATTGGGCTGACGCCTCCTGACCAACTTAAATACTCTAAATAATAATACTGTAGGCACTAAAAAGGTTGTCAATAAACGAAATGCCCTTTTAATTGTCCAGTCACTACCACCACGATAATTACCATAACGTCTGCCACCTGTATATAAATGTACTAGTGCTCGCTTAAATGTGAATGGCAAATTTGTTGAAACAGAAGCTTCTTGAATAGGGCAGTATACTGCTCCGCTTTTAATTAACGCATCATGAACTTCATTATCGTAGAATCCTTTGTGCCATATTGATTTGCAGCGCTCTAGGGCCTCTTTATGATAGGCACTATTAACCGCAGATAAATAATATAAATCTTTTGTGGGCAAAGGTGGCATCATTGCAGCGTATTCTGACCAATATAAAGCCCAACGATAAATTCCTGATTTTGCATTATTCATAACAGGCCCGCCGGCAATACAATATTGATTATTAATAGCTGCTTGCATTGCATTGGCCCAATTAGGAACAGCTTCACAATGGTCTTCAATAAGGGCAATAACTTTTCCTTCAGCTGCTTGAATACCCTTGGTACGAAGCCTAAAAACAAGAGTCTCTTGAAGTATAATTGAATCTAAATGCCGTTCTTCATTATTATGGATAAATTTAGCATTAAATTGTTGTAATACTCTGACCTCAGCAGAACTGAAAATAGTGGAAATTATTATTTCTGTATCGAGAGGTAATGGATAAAGACTTTTCAAGCATTTAGTTAAGTGTGTTACCGAACTAAACGAAGCTATTATTATTGACATTTTGGGAGGGGACAAATCAGCTACCTATCATTGCTTCATAAGTTAAACATTAAGATATAATCGGATTGAGAGCGCATGGTGATCTTACTTTTCCTTTACTCTTGCCGACAATATTCATTGCGCATGTTTTCAGTGGTTTAATTTCTTAAGATCCAATCTATAATAACTGCTTAGGTGAAGTAAGACGTATATCCCACTCCGGAGCAATTTGTTTGAGTAATATAGTAATAATAGGAATTTTTTTTAAGAAACGGTATAAATAAATTAAACACCTTGTTTGGTTAGGTAAGCGGGACAGGGTTTGTTCATTTACATCGGCAAGTGCAATATCTACTTGATTGAATGCTTGATACGACAAGTCTTTTACTTGCTGGTATGAGTGTAAGGATATATTTTCAAAACTAGCATTTTGTCTTTGCCTCACATAGCTTATTTGCCAAGCTTTTGGCAAAAATCCAACCCCCCAAAGATGTGCATAAGGATTTTTCGCTAATGAAAAGCGGTTAACAGTATTTATCATAACAGTACCACTGACGTTGATTACTCTACTTAATTCTTTAAGAGCTAAATTTTCATCTTGCAAAAATTCAAAAGTAGAAGCCATTACTGCCATATCGAACGACTCTGCTTTGAATGGTAAATGCTCGGCACAACAACAAACAAGTGCAGGTACTTCAAGCCCCTTATCTATAAATCGTTGTCTACTTAAATGTAACCATCGCATAGCGATGTCAATACCTATAGGTTGTTGTATATATTTAGCCGCGACAGCAAGAAAATTTCCAGTTCCGCAACCAATATCAATTAAACGCGTTGGAATGTTGGTATTATTTTTGGTAAGTAAATCGAATAAACGTTGGCCCCTAGCTTCACCATTTAGTGCGTTAGTAACAAATTTTTCTCTCAATAATGGCGGAGTAACATCACTGTAGCTCCAATAATAGATTAACAATTCTTTCAATGAAAGTTCATTTAATTTATTAAGGATTATTTTTGTTCGATCTCTGTCTTCTGAAAAACTCAAATAAGGATCTGGAAAAATACGAAAATCTGGAATACCTGCAATAACGGGAAAATTTAGACCGCATGACAAACATTGATAATCAATGCTCGATGTCGTTAATTCTCCTTTACAAGCAGGACAGATGAATTCCAATTTTTGATTTGAGGGTAACAAAAATGGAGTGGGCATTTAATCTGCTTTCCATTTTTTCCGAGTACTATAAATAGCGCGTGTCAGCTCAATTGGTTGGTAAATAATGCTTGGCCACATAAATACTTCTGTGGTGCAATGGCATTTTCTTGCTTTAATATTAGCTCTTAATTGATTAGCTTTATTGGAGTCCCAAATTTCAAAAAAAGATTGCTCGCGTAAATTACCTAATGGCAGGTGTGTTTCGCACATGCTTACATCACCGTTTGCATATACAACCCCTGTCATATTACCAGCGGAACATTTGATGTATTGTCGGTCTTCTTCAATTGTTTTTATTTTTGCCCATTGCAACATAGGCTCAACGCTTCCACCGTATCGTTGTTGTTCTCTAGGCTGCCAAAGTTTGCTGATATGCCTGTACAATTCTTCATACTTTAATAATGATGGTCCACCAAGGGAAGGGTTTTTCCGATCACCCCGAATAATAGCAAGATTGTGATGATCCATCGCAGGGCATCTCTCATATAAGTATTGAGTCAGTTGCGCTATCTCCTCCATGTTGGTATCAGTTGCAGTGCTGATACAATGAATGCGTAATCGGGGATCTTTTTCTTGAAGTTTGGCTAACATATCGTAAGTTTCCATGGCGCGTTGGAAAGACTTTTCATGGCCACGAAATTTATTATGAAATTTTTCAGTACCATCTAAAGATATTTCGCAAACGAATAACTTAATTTGATCTGATTCTAGTACTTGCTTGACCTGTATTTCAGTGAGACCTGTATAAAAACCATTGGTTGGAACATAAACTTCTTTCACAGCATTATTTGTCAGGAACAATTTCACAATATCGGCAAATTGTTTATGCATAAAAGGTTCGCCACCGGACAGGTTCAAGTTTTCAAAATCACCAAGTTCGTGTGAAAGTTCTTTGAATTCATCGTAACTTAGGTCGTCACGTTGATTCAAATTTTTCCAATAAAAACAGTGTTCGCAACTAAGGTTGCAGATGGAATTAATAAAAAGAACCAGAAATGAAGGTGTTTTATTTTTAGCGTGTGTATGTGAGCGTACCGACATTTTGACATGTCGTGCTATGCGATTTAATGTCCCCAAGGTAATTCCTTCTATAGTTTCTTGAATATTTAATTTAGCAGAATAGATTATTAAGGTATATATTTATAAACATCGTAAGGCGGATTGTTGTAAATTAATCTAAAATTGTTTGGGTATCTTTTTAAAAGCAATAGTATTGGTTCTTGGTTTTTTGGAAAAGTTATTAAATATTGACTGTCAATTGCTTTAATATAATTCATAAAACTTATTGGATTATTAACTCCTGTATAGGGGTATGGTGACGCTTTTCTATTTGTGTATAGTGATAATACTCTAGGTTTAGGGAAAATTAATATGTCACTGTCATCAGTATTTTTTTTTACAAACGAAAATAAAGCTTTCGCTTGCTCATCTTCAATCCCAGGTTCGATTGCACCATACTGAGTATACGAAAACTTAAACGCATACAAAAAGGTTAATAATAAAACTAATAACAAGTGATTGATAGTGCTTAATTTTTTATTAAAATAATTGAGTTGAAAAATACCAAATAGAACGTAAAAGACATAAAAAGGTATTATTGGAAAGATATATCTAACGGCAACTCCACCAAACAAAATGAGCACAAATAAATAACCGACGAAATAAATCTCGACAATATTTATTTTGTTTTTTATTGTCGTTATGAACCCAATTATAGTAAAAATATTGATAAAGAAATAAAAATAGCTATCTAGCGCATAGTCTTTTATCTGCCAAAATGTAAAAAAAGCATGATAATAAACCCTTAATTGACGAATTATGTTTTCTATATCAAAGTTGACAAAGCTTAAGGGACTTGGAACCAAACTTTCTTTTTCTCCTAATAAACTGAGCTGTGCAATAATCTCTGGATATAGCGGCTCAAATTGCATTAATTTCCATTGAAACATTGCAAAAATAGTAAACAAACTACAGGAAAGTAAAGTATTAAATGTTGGTTTTCTATAATGCCAAATATCATAGCTGAGTAATGTCAGCGGTAAAATAAGGCCAATTTCACGAGTGCCATAGGCCAAATACATAAAAAAACCTAAAAGAAATGATTTTTTCCAAGAAGCTTTTAAAAAATTATTTTGCATTAAATACAAACTAACTAAGGAAAAAAAAATATAGGGGAAGTCTGATAGAATCTTATCTTTATACGACCAAATTAGCGGATTAAAACCAATGATCAGTACCAACAATAATAAGGAGTATTTGTTCAATCTATGTTGGTAAAGTTTGATGATTACTGCTAACGACAAAATAAAAAAGCTGATTACTAAAATTTTCATTGCCAGTAATGAGTCGCCAAAAACTGAAATAATTGGTACTAAAAGAATTGGAAAAATAGGCGGGTAAGTTGGCGGTGATACATAGGCATATCCATTTACAACATATAAAATATCATTATATGGTTTTCCCTCAATAAGATTTTTAGCATGATGGATGTACTGACTAAAATCCCCCCCCCAATAATGGCCGGTACGTAGTGTTAGTAAATAAAAAATAGCAATAGCTATAATTGCAAACCAACTTAAGCTTTCTTTCGAACTATTGGCAGAGCTGTTTTCTACCTTATTGATTAGGTTTGTAAATAGACTAAGATTCATAAACTTCTTTTTATTAGTGTTTGTTAAAAAGGGCGACTTATCAAAACAAGGCATTTTTTAATGTAGATTTGGCTTCAGCCTCTCTTTATTGGAAAGCGACGGACAGATACTCAGCTTACAATTTTATTCAAAGCATGTGAACTTAAATGGTACTGAATATTGTAAGTATCTTTATAATATTTATGGAAAAAATTAATCCTCTGATAAATAAGCGGTTTTGGGACTTTTCTTTTAAGGGTAAATATTCTCACAATAGACCATTATTGTAGTATTCTAATATTATAAAATAAAATATCATTCAACTTTATATGCACTTAAAACTATTTTTTTCCAAATTTTTTTTACTAGCAAGTGCAAATGTTCTTGGAATGTTAGCCTCGTTTGGTGTTTTATTGGTCATTCTAAGTGTTTATGGAACAGCAGGTCTAGGCAGTATTACTTTAGTGTTTGCTGTGCTTCAATATTGCGTATTATTTAGTGGCAATGGCATTGAAAATTATATCATCCGAGAAATTTCATCTAAACGACAGCTTCTAGAACCCATGATTACTAGTTTGTTTGTCATTAGGTTTTTGGCTGCCTTTTTTATTTACATACTACTCATTATATTAATTCAAATTATCCCAAGTTTTTCTGAACAGGCTTCGCTGTTAATGGTTATGGGCTTAATACTCTTTGTTATGCCATTCCGTACTGCTTGGGTAGCTCAGGCCCAGCAACAAAGCCATGTTCTTGGTTGGTTCAATTTGGGAATTGATCTAAGTTTTTTTCTTGGCGTGCTGCTAACTACAGTAATGACTATATCACTAGAAGCAGTCATATGGACAAAGTTAGTCACCGAAATTTTAGCAACATCTATTTTACTTTATTGGGTAAATAAACGTTTTGGTCCATTACAAAAACCATTGCCCTGGTGTGAATTAAAGGCTCTGATCGGTAGATCGTGGCACTTTACTTTTTACCCGATATTACGTTGCTTTGCCATTGGTTCGGATATTATATTATTGAGTTTTTTTGTGACAACCATGGAGGTGGGGTTATATTCGGGAGCCTCAAAAATTTTTTTTACATTGTTAGCTTTGGCGGCAGCATATATTGTCATTATATTTCCACGCTTGTCAGAACTTTCAACTAGTAATACGACTCAGTTAAAAAAAGAGTTAATGAGTTATTATAAAGTAATGATGCCATTAGCTATTATTGGCGCTTTAATACTTATGTTTTTTTCTGAATTTATTTTGATTTTATTATTTGGCGAGGATTTTGTTATAGTGTCAAGTTCGTTGCAAATGTTAACCATCGCATTTGTAGCCAATTTTTCAGGGCGGCATTATCGTCAAATATTATTAGTTAGCAACAATCAAAAATACGATTTAAGGGTTGTCTTTTTTTCTAGCGTTATTCATGTGGTGACAAAACTACTATTTATACCTTTAATGGGAATAAATGGTGCTGCTTTTGGAACTGCAATAGGAGAAATTTTTTTGCTAATTGCCTATATATTTATCTGCACTCATTTATTTAAGAAAAGGGTATTGTAAATACTATTTATTACGAATTTAGTGTTACTTAATTATCTTTGCTTTGAAAGATGATTCTCAGATTTAGGTTCTAAGGAGTTAAATGAAAATTGCAATAATAGGTTTAGGTGCCGCCACTAAAAACATTCATGTGCCAGCGCTGAAAAAATTAATCAATATAGAAGTTGTTGGGGGATATGATGCCAATAAAAATATTTCGAGTTTTAGTTTTCCAATTTTTTCATCTGCTGAGGAATTATTAAATAAGACTAATCCAGACTTAGTGATTATTGCCACACCAACATTCACTCATTTCGAGCTGACATGCTTAGCACTCTCTCACAATTGCCATGTTTTGGTCGAGAAACCATTCATGGAATCGCTAGAGCAGGCTGATCACATCATTGCTTTGTCTAATAAAGTGCAGCGGTGGGTAATAGTGAATAATCAATACCGATTTATGAACATTCATCAAGTCGCTAAAAAGCAGATCAATACCGATAAATTTGGTGATTTGTTATTTATTTGTGCAAGCCAAACCTTTTTTGTTTCAGATGAAACCGAAACTGGTTGGCGCGGACAAGATAAACAGCGTACCTGCAAAGAATTTGGCATACATGTTTTAGATCTTTGTAGGTTTTTCTTTGATGAAGATCCTGTTGCAATTTATGCTCGTATGCCAAAAGGAAGTAACCCTGATGGCCCTGACTTGCTAAATTTAATTCAATTGGAATTCTCTGGTGATAGAGTCGCGCAAATTATTTTGGATCGTTTATCTAAGGGCACCCATCGTTACTTGGAGCTTCGACTTGATGGCTCTAAAGGTGTAGTAGAAACAAGTATAGGCGGTAAGCTCGGATTGAATGCTGGGATTAATGCACGAAATAAAAGACCTTATTTAAATTTGAATCTAGCCATGGGAGGCTCTGCTGTGTTACATCAAGGCGAACGTAGCAAACAGTTAGCAACTGATCCATTAGATTTATTTGTTAACGCAACTTACAAGCTTTTATTGGCCTTTATATCAGCCCTTAAAAATGGCGAAACGCCACCGTGTAATGCTATCGATAATCGTAATACCTTAGCATTAATGTTTGCAGCATATGAGTCGAGTGAAAAAGGCTCTGTTATTGACATGAGCCAATATTATGAGGTTAATTTAACTTTATGAGTGTTGGTGTATCTAATAATGTCGAACAATCAAAAATTGTTTTTTCTATTATCATCGGCTTAGTAAGCACTGAAGATTCTGAACGCATTTTTGAGGTGCTTACCGCATTACATAAACAAGAAGGAGAGTACTCATTTGAGGTTATTTTAGCAGACCGAACTCATAACAAAATGATTATAGCTGGTAACAGCTTATTTAAGCATGTTCGGATTTTCCATTATGCAAAGGAAACTACATTACCAGCATTGAGAACCTATGCCTTAGACCAAGCTTTAGGTAAGTATGTCATCGTGATTGAAGATCACACTGTGCCGGCATTAAACTGGTTAGAGGAGATCTATAACGCTTTTCAAATTTCTCCAATTAACACTGTCGCAGTAGGAGGTTGTGTTGAAAATGGCATGACTCACTCTGTGCTAGATTGGGCTACTTTTTTTTGTGAGTACAGCAATTTTTTATACCCTGTAGATGAAGGTATTAATGTTGGCATTCCTGGAATGAATATCGCTTATAAACGGAATGTTTTAATTACGGTTGATAGAACAAAATTATTGAGCGGTTTTTGGGAATCAACAGCTCATCCGCCGCTGTTAGAGCAAGGCTTAAACTTTATCACTAGTAACAAAATTATTATTTACCATAAGAAAAAATTCACTTTCAAGTTTTTTTTAAAGCAACGCTATTTTTATTCAAAATATTTTGCAGGACAACGTGTTCATAACCGTTCAAAGATGATCAAATTAATTTTTGGCTGCTGCACTTTATTATTACCAATAATATTGATTTATCGTGTTTTCTCAAACATAATAAAGAAAAAGAGATTGAAAATGATGCTGTTTAAAGCCACACCATTTTTATTGGTTTTTTATGCCTATTGGGCCCTAGGCGAGATGTCAGGCTATATTTTTGGCGCTAAGAATGCATTAGAAAAAATAGAATAATTAATCCTGTAACTCAACATAATATTAAAAGGTATTTTAATGAAAAGGGTATTAGTCACTGGTGGTGCTGGTTTTTTAGGACGTCATTTATGTGCAAGGTTACTCCGTGATGGCAACGAAGTAATATGTTTAGATAATTATTTCACCGGAACAAAATCGAATGTTGTTTCTTTTATGGATAATCCTTTTTTTGAAATTATTCGACATGATGTCTGCTTGCCACTCTACATTGAAGTGGATGAAATATACAATTTAGCTTGCCCCGCGAGTCCTATTCATTATCAATATGATCCTGTCAAAACTATCAAGACAAGTGTCCATGGTGCAATAAATATGTTGGGTTTAGCTAAGCGAGTTGGCGCTAAAATATTACAAGCGTCTACAAGTGAAGTCTACGGTGATCCAACCATGCATCCTCAACAAGAACATTATTGGGGAAATGTTAATCCAATTGGAATTCGATCTTGCTATGATGAAGGCAAACGCTGTGCAGAAACATTATTTTTTGACTACCATCGACAATATAATCTTAATATAAAAGTAGCCCGTATTTTTAATACGTATGGCTCTTATATGCGTCCTAATGACGGACGTGTTGTTTCTAATTTTATTTTACAAGCTTTACATAATGAACCTATTACTATCTATGGGGATGGTCAGCAAACACGTTCTTTTTGTTTCGTAGATGATTTGATTGATGGATTTATAAGTTTGATGAATAGCGAGAGGGATATTACCGGACCAATAAACCTTGGTAACCCTGAAGAATTTACTATCTTAGAGTTAGCTGAACAGGTGATACATTTAACAGGTGCTGATTCAAAAATTATTTTTCATCCATTGCCTAGTGATGACCCTTTGCAGCGCTGTCCTGATATATCATTGGCAAAAGAAAAGCTTAATTGGCAACCTAAAGTTAACTTGGAAAATGGTTTGAAAAGTACTATTGAATACTTCAAACAGCTTAATCTTAAGTAAGAGGATACTATGGATAAATATAAAAAAGCAGAGCAAGCAATAATTTTAGTTGCTTTTGCAAGAGTCAATGTATTTGCTTTGGCAATTGCTTTGGCAATTAGCTTTGCGCTAATTACTTTTTTTGCAACAATCGCCCTGGTATTACAAGACTTTACTTTGACTGTATCTTCATTTATGCCTGGTTATACCATAACCTTTTGGGGAGCAGGCGTTGGCGCACTTTATTTTGGTTTGTTAGGTTTGATTTTAGGGTTTTTCCTTTCCCTATTTTGGAACTTAACGCATGTAGTTTATATAACAATGGTAGTTATAAGGGCCAATTGGTGGCGTATGATGGCTGAATAGATTGGAGAACGCAATGGAACGAGAATTAATTAATCAAAACTTATTAAAATCGACAATTCGTCTTAATATGATTATTTTTGCTACATCAGGCTTTATATATGGAGGTGTTAGCTTGATGTTTGTGACCTTGTTCTCTACTCCTGAACCTGAGCATATTTTAAATATATTAACCTTGTTCTTACCCGGTTATAGTATTAGCCCCATGGGTGCATTTATTGGCCTGTTTTGGGGGGGATTAATTGGTTCATTGAGTAGTGCATTGTGTTATAAAATATATTCGAGAAACTTAGCCGAATATGTTACAAATTATATTAATTCAGGTCGTAAGATAGAAGATTTAGAGCATATGTATGTCATTCTAAATGGGGGGAAGTTAGGGCTTATTTTTGGCTTTCTGTCGGCACTTAGCTTATTTCTATCAACAACGTACTTGGTCTTTGTTGAACACTCCCCTGGAAAACATATATTGTTAATGTCTAAATGGTTACCCCATTACGATTTAAGCGTAACAGGCGCTTTTATCGGCTCGTTAGAATTATTTCTAATCGCTTTTTTGTTTTGGTATATGGTGGGCTTCGTTTATACAAAAACTATTAATTTTATTGGGGGAGTTATTTAATGCCAAAAAAGTACGTTATTATTCTTGGTGCTGGCCCTGCGGGACTTGCAGCAGGGCATGAATTGACAGCAAATAAAGCAAAAGTTGTGGTTTTAGAAAAACAAAGCTTTGTCGGGGGGTTATGTCGGACAATTCACAGTCAAGGTTATCGTTTTGATTTAGGGGGACATCGATGGTTTACCAAAAATGAAAACCTTAATGAATGGTTTCGACAACTTATGGCTGATGAAATTGTGATGGTCAACCGAATCAGCCGTATTTATTATAAACAAAAATATTTTTTTTACCCAATTCAAATTGGAAATATTATTAAGGAAACTGGGGTTGTAACAATTCTCCATGCTGGTGTCACATTTGTGTGGTCAATGTTAAAACAATCGGTCGTTCGAACACCAATCGTTAACATGGAGCAGGCATATAAAGCGCAATTTGGTAGTAAATTATATGATATGTTTTTTCGGCGATACACCGAAAAAGTATGGGGACTTCCATGTACCGAGCTATCCTCGGACTGGGTATCTCAACGCAGCAAAGGACTGTCTATTTGGAGCATACTTCACGAAGCTTTGATTGGTGGCAATAAAAAGAAATATACCAGCTTAATTGATGAATTTATGTACCCGAGATTAGGTTATGTTAGGGTGCCAGAACGCATGGCAGAAGACATAGTAGCGCGTGGTTGTGAAGTCAAAACAAGTACCGCTGTTAGCAAAATAATTTACCACGGAGAGAATGATCTCGAAGTTTTTTATGTGTCGGGTGATCAACAATTCAGTGAACGTGGTTCAGATGTAGTATCAACAATTCCAATGAACTATTTGGCAAAAATCTTAGAGCCAGCATGTGATGAGTCAGTTATAAAAGCTTGTGACGCTTTATCATTTAGAGCGTTAATCACAGTTAATGTTATGATACATAAGAAACAAGTTTCGAAAGACACATGGTTGTATGTTCAAGATGAGGATGTAATTTTTGGCCGTTTACATGAGCCCAAAAACTGGAGTGCTGACATGGTCAAAGATGATGAACATACATCATTAGTATTAGAATGTTTTTGCAGTGTTGGTGACGAAATATGGAGTATGAGCGATGAAGAAATTGCTCAACGTTGTTTGAGGGACTTAGTCGATAAATTAAAATTTATCACTGATGATGAATATGATGGTGCCTCTGTTATCCGAACTTATCATGCGTATCCTGTGTATGACTTAGATTACTTAGTGAATACCACGGTAATAAAGGAGTATTTGGCTAAGTTTACAGGCTTGCATATTATTGGTCGAGGTGGCACTCATCGTTATAACAATTCCGATCATTCAATAGAAATGGGCTTGCTTTTAGGTCAAAAAATACTAGGTCACAATGTTGACCATCTCTCAGTTAATACCGAAGAAGACTACCAAGAAATTATAAGTGATAATGATGAGTATCGGCCAATTCATCAATTTACTTCTGCGAAAAATAATGAACCCTCGATTCGGGACTAGTGTAATGAGAAATAGCTTTTGTTTAAATCGTTAAACGTGGCAATTGTAGGTGCTGGTCTAATGGGCAAATGGCATGCTTATTATGCGTTACAATTAAAAATGACCATAGTTGCAATTATTGATAACAAGTTATCACAAGCAGAATTGTTAGCGTCACAATGTTCTCAAGCTAAAGCTTATGACGATTTCGCTCTATTTTTACAACAAAAGACAGCTGATATAGTTCATATTTGCACGCCTCTAGATACTCACTTTTCATTTGCTAAATTAGCGATTAATGCCGGGCTTCACGTTATTATTGAGAAGCCATTCGCTACAGATATTAACCAAACAAATGAATTACTCAAATTAGCAAAAGAAAAAGACGTTTTGGTTTTTCCAGTGCATCAATTTTCCAACCAACTGGCGGTAAAAAAACTACTTACCACTGAACCACTAGGTGAAATCCTTCGCTTTGATTTTGTGACCTGTTCCGCAGGAGCAGAACAGATCCCTTTAGTGCTAATCAATGACGAAATTGCTAATATTTTACCTCATCCATTATCTTTGTTTAAAACTTTTAAGCCAGAAATAAGGCTTGGTGATATTGATTGGCATGGCCATAATTCGTCATTTGGAGAGTATATTTTCAATGCAATACAAGACGGTATTTTATTAAGTATTTATATTGGCATGTCTAGCCGGCCTACACGTTGTGAGCTGCATATCTTTGGCACAAAAGCGAAAGCAACATTGAACTTATTTCATGGTTACGTGATTATTGAAAAAGGAGCGACTACACGATTTCAAAAAATAGTTCAGCCATTTAAATATGGTGTGCAATTGCTGTATATAGCGACAAAAAATTTAATTAGACGTCTGTTGCAACAAGAAAATGCTTACCCTGGTTTGAAAGATTTGTTGGCGGTTAGTTACGCTGACATAAGAAATTCGAAAGATGCAACAGACATTCATGAAATAATATCAGATGTGGCCCAAGCTAGAGAAAATATAATCGGTCAATTTACTTCGTTTACAAAAACACAAAGAAGAGCTGATAAATGAGAATTGGCATTGACGCCACTTGTTGGTGGAGTTTAAGAGGATTTGGTCGGTTTACTCGCGAGCTAATAAAAGCCATGATTAAGCAAACAGATGATTCAACGTTAGTATTATTTGTGGATAGAGGTATTGAAAATGAAATGTTGCACCCTAGAGTTGAAGTTGTTCAGGTTAATCAGTCACAACTAACAACCGAAGTAGCTGTTGCCTCTAATAGCCGTTCAATTCGTGATCTTTGGTCTTTTAGACGAGCTGTTTCTATGCAATCGCTTGATGTCTTTTATTTCCCCGCTGTGTATTCATGGTATCCAGTTCCTTTTGGTTTACCTGTTGTCGTTACCTTGCATGATGCCATTGCCGAGCGTTTTCCTGAAATGATTTTTCCTCATTGGAAAGGACGATTACTGTGGTCAATAAAAATGAAATTGGCTCTATGGCAGGCTAATAAAATTATGACGGTATCTCAATCAGCTAAAGCCGAAATCATCCAATATATAGGTGTTTTACCTGATAAAATAGATGTTATCACTGAAGCTGCCGACCCTGTGTTCAAAGTCATTAATGATTTAGAGTGTAGAGCTCAAATACGGTCTAAATATTCTATTCCTACACATGCAAAGTATATTGTTTATGTCGGTGGTTTTGCCCCTCATAAAAATTTATCCGGTTTGGTAAAAGGGGTTAGTAAGGCTATTGAATTAGGTGGAATTGACAATACTCATCTAGTTTTTGTCGGAGACCCTGGAGGAGATGGTTTTCACTCTAATTATGAAGAATTACTTAGTGTAATATCTAAGAAAGACAACCTCAAAGATAAAGTTCACTTTACGGGCTATGTCAGCGATAGTGATCTTGCAGTTTTATACTCGGATGCATTAGCTTTAGCAATGCCTTCCTTTTCAGAGGGTTTTGGTTTGCCCGCAATTGAAGCAATGGCTTGTCACGTACCAGTATTGGCAAGTAAAGCAGGATCAATCCCTGAAATTGTCGCCGATGCAGGCCTTTATTTTAACCCTCACTCGACTGAAGAAATTGCTAATGCAGTTTATCGTATCGCCAGCGATGAGGAATTATTATTGCAGTTAAGAAGAAAGGCAAAAATACGCGAACAAATGTTTTCTTGGGCCAGTGCGGCAACGTTAGCGTTTACTTGTATAAAAAATAGTAAAAGTCTAACTTAAATGCGCTTTTGTATGGTAACAACATTCTACCCCCCTTTTCACTTTGGCGGCGATGCTTTATATGTTAAATCATTATCAGAAGCTTTGTCTGCACTAGGTCACCATGTCGAAGTTATCCATTGTGAAGATGCATTTAATACAGTAAACCACGCAAAAAAAACGATCAAACCTCAACCCGAAACCAAAGTTAAGGTTCATCGTTTGAAAAGTCACCTTGGCCTTTTATCGACACTTTATAGTCAGCAAACAGGGAGACTTGGGTCAAAAAAGAAAAAAATAAAAGCAATTTTATCTCAAAAATTTGATGTGGTTCATTTTCATAATATATCTTTAGTCGGCGGACCGGAAGTCCTGCATTATAGTAATGCTCCCATTAACCTTTACACCTTACATGAACATTGGCTAGTTTGCCCAACTCATATCCTTTGGAAAAATAACGAATACGCCTGTGATACGCCCGATTGTTTTCGTTGTGTTTTAAAGTCTGGCATTCCTCCTCAAATGTGGCGCTATACTTCAACACTTAAAAAAGCATTAACTAGTATTGACTTGTTTCTTTCTCCAAGCAAATTTACTGCCGAACAGCATAAAAAATTAAATATCGATGATCGGATTAAAGTTCTACCTTTGTTCTCAAATTTATCTCCTAAACCGTGTAAAATACAAAAAACACCTCGTCCTGTTTTTCTTTTTGTGGGAAGGGTAACAAAATCAAAAGGAATTATTTCCCTCCTTAAAGTAATGTGTTCACGTACTGATTGTGATGTATTAGTTATCGGTGAAGGAGACTGCTTGGCTGAGCTTATCTTAGAATATGGTTCATGCAATCATATTTCCTTTCTTGGTCATATAGAACAAAAAGAGCTTATTAAATTATATCAAAACAGCACAGCGTTGATATTACCATCGCTGGCTCCGGAAACATTTGGTTTGACCATCGTAGAAGCATTTTCATGTGGGACACCTGTAATTGTAAAAGATTCCGGAGGTTGTAGTGAAATTGTAGCAGGGTCTGGCGCTGGTTTTATATATCAAAATGATGATGAGTTAATAGCCGCGATTGAGCAAATGAGTGATCCTAAAATAAGAAAAGAGTTGTCAATTAAAGCCAGAGCACTTTATGAAAAAAAATATACATTAAAGAAACACCTTAGCCATTATCTAGCGATAATAGAAAACATACAAAAAGAGAAAGGAATATAAAGATGAGGGCAGTAATTACATTTCATAGTATAGATGATACTGACTCAGTGCTTTCTTATTCCGCTGCAACTCTGCACTCACTTATTAAAGGGCTGATTTCTTCAAATATTCCAATAGTAAGTATTTCTTCATTATTGGCAGATAAGCAAAAGGCTGGTGTTAGCTTTACCTTTGATGATGGTGTTGAAAATATTTACACACATGTTTTACCATTAATGAAGCGTTATCGGTTCCCCGCTCATTTGTTTTTAACTACGTCTACTATTGGTAAAAATAATAAATGGCCCACTCAACCAAGTGGATCTCCTTGCTTCCAAATGCTAACTTGGGATCAAATTGGTGAATTGGCTCAGGCAGGTATGAAGGTAGAGGCCCATACCGATACTCATCCTTGGCTCACGCGATTAAAGGATAAGGGTATAATTGAAGAATGCGAAACCGCCAATGTTAAAATAGAACAATATATTGGAGCTAAACCAGAATTTTTTGCTTATCCCTATGGTGATTACGATAACAGAGTCAGCAAACTGGTCAATACTATTTATGCAGCTAGTTTTACCACCGAATTAGCATTTTTATCTGCTAACAGTAGTCCTAATCAATTACCTAGATTAGATAGCTTTTATCTTAAATCACCATATATTCATAATAATTTAGACTCATTAATAGCTCGTTCTTATATCAATAGTAGACAAAAACTAAGACAATTTAAGGCGCTGACAAAATGCATTTTAAAATGAGCGTAATTATCCCTGTTCATCAGGCAGAAAAAAATATTACCGAAATAATGAACGCTCTCCGCCCTCATGCTTATCCGCAAGTTCAATTTATTTTTTGTTATTTGAACAATAGCAACAGAAACCAATATTTGACAATGAAAGCGGACAATATTCAATGGTTATTGTGCGCTGAAAACTCGCTAATCCCTCATATGTGGCGTGATGGCATCAAAGAGAGTCAGGCGGATATAGTTGCATTTACTACCGCGCACTTTATACCTTCAAACAACTGGGTAGAGACTGCACTATTAATGGATATGGATAAATATGTTGCTGTGGGTGGAAGTATACGACAAACAAAAACGGCTAGTTGCTGCGACTGGGCTATATATATACAGCGTTACATCAATTTTATGCCGAGCCGTAAAACTGAAATTGTATCGGATGTTGCTGCTGACAATGCCATTTATCGAAAAAAAGATATTTTACAAGAAGCTAAATTACTAAAGCAGGGTTTTTGGGAACCATCATTTCATCGGAAGTTTGTATCTGCTAATAAATGTTTGCTGTTCGAACCTTCTTTGGAAATCATTCATAAAAATCAGTATAGCAAAGTAGAATTTTTCAAACAACGATTCGCACATGGCATAGCATTTGGACGTGAACGTTCAAAGCGCTTGAGCACTTTTAAACGTTCAATAATGTTATTGTTGGCGCCTGGCATACCGCTAATTTTTCTTCGTAAACTTTATCGTGCAACTAAACATCAAAAAATATTAAGATCAAAATTTGTAAGTAGCTTTTTATGTTTATGCTACTTCATTTTGGGATGGTCTTTAGGTGAAGTTGTTGGCTATATACATGGGAATGAAAAGGAAAAAACTAATGATCGATAAATCAATGGAAAACGAAAACACACTGAAAATTAGTGTCATTATGCCTGTGTATAATGGTGTTACTTATATAAAACAAAGTTTACCGCCTTTAATAGCTATGTTAAATAGGCAAGAAATTTGTGAAGTTATTGTGGTAGATGACTCTTCCGAAGATGAAACCATAGCAGTTGCAGAAAAGCTAGGAGCAAAAGTTATTTCATCTGGTGGTAGATTGGGGCCAGGAGGTGCAAGAAATAAGGCCGCCGAATACGCTTTAGGTAAATTATTATGGTTTGTTGATGCTGATGTTGTGGTGCATGACGACGCAGCAGAAAAAATATCACCAAATTTTCACAATGAATCAGTTGTTGCTATTTTTGGAACCTATGACGATAACCCTGCTGCTGATAATTTTCTATCGCAATATAAAAATTTAGTTCATCATTTCTATCATTTGAATTCAAAAAAAGAGGCGTCAACTTTCTGGTCTGGTTGTGGGGTGATAAGAAAAGCAAATTTTATTGCTCAAAATGGTTTTGATGTAGCAACCTATTCTCGCCCATCAATAGAAGATATTGAATTAGGATACCGACTAATATCTGCAGGTGGAAAGATTTTGCTTGTGAAAGATTTTTTAAGTACTCATCTAAAAGAATGGCGATTTTTAAATTTAATACACACTGAAATTTTTTGCCGAGCAATACCTTGGTCAAGACTCATGCTCAGAAAAACGGGGTTAATTAATGACCTTAATGTTGGCGTTGGTGAGCGAATTAGTGCTGTTATTGCTGGTCTGTTTTTTCTCAGTGTGCTGAATACAACAATCACAGGACTCAGCTCTTCTCTAATTGGTGTCTTTTTTATACTATCGTACTTTTCTAATCGCAAGTTGTACAACTTGTTTTACCGCAGGAAAGGTAGCATCTTTATGTTTGGAGGAATGCTATATCATCAGTTTTATTATGCCTATAGTTCTGCTGCTTTTATGTTTTGTTATTTGGAAAAAAAATTATTAGCTCACCATCAAAAGTAACGCAAGTGTTCGACAAACCATACATTATCTAGGTAATCTGGTTTAACGGTACAGGGCACTTTATTAAAGGATAATATTCTAGCTGATCGTGATGTTTATGAATCAAAAACGACAATATAAAATTTTCATTAAAGCAATTTTACATAAAGGCAAAGTAGTGCAGCTTGGTTTACCCGGTAATGATTTGTACTTGGGTAAAGTCACTACTGTAATGAACTTTATAAACCATCAATTTACGCGAGTAAAAATATTTTGTATTTAGGTTATGCTGATGATAAAACTTTGGCACAAAGACATTGGCTATTTATTTTTTAATCAGAGTTTTTCAGTCATCAAATTTTACCGATCCTGAATTGTTCCTCTGAATTATTGAGAAGAAACTATAAAGTTAAAGACTAGCTAAATAAATGTATTATTGGCCCGTTGTTCAGAGTAAACGGCTCGGTATTATAGTGGAAAACGTTGAAGATAACTTAATTGTAGGTAAGCGTTGATGCTTACCTACTAACTAGGGGAGTTTTAACTGTATCGTATGGCTGAAACCTCATCCATTAACTATTAACTATTAACTATTAACTATGATCTTTAGCTGAATCATAATTTTTATCTGAGAAAAAACATGATAGAAATATTACTATTATCCCTTGGTCTGGTGCTCATCATTGAAGGTATAGGCTCAGCATTATTTCCTAACCGGTGGCAACATTATCTGTTAGAGTTAACAGATCAACCAACTGCAGACCTTCGAAATATTGGTTTTTTTATCTTAACGCTCGGCGCTATTGTTGTTTGGTTATCACAATAGATTAAAATATTAACTAAAAAAGAATAAAGATAACCCATTAACTTAAAAGGTTATTTTTTATCATTATGAAAAAAATCGCTATTCCCCCTTGGACTGCAATTTGATCTTTGTTAGAATCCTCGCCTAATTTTCTTACGAAATAGCAAAAATGGGCAAAAATGTAGTTGTTCTCGGTACCCAATGGGGTGACGAAGGTAAAGGTAAGATCGTTGACTTACTAACCGATAAAGCAAAATATGTTGTTCGCTATCAAGGCGGACACAATGCAGGCCATACATTAGTGATTGACGGTGAAAAAACCGTGCTTCATTTAATTCCTTCAGGCGTATTACGTGACAATGTAAAATGTCTTATTGGCAATGGCGTAGTTTTATGTCCTAAAGCTTTGATGACAGAAATCGAAATGCTTGAAGCTAAAGGTGTTCCAGTACGAGAACGCTTGCTTATTAGTGATGCATGTCCATTAATTCTTCCTTATCATACAGCGCTTGATGCCGCACGTGAAATTGCACGTGGCGCCAAACCTATTGGTACTACCGGACGTGGTATTGGTCCAGCGTATGAAGATAAAGTTGCTCGTCGCGGTTTACGTGTAGGCGATCTTTTCTGTGCAGAGTCTTTTGCTGCTAAATTAAAAGAAATTATGGAATATCATAACTTCTCTTTAGTTCACTACTATAAAGCTGAACCAGTAAGCTATGAAACAGTATTAGCTGACGCACTTGCCGTAGCTGACACCATTAAAAGCATGACGGCTGATATTTCAGAAATGCTTGATCAAGCGCGTAAAGATGGTGAGTCAATCATGTTTGAAGGCGCACAAGGTACATTGCTTGATATCGATCATGGCACTTACCCTTATGTTACCTCTTCAAATACTACAGCGGGCGGTGTTGCTACTGGTTGTGGTGTTGGTCCACGTCACTTAGATTACATTCTTGGTATTACTAAAGCATACACAACACGTGTTGGCTCAGGTCCATTCCCTACAGAATTAAATGACGAAGTGGGTCATCATTTAGGTACGGTTGGTCATGAATTTGGTGCTACCACCGGTCGTGAACGTCGCTGTGGTTGGTTTGATGCCGTTGCAATGCATCGTGCAATTCAAGTCAATAGTATTACCGGCTTTTGTTTAACTAAGCTTGATGTACTTGATGGTTTAACGACATTAAAAATCTGTACTGGTTATAAAACAGAGTCGGGCGAGATAATCACGGTGCCACCCATGGCTGCTGAAGGTTACGAGAAAATTACCCCAGTTTATGAAGAAATGCCAGGTTGGACTGAAAACACAGTAGGAGCAACGTCAGTTGACGCCTTACCAGCAAATGCTTTAGCTTATATTAAGCGTATTGAAGACATTACGGGTATACCGGTTGATATTATTTCAACGGGCCCAGAGCGTAATGAAACTATTATTAAAGTGAATCCTTTCACTTAGTAGTGAAGTTTTTCTTTATTTTTAAATATTAAAACCAACCTTCGGGTTGGTTTTTTCGTTTTAAGTAACTGTATGATTCACAAATTCATTATTTTTACATAATGAATTAACTAAAAGTTATAAATTGATTACATTTATTCATTGTTGTTATGTGGTTATTGCAACTAATATGCGATCTATTAAAATGAATTATGCAATAACATATACAACTTGCCGTTCAAAAGACATGGCTAAATAATTTAGCTTTAAGCCAAATTACTAATGAAAAAACGGAGACTTTAATAATGGTAACAGAAAAAAATTTTGCTAAAATGCCGCTAATCGGTATTTTATGCTGGGAAGAAGGTTGCAGTCCTCGTGGTTTAGAACAATTAGAATCACTACTTGGAAATAGTACCAATCCTGATACATTTCAGTTCCCAGTAAAATATAGCAGAATAAAAGGGGCTAATATTCATACGATTCTTGAATCGCCTTGTCAAAACACTCTAAAATCAATGATCCATGAAGCAAAAAAGATGGAAAAGCTGGGGATTAAAGCTATTACTACTAGTTGTGGCTTTAATGCTATTTTTCAGAGAGAGCTTGCTGATTCGGTAAATGTCCCAGTATTCACCTCTAGTTTAATGCAAGTACCGATAGTGCAAAATATGTTAGGAAAACACCAGACGTTAGGTGTTATCACGGCCAAAAAATCGGCTCTATCAACAGACCATTTGCGAAATGTTGGCATAAATAGTGATGTTAGTCTTCATATTGAGGGACTGGAAACCTGTACAGAATGGAATAAAATGTTCTTATCACCCAATGATGAAATTGACCTTGTCAAGGTAGAAAGGGATCTTATTGATATCGTATCTTTAATGATGAAGCGCTCAGACATTGGTGCTTTCATATTGGAGTGTACAGATCTTCCTCCATTTGCGGATGTAATTCGCAAAGCGACAGGGCGTCCCGTATTTGATTTTGTCACCTTGACAAATTTTGTACATCAGTCGCTTTAAATATCCTGATGATTGTACTTCCAAAAGACTAAATTTGTGTTATTAACTTGGGCTTTTAATAACACAAATTAGCATTCCCGATGGGTTACTTACTTATTTAGTGATTCCTAACGATAGTGCAGCTAGCACCTTTTAAGGTCGCTTTGTTGCCATTATTGCCAATAAACAGCCAATATAAATTTTGACTATTTTTAGTGAAAACGTTATCAAGCATTTTTTAATTTTTATCCCTGTAATTTTGGACTTATTAAATTATCTCCCCTATTTTATTTCATTACATATAAATAAAATAACAAAAAGTTATGAATCTATCCGTATTATTCATTTGTATTATGTTATGTATATTAATAAAGTTTGATTAGGAATAAGCTTTGGATGGAAAGGGCTATCCGAAGATGATTTTCATAAGGAAAGCAATACCCCTTTTAAAATAAAGAGTTATAAAAATATTATTATAAAAATTATTACAACTGAAACTTTCTAAGGAATAAAGCATGTTAACTAGATTTAAATTAAAAAGCCTTGTCGTTGCAATGGGAATGACTTGTGTCGCAATACCAAGCCTTGTGCAAGCCGAAGAAGCGACAAAAGAAGCGACAAATGAAACAGCAAAAGAAGCAGCAAAAGAATCTACCGAAGTAATTGTTGTTGTTGGTTCTCGCTCTGCGCCTCGCTCTATTGCAGACTCACCCGTTCCTATTGATGTTGTCGGTGGTGATGAATTAATGGCCAATGGCACGTCAGATATGAATAGTTTGTTACGAACAGTTTCTCCATCTTATAATGTTAGTGCCCAGTCTATTAACGATGGTGCAACAATTGTTAGACCAGCGTCTTTACGTGGTTTATCACCTGATTCAACGTTGATTCTTGTCAATGGCAAGCGTCGCCATAAAGGTTCAATTATTGCCTTCGATGGTGGTGGTATTGCTGATGGAGCACAAAGTCCAGACATATCTACTATTCCTGCTATCGCGTTAAAACAAGTGGAAATTTTACGAGATGGTGCCTCCGCTCAATATGGCTCGGATGCTGTTGCAGGTGTTATTAACTTTGTACTGAAGGATAATGATTCTGGTGGGCAATTTGAACTGAAAATGGGACAGTATTCTGAAGGTGATGGTGATCAAGTGACTTTATCTGGTAATGTCGGCATGGGTCTAAGTGATAGCGGTTTTGTTAATTTCAGCTTTGAGCTAAATCAACAAGATCCAACCAGCCGAAGCGTCCAACGAAGTGATGCTCAGGCACTAATTGATGCAGGTAATACGAATGTTAGAACGCCCGCTGCTCAAGTATGGGGTTCTCCTGAAATTTCAGATGATTTCAAACTGTTTTTGAATACTGGCATTGAGTTAGCCAATGGTGGTGATGCCTATATGTATGGTAACTGGTCTGAAAAAACAGTAGAAGGTGGTTTTTATTACCGTAACCCAAATACACGTAGTGGTGTTTTTCAAGGACCAACCCTTGACGATGGCACTGGAACTATTCTTACCGCAGATTTAACACCCGGTGCAGTAGATAATTCTGCTTGCCCTATTGTACCTATCATTAATAATGCACCGGATGCAGATGCATTAGCTTCTTTATCTGGGGCGAACTGTTATGCAAATAATCTTCGCTTTCCTGGTGGCTTTACACCTTTCTTTGGTGGTGATGTTGTTGATCTTTCCTTGGTGATGGGAACCAAAGGGGAGTTTAATGATGGTACTATGTATGACTTTAGCGCTGGTGTGGGTGAGCACTCTACACAATTTCGTATAACTAATAGTATTAACTCTTCATTAGGTCCTGATAGTCCCACTGAATTTACACCGGGTGCTTATGCGCAATTAGAAAAATCTATTAATGCTGATTTCTCTAAAGATCTAGAATCGGTAATGGGGCTTGAATCTGTCATAGTATCTTATGGTGTAGAATTAAGACAAGAGTCATTTACCATTACTGCTGGTGATGAAGCTTCTTGGCAGGTAGGCCCCCTTGTTTCACAGGGCTTTAGTATTGGTTCAAATGGTTTTCCAGGGTTTAAACCCGCTGATGCTGGAACAACATCACGTGTTAGTAAAGCGGTATATTTAGACATTGAAAGCTTTGTTAATGATGATTTTTTAGTACAAGTAGCGTCTAGGTATGAAGATTTCAGTGACTTTGGTTCTTCTTTTAATTGGAAAGTAGCAGGGATTTATGACATTAATGAGTCGTTTAAAGTGCGAACTTCAGTCAGTACAGGCTTCCGTGCGCCATCTATCGGTCAACAAAGCGTTCGCTCAGTGCAAACTCAACAGGAAAATGGACTTTTATTCGATATTGCTACGTTGCCACCAACTAATCCTGTTGCAGTTAAATTTGGTGGCGAGGCATTAACCCCCGAAGAGTCGGTAAGTTATGCTTTGGGTGCGGTATATCAAAATGGTGACTTCTTCTTAACAGTAGACTATTTTAATATTGAAGTGACTGATCGCATTACACAAACATCTTCTATTACGTTATCAGATGAAGATCGACAGGAGCTAGCGGATCAAGGTATTACCGATGCCATCGGTTTGTCTAGAGTTAAGTTTTTCACCAATGATTTTGATACGACCACACAGGGTGTAGATATTGTTGCTAATTATTCGAACGAAATGTTCGATGGTGAAATGAAATATACACTTGCCTATAACTGGACTGATACCTCGGTAGATAAGTTTGGTGAAAATGTTAATCAAACTAAAATTAATCGTTTAGAAGGGTCATTACCTAAAACTAAAGGTTCATTTACAGTAAACTACTTAGCAGATTCATGGAGCTTAATGGCTAGAGCAAACTATTATGGTGAATGGGCACAATTCTCTCCAGATATTCAAGGCGATGTTGCCGTGCTACTTGATGCTGAATTCAATTATTACGTCAGTGATGCTGTTGGTTTTTCATTAGGTGTTAACAACATAACGGATGATAACGGGCCTGTTGATGAGTCCCATGGTAGTGGCCGTATGTATTCAGCAATTTCGCCATATGGTTTCAATGGCCGATTACTTTACGGAAAAATATCCTATCGCTTTTAACCATCTAGGCACCTAAAAGCATGCACCTACGGTAGGTGCATGCCATTTATCTAACTAAGGCTAATGTGGTATATCAAAAAAGCCCTGTAATAAACTAGGGCTATTAAATGTGGTTGTTTATGAAAATGAACAGCCATTTTTTTTTAAAATTTATAATAGTTACTTAGGTTAAGCTAATCATGCCGCTTTCAGGACTTATCCATTCATGATTAACGATAAATAAGGCATAAAATAACGTAAGAATAAACCCAATAAAACCAATTAATATACTTGAATACTTGTAAGGAACTCATAAAAATGACAAAACCACACCTTTGGTTACGTGCAGAAACTAAACCATTAGAAGAGCGCGTTGCGCTTACACCCAATATCGCTAAACAGCTGTTAGCTGCAGGGTTCAAAATTACGGTAGAGGAATCAGAACAAAGCGCCATTTCTAGTGATGAATATAAACAAATAGGTTGTGAAATTCAGGCTGCTCATAGTTGGCAACAAGCCCCTAAAAATTGCATTATATTAGGGTTGAAAGAACTTTCGACTGAGGATTTCCCTCTGATTCATAATCATATTCATTTTGCTCATGTGTATAAAAACCAGCAAGGTTGGCAATCATTTTTGCAACGTTTCATCGAAGGCAAAGGACAGCTATTTGATTTAGAGTATCTGATTGATAATAATAACAGGCGCATTGCCGCTTTTGGATATTGGGCGGGTTTTGCCGGTGCTGCTGTTGCATTAAAGGCCTTTGCGGGGCGCTGCCAAAATCTCAACCCGGTATTAGGTAAATTAACCTCATCAGCAAACAAAAAAACACTCGTTGATGAAGTTAATATGTTGTTAGATAAACACACTAAATCAATAAAAATGTTGGTGATTGGAGCAAAAGGTCGAAGTGGTCGTGGTGCCGTTGAAATGGCTGAAATGGTTGGCGTTAAGGTGACTCAATGGGATATTGATGAAACCAAAATGGGCGGGCCATTTCCTGAGTTATTGGCATATGATGTCATTGTTAATTGTGTTTTTGTTCAAGCGGCTTTACCTCCATTTTTAACCACTGAAATGCTGCAACAAGAAGACCGTCGTCTCGCTATTATTTGTGATGTCAGCTGTGATCCTTATGGTGATTACAACCCATTACCAATTTATAATAACTGCACTACTTTGTTAGAGCCGACATTACGTATAATTGATGATGAAAACCCGTTGGATCTCATTGCCATTGATCATTTGCCATCATTATTACCCGTTGAAAGTAGCGAAGATTTTTGCCAGCAGCTATTACCACACTTGTTACAGTTAAATGACCTAAATCAAGGGGTATGGCAACGTGCTAACAAAAAATTTGTTAGCAAAATAAATGAAGTAACAGTGCTTAAATAATGAATAACCTACGTTATACCAATTGAAATAATGAATCGCTAAGTGGTGAATTCATTAATTCAATTGGTATTAGTTTCTCTTTTAACTTAACTCATTATTTTTTATTCAGGTCAGATGACTTAGACGTTTCAACAGACTTAGTCATCGCATAACAAGGTCACAATATGGACAATTACGGTATTTTATCGATCATCCCACCTTTACTGAGTATTTTTCTGGCAATTTATAGTCGTAATGTCATTTTCTCTCTCGCAGCGGGTGCTTTTGTCGGCTCACTTATCCTCGCTGATTTTAACCCCTTTTTTGCAATTGTTAATTTAATTGAACAGCATGTATATATTCAAGCATCTGTTGGGTCAAATACTCAAGTGCTGTTAGTAATCTTGGTTATTGGTGGTTTTGTTCATTTATTAGAAAAATCGGGAGGAGCTACTGCTTTCTCAACCGTGATTGTGAAATATGTATCAACGCCTGCTCGTGGACAGGTTTCAGCTTGGTTAGCTGGCATCAGTATTTTTTTTACTGATTCAGGTAATGCGTTAATTGTTGGTCCTTTGTTTAAACCTGTTTTTGAAAAACTTAATGTTTGTAAAGAAAAACTCGCTTATATTATTGATACAACGGCCTCACCCGTTAGTATTCTAGTACCTTTTATTGGTTGGGGGGTTTACATCATGAGTCTGATTGAAAACTCTTACAAGGATATAGGCTTAACTGAACAACCTTTTTCGGTGCTATTAAATGTATGGCCATATCAGTTTTATGCCATTTTAGCGCTGCTTTCAATACCAATGATTTTATCAACCGGAAAAGACTTTGGCCCAATGGCCAAGGCACAAGCAAAACATAATAGCGCACGAAAACGGCAGGAAGAAACATTGATTCAGCAAACAGCGGTTGAAATAGGCCGAGATCCTAGTCAAACCAAACTGAGTACTTTTTTAGTCCCGATAAGTGTGATGTTATTTTCATTGATTGGTTTTCTGTCTTATTTTGCCTATACCGAGGGTATTAAAACTGTTCATGTGCGCTCAGGAATTTTACTAGCATACTTATTTGCTTCATTTGCCTGTGCTTATTTAATGAAACAAAGAAAAGCTATTACTTATAACGAGTCACTTAATAGCTTTGTAACAGGGATGGAAAAACTTATTCTTATTTGTTTTATTTTGGTATTGGCATGGTCACTAAGTTCAATATGTAAAGATTTACATACTGGAGACTATCTAGCAAAATTAATTGGTAATGCGATTCCTTCAAGTTTACTGCCGGTATTTGTTTTCTTGTTAGGTGCAGTGATGTCTTTTGCCACGGGTTCATCTTATGGAACCTTTGCTATTTTAATGATTATTGTTGTGCCCGTTGCTCATACGTTAGGCGCGCCAATGGTTATAACCATTGGCGCGGTATTAAGTGGCGGTTTATTTGGTGATCACACTTCACCTATTTCCGATACCACCGCGTTGGCCTCTATGGGGGCAAGTTGTAATCATATCGATCACGTTTCAACGCAACTAGGGTATTCTTTAATAACCGGTTGTATGACAGCAATAGCCTATATATTTGCAGGCTATTATCAAAGCCCTATGGTCGTTGTGATCATGATAATGGTGCAATTAGTGTTCATTCAAGTACTGATGAAGTTTTTTGGTAAAAGAAGCTCTATTGAACATAACCCAACTCAGACACAGGTTATATTAGAGCGTTAATCTAACTGTTTGGTCAAAGGTTACTTGAAATAATTAAAGAAGTTTCTCAAGTTCTTCGATCATGAAATTATAGAAATTTTGGACCATCTCCGACATTGGTTTAATATTTGCGGTGATCACTTCTACCTGTTCGTAAATCACAGGTTCAAAGGGAATTAACTTAATATTCTGATGATTTAACATTTCAAGCAAGTTCAATTTATTGAGTGAGTCGATTAAAGCGACTCCCATGCCATAATTAACAAAGGATAACGCTTGTAACGTTGTATCGACTTCTATAATGGGGTTAAAGCGGGCTCCGTATTTTGAATAGGTTTTTATTAAATCTTTAGTGGTCGTATGCTCTGGATCAAGATTAATCCAAGGAGTATCGTCCAAATCAATTGGCGTTACCTTGTTAAGTTTAGCGGCGGGATGGTCACAATGTACAGCACAATAACAAGTCATATTCACGATCTTGGAATCATACCTGGTTGTTGGTCCAGATTTGTCCAATAACCCTATGTGAAATTGCCCTGTAGACACTGCCTCTCTAATTGCTGAAGAATTTAATAGATGCAAATTAACCTTGATATTGGGGTTTATCGTCATGTATTGAGATATTATCTTTGGTAAAAAATTGAAGCCTGGCCCTAAACCACTGCCAATTTTCAATTTACCAGATTTATGATATTTTGCGCTTTTAACGTTACCTTCCAATCGTTTAAAACTCTGTAATATCAGTAAAACCTCTTCATGCAAATAGTTCGCTTCATCTGTGGGACACAAATGTCCACTTTTTCGAACAAATAGTTTATAGCCAATCTCTTCTTCTAAAGCTGATATTGTTTTGCTTGCCGCAGGTTGACTAACATAAAGCCGTTCCGCTGCTAAAGTGATGCTTCCTGTGATGAAAACCTCATGAAACATGCGTAATTTTTTTATATCCATAAAATAACCAAAAGTAATAAAGTCATGACTATAATTCAATATGATTATGTGTTGTTAATTACTAGAATACAAGAATAGATTTTTCCGACAATAATACGCTGGTATAGTTTTACTGATCGCATAGGCTAGTAACTCAAGCAGCTAGGCATTTACTACAGTTAGTGTGAAAAAAGGTAACGTTTAAAGCTAGAGCACAACTAAAAATTCAATATATAGAGTAAAGGTTTAAAGGAAAATTTATGGAAAATTACGGTATATTATCGATCATCCCACCGGTGCTTAGCATTTTTCTTGCGGTCTTTACCCGCAATGTTATTTTGGCTCTCGTTGCAGGAACTTTCGTCGGTGCACTGATCATTACGGACTATAATCCGTTTTTCGCTGTAGTGAACTTGATGGAAGAACATCTTTTTGCGCAAATTTCAAGTAGCTCTAACAACCAAATACTCGTTGTTATGTTATGTATTGGCGGGTTTGTTCAACTTATAGAACGCTCTGGTGGTGCATCTGCATTCTCTACCATCATTGTAAAATATATATCTGACCCTAAACGTGGGCAATTGGCAGCTTGGGCTGCGGGTCTTAGTATTTTTTTCACCGATTCTGGTAATGCGTTAATTGTTGGCCCCTTGTTTAGACCAATATTTAAAAAATTAAATATTTGTAAAGAAAAACTTGCCTATATTATTGATACGACCGCATCCCCTGTCAGCATATTAGTACCCTTTATCGCTTGGGGTGTCTATATTATGAGTTTGATTGGAAATGCTTATGCTGAACTGGGTCTAACCGAACAACCCTATGAGGTATTGTTAAGCGTCTGGCCTTATCAGTTTTATGCCATTCTATCACTGCTAGCTATTCCCATGTTGTTGTCTACGGGTAAGGATATTGGTCCGATGGCAACGGCACAAGCCAAATATAATCGAGCCCTTGCTAACAACCCATTAGATCAGGAAGACATCGTTGTAGAAAGCGAATTAATAAATACAAACTCAACATTGGCTACTTTTATTATCCCTTTAGCGGTGATGTTAGTTTCTTTGGTAATTTTTATCTCTTATTTTGCCTACACTGAAGGTGTTCGTAGCATCCATGTCAACTCAGGTATATGTCTCTCGTACATTTTTGCATCATTCTCATGTGCATATATGATGCGACAACAAAACAATACGTCTTACCAAACATCTTTAAACCATTTCATTCGTGGCATGGAAAAACTGATTTCTGTTTGTTTTATACTGGTCTTAGCTTGGTCATTAAGTTCAATCTGTAAAGAACTAGATACCGGACTCTATTTGGCTTCCTTAATAGGTGACTCAATTTCACCGAGTTTATTTCCGGCATTGGTATTTTTAATGGGTGCTTTAATATCATTTGCTACGGGATCTTCCTATGGAACCTTTGCCATTTTAATGATTAGTGTTGTACCCGTGGCCCACTCACTGGATGCATCATTGACGCTGACAATAGCCGCCGTGCTAAGTGGTGGATTATTTGGCGATCATACTTCTCCAATATCAGATACCACAGTAGTTGCGTCGATGGGAGCTGATTGTAAGCATATAAATCATGTTTCAACTCAGTTCTATTACGCATCATTTGTCGGCTTAATGACGTTTGTCGCATTTATTATTGCTGGTTTCTACCAATCTTCGTTAGTGATATTAATGATGATTTTACTCCAGTTTTTGCTTATTACAGGAGTGATGAAACGATTTGGTAAGAACAATGTTATCAATAAAACTAACCCAGTCGACATTACTTTAAATCGCCATGAAGCCTAGCTTTAATGCAGCCATCAAGAGAAAATTTTATGCAAGATGTAAATAAAAAATCAAATGCTGAACAAGGTATAGAAAATAAAATCGTTGTTATCGGTGCCGGTATTATAGGCGTTACTGCGGCACTTAATTTGAAACGTGAAGGATACCATGTCACTTTACTCGATCGAGATAAACCAGGAGAAACCTGTTCTTTTGGAAATGCTGGATTACTAGCACTGTCATCATTTGAGCCGAATGTTGGCATTGACGCACTTATTAGTGCGCCAAAGTGGTTGTTGGATCCCAAAGGCCCGTTGAGTATTAGCTGGCGTTATTTTCCAAAATTATTGCCTTGGTTACTTGCCTTTGTTGGTGCATGCTTTAGCAAAAAAATAGCAAGTAATGCACAGGCATTACATGGCTTAACTGGTCCATCTCTTGATCTTTATCAGCAATTAGCAAAAACAGCGGGGTGTCAGAATTTAGTATGCAAATCGGACTATTTACAAGTTTACCGAACTGAATCTGGCTTTAATAAGGCTGAATCTGGTATGCAAAGTCGTAGAAATGAGGGCTATAAAATCGACGTGCTTGACGCTAACGCTATCAAAGAGCTTGAACCAGCGCTTTCAGAGCAGTTTCATTATGCTCATCACGTTCACGATCATGGATATATAGCCGATCCTGGAGAGCTGCTCATCCGTCTACATAACCAATTTTTGAGTGAGGGTGGTTTATTCGAACAAGCAAATGTTATTGATATAAAAGCAACTCACTCAGACTGTGAGATTATTTGTGATAGTAAAGTTTATCACTGCAGTAAAATGGTCTTGGCAACAGGCGCTTTCTCTAAGTTATTAGCTAAACAAATAGGAGACAAGGTACCACTTGAAACAGAGCGAGGTTATCATGAAACTTGTCACGCACCAGCAGTAAGTATTTCTCGCCCGATAATGGAAGGTGACCGAAAATTTTTGGCAACACCAATGGATATGGGACTGCGATTTGCAGGAACTGTTGAGTTGGCCGGGTTAGATGAACCAATAAACCCTAGACGAATCAATGCACTTAACCGAAATGCTAAAGACATGATCAGTGGATTAAACACTACCGATTCATCAACATGGATGGGATTTAGATCTACTTTACCCGATAGTTTACCGGTTATAGGTCGCTCTAGCGCTTTTCCTAATATTATATATGCTTTCGGACACCAGCACCTAGGACTGACTTGTGCGCCAAAAACAGGGCAACTGGTCACCGAATTGATTTGTGGACGTACACCATCAATTGATATAATGGCTTTTGATATCAGACGGTTTAAATGAAATATTTTTCATGTTGTTTCGACCAAATCATATCTATAAAATTAAAGCATTTATTAATAGTAAGTATTAGGAGTTAGTTATGATAGTCATTCGGCCAGTCGAGCATGATGATATTGATGGGCTATATCAATTAGCGAAAAAGGCAGGGCCAGGTATGACCACTTTTCCGCCAGACAAAAAAGTGCTTACTCAAAAAATAATCGCTTCACATAAAGCATTTAACTTGGAGTATGACAAAAGTACAGAAGGTTCATTTTTAATGGTACTTGTGGATAATGATACTAATTTAATTATGGGTACGGCCGGTATTTATAGCAATATTGGCAAAAACACGCCATTTTACAGTTTTAAAATACTCACCCGTAGCAAGCACTCATACAAGCTCAATAGCAAAGTATCGTCGAAAACCCTACATTTAGTAAATGAATATACGGGAGATACTGAAGTAGGCACGTTAATACTTGATCCCGATTACCGTGGCGGTGGTTATGGTAAGTTGCTCTCAAAGTGTCGTTATTTACTTATTGCGCAATTTCGACAATTATTTGGTGCGCGCCTTATTGCTGAGCTACGTGGTTGGTCTGATGATAAGGCTATTTCCCCTTTTTGGGAAGGTGTTGGTAAACACTTTTTTCAAGGAATGCAATATGAGCATGCTGATTATTTAAGTGCCACGACTAACAACCAGTTTATCGCCGATTTAATGCCAGAATATCCAATATATATTGATTTATTACCTGAAATGGCCAAATCCGTTATTGGTAAGCCACACATATTAGGTGAGGCGGCTCTGAATATGCTATTTAAAGAAGGTTTTCATTATGAAAACTATGTTGATATTTTTGATGCTGGCCCAACCGTACATGCCTATGTGGAAAATGTTGAAACAATTATACACTCACAAGAAAAAACACTAAGCGACAGCGTGTTTAGTGAAGTTGAGGCAGTGGAGTGTTTAGTGTGTAATTCTTCATTAAAATATTTCCGCGTTTGTCAGACCAAAGTTAACTTTATTGATGATGGTAGCGTTGCTTTAGCACCTGAAGTTGTTCACGCACTTCTTCTTAAGTTCGAACAGCCTTTGAGAGTTTATCCGTTGAATCAAATCGTTCAAAAAAATAATAAACATTTTTAACCATTTACAGTAAGAAAATAGAGACTTAATTAATGTCAGTCACACGTATTGAAACGAAAAAACGAATGAGCCGAATAGTTATACACAATAATACTGTCTACCTTTGTGGGCAGGTTGCAGAAGATTATAGTTCAGATATTAAAGAACAAACTCGTACCATGCTTGCTAAAGTTGATGGTTTACTGGAACGAGCGAATAGCAATAGAGAAAGCATATTATCTGCGACTATATACATAAAAGATATGACGTTATTTAGTGCTATGAATGAGATTTGGGACAACTGGGTTCCAGAAGGATTTGCCCCTGCAAGAGCTTGTGTAGAAGCATCTATGGCAAGCCCAGAACTTTTAGTAGAAATATCCGTTGTGGCAGCAGTTGTTAGTTAGATTTACTTCAAGATTGACTCATACTTTTTTCGCGCTCACTGGCCGCCCTCATAGAGTCTTTTTAGGGTAATGAACTTGGAAAACTTTAACTTCATATCTTGCTCAGGGGCAAAAAAGTGAGATAGGTTTTATGTAGTATATTAGTCCTTCTAAATATGAAGAACTAAATGTCGCTTAATTTATACTAGCTCGGTTTCTATCTGAGCTAGTATAAATTAGTTACGTAGTTATTTTAAAAATTATATTTTGCTTTTACATAATAGTAACCACCACCAAAGCCATTTGGAGATGATGTCGGATACGTGCTACCTAATGATTCGGCATAAGATGCTTTAGTTGGGTAACTGTCAAAGATGTTCTGTCCGCCAGCAATTAATTCCAGTGACTCTGTTGCTTGATAACTGATTTCCAAATCTACAGTCACTTGCGGGTCAAGTTCTGTGACTCTAGTTTCAGTAAAATAATATTCCGTTGATGAACCATAATAATTTACGCGAGCCAGTGTTCTAAACTGATTTTGTGAATGGCTAAGGCTAAGTGTGCCTCTTGTCTTCGGTAACTGCTTTTCAAGTTGTAACTTACGAAGATTGCTAAGATTATCTCCTTGCTTTGTGACTTCAGTCTTGGTGTAGTTTGCTGATAATGACAATTGCGTATTACCTTCTTCCAAAATCTCTAATGGCACAGCCACTACTAAATCAACACCTTGAGTTTTAGTGCTAAAATCATTGGTAAAAAAGTTTACACCACGAAATTGATTGGCTTCAGCAAAACCAGCATCAAAAAGTACAGCTCTATCGTCATCAGTGATTGAAGTTGTAGACGTTAACGTAATACGGTCTTCAACTTTAATATTGAAATAATCAGCAGTTACACTAAATTCCTCAGTATCCCATATGAAACCAAAGCCAATATTTTTTGACGTTTCTGGGGTAAGTGGGTTAGCGGTATCCTTAAATGAAGGTAACTGGCCAACAAAGCTCACAGGTAATGCTGAAGTAGTTGTTATTACCCCATTGGCATCAAAGTTTGAAGATGATTGGGCAAAAGAATTTTGACCCGGTGTAGGCACATGGAAACCGGTAGAAACGGTTGCTCTTATATTCAATTCATCGGTAAGTCTATAGAGCGTTGCTATTTTATAATTCACATCATTACCGACATCACTAAACTCTTCAAAACGAATAGCACCGCCAAGTGTCCACGCATCTGTTACATCGGTTTCTACATCAAGAAAAAGAGCAAAATTATCACGTTTGTTACCAAAGGAAGTAGCCGGACTAAAAGAGCCAAAACCTAAGGTACCTACGCCAATTCCGCTTGTTCCTTGTGCGGTTTTAGTGTAATCGCCAACACCATAAGCTTCTACTTGTCCAGGATTTTGTTGATATTTTTCTTCATGCCATTCAAATCCTGCCGCAATATTAACTGGTGATTGTAAACCTACTTCTACGGGGTATACTAATTCGGCATTGAATGTTTGCTCGGTTTGAACACGGCTACCAGAAAACAATTGATTTGGGCTATCGGGACCAAAAGAGGGGTTAAAGTTATCAAATGTGGAGTAGCTGCTTTCGTTTTCTCCCCATACATAACTAATGTCATAACTCAGTTCATTATCCAACTCACCTCTGACGCCTAGCGATAGTGTCAAGTCTTCACCAATACCACTAAACATTGGCGCCGTGCCTCCTGGAAAGTCTTCTAAAAAAGAGAAACAATTCGGATTACTCCTTAAAGCCTCAATAGCGGCTAAATCGTTAGAAACCGCTGCTGGGTCATTTAAATCAGGAACGGTTAGAGCCGGACAGTTACCTGATTGATCGTTGGTAGTATCAAATACTATGCGTTCGTCACCAAGGGCAAAAACCCCGTCTCTGGCAGGATCTCGAAAAAAGAAGACACTGATATTTTTACGTTTATTATAGTTAGCAAAACTGTAAATTGTCGCACTATCATTAACTGGCGCTACTACATTGATAAACAGCTTTAGATCATCTTTAACCTCTGGTGCTCCCCAAAGTATCGCTGGATCGCGAACCTCAGTATAGCCTGCATCAACAAAGGCTTGATTGCCCGTTGATTGTTGCGCTCGAAGGGTGCTATCACTTTCATTAAACTCAGCACTAAAATTAACACTGCCATCATTAGGTAATTCCATACCAAAGGTAGCGGCTATGTTAAGCGCTGTACCATCTCCTTCGTAATATTGTCCTGTTTTTACTTCAATTGAACGTACGGTAGGATCGTCATTTGCAACAAAGTTCATGACACCCGCAATAGCATCTGCGCCATACTGTGCAGAGGCCCCTTCTCTTAGTACCTCAACTCTTTTAAAAGCAATGACAGGTAAAGTTGAAAGATCCACACCTTGCGTACCGTCATTAATGCCGCCAGAGGCATTTGGGATGTTGGCAGATCTATGCTGGCGCTTGCCATTAAGTAAAACCAATGTATGGTCCGCACCTAACCCCCGTAAGTTTGGTGGACGAACCAAACTGGACGTTCCGCCTACAGGTTGAGTTGTTATATTAAAGGAAGGAACTAAGGTGCTCACTACATCTAACATATCGACCCCTCCTTGTCTGGCCAACATATCAGCATCAAAAATATCAACTGGAGATGGAATATCAGCTAGTGATTGATTCTGCCTTCTCGAGCCAGTAACTTGAATAGTTTCTATCTCATCTTCCTTTGTTTCACTCAATTGTTGTTCTGGAGTAAGTGCTGCATCTTGTGCCAATGCTGGGATGCTAAATATCGACACGCTAGCAATTGCCAAAATTATCGCTCGATGAATTGCTGTTTCTTTCAATGTACTGTTATTAATGCCCATGTTTATTCCTCTATCATTAATTTGATTATTATTTAACTGCAATCATGTTTTTATTTAATTATTAATGAGTGTAGATATCGCTTATTTACAATAAGTAGTAGGTCGATTCTCTTTAAAATTAATTTTATTAGTTAACACTCACTTCATATGCAGTTGTAATAAATATACAGATTCAAATCATTACCGCCATTACTGATTTTTTGGTATCCATTAAGTTTTACTTATCAAGTATAAACTGTCTTTTAAAGGACTAAAGTAAAAGTTAATCATTACCAAAATAATGCTATTGGTTTTTGCTTGATTTCCTCTATATATTGAAACACAGCAGCTAAACGTAAATTTTTAAATACACTCTATGTTTGCTCCTCCTGTTTCACAGAAAGTATTTTCTGAAATATTTTAAAAGAGATTAAATTTATGATAATTGAGTATATTGACAGTTCAACCCGAATGAGCAGAGCCACAATTCACAATAATACTGCCTATTTTTGTGGACAAGTACCAAAAGACGAATCAGCTGATATAAAAGGGCAAACTGCGACTACCCTCGAAAAAATTGAAGAATTATTGGCTACCGTAGGTAGTAGTAAACGTCAGTTATTAACGGCCACAATATATATAAAAGACATGAAAGACTTTCAATCGATGAATGAAATTTGGGACGCTTGGGTCGTGCCTAACTTTCCACCAGCAAGAACTTGTGTTGAGGCAAAAATGGCACGTCCTGAATTGTTAGTTGAAATAACGATAACAGCGGCGTTGGCGTAAATTCTTTTGTTACTTAAGTTAACTAATTGGAGGGGTAATAATGAATGTATATGACATTTTTGGGATATGTGCTTATTTTGCAATTTTACTTTATATAGGTTACCGCAGCTCACAAAAAGTACAATCTAGCGCAGATTTCGCTGTTGCTGGCAATAAAATAACTTGGCCTATTTTATTCGCGACTTTATCGGCTTCATTTTTAGGTGGCGGAGCCTCTTTAGGGCGAGCCAGTGAGGCTTTTGACCATGGCTATGCTTTTATGTTCGCATCGGGAGCATTTCCTATTGCGACTATCATTGTGGGTATATTTATAGCACCCAAGCTTAAACGTTATGTTGGAGCGCAAACCGTTGGTGACATAATGGAGGTACACTTTGGTTTAAGAACCCGCTTTGCTACAGGGATATTTTCTTTAGTTTTTTGTACTGGCATCTTGGGAGCTCAAGCGCTTGCCATCGGCACGGTATTTAACGCCGTAATGGGAATTGATGTTGCTACAGGCATAATTTTAGGCATGGTTGTGGTGCTGATATATTCGACTGCAGGGGGGATGTGGGCAGTAATTCAAACAGATGTTGTACAGTTTCTTATGCTCGCTGTTTTTATGCCACTTACTATGATTATAGCGCTTAATAATTTGGGCGGAGCAGAAGTCTTTATCGAACGACTACCTGATCTTCATTTTTCGATAATGGGTGATTATAGCTATGCGATGTTCGCCAGTATATTTATTGCTTTTTTATTGGGGGAAACCTTAGTACCACCTTATACACAGAGAGCTTTAGCCGCGCCAGACGCTCGTAATGCAAAAATAGGTTATACGATTTCTGGTATTTTTGGTTTGGTATTCTATTTTGTCACTTCAACTATTGGCCTACTCGCCTTTGTTATCTACCCAGACATAAATCCGAACATGGCATTAACCACGTTAATAAGTATGTCTTTACCCGTAGGTCTTGTCGGTCTGGTATTGGCATCATTACTCGCGGTGGTCATGTCTACTGCGGATTCTTACCTAAACTCTGCTTCGGTTATCTTTGTTAAGGACATTTATTTACCTTTTATTGATCCTGAGGCAAGCGAGAAAAAACGCTTATGGATTGAGCGTATTGTAAACGTTGTTATAGGTATAGGCGCCATTGTGTTCGCACTTTATGCCACGTCGATAATTGACGCGTTATTAATGAGCTACGCACTTTGGGCGCCAACAGTTCTAATTCCGTTTATTGCCGGCGTTATGTTCGATATTAAAAACCCAAAAGCAGCATTGTCTGCAATGTTTTTTGGTGCGTTAATGACGATTGTTTGGAAATGGGGGCCTTTTAATTTGGTTGAAGTAACAGGCTTATCAGCATTAATTGTCGGTGTATTGACCAATATATTCACCTTTAGCCTAGTTCATGTCGTGACCAAAAACGGCGAATCACCTAAAACAAACGTTAACTTAATTTAACTTAGGACAACATTATGCATTGGTTCGATTTAGTCATTTATGGCATCACCGGAATTTGTTTTATTACTGTGGTATTTGTTGGAATTGCATCTTATAGATTCTACAAAGAAAACTAATAATTAATTCTGTTTATTACCATTTACCTTTTACAAGCCGTTATTAACGAATATGCGTTTACATAGCGTACTAACGACGGCGTTCTCACCCTAAATTTTAAGGAAATAAATGATGGGAAATCATCAAAATTCAACAGATGTAACTATTATAGGCGCGGGCATTGTTGGCATGTCTTGTGCTTTACAATTACAGCAACAAGGCTTGAGTGTCACGGTTGTAGATCAGGAAGCACCTGGGGATTCAACCTCTCATGGTAATGCTGGCGTGATAGCCAGATGTGGTTGTATACCTGTGGCAATGCCCGGTTTTGCGTGGCAAGTGCCTAGCCTTTTATTGGATCCGGCAGGGCCTCTTTCTATGCCGTTGAGCAATGCGTTAAATATAGCCCCTTGGGGATTAAAATTTATTCGTAATAGTTCAAAAAATCGAATATTAAAAATTTCCAGTTCGCTTAACGCATTACTTCAAGATGCATTACCTTTGCATTTAGAACAGGCAAAGCTGGCACAGGCACAGCATTTAGTAAAATCTTCACCTTATCATTATCTTTATCGTGATTTGGCAGCTTTTGAGAAAGAAAAATTGGCTTGGCAGTTACGACGTGAATATGGGGTCAAATATGATCCTATTGATGTTAGTGAGTTACGTAATTTAGAACCAGATGTATCGACAGAATTTAATTTTGCCGTTTCTTTACAAGATCATGGATTTACCTCTAACCCTGGTGGATTGGTTAAAGCGATTGCTAAGCACTTTCAAAAAGCAGGGGGGATTATTCTTCAACGTAAAATTATGGGCTTTGTTAAAAACGATGATACTGTCCATGCCCTGCAATCAGATCAAGGGGATATACTGGTTAAAAAATTAGTGATTGCTGGCGGCGCATGGTCAGCAAAGCTAGCGAAGGAATTGCAAGATAATGTGCCCTTAACATCAGAGCGGGGATACCACATAGAAGTGGCGAATCCTAACGTTGAACTTAACAGTCCTATCATGTTTTCTGAAGGAAAATTAGTTGCTACGCCTATGGAAGGAGGAATACGTTTTGCGGGGCTGGTAGAACTACAAAAACCTGACGCTGAAGCCGATACTAAGTTTGGTAGACGTTTATTGCATCATGCCAAGCAATTGTTCCCAGCAATAGACACCAGTGATTTTGTTGAATGGATGGGATCTCGGCCTTCCATTACCGATAGCTTACCCGTAATCGGTAAATCTGTTAAATATGAGAAAGTGTTTTATGCTTTTGGTCATCAGCATATGGGGTTAACTCTAGCGCCAAAAACAGGAAAGTTAATTACTGAACTTGTCTTAGACAAGCCCTCTTCAATTGATCTTTCGCCTTATAGAGTGAATAGGTTTTAAACTTAACTTTTCAGATGGTTATTAAGATAATTAAACGTTATCTTAATAATCTATTTTATCGCGAATATGAGACATGAATTTATCGGCTAGATCAGAAGAACGCCCGTAAATAGGTTTCACCATATAAACACTAAAGTCGAAGCCTGATGTTAACGGGATTGTTTTAATATGTAAATGTTGATAATCAGTTGCAGATTTTATGTCGACAATTGAGATACCAAGATTTTCCGAAACCATATGACAGGCGGTATTTATTAACGAAACTTGCATAACAATATTTGGTTCTATTTCTTCCTTCTTAAATAATTCATTAATTTTTCCTTTCGATTTATCCAAATGACTCAAACTGATAAAAGGAAATGGCGCAATATCTTGTATAGAAATAACCTCTAAATTCGCTAAAGGATGGTTCTTGTGGACAATGCACACTGCCGGCAACGTATTGATTAACTCACAGCACACAGCAGGATCATTAATAGGTACCATCGATAAGCCAAAATCAATTTGTTGAGATAGGGTGTCTTCGAGTACTTGAATCGAATTCACTTCCTTTACCGTTACTGTAATATCACTATTTATCGCGATGAATTCACTCAAGGTATTTGATAGCCATGCTTTCGATATTGCTGGAAATACGCCTATTTCTAACTCCCTATAACGATATTCTCGTAGATTTTTGGCAACTTTTTTTAAATGCTTCAGACCCGAATAGACATGTTCAACTTCTTTTAAAAACAGATGGGCTTCGGTCGTTGCAACCAAGCGACCTTTAACACGGTTAAATAATTTGACCTCTATGGATTCTTCAAAATCATTCAGCATTTGGCTGATGGCGGGAGCTGAAACATGTAAACGCTTTGCCGCAGCAGTAATAGTACCTGTTGACATGATTTCTTTAAATACTTCAATTTGCCTAAACTTCATCTATAAAACTCTTATTTTAATCTAGTACGGCTCTAATTATTTTTTATTCCACCATATGTTAAACCGTAATAACCTGATAGTCATTCACTTTTCTAACAACCGAAGAATCATTCAATAAATGCGTTATTCCATCATATGCTAGGAGCATTCATTGAAGCGAAGAATTACTATTTTTCAGCTTCTATTAAAACGGTGGATAGTAATTGATATTGGATAAAAATTTAGTTTATATCTCAGTATGGGAAGCGAGTGTCATTCAGCCTGTTCAAGACTTTAAATTACTTAGCCGAACTAACAATGAATTAAGGCATGTATTGCGCCATTTTATTGATAGTGCTCCAAATTCAGGACCGTTGGCCGTAAAAATTGACACCATTAAGGCAGCATTAAAATCAAATGAAGCGATTTTAACTTTTGCTTCGCTGGTTGAACAATATGCTAAAATAAATCAAAATTTTGATAATGTAGATTATCAAAACAAGAAAAAAGATCTCAATACTTTAAAAGGTTTACTGAAAAAAAGTGCCAATAAAAATCTATCTTCAATTCAAAATGAAAAATTGCTGAGGTCATGTCAACAATAATGCTCAAACAAGAAGATCATGTCATCATGGTCGCTGTTGGTAAGGCTTTGGCCTATTTTTCTGAAGATTTAGGTACCCTTAGAAACATATCAAAAGTGCTTGTTTCAGATACAGAAGTGATGATAGAAGAAACAGGCGTCAAAGCAACGGATATCCATTTAGCCAGTAAACGATTGACTAAAGATGTTATAACCATTTCCAAACAGCTGGCTAAAACATACCCCAATGATAAATTTATTAACAATCTTTTATATGAAGCACAGCAAGTATCCGTTGATAAAGGATCCTTTTTTAAGGCCGTTAACTTAATAGAACGTTCGACGTCCTATTTGGTCTTGCCACTTTAAAGACTACGGATGTTTTTATTGCCGCAGATAAAGTCCTTTATCAAGCTCAAGAAAACGGCAGAAACACCATTGTGGTCTTATCAGAAGAAAAATTTATTTATTTATCTAGATAAGGAAAAATAGCCAAGTTAATTGACTCACGCGCTAGAAAGTAACAGGGCAAGAATAATACCAATCAAACTAACTAAGTGATCTTTTTAAATGGTCTAAATATCCAAT
>CAXBEX010000006.1:0-200307 GCA_963974965.1 uncultured Colwellia sp. | reverse complement strand
ATAAAGGCAAAACTTTATCAGAAGAAACTAAAAAGAAACTGAGTGAGGCTCATAAAGGCAAAACTTTATCAGAAGAAACTAAAAAGAAAATGAGAGATGATCTTATTCCTATGGTAACTGTAGGAAGTAGAACGTATAGGTTGGATGACGGGCTATCAACAAAAGTATTCGTTGGCGTGTTTTTTGTCACTATTGATAGACCGCTAAGAGAAAAGAGTTATTTTAATTCAGCTTGGTTCTTCAAAAAAGATTTGAAAGTTATCCTTGCCGACTAACCTTATAATAATTTTAGTTGGTCTTGTTTAAGTAGTAAGACAAACATTTTTAGTTTACAAATTTACTTAAATAGCAGTTCAACCACTGCACGTGCTTTAGGGCGTAAATTCGGATGTGAATCTAATTGAATAAATGCCTGACATACTAAGGTCAGGGTTATAAGGTCTTCGTTTAATATAAGTGGCGAGTTTGCGTGTTTTTCCACCAATCTCCGCCAACGGGCGCGACTGGCTCTTCGTTCGGAATCGTTAGCCCCATTAAATTTGCCCGTTTTCAGTATGCTTTGTGCTTTCTTTAGTGACATTAAGTCCTCCTAATGAATTATGTTGTTATATTAATTTATCCGTCCTAACCGTTACGGCTAGTCCTATCTATTAGCCCCCCATTCATAGAGGCCATATAAATCAAGGGTTACGTTTGATGTCTTCGATTAGCGGTGGTTTCAAAAATATATTAGTAACGATAGCTTCCTTCTATTAGCCCCCCATTCATAGAGGCCATATAAATCAAGGGTTACGTTTAATGTCTTCGATTGGTGACGTATTGGTTTTCTACAACGTTTTAAAATTTACTAGCATTGGATTAAAGAGAAAGGGAGGGGAGTAAATTTATACCAGTAAGGTTGTAATAAAGCTTTTAAAAGGGAGCGAAGTTAAACTAGCTGACATTACCAATGGCGATAGGCTAACGGCTTTAATTAGGGCTGTTAAATGTGGCGTTAAGACTGATAAACGTAGGGTTAAGTTACTACCCTTTATTATGATCGCTTTGGTGCGCATTGCGGAAGTAAGTAGTCATAAATTTAAACTTCCGCAGTTGGTTTAATCGCTGACATTACGGTTGGTTTTGTAAGGCTACTTTTTCCATTCTGACGATCTAAAAAACCTCAGGCTATCAGTTTTTTTACACCAACCTATCTCGTTTTTACAGAAATTTGACATTATGATTTTATAGTTAATCACTTGTTTTAAAATGAGTTACAACGTAATCTATGGAAATTAAAATACACATTATACACTAGACATTAAACAGGTGTTTAGTGTCTAGAAAAACTGTTATGCGATTGATTAAATCTACAGATAAGGAAATAGAGATATGCTCAAATTTTTAACTGGTACAGTAAAAGCAGGATTTGGTCTAGCTGCGATTGCGGCAGCGGTTTTTTGGTCTGTTCATGAAGGATTTATACAAGCTAATATTTTCACAGAAATGTCACAAGAGCAAACATTTAAAGCTTTTATATGGTCTACAGGTATTGCTGGATTCTTGTTGTTTGTTGCAATTTTGCTTTCCTCTGCCACAAAATCAAATGGTAAAACAATAACGGCTGACAATGGTGGTATTGCCATTGATAACGCAGGATTCCTTAACTTCATTAAATTTTTCAAAAAGAATTCGGATGAAAAATAATGAGTGATAAGGATATAAGTGCTACAAAAGGTGGCTTTGCGTATGATGGGTCAGGAATTGCAAACAGCCCAACATTCAATCTAAATCAAGTTGCAAAATATGGCTCTCTTCTTAATCCTTTACTTGAAAAAATCATTGATAAGTATGATCCTGATTCGGAAGTAAATAATGATGACGAACTACCTGACCCAGAAGAAAAATTAGACTTTAATCACGTGAGAGTTTTTTCTGAGGAAATTGTTGATTGTGTGGGATTCTTATCTTTAGTTGAGGAGCAAGTTGATACTATTGATGACGAGTCGCCAGGAGCAAAGAAAAAGTTTCTTAGAGCAATACATCAAAATTACAAAAACCATAGATGTGAATTATTGATTGAGAATGGAATTAATAGTAAGGACAAGGCCGCTGTTATTAAAATTGTCCGTGCTAACGCTGACTTGTTAATACAGCGGGTAACAAATACGATCTTAGAATATGCGAAAGTTGATTTATATTACTGTCCCGTTGAAGATGTAAGAGATTCCACCAATTTAATAGTTTGTTATGGGTTTATTAACTGTAAAGTGTTGGAGAGACCAGATGATTATAGGTGACCTCTTAGAACCTCGTAAAAGCCTATATGTTATTGGAGCCAACATTTTATCAGCCTTCAATATTGCAGGTAAAAATTTAATTGACCCACTAGAACTATATGAAATATTCGAAACCTACAACGGTGACATATCCATTTCATATTTCTACTTTGGATTGGACTGGTTGTTTGTTCTGAATGCAGTAGAGCTAGATGAATTTGGTAATTTAAAATTATGCAATTAGTAAACCTAAAAGTATTTAAAGACGACTCAATCATTCGTGAAATAATATTTAAAGATGGAATTAATATTATTACCAATGAAGAGGATGATGGAAATCAAATAGGTAAAAGCACTGCTTTGCGAGTGATAAACTTTTGCCTTGGTTCTGACGGTAAAAGTATATGGATTGATCCAGATACTCGTACTTCAAGTGAACCTATCAGAGATATAGTTACTAGCGGTAGAGTCGTTTTTTTACTTGAACTGTTTATTAAAGGAATAACTTACAAGATAAAAAGGAAAATCGTAACGGTACACCAGAAAAATGGTTCAATTCAAAAGCTTTATTCATGGATCAATGAAGCTGATTTCGATACTAATAAAAAGTTTAAAGCAGGATTAGCTCCAATTTTAGGCTTTAGCATTGCCAGTCCTACTTATTCAGCTATTAAAAATCGATTGGTACGACTCGATAAGAAAACATCATCGAATACATATCGTTATCTAAATTCAAGCACTAACGATAAACAATATGTGCTTTATTACTCTTATCTTTTTGGTTTTGCTGGTCTTGATGGGGTAGCTAAAGAGATCGAGTCAGTAGTAGAGCAAAATAATAGAAATTCTCGGATTTTATTCTTACTAAATAATAAAACAGAACAACAATATAAAGACAAGCTTCAGTCAATTGATGATGAAATTGATATTCTAAAGCAAAAAGAAGAGCTATTTGATTTTAAGGATTCACAAAATAAAGGAATACTAAAATTAAAAGGGCAGCGTAAGAAAATAGCGCAACTAACAAGTGAGATAACACGTTTAGAGATAAGAAAAAATTATTCGCAACGAACTATCGATAGTTATGAAACAAAGCGTACATCAATAGATGTTGATATTATTGAAAATATCTATGAAGAGGCGAAAACTCTACTACCAAGTTTGAGCAAAACATTGGAAGAAACTATTTACTTCCATGAAAAAGTAATCTCGAAGAAAACAGATTATCTCCGGAATCAGCTTTCAAAATATCAACTAACGCAAGATGATATGCAAAAAGAATTAGATACTAAACTAGTTGAAGAGCAAGGTTTAGTTAGAGTGATTTCAGATGAAACGCACCTTGCTGGATTTATAGTAATTGAAACAGAGATACAAGATAAACGTGAAGAGCGTGGCAGAATAAGTGTCATCATTGATGAAGTGGCTTATGAATCTAAGGAGGTAATAAAGCTTGAAAAGAAAATAAGCTTACTTCGTGAAAATAATAAGAGCATGATGGATCAGTTGCATATCAATATCGATATATTTAATGGCTATTTTAAGAAATTTACTTTGGCTTTATTTAAAGATTTTTCACTTAGTTTTAATGTTGGAATTAAAAGCAGTAACAGTGAACTTGAATTCTCAATTGTGAATCAGGATAAAGTTTCTGGAGATGGCGCACCACGTGCAGCATCATTGGCATTCGATATGGCCTTTGTGGAGTTTACAAAGAAAACCAATGGCAATCTCCCTGAGTTTACAGTACAAGATTATCTTGAAGCATCAGATCCTGATAAGTTGGCAACTTTAGCTAAGCTTGCTAATAAGAACAAGATTCAAGTTATAATGTCAGTATTGAGCGACAAGTTAATTTCACTTGAGCAAACGTTTATTAATGGAAATACTGTTTTGTGGCTTAAGCAGTCAGATAAGTTCTTCAAGATCGATTAGTATATTGATAACGTAAAATAACAAATTGCTTTACTATGGAAATTACTTTCTTTACTCACAGTTTCCTGTGAGTAATACGTTAACGTCAGAAGAGCGGTGCTTTGCAGACCTTATTTTCATCGTTAAATCATAATGTTTTTAGTCGCCTTCGTGGCAGAGTGCGACCTTTGAAGCAGACGATTTACTCGAGATTTATTTTTTGAGGTGTAAGGGTCACTAGTTGTTCGATAGTGCAATCGATATCCTTGCCTCGAATGTACCTCTCCTCTTGCTTCTTGGTGCAGATAGTAGCCACTTCCTGTAATACAACTTTAAACTTCTCCCTGTACTTTTGCTCTTGCTTCTCGCCATCCCAAGACAATAGTACAGTTACAGGAATAGTTAGTAGAATTAGGGGGACTGCTACACCTCTTCTAATTTTGATTGTACCCATAAATTACCTCCTTGTTATTAGTCCAATCATTAGACTAGATTAACTAACCTGAAAAAGACAGATACCTACCTATTAAGGCAGAGCCTATGTGTAGTGATTTAATGGCAAAATCGGTCTATTTCAAGGTCGTTTTTAGCTTCATAAATTAGTCCACAAAGAGGTAGGACGCGACCTTTTTAACAGACGATTACTCGATATTTATTTGTTGAGGTGTAAGGTTCATCTCTGTGCGCATTGAAGACATTAGCATTAAGTTTTTTGCCATATATTTTCTAATGATTTATTTCTGTAATAATGCTTAGACGTTCAGTCATGTTTTATTTCTAATCCACTGAAATCGAGGAATATTAATGTTAACCTTATTGAAATAGGGGCGGACATTACGGAGACGTTCCCATAATATACGGCTAGCCGTTTTATTAACTAAGGAGTTAAAGTTGAGCTCACCAATATTAGAAGCACTTCCAGCAATACATGTTACTGTGATTGGCGTTATAGCTGCTTTCTTTTCGGCATTTGCAATTTATGCTTATACAAAAGTTCATGATGCCAAGGAGAGGTTTGATGCTGCAATAAAACAAAGTGCTGATCTAACGTCTACAAACGATACTATGTATAGTGGCAAAAATAAATTTGTTACTAAAGATGGTCACTTAGATTGGGACAATCATGGGAAAGAGCTACTGCGAAACGCAACATCACTTTACTCATATTTAGATTACGAAGAAAAATATGGAATTCCTCGAAGTGAATATCAACGAGAGCCTAGTGTCGAAAATGTGATAACGACTTGCGACGATTTGTTTTTACTTTTAAGTACTATATTTACAACATATCCATTCTGGAACAATGGTATGGTTCATATTCAGGGGCAAACCGATCAAATAAAAAAAGCTTGTATGCAAGATTTTGATTTAAAACGCATTCAAGAAATGAGTAGGATTATTGGTTATCTGTCTTGGACTTGGAATACGAATAATCGAGCTATTGTAACTTTAGCCCGAAAAGGAATGGAGTTTAAAAAAAATCAACAGTTGAAAGAGCAAAGAGAATTATTTGAGAAGCAAACAATAGGCATTTCAAAACTTGAGCAACAAAGTATGTGGAAACAGATCCATCAACCACAAATAGATAGAGTCACAGATTTTGAATCAATATTTGTAAATTACTTTAATACAGCACACCTTGTAGAGCGAGAGGTAATTCCAACTCTATCAAAGTCATTAACTAATTATACTACATATAATCAGACATTTAAGGTTAAATCTACAACATTAAATGTCATCAAGCTGATTACTTTTAATCTAGTCACTGGTGTGATACTTCCATTAATAATTTTAAACATGTCTGTTGGTAAGAATATAGACTGGTCAAATGTTTGGTTTAGCTCTTTTGAATACACCCTATTATTGGTAACAATGTTCCCTTATCTTTGGCTAAGCAGATATTTTTTCAAAAAGGTCAAAGAGCTGGACTTTGCATAAGTAATAAAGCAGAACTCATAACAGTTGTCTTGGCTCTATAACTAACTATTACTTGCCTCTTATTTGGCGTTATCGAGACAAAAACTAATCCAACTTGACCAATTAGCTGTGATAGCTAATGTCTTCAATGTGGCATGAGCTGATCTTATTAACTGTGTGATAAAGTTAGAACCAATATCGAAAAGTGTCATATCAGATATGAGCTACTACACCTAAAATATAATAATCTAAGCGCTCTCTCTTCCTTAAATAAAAAAGCCAGCCCTATCGGCTGGCTTTTAGTTATCTAGGCTTATATTAATGCTTAGATCCCTTAATAAAAGCGTTCACTTGTTCATCTTGGTTTAAGTCGGTATCAACTGACTTAGGTATAATTTCAGTTTCTTCCTGATCCCATACCGCTACTTTATAGCCACCTGTATCAGCGCCAGTTTTGACATACTTGATATATTCCATTTGATCATCGTCAGTGTACATAGTCTTATGTTCTACGCTTATTTTATACCCTACCATTTTCAGCATAGCGTTTAGCGTAATAGGGTCACTAGACATATCTAAACCAGCTTGTTTAAGTTGTTCAACACTAACTATCTGGGCATCACTAGCGCCTAATTCAGCGCGTTCAGCTATTAATTTATCGAGTTCATTTTCAAGTTCGATATTTTTTTTAACGCCAGATTTACTACCAGCCATCACAAGTTCAACAAGATTTTCAATTGATTGCTTAATAGTATCTATACGACCATCTAATGCCACTATCAATTTTTGGTTGTCGTCATTGCCCTGATTATCTAGGATTTTCTTAATATGACTATATTGGGTTCTAGCTCTGAATTCGTTTAGTATAGCTAGGGGCATCACCGTAGTATTTTCGCATTTTTTCTTATTTGAATTTGAACAATACATCACAGTGGCTGAATGCTTTTGGTTTCTGATAGCGTAGTTTTTACCGCACTTTTTACATACTACTAAACCAGCCATAATGTGATCAGACTTAGCGCCTTGCTTTTGACCTGCTTCAGATTTGAACTTGTTTTGTACTGAATAGAAAAGGGATTCTTCTATGGCTGGTTCGTAGACGTTTGGTGTATCACCCCAGTAACCAATAGCTGTCCTATTAATTAGCATTTTCTTTAAGCCAGTAGCAGCCAGTTTTTTAAATCTGATAGGGTCGTGTTCTTGTAGAAAATCGACTATTTTATTTTGGCTAATACCAGTAAGAAACATAGTGAATACTTTAGTCACTAGGGCTTTATCTTGCGGGGTAATTGTATTGTATTTACCGTGTTCATCTTTGGTTATGTACCAGAAGCTTTTACGGTTAACACCTAATCCGTTTTCAGCGTTTTCACGCTTAGTACCCCAAGCACTACTGACACGCCTTGATAGATTTTTAGAATAGTTATGTGCCATATCAATCTTACCTATTAAGTAATAGATAATTCCTGCGTTGGCGGCTATTGATTGTTTACTATATTCGTTTCCATCTTCTAGCGTTATTAGCTTAACGCCTTTCATACAAATACCAGTGATGATGTTTAGGGCTGTAATAGTTTCTAATCGACCAATACGGTCAATAGCTTCAACAAGAATGTAATCCCCAGCCGTTATGCTACCGTCTTCAACAGCATCTAATAAGTCACCGAATTGATGTTTTAGGTGGGTTCCGTGATAACCAGACCGACCAAAATCACTGTAACCCTTATTACTTAAATTGACGTGTGGATTTTCTGATAACCACTTGTTTATTAGTTCAGTTTGGCGTTTAAGGGAATCGCCTTTGGCTTGTATTTTACTACTGAAACGTATGTAGGATATGGCTTTTGGCATTATCGGAGACCTTATTTCGTTCGAATAAGGTCTCCATTATACCTTATACGCCATGCTAATAATATAGTGATGTTGTTTGCTGCTAACATGTACTTTTATCCTATATTTATTTCTATTTTGAACATTAACTTATTTAGATTTACGTTTGCTAGGTGTTCTAGTTGGTGCTCGGTCATTAAATTGGTCATTACTAAAACGCGTCAACCCTTTTTTAGCTTTTTGTCCAGGGCTGCTTTTAAAGCCTTGGGCATTATTTTTACCTTGTCGCTTGTCATTGTTTTGGCTGCGTTGTTCACCACGTGTTTCTCTTGGTACTAAACAGTTTGGCGTTGAGCCAATCAATTTACTCAAGCCCATTTTAGTTAACGCGGCACGTATTTCAGGCCAGTTGTTTGGATCGTGATAACGTAAAATAGCTTTATGTAATCGCCTTTGAATTGCGCCTTTAGGAACCGCTATGGTGCCATCTGCTTTAGCTAAATTTTTACTGGTGATGTTACGCAGTGAGTTTAGCTCGGTATGGTAAAGCGTTGTAGCATTTGCCAAGGGTGACGGGTAAAAATTTTGTACTTGATCTAATTTAAAATTGTTATCTTTAAGCCATAATGCCAAATTCACCATGTCTTTATCGGTTGTCCCCGGATGTGCTGAAATAAAATAAGGAATTAAATATTGCTTTTTACCGGCAAGTTTAGAGTAATGATCAAACATTTCTTTAAATTTGTCATAACTGCCCATACCGGGTTTCATCATATTATGTAATGGGCCTTCTTCGGTATGCTCTGGCGCTATTTTTAAATAACCACCCACATGGTGAGTGGCTAACTCTTTAACATATTCAGGGTCTTGAATGGCTAAGTCGTAGCGTACGCCCGATGCAATGAGTACTTTTTTAATACCTTTTACTTTTCTAGCTTTTCGGTAAAGCTCAATGGTTGGTGTGTGATCGGTATCTAAATGTCCACAAATTGTTGGCCAAACACAAGATGGTTTACGACAAGTAGCCTCTGCTTTCTCGCTTTTACAATTAAGCTGATACATGTTGGCAGTAGGGCCACCTAAATCAGAAATTACGCCAGTAAAACCAGGAACTTTTACTTTTATATCTTCAATTTCAGCAATGATAGACTCGTGTGAACGTGATTGAATAATGCGACCTTCATGTTCGGTAATCGAGCAAAAAGTACAACCACCAAAACAGCCTCGCATTATATTAATGGATGTTTTAATCATGTCATAAGCAGGTATTTTCGCTTTACCATAACTTGGGTGTGGTACGCGCTGATAAGGCAAACCAAATACACCATCCATTTCATCTTGAGAAAGCGGTTTTGCTGGCGGATTTAACCAGATAATTCGGTTACCATGTGCCTGAACTAAAGGTTTAGCAGAAGTTGGATTTACTTCTTGATGAAAAATACGCGATGCATGGGCGTACATTACCTTATTATCTTTTACTTGCTCAAAAGTAGGTAAGTTAATATAGGTGTTTTCCCAAGGTTTGGCTTTTTTTGCCCATGTTTTATTACGGGTGTAGCCATTTTTGTTATCGCTTAGTTCTGAAATATTAACAACTTGTGCTGTTTTAGTGACATCTTTTGAGTCATCATTAGCTTCAGCTGATGCTGCTTCATTTTCACTACAGCTTGTTGGCGTTATTTCAGCATAGGGGTTAGCTATTGGTTCTATTTTTCCAGGTCTGTCGATATCGCGTGAATCAATGCCTTGCCAACTGGGTAGGGCTTGGCTTGCAAGAAATGCGCTGCCACGAACATTGGTAATTTCTTTTACATCTTCACCATAAGCAATACGGTGAGCTATTTCAACTAATGGGCGTTCGGCATTACCATAAACTAATAGGTCGGCTTTTGAATCAAACAGCACTGATTGACGTACTTTATCAGACCAATAATCATAATGAGCAATACGGCGTAAACTGGCTTCGATGCCACCAATAATAACAGGTACACCTTTAAACGCTTCTTTACAACGTTGGGTATAGGCGGTAACTGCACGGTCAGGACGTTTACCCCCTTCATCATTTGGGGTGTAAGCATCATCATGGCGCATACGACGTTCGGCGGTATAACGGTTGATCATCGAATCCATATTGCCAGCTGTTACACCAAAAAATAGATTGGGTTTACCAAGCGTCATAAAAGCATCTTTTGAGCGCCAGTCAGGTTGCGCGATCATACCCACACGAAAACCTTGAGATTCTAACATTCTACCGATAATTGCCATGCCAAAACTTGGATGATCAACATAAGCATCACCGGTAACAATAATAATATCGCAGCTATCCCAACCTAAAATATCCATTTCTTTTTTAGACATAGGCAAGAATGGTGCCGTGCCATAGCTCTCAGCCCAATATTTGGGGTAATCGAATAGGGCTTGCGGCTGTGCTTTACTCATAGATATGCTCAATTTATTTTGTGTATTTTGACCGACTGATTAACCGACCGAAACTAAGCGCGCGATTATAGCAAAATTTGTGCGGTTTTTCTAAAGGAATCATTACTAGCATTGGTATTATCTTCGAGCGCAATTAATAGGGGGATTTATTTGCAGGTAATCGGGGTGATTTATTTACAGCTGTATTGTATACAATTTTAGTTTGTATATTTACAACTGAGGTCGCTTTTGCTCTAATCGATGCACAAAATGATTGAAGAGAAAAATAATGAAATTAACATTTATCACTTGCGCTATTGTTTCTGCACTTGCTTTAACGGGTTGTAATGACAATAAAAATTCAGCCCCAGTAGAAAATATTAATAAACAAAAAGTTACTAGTTCAACTAAAACTGAAAATCAATCACAGCAAGATATTAGCGCTTTATATAGTCAAGCAACGCAAGCTATATTTAAACAAAGGGCTTTAGAAGCCACTATGTATGGTTTATCAACCGACGAGGTTGGTAGCGAATTTAGTGATCAATTAGCAGATTTTAGTCCAAGTAATGAAGCTAAATTACGTCAACAACTTGCCACATTATCAAAGAAAATTAGTACTTATCAGTTAATACAAGCGACAAGTACGGATATAGACAACCAACAAGTGATGGCTGGAATTACGCAATATTTTGCGGGTCACAAAGATTTTTCTATTGGCTACATTGATGCATGGATGGGGTTGTCGCCTTTTATTGTTAATCAGATTAATGGCCCTTTAATTGATATTCCCCGTATTATGCAAAATGATCAGCCTATCACCACAGAGCAAGAGGCACTTGATTATATAACGCGATTAGGGAAGTTTGATCAAATGATTGCGAGTATTGAAGAAAAACTGGCCTTTGATACCGCGCAAAATTGGTTACCGCCTAAAAGTACTGTAACCGGTGCATTACGTTATTTAAAAGGTTTTACTAGTGCAGAGCCTAATGAACATGTTTTTGTGACTAATTTTACGGATAAATTAAATAAAATTGCTTCCCTTTCTGAGCAACAAAAACAACAATTAACAGAGCAAGTTATTGAAAAAGTGACTAAGGTGGTGTATCCCGCTTATCAGTCTATAACTAAAGCAACAGCGCAGATATTAACAAAATCGCGAAGTGAAGCGGGTGTTTGGGCACAGCCTAATGGTGAGGCTTATTATCAAGAAGCTATTCGTCAATTAGGCGATAGTTCGCTCACGGCAGATGAAATACACCAAGTTGGGCTAGATGAAGTAACACGTATTAGTAAAGAAATGAATACTATTCTTGCCAGTCAAGGTTATAAAGAAGGTACTGTTGGCGCTCGTATGATTGCGTTAACGAATGAAGAACGTTTTTTATATGAAGACTCTCAAGCAGGGCGAGCACAACTGCTTAGCGATCTTAATGGTTATATTGATGAAGTTACCGAAAAAATGGCACCGGTATTTAAAACAAAACCAAGTTATAAAGTACAAGTACGCTCTTTTCCTGTAGAAATTCAAGATGGGGCGCCGGGTGGCCAATATAGTCCTCCTGCCGTTGACGGCTCTAAACCGGGAATTTATTGGATCAATTTACGAGATATGAAAGCGAATCCTACCTTTAGTTTAAAAACGCTTACTTACCATGAAGCAAACCCCGGGCATCATTGGCAAGCATCGTTGAATATGGATCAATCATCATTACCATTTTTACGCCGTATTGCTCCGTATAATGCGTATGCAGAAGGGTGGGCGCTTTATTCTGAAAAAGTCGCCAGTGAACTAGGGCTTTATAATAATGATCCGTTTGGCGATTTAGGTCGTTTGCAAGCTGAATTATTTCGGGCGGTACGCTTAGTGGTTGATACGGGCATGCATAAAAAACGCTGGACTCGTGAACAAGCAATCGCTTATATGAGTGAAACAACTGGTAGTGCAGAGTCAGATGTTGTTTCTGAGATAGAACGTTATATTACTTGGCCAGGGCAAGCATTGGGTTACAAGTTAGGTATGCTTAAAATTTTGTCTTTGCGAGAACATGCTAAAGCTGAATTAGGTGATAAATTTGATTTAAGCGCTTTTCATGATGTTGTATTACTTGGCGGCGCTGTGCCCATGGCAGTATTAGAGCGTAATGTGAATCATTGGGTTCAAAGTCAGTTATAAGGTTATCTATAAAGTTATAAGAATAAAAGCTAGGTGTTGATTTATGATGATCGCTCGTAGCTTTTATATTTCTTTTTATCTTTTTGTTTATAACAAAGGTAAGTTTCACCATTATTTAATGTAATTGACATTGTTTCACCAAAAAGCAATGTGTTTTACCTCTTTTAGCTGAGCGTTCAAGCTGTGCTATTTCATCCGCTTCAAATAAGCTATTTGACAAAATAACAGCGGCACAATTCCCCTTACTTAATACCGATGTGATTTGTTTCAATGCTATTTTTGCGCGGGTGCTAGATGTGTTTTTGTAATTTACCATCAATATTTTTGACACATCAATTCCATGTGTTTGAGCGAGTTGCTCTATAGAATGTTCTTCTGGATTTATAAAGAGAACCCATTTTTTTTCTTGTTTATGTTGTTGGCAAATACTGACATATTGATTAGACAGTTCAAAGTTGTTAGTGACATGGGTATGCTGTAACCAATTTATACTTACGGTTGAACTGTTATTGTAAACTTCGCTTATCATGCTGATATTATTATTATTTGTGTTTAACATTATTAGTTTCCTCTACGCACATTGAGTAAAAATAGATATACTGTATAAATGCACAGTATATCTATTTTATGCGATATTCAACCTTTATTTTTCATTAATTTGTTATTTAAATAATAAAAAATTTTTATCGAGAAAGGCATGAGAGAAAGAATAAATCTCGCTAGCAGCTTTATATAGAGTTTGCTATTGTGTTAGTTACATTGAAAGTTTTCATTTAACGAGTCTTGATCGTTCCAATTAATAATTATAATCGGTTAAGCTATGAGTATAACTATGTTTGATAACATGAAAATAATATTGGCGGATGATCATCCTTTATTTCGCCAAGCATTAACTATTACGCTGAAAGCACATTTTAGTGATGCAGAAATTTTTGACGCACAAACAATTCCTGAACTTGAACAACATTTGCAAAACGTAAATGATGCTGACTTATTATTACTTGATCTTGATATTCCTGGAGCACAAGGTTTTAATAGTTTAATAACCATTAGGCGTACTTACCCAAATTTAGGTGTTGTTATTATTTCTGGGTTTGAAGATAAAGAAACAATTTATAAAGCGATGAATTTTGGTGCTGCTGGTTTTATTCCTAAATCTACGTCTGTTTCAGAAATGGTTGTTGCCATAAAAGAAGTACTTAACGGTAAGTTATGGACGCCCGATGGTGAATTTACTGGTAATCCTCAAACGAATATTGCTGATGATAAAATAGCATCATTAACGCCGAAACAGCATGAAATATTATTGATGTTCGCTGATGGTTTATTGAATAAGCAGATAGCGTATGATTTAGGGTTATCTGAATCTACGATTAAAAGCCATGCAAGCACTATTTTTTTAAAGCTAGGCGTTCGAAATCGTACTCAAGCGGTTATTGTTTTAAACGAATTACAGTTAAATCATCATTCTTTTGGTAAAGATGCTAACGAATAATCAAAAATTCATTTAACTTTACTTACGCCTTATAAATCAGATCTATAAAGTATTGTGAGAATAATTATTCGCGAGTTCTTTGGTGAGTAACGAGCTTATTAGGGCGCGTAAGGCAAGGGGCTTAATTATTTTTCGTAAGTAACTAATATTATGCTGTTTTGTTAGCGCCATCAGGTTTTCATCTGTAGTGGCTGTGATGAGTATGGCAGGCAATGAATATTGGCTTATTAGTCTTAATTGCTCAATGAGTTCAATACCATTTATTTTATCCATTGAACATTGTTTACTGCTTTTTTCAATCAATAAACTATCCATGTTCATTACTCTTTCTTCAGACTTGCAATTTACTAGTTGATAATCTACAAGTAAAATATCTATTTCATCTTCATGTGTTAGATAAATATCTTTGGCTTGTTGGGCATTAATTGCGGTAAATACTTGGCATTGCCACGCGCCTAATAAGGTAGACATGCCATCAAGTATTGCTTGTTCGTTATCTACACATAATACGCCTACACCCTGTAAATTCATGCTAGCCGTTGGTAGAGCTTGTGCTTTTTGTAGTATCGACTTAGTTACAGGTACATTGATACTAAACAAACATCCATATCCTGATTGAGATTTTAAATTGATTTTATGATTAAGAATTTGTGCCAAGCTTTGGGCTATATTTAAGCCTAAGCCAAGCCCTTTAGGACCAATAGCGTTAGTGGTGTTTAACTGAGTGAATTGTTCAAAAACTTGTTTTTGCTTTTCTAATGGAATGCCAGGACCATTATCAAATACTTGAATACACAGTTCATCACCTTGTCTGCGACAGCCTAATAACACTTTATTTATTTTGTTACTTTTGTCCGTGTGTGCATAACGAAAAGCATTACTGAGGAAATTTTGGATAATTCTCGTGAGCAAAGTAATGTCACTAGCAATAAATAGTTTGCTTGTTTTACAGTGAAATTCTATTTGATATTCATCAGTTTGGGCATTAAATTCGTTTGTTAACATTTCAAAGAGCTGTTTAACTTCAATGGCTTCGATGTTTGAAGCGATATTGCCACTTTCAATACGTGCTATTTCATTGAGATCAAGTAATAAACTATTGGCTATTTCTAAAGAGTTATCAATTCGCTTTATTTGATCACGCTCTTCATTAGTGACTTTTGGGCTTAAAGATACAGCAGATGAAAATAGCCGAGCTGCAGATAATGGTTGTAATAAATCATGGCTACATGCTTTTAAATACTGACTTTTTTTGACGTGCGCTTGCACCGCTTTAGCTTGTGCTTGTGCTAATTCAGCGTTAGCTTGTGCAAGCTCCTTATTCGCCTTTTCAAGCTCTGCGGTGCGAAAGCGAACTCTTGATTCAAGATCAGTATTTTCATCTTTTAGTACTTTTTCTGTTTGACGGTATTTAGTGATATCAGAAAATGTCATCACAAAACCGCCACCAGGTATTGGATTACCTTCAATATGAATATTTTTACCATTTTTAAGCTTATATTCAGAGTTATGACGACTTCCCTCTATAATAAATTGAATACGTTTTTCTACTTGTCGTGCAATATCTTTAATAAAGTAACCTTGCTGGCTAAGGTTAAAGTGAATTAACTGACTTATAGGACAGCCAATATAAATAAAGTCATCGGGATAACTAAAGATATCTAAATACTGTTTATTCCAAGCAACCAATTTTAGCTCGCTATCAATAACCGAGATACCCTCACTAACATTTTCTATTGCACTTTGTAACACAGTGCGGCTAAATTCTAATTGCTGAGTGGAATTGTCTTCTACCAGTTGAGCGACTTGATCAAAAGCCATGCCTTGACCACTAATTGCAAAAGAGGTTACCAGCTTTGCTGAAGCTGAACCTAATACTCGTGCAAGTGTCGTTTCAGCATGAAATAATATCGCCTCATTAAATTTCTTGTTGTTTTTATTACGATAAGGACTATGAAATTGTTTAAAACATTGTTGGGCTTTTTCTTGACCAATAAAGCGAGCGACCAAAAACTCCAATTCAACAATGTCAACTTTAGGTTGAATGGGTAAACTCCATTGTGTTTTTAGCCTATCTTTATAGAAAAATTTACTCTGCATATGTTCTCGAATACTTTGCCTTGTTAATAAGGAAACTAACAAAAGTGAAATGATATTGACCAGTAGCCCGATTAAAGTGACAACGGTAGTTCTGGGTAAATCACTGTTTGCAAGGGGGTGACTATAAATTCCTAACTGTGGCAGTAAATTAAATAGTGCCCAAATAGTAAAGCCACTGCTTATACCTACCAGTACACCTGCAAGCGTAGCCTTACGCCAATAAAAGGCAACAAATAAGGCTGGCCCTATCTGGGCTATAGCACCAAAAGCTACTTCACCTAATGATGATAAGGTGTCTGGTGGCGACAATAACAATAGGCCGTAACTTAGAAAAATAACGAACAACACAAGGGCTTTACGAATGAGTAAAAGTTGAGACTGAAAGTGATTAAAATCATGCTGCTGTTGGGATGAAAACTTAAACATTAAAGGAAAAACAATTTCATTGCTGAGCATGGTGCTTAATGCGATAGTAGAAACAATAACCATAGAGCTTGCCGCTGAAACAGCGCCTAAAAAGGCAAATAATGACAACCATACTTGGCCATTATAAGCGGGTAAGAAAAGTACATAGGCATCAGCTGCCAGAGAGTTGCCATAATTTAAATTACCAGCTAAACCAAGCGGGGCAGCAAAAAAGGCAAAAACAAGTACATAAACAGGAAGAAGCCACCTTGCCATAACACTTGTTTTTTGCTCTTTTATTTCCACGAACATAACTTGAAATTGTCTTGGTAAACATAAAAAAGCAGACATCACGATAATTAGCATACCGAACATGCCAACAAGACTAGTAAATTCAAATTGCTGCTCAATATCTATTTGATCTTTTGATAGCTGCCAAATATCCATTGGTGAGTCATAAATAACAAAACAAACAAATAACCCCACTAAAAGAAAAGCAATTAATTTCACCAGTGATTCAAAAGCAATAGCGATCATTACACCGGGATGACGTTCGGTTATGTCAATAGTACGAATACCAAAAATAATAGTGAAAACGGCTAGTATAATGCTGACAATTAACCCTAACTGCCAAATAGGTAAATCGGGTGTTTGTTGTAAAATTTGATAGGAATAAATAATCCCTTTTAGCTGTAAGGCTATATAGGGCATGGTGCCTATTAATACTACCAGCGTAATAATAACCGCTAAACTTTGAGACTTGCCAAAACGCGCTGACAGTAAGTCGGCAATCGAGGTTATTTTAAGTTGTAAGCTGGTTTTTATTATGCGTTGAATAAATGGCCAGGCAAAAACAAACAATAAAATTGGCGCTAAATAGACGGAAATATAAGTAAAGGAATGATTGGCTGCTTGAGCAGTAGTACCTAAAAACCCCCATGAGGTGCAATATACACCTAAAGATAAGGCATAAATAATGGTTTGTTGTTTAGTTTTAAGCTTGTTTTTGTACTTACCCCCTAAATAGGCGATAAGAAACAATAAACTTATATAGCCAATACTGACACTTACCAATAACCAATTTGAAAACATACTTATCTCATGAAACCCACTTCCTTGGCTAAATTTACCATAGTTCTTTAATAAAAAACGTTCCTACTTCTAAAACTTAAGTACTAGTACTTTACTGTTTTGATGGTTTACGACCAAAGGACTAAGCGCTAGGTGCTAGGTCTTATTGCCGATTGTTACATTTTTGTACTGTTCTATTATGTTTCTGGAAACAGAGAATAAACAAAAAAATATAGACAAAAAAATATAACAAGGGAAACAGCAATGTTTAACAATAAGTCTAAAAAAACAAGTCTAAAAAAAACAAGTCTAAAAAAAACAAGTCTAAAAAAAACAAGTCTAAAAAATTATTACTTACTTCAAGCTTGCTTGTTGCAGCAGGCGCTGCCAATGCAGGTTACGAAATTTAGCTGAGTTAGTAATAGCTTTGTACGCGTAACAGTTCCCATTTTGTTGTTACGTTTTTGAGGGGGAGTTTTCCCCCTCTTTTTTCTAACGCATATATTATTTTTATCAATTTAGGAGTGTGAATATGACTGAGTCAATACTCAAAGTAGAGCATATTTCATTAGCGTTTGGTGGCGTAAAAGCATTAACCGACGTTAGTTTTGAAGTTCCCCGAGGTTCTGTGTTTTCCATTATCGGTCCAAATGGCGCTGGTAAAACCTCTATGCTTAACTGTATTTCGGGTCGTTATCGCCCTAATTCAGGCAATATCATCTTTAACGAACAAGATGTCACTAAGTTGCGCCCAAATGACCGGGCAGATCTTGGTATGGGGCGTACTTTTCAAAACTTAGCCCTGTTTGGTCATATGACGGTTTTAGACAATATCATGGTTGGCCGTCATCACTTATTAAAAAACAACTGGATTACAGGCCCTTTATATTGGGCTTCTAATGCACAAAAAGAAGAATTAGCTCATCGACGTTATTGTGAAGAGATTATCGACTTTTTAGAAATTTCACCTATCAGAAAATCTGTTGCTGGCACCTTATCTTATGGTTTACGTAAACGTGTTGAGCTAGCGCGTGCAATGGCATTAAAACCTGATTTAATTCTTCTTGATGAGCCTATGGCAGGTATGAATTTAGAAGAAAAAGAAGATATGGCTCGTTATATTCTCGATTTAAATGAAGAGTTTGGCATCACTGTGGTGATGATTGAACATGATATGGCGGTAGTGATGGACATTTCACACCAAGTGATGGTGCTTGATTTCGGTAAGAAGCTGATTTCAGGTTTACCTGCTGACGTTATGGCCGATCCGCATGTTAAGCAAGCTTACCTTGGAATAGAAGATGATAGTGATAATGCGGACGTTGAAAATGTATTGGAGGCTAGCTAATGACTAATCAATTACAAACAAATAAGCAAAATTTCGACATGGGAGAGTTAGATACTTTTCCAAAAATACTCAGACACAATGCTAAAAACTGGCCTAATGATATTTCCATGCGTGAGAAAGAATTTGGTATTTGGAATGAGTTTAATTGGCAAGATTATCAAAACCGCGTTAAGTGGATTTCACTTGCCTTAAGAAAATTAGGTGTTCAACCTAAAGATGCCATTGCTTTACTCGGCGATAACCGTCCTGAATGGGTTTGGGGTGAAGTTTCTGCCCATGCTATGGGTTGTTACTCTATCGGTATTTTCCAAGATTCATTACATGAAGAAGTGGTTTATTTACTTAATAAAAGTAATGCCACTGTTGTTATTGCAGAAGATGAAGAGCAGTGCGACAAATTACTTGAATTGGGTGATGATATTTCTGATGTGAAGATTATTGTTTATTGTGATCCTCGTGGTATGCGTAAATATGACGATAAGCGCCTAGTCAGTATTGAAGATATATATAAACAAGGACAAGAGATAGATAAAATATCACCTGAATTATATGACCTTTATGTAGATTCAACCTGTGCAGACGATACTGCACTTTACTGTACTACTTCTGGCACAACCTCTAAGCCAAAAATTGCCTTTTTAGGTGGTGGCAACTTCGTTAAACATTGTAGTTCGTACTTGCGAGCTGATCCACGCCAAGCAGGTGATAATTATGTTTCTGTTCTGCCTCTACCTTGGATTATGGAACAGGTATATGCCGTCGGCCAAGCGTTAATTGCGCGTCAAATTGTCAACTTTGTGGAAGAGCAAGAAACCTTAATGGCTGATTTACGTGAAATAGGGCCAAGCTTTGTATTGTTAGCACCACGTGTGTGGGAAGGTATTTTAGCCGACGTTAAAGCTCGTATGATGGACTCAACGCCGCTGAAACAAAAACTGTTTGATTATGCTTTTGCTATGGCAGAAAAAGCACAAAACCAAGGAAAACGTTCATGGTTTGCTGATGCATTATTAATGAATGCTTTAAAAGATAGGTTAGGTTTTACCTATCTAAAATCAGCAGCAACAGGTGGTGCGGCTATGGGGCCTGATACTTTTAGATTCTTCCAAACTATTGGTGTACCGCTACGTCAGCTTTACGGTCAAACTGAATTGTGTGGTGCTTACACAGTTCACCATGAAGATGATGTTGATTACGACAGTGTTGGTGTTGCCTTTGATAGCGCCGAAGTAAAGGTTATTAATACCGATAAAGCAGGTGTAGGTGAGGTTATCGCTAAAACGGTTGGCATGTTCACTGGCTATTTAGATAATCAAAAAGCGTATGATGAAGATGTTATTGATGGTTGGATGCATACCGGTGATGCGGGTTATTTCAAACCTTCAGGGCATTTGGTTATTATTGACCGAATTAAAGATTTAGCTAAAACCAGTAATGGTGTGCAGTACTCACCACAATATATTGAAAATAAACTGAAATTCTCATCATTTATTGGTGAAGCGGTTATCTTGGGTAAAGACAAACCTTACCTAAGTGCCATTATTTGTATTCGCTTTTCTATTGTTTCTAAGTGGGCAGAACAACAAGGTTACGGTTTTACTAACTACACCAGTCTTTCAGCTTTACCTGAAGTTTATCAAAAACTTAGTGAAGAAGTTGAAAAGGTTAACGCTACCTTACCTGAAGCACAAAAAATAAATAAGTTTATTTTGCTTTATAAAGAGCTCGATGCGGATGACGGTGAATTAACGCGTACTCGTAAAGTACGGCGAAGCGTTATTGCAGACAAATATGGTGACATCATTACGTCTATTTACGATAACAAAGATAGGGTTGATATTGATACTGTGATCACCTTCCAAGATGGTGGTAGCTCACGGATACAAACTCAACTTAAGGTGGCTACGGTTATTAAAAGGCACGGTGAAAGTGATGGTAGTGCAGTTTCATCAAATAACGTTAGTCAAATAGAGAGGAAAGCATCATGAATTTTGAACTCTTAACTCAATTAGTCATCAATGGTCTTATTGTTGGCTTGTTATACGGTGTTATTGGTATGTGTTTTGTGTTGGTTTATAAATCAACACAAATTGTTAACTTCGCTCAAGGTGAGTTTTTACTTATTGGCGCCTGGGTGTGTTGGGCATCACTTATTTATTTAGAGCTACCTTTCTTTGTGGGATTTTTATTAACGCTTTGTTTTATGGCTGGTTTTGGTGTGCTACTACAAATGATAGTGCTAAGACCTATGATTGGAGAGCCTATTATATCAGTTATTATGGTCACTATCGGACTGTCGATGTTTTTCCAAGCATTAATGAAATGGATATTTGGTGTTTCACCCCAAAGTTATCCGCAAGTATTTGACACCCAAACAATTAATATAATGGGGTTGAATGTCGAAATGGCGTATTTGATGAGTACTGTCATCGCGTTGATTATCATGGTGGCTTTTTACTTATTCTTTAAACATTCTAAACATGGCTTGGCGATGCGTGCTACTGCCTTCGACCAACAAGTATCGCAAAGTTTAGGCATATCTGTGAAACATGTTTTTGCGATGAGTTGGGGTATTGCCGCTGTGGTATCAGCAACGGCAGGTATAGTTATCGGTATGGTTAATGGTGTTTCACATTCACTTTCCATCATGGGTATTAAAGTGTTCCCAGCCGTTATTTTAGGTGGTTTAGACTCAATTATTGGCGCAATTGTAGGTGGTTTAATCATCGGTGTTTTAGAAAATGTAGCTGAATTTTTTGATAGTCAATATCTACACTTTGGCAATATGTACGACATCGCACCATTTTATGTATTGCTAATTATTCTTTGGTTCAAACCTTATGGGTTATTTGGAACAAAAGACATTGAGCGTATTTAGCGCATTGCGCATTATATCGAAATTTAATTAACACAACTAACAATTATTAGGAGTGACTTATGTCTAGTTTAACTATGCGCCCGTGCGGAGATTTTCGTACTAGCTATAAACAAGATAATACTATTTTTGAAACAAAAACTATCCGTTGGGTAACTATTTTTACCCTCATCACTTTGTGCTTTGCACCGTTATTAGTTGATGCTTACTTTATTACCTTACTAATTCAAATTTCATATTTGGGTATTGCTGCACTAGGTTTGAATATTTTAGTAGGCTATACCGGACAAATATCCTTAGGGCATGGGGCTTTCTTTGGCTTTGGCGCCTTTGCTTCGGCTTGGCTGAATACAAGTTTTAGTATTCCTGTCATTTTATGTATTCCTTTAGCAGGTTTTTTAACCATGGGTGTTGGCATGATGTTTGGTGCGCCAGCGGCTCGAATTAAAGGTTTGTATTTAGCGATAGCTACCTTAGCTTCACAGTTTATTATAGAAGATTTCTTCGCCCGTGCTGATTGGTTCTCAGGAGGAGCAGCGGGCTCAATGGCAGAGCCAATAAGCTTATTTGGTTTTGTTTTTGACACCGATCAAAGCTTTTACTACATAGCGCTGTTCGCTCTAGTATTCATGTTTATTTGGGGTTGTAACTTAATGCGCAGCCGTGATGGTCGTGCTTTTGTTGCGGTACGTGACCATTACTTGTCTGCTGAAATCATGGGCGTTAAGTTAAATAAATATCGTTTACTGTCCTTTGGTATTTCTTCATTCTATGCCGGTATTGGTGGCGCGTTATATGCTCATTACTTAGGTTATGTTTCTGCAGAAGGCTTCACTATCATGATGTCTATTCAGTTCTTAGCGATGATCATTATTGGCGGCTTAGGCTCAATAAAAGGCACTTTGATGGGCGTTATCTTTATGGTGTTTTTACCTGAAGTATTAGCAAGCGGTGTTGGCTTAATGAAAATGACCGATTGGGGCAATATTCCTATGGTTGTTGATGGTTTAGCTTACATTAAAGAAATGACTATTGGTCTAGTCATTATCGGATTTTTAATTTTTGAACCTGAAGGTTTAGCACACCGTTGGGCACAAATTAAAAACTACTGGAAATTCTATCCATTTGCTTACTAAGTGTTGATTAAAATACAGAGTAAGTTCTGGAGAATAAAGCGCAGTTAGGTTAATGGGGAAGTTAATTGATCTAACTGCTTAAAGTAAAAAAAGTAAAACAGTAAATATAAAAATAACATTTATCTTTTTACCTTATATCAATAGGCAAATAGGCAATAAATAACAAAATAACAAGTTGAGGAACATCACATGAGAAAAGTTATGAATAAAAAATTATTATTAAGTTCAGTCGCGGCCAGTATCGTTTTAAGTGTTACTAGCCAAGTGCAAGCACAAGATTCTGTTTTTGTTGGTCACTTAGCTGATATGTCAGGCCCTACTGCCTTTGTAGGTAAAAACTACGCTGATGGTATTCGTGATTCATTAGCCTATATTAATGCTAACGGTGGTATTAATGGTACTAAGCTTGAGTCTGAAACCATTGATTATGCTTATAAAGTTCCACAAGCTATCGCCGCCTATAAAAAGTGGAAAACACGTAAGAACATGGTCGTTATGCAAGGGTGGGGAACAGCCGATACTGAAGCATTAATTTCTTTTGTTGCTCGTGATAAAACGCCTGTGTTTTCTGCTTCTTATTCTGGGCATTTAACCGATCCAACGGGTAAAAATCCGCATACCAAAAAACCAGCACCTTATAATTTCTTCTATGGCGCTTCTTATTCAGATGCCTGTCGTGGTTTAGTGCAGTGGGCTGCAGAAGACTGGAAGTCAAAAGGTAGCAAAGGTAAGCCAAAATTTACGCATATTGGCGCTAACCACCCATTCCCAAATGCACCAAAAGCAGCCTGTGCAGAGTATGCAGAAGAGCTAGGTTTTAATGTATTGCCACCTGTGGTTATTTCAATGAAACCAGGTGATTTTAAAGCACAATGTTTAAGTATTAAAAGCTCAGGTTCAAACTACGGTTATATCGGTAACTTAGGTGGTTCGGTACTGTCATTAGTGAAATCTTGTAATACTGTGGGTGTTGATATTCAGTTTATGTCAAACATTTGGGGCGGTGATAAAGAAGTTTTTGAAGCGGCTGGCGAAGGTATTAAAAACTACATCTTCCCAACCATGACACCTTTTTGGAACGATCAAGCACCAGGTATGAAATTAGTACGTAAAATTTCTAAAATGTCAGATGAGTCAGGTGAAAAAGAACGTGTACATCACTATATCCGTGGTGTTTGTTCAACCTACTTCATGAAAGAAGCAATGGAATGGGCGAAAGAAAATGGCGGCATAACTGGCGAGAATGTCAAAAAAGGTATGTATGTTCATAAAGACTGGGTGCCAAAAGGATTAGAAGGTGTGTGTTTAGCGGCTAATTGGAGCAATGAAGATCATCGTGGTATTAACCAAGTTAATATTTATAAAGGCAACTATAACGGTGGTGATATTAAAATTGAAAAAGTATCGCAAGTTACCCTTGAACGTCGTGATGAATGGTTAGGTTATTAATCCTCGTTATTTGATCTTTATTATAAAATTAGAAGTTTAAATTGTTTAATAGCTATTCAGCTTGCATAAGGTGAATAGTTATAGTTTCAATGGAGTATTTATTTATGTCTCAGGCGGCAGCAAAAATTCAAACAGCTTCACCAATATTATCGATTAACAATATTGAAGTGGTTTATGACGAAGTTATACAAGTACTTCGCGGTGTGTCATTAGACGTACCAGAGGGAGACGTTGTTACTTTACTTGGGCCTAATGGTGCGGGTAAATCAACAACACTAAAAGCTATTTCAGGTTTACTTAAAACAGAATACGGTGAAGTAACTAAAGGTGATATTACCTTTATGGGCGAACGCATCGATAAGAAAAATGCAGAAGATGTCGCGCGCAGTGGTCTTTTTCAAGTGATGGAAGGTCGTCGTATTATTGAAGATATGACGTCAATTGAAAACCTAAAACTGGGTGCTTATACCCGCAAGGATTCACAAATAAATCAAGACATCGACATGGTGTTTAACTATTTTCCTCGGTTAAAAGAACGCACGGGTCTAGCCGGTTACTTATCGGGTGGTGAGCAGCAAATGTTAGCCATAGGTAGAGCGTTAATGGGTCGTCCTAAAATGATTTGTTTAGATGAACCTTCAATGGGTTTATCGCCATTATTAGTAAAAGAAGTATTTGGTATTATTAAAAAAATCAATGAAGATCAAGGTATTACCATGTTATTAGTTGAGCAAAATGCTAACTATGCAATAAAGGCTGCCAACTATGGGTACATTATGGAGTCGGGCAAAATTGTGCTTGATGGTACTCAAGAGCAACTGCTTAACAATGAAGATGTAAAAGAGTTTTATTTGGGTGGCGGTAATGAAGAGCGTAAAAGCTTCAAAAACTTAAAATCATACAAACGACGTAAACGTTGGTTATAACCACTTTTAGGTCACACTTCGACAAGTTCAGGACCGTTCAAGTTCAAGAGTATCGGGATTGTTCAAGTTCAAGAATCTCGGGATCGTTCAAGTTCAAGAATCTCGGGATCGTTCATGCTGAGCGCGAAGCAGTCGAAGTATAAATTGCCAACTAAATTGATACGTTTATTTAAGAATTATCGAGTTAACATGAAACAATATTTTTACGAGAGAGAGTGCCAGAACCCGCAATTGCGTGAGCAGTTTTTATTAGCGCGTTTATCTGCTTTTATCACTTATGCAAAGCAAGAGTGTCAGCATTATAAACAAACGTTAGCGCATATCGATGCCGATAAAATCACCAGCCGTACATTGCTAGCGCAACTTCCCATTACTCGAAAATCAGATTTAATGCGTTTACAAGCAAAGCATTCCCCTTTAGGTGGTTTAAATGCTAAAAAAGCTAATTTGGGACGAATTTTCCAGTCGCCAGGGCCAATTTATGATCCTGAAAATACCAGTGATGATTGGTGGCGTATGGGACAAGCTTTTTATGCGGCAGGTTTTAGAAAGGGTGATTTAGTACAAAATTGCTTGTCTTATCATTTAACCCCCGGCGGTTTTATACTTGATTCAGGCGCAAGAGCTTGTGGTTGTGTTGTCATCCCTGCAGGTCCAGGGCAAACAGATCAACAGCTTGATATTATCGAGCATTTAAAGCCGCAAGGTTACGCGGGTACGCCATCATTTTTAAAAATTCTACTTGATAAAGCGAGTGCTGAAAACCGAGATATATCCAGTGTTACTAAAGCGCTTGTAACAGGAGAAGCGCTACCAAAAGCACTAAGAGCTGAGTTGAATGCTGCAGGTATTGACACTTTACAAGCTTATGCTAGTGCTGATGTTGGCCTTATTGGCTTTGAATCTAAAAGCGACGATGGCTTTATAATTGCTGAAGACTTACTGGTAGAAATTGTTCGCCCAGGCACGTTAGAGCCTGTTGCTGATGGCGAAATTGGTGAAGTTGTCGTAACAAGTTTTAATCTAGATTACCCTCTTATTCGCTTTGCCACGGGCGATTTATCTGCGGTAAAAGCAGGGATAAGTGACTGTGGTCGAACGAATATGCGCATTAAAGGCTGGTTGGGTCGCGCTGATCAAACCACCAAAGTAAAAGGCATGTTTGTCCATGCTCAGCAAATAGAGCAAGTGCGACAAGCATACCCTCACATCACTAAAATACGCTTGTCAGTTACACAAGTTAATTACAACGATCAAATGCATTTGCAATGCGAATTAGAGACTGAAAATTATTCTGATGCAGATATCGCAGATGCACTTGACAATATTAGTACTACATTGAAAAAAGTGACTAAATTAACTGGCTCCATTGAGTTTGTTGCGTTGGGTGCTTTACCTGATGACGGTAAAGTAATTGATGATTTACGAGCAATTAATTGATGTTAGGGAATTAACATGAACAAGCAAGCATTCCAAGATTGTTATCCAGAAGAACTAAGCCATTGTTATGGCTGTGGTAAAAACAACCTTGATGGTCACCAACTAAAAAGTTTTTGGCAACACCTTGATAAAGAGAACCTGTTAGCGAGCACGACTATTGCTCATCATATGCCAAGTGATATTTATACGGCTATTCCAGGGTTTGTTTACGGCGGTATGATTGCATCACTGATTGATTGTCACGGCACTGGCAGTGCTTCAGCTATGGCCTATCTTGCTCAAGCACGAGAGATGAGTAGTTTGCCAGCGTTACGTTTTGTCACAGGCGCGCTGAATGTAAGCTATTTAGCACCCACACCACAAGGGGTTGAGTTGGAGTTAATAGGGCGCTTTAGCGAAGTGAAAGATCGAAAAATCATTGTGGAGATAACCTTATCAGCCAATGAGATAATTTGCGCTAAAGGACAAGTTATTGCCGTGTTAATGCCTGATAGCATGAATCTTAAATAGCTAGGCGAGGTCTAGCTTGAAAACAATTTAATAATCAATAGTTTGGGGGTGTTATGAAGTGTATCTAAGTTTGATAAAAAGAAAAAATAAAATTCAATAAAAATACTTTAAAGGGGAATTAATTATGTTAACTAAAATATTTAAAAAAACTGCAATTGTCACTCCGATGCTAGCAGTATCACTAGGCCTAGCGACCCAGAGTAACGCCGCAGAGATTGAACTCTTCGGTACCGCCAAGGTCAAGCCGACCTACTACACCAACTTTGACTTCGACAACAACAAGGACGACGGCGTTACACTCAATGAAGGCGGTCTTGTCAGCGGTAATGGGGCGCATACCCGTAACGAAACGCGCCTTGGCTGGAAGGCCAAAGGCGATGACTGGTCGGTCAAAATGATCGCCGAGGTCGACCAGATCATGACCAAAGACAACGCCGATCGCAGCTATTATGTTGGGGCGCTAAAGGAAGATATCAAGCCCAACGCGGGTAGTGAATTCGGTATCGAGCGCGCCGAGTTCCTCTACACCTTTTCCTCAGCGGTACAGCTGCAAGCGGGTTGGGACATCCGTTATCTCGATCTGAAGTCCGGCGGCCTGCTGTACGGTGATGATCACCCGTTCCTCGGCTTGCGCGGCAAGAGTAATAACACCAGCTATGAGCTGCTCTATATACCGATCGAGAATTCGGTAAGAACCGGCTCTGGTGAGAAAGGAGACTGGCGCGTTTATACCGCCAAGGTAAGCCATGATGTGGCAGACTGGACGCTCAGCCCTATTCTGGCGTACAGCGATAACGTTGCGCGAGATGCCGGTGTGACCTATTTCGGCCTAGAGGGGTTTGGTAAGATCGGTGGTGCTAACCTGTCGTTTGAGCTGATCGGCGCCGAGGGCGATGTTGGTACACGCGACCTGAGTTCTACGGCGGCCTATGCCGGTCTGGAATTCCCCGTCAACAACAGTTTTCAACCTTATGTGGCGGTCAGATATACCCAAGGTGATGGCGATGCGACCGATAACAAGGTAGAAGGCTTTAACGGTATCACCGATATTGGCCGATTCAGTGGCCTGATGGCCATGGACGGCAACGTCCTGGGTGAAAACCTGGGCGTAGGTTATGGCGCGACGCTTTATGCCTATGCACCGGAACGCACTGGCGGCAAGGGAGTACAGGGTTATGGCGGTATCGGTAACGGCGCATCGGGTATCAACCCGGGGTCGCAGATCCTCGCGTTTGGCACCAAGGGCGCGTTAGCGAGCCTGTCACCGAACCTGTCCTATAAGGCACAGCTGTTCATGATCTGGTTTGATGAGACCAACAACCTGATCAATCTCAAAAATGCCAGTCAAAAGGTTGACGACTATGCTGGCACAACTGTCGACGTGCAGCTAAAGTACGCTTTTCATAAGAACTTCTCGATAGATTATATCTTCTCGACGTTCGTTCCCGGTGACGGCATTCAAGATCAGACCGACTCCAACGATAATATCTTCGTCAATACGCTGAGTATGAACTGGACATACTAACCGAACACGTCATACTGAACAGTGACTGAGTGGCAAGGCAAACGTGCATTTCGTGGCGTTTGCTTTTTTTTGGAGGCAATATGAACGACTTCGCTCAAATAAATTTTAGACTCTCCCTGTATACCCTTATTATTTGGTTGCTGTCCGTGGCCTGGCTGCCAATTGCCAATGCGCAATGGACTCAGACCGAGAAAACGTTAATGGCGTGGGACGATAGCAAAACCATTGATTTCATCATAGCTGGTGACGATGGCAGACTGGCCCTGGAATCACTGGGAATGTTGCGACGACTCGTCAACATCGGCTATCAGGTGACGCTAGGGCGGCACGCAGACTCACCGGTCAGCGCACTGGAATTGCGCTTAACCGTGGCGGACAGCATGGCGACACTGGTGCTCAACCGCACGCGCGATGGCATCATCATAGGCGCCGAACAGCGTAATCTCGCTGAAGTCATACCCTCCACCGTCGCCATAGCTACTAACAAGGCGGCGCCGTTGTCTCGCCTGCGGTCAGTTGGCAATTATGTCCGTGACCGAACTATTGACCTGAATCGGCAACCCCTGCGTATCGTCTCGTTACATCAGAGTAACCCCGATATTTTGCGGGTAGCACTGTTAGATGCAACGGGACTATCGGTGTATGACATCGATAACACCTACGGCTTAAAGCCCGTCGCCGAGTTCAGACCCTCTAATGCGAGCCTGAGCGCCCTGTATCTGGACGCGGGTGATATCGATGCCGACGGTCATGCAGAGATTGTGGCGGTATGGGGTGAGAACAACCTATCCGGATTTGATGGTATTGATACCAAGCTGCATGCCTGGGTGTTTACGCTAGACGAGGGTGCGCTACGGACAGCCAGTGATGACCTGCAGGGCTACCTGCGGATCAATAACGACGCGGCCTATCTGCAGCGACGCGGGGTTTATCAGCCGTTTGCGGGGGCTGTGTATCAACTGGAGAACAATAACGGCTGGTTCGACGTTGGCAAAACTCCAGCATTTTTTGGGCTGAGTAATATCTATCAGGACACCCCGATCGATAACGACTCCGCGCTCTCATTGGATGCTAGCAACCGGTTGCTTTATCTAAGCGGCATTGCACAATCGCAATCGGCTGCCGTGAGCGTACCCTATTCTGAAGCGCTAGGAGAGATAACGTTCCCTTTCGTCTATGTGAAACTGGAGGAGCAGGAGTATCTACTGGGGTTTGCTGAGAGTGACCGCGTCAAGGAGCAGGCGATGCCGCTGGCACGGCGCGTGCTGATGGATGGCGATACCGCTTATACCCAAGAGCGCGGCAGAAATACTGCTCTGTTTAGGCTCAAGGCGGAAGGAGCAGACCGGATTGTGGCGTTCGATATTCGCTCAGGACAGATGTCAGAACCGTTCTCTGCCGTGGGGAGCTTTATTGTCGACTTTACGCTTAGCCTGGGTGCCAATGACACACGCGTCGCGATTTTATTGCTAAATGACAAACCTGATGGTTCAGGCAAGTCGAGTCTTCGTATCCAGCACTATTCTACCGATTAGCCCGATGCCCGCTGCATCTACAGTCGGAATAAATTCCGACTCACGGGGCATGTTTTATCGTATTTTAACAATATAAAACAAGGCTGTGAGCAAAGAACAACAGCCTTATGGAACAGAGCCAAAATAAAACAGATTGAGATACTTTATTTTTTAAAAAAAAGGGATATTTCCATGAAAAAAAATCAAAACTGCTGGCTACATTATTTTTTTCCACACTTTTCATTATCATCCGACTATATCAACGTATTAACATGAATGGATATCGTTAAACAGTGATGATCATTTCTTTAAAATTCCGCCTTTATCGCCTACATATATTAAAAGGGCTATCCACTTAGCCCTACCACCCACTAGATGTTGTGGTTATCGTTTTTTATATCTTCGTAAAAAAGATAACTTCCAGCACATAGCGGTCTTAAGAAAATAAGATACTTCGCTACAAAAACCTTCATATATTGTTTACTACCCTGTGTTATGTGGTGGTCTATTGCTGCTCTTTTATCATCCACAACCCGAACAGAACATTGTTGAATTGGTACGTTCCCTCATCTAACTTTTGTATTTCATCCGATTTCATTAAAGATGATATTGCCTGATTAAGCCTTTGTTTAGTAACGTTGTGTTTATCAAGATTTTCTTGGGCATACACTTTGCCGCCTATCGCGCTAGCAATCGCTCTAAGCCCTTTCTTTTGCTGCCCCCTGAACATAAGGAACTTTTCTGTAAAGTCGGCTTTATGCTCGTTTACTATACGATTTATTGCGTCAACGGCATCGTCCATAGAGGGATTGAAGACTTCGTTTGCATAGAAATCAAAACAGGTTTGTAGTATTAGCCGGGTTTGGCCTCGCAGGGTTTCATACAGCCAAGTGAAAGCATAGTCACCAAACTTGCCGCCGAGTTTTTCTTCGCAATACGCTTGCAGCAATGTAGGGTCGATGCCCTCTACTGAAATCGGTGTTGTCATTCCATACCAAGGCTGCTTTGGCGCACTGAGCAGCGATTTAAGCATGCTTTTCTTAGAGCTTGAGAAGATGAAGCTGACGTTTGGGTTTGACTGCGAGATAGCGCGTAGCATAGCGTCTATCTTAACGTGCTTGATCTCCGCCACTTGCTGGAACTCATCAAAGGCAATAACCGCATGGGTGCATTTGCTGAACTGACAGTATTGGTCGATTAAATTAAATGCCGAGGCGAGCAACTGCTTAAAATCCTGTGTTTGAAAGCTCGGCTTCATGGCAAAAGACTCACCCGATTTGGTCGGTGAGAACGATACACCATCAATACTCGTGAAAAGCTTCATTAGCTTGCCAGATTGCTTGCGCAAGGTAGTAGGCGTGGCTTCTTCGACGGCTTTATACAGCAGCGCAGCAAAGTCCATCTCATCAACTGCTGAATAGATATCAAGGTAAATGGGTAAGATTGTACTGGGCATATCAGCGAATACCTTTTGAATTAAGCTGGTTTTGCCGTATCTTCGGTCGCCATAAATGATGACGTTTGCTTTGCCTTCAATTAAAGTGGATAGTCTATTGATTTCTCCTACGCGGCCGCAAAAGTCATCGGGTGAGACAATTTTATCTATTCTGAAAGGATTCATATTGAGTACATTTTTTCGTTTACTATCGGTAAAGTGTATCACGGTATGTATTTAAACACACCTAAAGTAAACGATATTGTTTACTGCGATAGTTGCACGAGCGACAACAGCGTCATCTTAATCATCGTGAAACTAATTTTTGGGTAATCAAGACCAAATTTAAGTAAATTTGAATTTTTTGTCATTACTACATATTGACATAGGTGGGGCTAAGTGGATAGCCCTTTATATTAACCAATTACACCATACATCAACTCAATTTAGTGGAGGTAATGGACCTAAAGTTCAATTTTCAGTAAGCCCAGATAGTGATGGAAACACTGATACTCATAATTTAATAATGTATGGGCGTCAAGAATGCGGCCATAGCAATGCTACAGATTTTCAAATGGCTAATGGATATTCGTTATGTCGCAGTGAAGATATTGGCGGAATTCGGTTGATTGGCTCAACCCAAATATCAATTCAAAGTGGTGGTTGGTATTATGTTAGGATTGAGGTGATTGCGGATAAACCATCCAGTACTCATACTATACCTAATGGTAGTTTTGCCGCAGCAATAAAAGGTGGAGGTAATGACTGGCAAGTATTTAGGTTTCTTGGTAATTTAAGTAAACTTGGAGTGTTTTCTCATGAAGCAGATGAATATTCTAACTGGTCTACGCTTAAACATCACTTTAAAATAGGTATTTTTATCTATTAATATTAAAAAACACCTTGTTTAGTAAATTTTCTCAACATTGGCAGATAGAATATAAGTGCTCTAAAGTACTTGATAAAATTGAACAGAATGATCTAATCGAGTTAACTGTTAATAACCAAACGATCAAAGCTAGCGTAATTGAACTAGCTGTTTTAGAGGTACTAGAGAAAGTAACGGACGAAAGTAGTTTTGTTTTTGCTTCTGAATTGTTCCAAGGTTTAACGTCGTTAAGATCTCGAAAGCTCCAATCATTATTGGAAAGATCATCTTCGGTAAAAGTGAAACGCCTTTTATTATTTCTAGCACACTATTATCAACATCCTTGGCTTAAACGTATAGATGAAAGTAAGGTTGAGCTTGGCTCTGGTAACCGTCAAATAGTGAAAGGTGGTTATGTAGATAGGCAGTATAAGATAACCGTGCCACTTAAGTTTAAAGAGACGGAGTTAGAAAATGGATAAAAATAGCCATTATTACAAGCAAGTTCAATTGTTAATCTCTGTATTGCCTTATGTTGCTAAGGAAAAATGTTTCGCCCTAAAAGGTGGCACGGCAATTAACTTGTTTATTCAAAACTTCCCTTGATTGTCAGTCGATATTGATTTGGCCTACATGTTATTGGAGCAAAGAGATGAAGCTATCGTTAATGTCAGAAATGCATTAAATAGTATTGCTAAGCAGATTAGTAGTTCAGGAATAGCTAAAGCAGAGTTACAACTCAATAGACCTGATTAAATGCGTATCATTGTGACAGGGCAACAAGCACAAATAAAAATTGAAGTTTCACCAGTAATGCGAGGCACTTTAAAGCCAGCAATTGAAATGGATCTTATTGAATCAGTAGAAGATGAATTTGGCTTTGCTAGTATTGACGTGGTTTCATTAGCTGATTTATATGGCGGTAAAATTTGTGCCGCACTTGATAGGCTGCATCCAAGAGATTTTTTTGACATTAAGTTACTACTTGAAAAACAAGGTTTGTCACAAGGCATTGATAGAGCAATATTTGAAGGTTTTATTGCGTACTTGTTAAGTCACCCAAGGCCTATTGCTGAAGTGATGTCTCCTCGGCTCAAAAATATCAAAAAGCCATTTATTCAAGAGTTCAATGGTATGACAACACAAGCTATAACTGTTGATGAACTTGTTGTTATACCAGAGCAATTGATAGCAGCATTAAAAACTCACTTTACTCAACAAGATTTTGATTTTCTGCTGTCTTTTAAATCAGGTAAGCCCGGTTGGGAGCTTGCACCTGATAGCAATATTGCCAATTTACCTGCCGTAAAGTGGAAATTGATTAATATAAATAAAATGGATGGTGATAAAAAAGAACAAGCAGTAGATAAACTAACTCGCGTGCTGACACAGTGGCTTTAAACAGATGGATGAAAAGAAATAGTTCTTAATAAAGACAAATATTTACGGTATGATTTATGTTAATTACGATTCGATTTTCATGGACGATGATGTTGTATGATTCTAAAAGATAAAACTATTCAAAATGCTGTCTCCCCAACAGCGAAAGCAGGGCAAAAACAAGAGCAAGATGTAGCTTTCTTTTTAAGGCGTGCTTTCAAAGACCATAAGCAAGTGTATGTCATCAATGATTTCAAGTTTACTCACAATGATGAAACAGCCCAAATAGACCATTTAATTGTTTACACATACGGCTTTGTATTAATTGAATCTAAAAGCATTAAAGGTGAAGTTAAAGTTAATAGCTTAGGTGAGTGGACTCGTAGCTTGAGCAGTAAATGGTCTGGTATGGCTTCACCAATTAAACAAGTGGAATTGCAGCAAAAACTACTACGAGAAATATTACATGCTAATCGAGAAAGTATTTTAGGTAAGCTACTCGGAATTAAACAGCAGTCATTTGGAATGCGTTGTTGGGATAATGTTTGCGCTGTATCAAGTAACGCTGTCATCGACCGTGATTCAATGCCTAATGATGTCTCAAGGCAGCTCGTTAAAACTGAGTTTTTGGTTGATAAGCTTGATGATGTGATGAAGCTTAAAAATAAAGTGGTAAGTGCATTAACCTTTGATACACGACCAGACTTTAATGATGAAGAATTAAAGTCGATAACATCATTTCTTATGACCCAACTTGACGATAATAAAATCGTTGAAAGGGAAGTGAAGCAAGAAGTAACATTTGTACCTGATAAGATAAAAACTAGTACTGGTGTAGTATTGCAATGTAAATCGTGTGGTGAAAAATCTAATTATTCGACACAACATGGTCGATATGGCTATTTTATTAAATGCAATAAATGTGAAACGAATACAGCTATGAAAATTCCTTGCGGTAGTTGTGGCAGTAAAAATACTAAAGTATCTAAAAAGAAAGAAACCTATACGCTCAATTGTGGCGATTGTGAAGTTGCAACAATACTTATTTAATTTTGCTGTTGCGTAACAAGGAGATCATTCACAATCAATTAAAACCATACGCAAATCAAACGAAGTTACTTAAAACTGATTTTACACTTGAATAATTTATTCATACCCTGATGTAATATGATCATCGCTTTTTTATTATTTTAGTCAATCGAGTTTAACAGGAATAAAAATGGACAAGTTAAATATAGCCTTAGAAAATTGTTATGGAATAGGTAAACTAAATTTCGAATTTGACCTCGCAGTAAATCAAAGAAGCAAAGGCGTTTATTCCATCTATGCTCCCAATGGATTTATGAAAAGCTCCTTAGCACGAACATTTGATGATATAGCTAAAAAAACTGAAAGTAAGGATGTTATTTTTCCTGAAAGAGTCACTAAGCGTGAAGTTTTATCAGATGGTAATCCAATTGATAGCGGTGATGTCTTTGTAATTAAACCATATCAAGAAAGCTACTCCTCTGAACAAGTTTCACTTTTATTAGTAAATGACACATTAAAACAGCGGTATGACGACGCACTTAAGAAAATACAAAGTAAAAGGGTAGAGCTTGTAAAAAGCCTAAAGACTAGCTCTGGTTTAGCTGGAAGAAAGGATAGTATTGAATCAGTGCTATGCAATTGTTTCGATAAAAGTGAAAAGGAATTTTATGATTTAATTACTGAATTAAATCAACAAAAAGATGATTATTCCCAATTCTTTGATATCAGTTATAACGAACTGTTTAATGACAAAGCTTTACAGTTGATAAGTTCTGGCAATCTAAGTAAAGAACTTAATGAGTATATTGAAACATATGAATACCTAGTCGATAAGTCCCCAATCCTTTCAAAATCATTTAACCATCAAAGTGCTAATAGCATTTCAAAAAGCCTTAAAGATACTGGTTTTTTTGTGCTGAACATACTGTCAATTTGACTCTAGATGGAAATAAACAAGAAGTTTTTACTCATAAAGAGTTACAGCAGCTAATTGACGGTGAGCAAGCTAAAGTCTTAAGTGATGCTGGCTTAGCAAAGAAATTTGCAGCAATAGATAAAAAGTTAAGTAATGTTGATACTAAAAAACTAAGAGATTACTTAACTGAACATAAATGGCTATTGCCTGAATTAGCTGATTATAAAGCATTGCAGAACAAGTTGTGGTTAGCTTATCTACAACAACACAAAGGGATGTTGACCGAACTCGTTGAAATATATGACACAAATAAAAAGTTGATTTTAGAGATTACTCAAAATGCAAAAGAAGAACAAACGACTTGGGAGGAAGTAGTTAAAGTGTTTAATAAACGCTTTAATGTTCCTTTTAGCCTAAGCGTTAAAAATCAAGAGGATGTAATTCTTAATAGTGCAGCGCCAACAATTAGCTTTGACTTTGATGATGGAAGAGATGTTAAAAATGTCGGTAAAGCAGTTTTAATGGATGTTCTTAGTCAGGGTGAGCGTCGTGCCTTATATATACTTAATTTATTGTTCGAAATTGAAGTAAGGAAACGACAAGAAAGTGACGTTTTATTTGTCATTGATGATATTGCAGATTCTTTTGATTACAAAAATAAATACTCAATAATAGAATACTTAAAAGAGCTTTCTGAAAGACCAAATTTTAAGATTCTATTTTTAACTCATAACTTTGACTTTCATAGAACAATTTGCAGTCGAATAGGCATCTATGGCGCTAAGCGTTTATTTGCATTAAAAACAGATACAGAAATACTTCTCGAGCAGGAGCGCTACCAACGAGATGTCCTTACTTTTTGGAAGTCTCAGTTATCTATAGACATTAAGTGCGTGTTGGCTTGTATTCCATTTGCTCGCAATTTAGCTGAGTATTGTGGGGGAGAAGAACAATATAATAAGTTGACCGCTTTACTTCATATGAAGCCTGAAACTAGTGATTTATTGTTATCTGACTTGCAGTTGGTATATAGAGGGGGATTTGCGGATAAATCTGAAGTAATACTCCCTGATGGCCAAGCTTCCATTAAAAATAAGCTGTTTGAAGTAAGTAATGAGATAGTTATAACTAATAGCGATAAGGCAGAGCTTGAAGATAAAATTATTTTATCTATTGCAATAAGGCTGCGTGCAGAAGAGTTTATGATTCAAAAGATTAGTGACCAAGATTTTTTTAGTAGTATCACTAAAAACCAAACTAATGTTCTATTTGAACGCTATATAAAGGACTTTGGTACCGATACATATTCCATTGAGGTTTTAGACCAAGTTAATCTTATGACCCCTGAAAATATACACTTAAACTCATTTATGTATGAGCCGATATTAGATATGTCAGCGCAACATTTATATCAACTTTATACAAAAATTGAAGCCTTAAGTGACGAATAAATCAGCTTCATTCATTTAAAGTAGCAATAAGCTACTTTAATGAGTTTTTTGCTCGAATCATCAATATTTCATCAACGCTATATTTCCTGTATAATCCCACGCATTAAACAACCGTCTAAGCAAACACACCAAGTAAGCTAGAAAGACAGTTAAACCACCATTTATGACGCTGCTCTATATTAGTAAAAGCGACAGTAAAAGAATATAGAGTAAGTTGAGAGACATATGACCGTAGAACAATTCGACCCAAGCACCAGTAATTCTGTAGCAAGCCAAACAACGACGTTAGACATTCCTTCTAAAATGATTGAAGAGCAGCATCAAGCCGTTGTTGCTTCAGCTAACACAAACCAAGACTCTGCTTCTGTTGCAGGGAAGGCTGCAAAAGTAGGTTTCGTTTCCCTTGGCTGCCCAAAGAACCTCGTTGATTCAGAACGTATTCTTACCCAACTTCGAACGGAAGGATACGATGTAACGAATAGCTACGATGATGCTGATCTAGTGATTGTAAATACCTGTGGTTTTATTGATTCTGCCGTACAAGAGTCTTTAGATACCATCGGTGAAGCGTTAGCGGCAAATGGCAAAGTGTTGGTTACCGGTTGTTTAGGTGTTAAGAAAGACGAAATTATCGAACTTCACCCGAATGTTCTAGGGGTTACTGGCCCACATGCTTATGATGAAGTATTAACACAAGTGCATCAACATGTTGCTAAACCTGTGCATAATCCATTTATTGATTTAGTGCCGCCTCAAGGGGTTAAGTTAACGCCTAAACATTACGCTTATTTAAAAATATCGGAAGGGTGTAATCACCGTTGTACGTTTTGTATTATTCCATCAATGCGTGGCGATTTAGACTCGCGCCCTGTGGGTGATGTATTAGGTGAAGCAAAGCGCCTAGTTGATGCTGGCGTTAAAGAGTTATTAGTTATCTCACAAGATACTTCTGCTTATGGTGTTGATGTTAAGCATAAAACAGATTTCTGGGATGGTATGCCAGTTAAAACGCATATGCAGCAGTTATGTGAAGAATTAGCGAAGCAGGGCGTTTGGATACGCCTTCACTATGTTTATCCTTATCCGCATGTTGATAAAATTATTCCTCTTATGGCGGAAGGTAAAATACTGCCGTATTTAGATATTCCTTTTCAGCACGCCAACAAACGTATTCTTAAATTAATGAAACGTCCTGGTAGCTCAGACCGTGTGTTAGAACGCATAGCTAAATGGCGTGAAATTTGTCCTGAACTTGTTATTCGTTCAACTTTTATTGTCGGTTTTCCCAGTGAAACCGAAGAAGAATTTGAAGAGTTATTAAACTTTTTAATTGAGGCACAATTAGACCGCGTTGGCTGTTTCAAATACTCACCAGTGGAAGGCGCTACGGCTAATGCTTTACCTGATCATGTTTCAGATGAAGTGATGGAAGACAGACTGCAACGTTTTATGGCAGTACAAGCGAGAATCAGTAGCGAAAAATTACAAGCGCGTATTGGTCAAGAATATCTCATTCTTGTTGATGAAATAAATGGCCTTGGTATCGTTGGCCGTTCATACATGGACGCACCAGAAGTTGACGGCAAAGTTTATCTATCTGATGATTTTGATGCTGAGCCGGGCGACTTACTTTGGGTACAAATAATTCATGCCGATGAGCATGATGTTTGGGGTGTTCGCGTAGAAGAGTAGATATATTTAAGTTTATGTTTACCAATGCCGACCCTGTAACAAATTATGTGTTATCGGTTTATCAGTTGGTTAAAATATCCATTATTTATTTTTTTTGGTATTCTTCAAAATCTATAATGGGAACATCAAATTGTTCAGCTATTGATGGATGAATACAGCTAATTAGAAATGCTGTCATTTCCAATGTGTCGTTTTTTTCTGAATTATAAAATTTCAACATACTGTGATTGTTTAGCTTGTGTAATGAGGTGCATTGCTAAAAACCAACGCGTCAGGGGAAGTTTAGTGCTAGCAAAAATCGTCCCGCTAGTCAGAGAGGTTTGATGGTGACAGTGATTGCATTGATAAATTTTTCGAGATTTCAGCGTACAATAGCTTGTAGAGCCACATTCAGGGATCTTGTTAACACGCTAAAGCACTAAAAACAGAAAACCCCAAAGCCTCTTTATGTAAAAACAACTATTTTAAATAGTGGCATACTCATCGTATTATCTGTTGGTACAAAAAAATTATCAGAGGGTGAGCTTGTAGCAAAAATAAGTAGGCCTTTCACTAATGATTACTGCTGTCTAGCCTACTACCGAAAAAGATATTTGTCGCATAGAGTTGACTAGCTAAATTGATACTGCTTGCACCAGTAACACTGTGATTATTCACACTACTACAGTTTAATCAAACAAGATAAAAATCAATATACTTCAATGTTTATTTAGCCGCCAAATAAATCACCAAATTTTTTCTTTAATTTATCTTTAAGTTGATTTTTATGGCCTTGAGTAACATCGACGTTGAGCAAATCGGTTAAAGATCCATCCGCACCACTTATTAATCTATCCAAATCGACAAATGCTTTACCTTTACTGTCACTATCTCCCAAAGCAGAGGCTAGCTTTTCATTTAAACCCGCATTTACTTCACCTTTAAAGCTAGCAAGCTTTTTAGAAAACTGCTTTTGTACTACACTTTTTAGTTGATTATCTAAGGGTGAAGAAATAGATAACTCAGGCGAAGTAACCTTTCCGTTTGCATTAACGGTTAGATCTAAATTATCAATAGAGGTAATCGTATCAAGAAAAACATTAGTTAAAGAAGAACTTGCTTTACCACTAAAGTCTGCTTTATTTATAGATATTTCATTCACACTTACAACTTGATCAGCTAATAAGTTAAACTTACCCTTACCTGATACTAAGCCGCTATTAAGAGATAACGACAATGCTGATGATTCTTGAATAGCAACGTCAGCAACTACTAAGTTATCTAATTGCCAATTACCATCACTTTTAATCGTTTGTTGTTCATCTAAGCTAAAGCGCATATCAAGTGCAAACTTACCTTGGCCTTGAAGGTTGTTTGACTGAACATTAACAGTACTCTGCTGCCCTCTCATCCAATGTTGATGTGTTAATTCTTTGCCTTCAATGACAATATCACCTTGAGCTAACACAACTGATATATGTGCGTTTTTAATTAATACACTTGGCTGTGGCGATTGCTCGCTAAAGTAGATGAACTTTCCATTGCCTCGAGTTTTCTCTATTTCTGGTGCTGCAGATGTTCCCGTTAACATAGGGAATAATTTTTCATAAGCCAGTTCAGCATAGCCTAGATATTCTCTTGCTTGCTCTCCAAAAAGCATATGCGCAAAGTCAGCAGCATCAATTTGCTGCAAACTGTACTTCTTCTCGATTGCTTGCCAGTCAGCTTGAGGAGCGGATTTCAACTGCTGAATTTGTGTAGTTAACACGTCTTTTGACTGTTGTAATTGTGCTTTTGCATTACTAACCATTTTTTTATCCGCATAAAACTTATTTTTCAATTCGTTAAACGCTTTGGTTACTTTTTGAACATCTTCTGAAGATTTTACTTTAGTGTCGGTTAGCGCTTTTACTTGTTTTTTATAGTCAGCTAATTTTTCTTTTGAAGGTAAGTTTTTCTGAATACCCGCAAGTTTTGCTTGTTCAATTTTATAGGTTTCTTGTAAAAGCTGAGCTTGTTTTACTGTTTCTAAGTTACTGTCTTTAAGTAAATCATCAACGCTAGGTAAACTTGTATCTAACGATGGAAAATCACTTGTAGGGTCTGCTGCTTCATCACTTTTATTAGAATCAGAAGTAAAATAAACCTCACCTTCCGATTCCCTTTTTTTACCTATTTCAAGTTGAGCAATAGTTAAATCGCTAATATGAATTTTACCCAATAAGTATTGCCACAATTCAATACCTGCTGCGGCTTCAGTAAAACTTACTATATTATGACTTGGTTTTTCAGGATCTGTCGCTTGAAAACCTATAACGGTTAATGACAGTGGAGAAAAGCTCACATCTACCTCTTCAACATTTACTTGTGCACCAAGATACCATTCACCTGATTTTTCAATACCCGCTTTAATTAAACTGTCTGCAAATAAAAATAAAAATACAATCAATAATAAAATAATCGACAAAAAACCGATTAACCCCTGCCAGCGAATAAAACGTTTCATGATATACCGCCTTGGCCTGAAACCGTTAAATAGAGACGATAAAATTTAGACGCTTTAAGTGCTTTTACAATGCGAAATTGGTCAATAAAGCTTTTAATATGAAGGCGATATTTTTCTATTAAATACTTACTTATAAAATAAATAGGTAGCGCGAGTAACACCCCTAAAATAAAGGCGCCTAAAGTATACGTGTGGTGCCAATGAGCTAATTTAAAAAGAGACACTTGGTATAGCGTATCAAACAAACCGTATAGTGAGTTTGAAGTAAGTAAAGACTCACCTATGAATAAAATTAAAGGAGAAAGTAAGTAGCTTAGTCCTTTAAAAACACCAACGGCTAAAATGAAAGCACCAAGATTCACGCGAATCATTAACACTACAAATAATATAACCCAGTTATGTAAGGTTAATATTGGTGATAAACCAGCAATCAAACCTAAGGCTATTGCTAAAGAAATTTGTCTTGTCGAGCTTTCAGAATTTAACGCCTGAAATAATTTGACCAGTAAAGTAAGCATTATTTCTCCCTTCAATGCTAAGTGACTAATAATATTATTTTATTATTGTTAGTGATTTGCTTATTATACATAAAGTAAAGTGTAGCTAACAATCAATGGATTAATTTTTTTAAAACGTATGGCGCAATAATAAACGTTAACGCTAGGGTTCGGTACTATTTTAAGTGACGTAAAATCAGTTTCTCCTGAAACCAAGGCATCAATAAGAGGCCAATAGTTTACCTAAACCGTCTGTTAATATTTCTTTTGCTTGTTGCCCTTTCTCAGTGTTCAAGTACTCTTTAGCACTAGAAACAAAGTTACTGATCATTTCCGGTTTTAGGCCTAGCGCTTCAAATTGCTTTTTTACATCATTAATAGATTTTAATGAATCACTGTATTCTGATGCTTTATCAAGTAAGCCACCTAAGCCTTCGCTAGAACCAGAGCTAAGTTTGCTAATATCAGGCATTTTATCAACAAGTCCATCGACACCTGGTAAAGATTTAGCCAACTGGCTAAAATTCTCAGTTGACACGTTATTTTTTACGTAATTAAAAATAGCTCCCATGCCTCCAGATGCTTGCTCAGTGTCGACATTTAATGAGCTAGTTAACATCGCAACTAAACCGTCAGTGCTTGGCATTGCTGAAGCATCCACATTAACGCTTTGCTCTTTGGTATCACCCAAACCAACGAGGTTTTTCAGGCTATCAAGCCAGCTTGTTTCTTGTGCTATAGCCGAACTACTTAAAGTTGAAATAGTTAAAAGTATGAATAGTTTTTTCATAAAAGATTTCCTTTATTATCAAAATTTATTATTTAGTTAAAAACAAGTGTACAACATTTAACGATATTGGGGGCAACACTTTTGGGCTAGGGGTTACTTTTGTGTAACAGCAGGAGAATTAACGAAAGAGATGATCAAAGAATATTTAGAGCATCACTTTGAACGTAAACCAAGTGACAACTTTGAAGTTGAGTAATCGGCTTTAGCCGAAATGCTGGACTTTCAGTCCGCGGTTTTTAACCCACCGTCTTTAGACGGTAGTTGTTAGTCTAATTGATGAAGTTAACTCTCTTGGTGCGGTAGGGCGCTCTTATATGGATGCCCCTGAAGTTGATGGCAAAGTTTATTTGTCTGATGGTTTTGCTTTTTGTTTTTTGTTTTTTGTTTTTTAAATTATATGGCAGGGATAAGAGGATTTGAACCTCTGAATGACGGGATCAAAACCCGCTGCCTTACCGCTTGGCTATATCCCTACAGGAGATAATTACATTGAATTTTACTTAATACCCTTTATGGATAAAATAAAGTGATGAGATAATAGGTTTTAAACCTCTGATATATCTGCGGAGCAAAACCGTTTTGATTTTACAATACTTTATTAATTTAAGTAAAATGGCAGGGATAAGAGGATTTGAACCTCTGAATGACGGGATCAAAACCCGCTGCCTTACCGCTTGGCTATATCCCTGCAATGTATTTACTTTTTACATTTGCAACTATTGTTGCTTTGAAATGGTACGGGTCAAGAGACTTGAACTCTCACATCTTTCGATACTGGAACCTAAATCCAGCGCGTCTACCAATTCCGCCAAACCCGCATTACATCCAAGTTTTTAAAGAGACTTGAACTCTTATATCTTGCAATACTGGAACCTACTTTTTAAAGTAAGTAGCGCGTCTACCAATTCCGCCAAACCCGCATTACATCCAAGTTTTTAAAGAGACTTGAACTCTCGCATCTTGTAAAGAGGAAAACTGTTTTACCAGAGTAAAAATGGTGGCTACACCGGGACTCGAACCTGGGACCCCATCATTATGAGTGATGTGCTCTAACCAACTGAGCTATGTAGCCTTACCAACCTGCCTCTCTGCAAGTGGCGCGTATTATGCAAATCTGCTCGGCTCACGTCAACCGTTTTTTTTCAAAAAACACGACTTTTTTTTTGTTTGGCTATTGCATGTGCAATTTGACCGTAAACTACACAAAAAAAACACATGTAGAGGCTATAAATATAAGTAGCTAAAGCATACATTCAAATGTGTCTATCTTGAGATATTAGTGTAGAGAAAATAAAATCATCTATTTTTTGCTGCTTCTGACAAATGTACAGAATACTTGGCAAGATTATCTATTTCATTTTTTACTTTGTTGGCGGGTAAATTACCAATAATAAAGTTACCCACTTCTAAAGCGCTAGCTTTTGCTGCAAAAATTAATAAATTATCCTCATTGCAGGTTAAGCCATCATACAAGTTACGAATTTTAAGTTTATTTTGCTTTAAGAATGATCTTAAACGGTTTTTGTCATTTGCTTGTACATATTCACATATTCGTAATGATAAATTATCTGCTTGTGCTATAGGTGCAATAACCGCACTACTCGCAAGTAAACTAGCAATTAAAAGAACTTTTTTCATAAAAAAACCTTAAATTTATTGTTGAATATTAAGTAGATTTATCTTTTTTGGAAAAGTATAAATCAATGTAAAACTATTTTTGTTAGGCCTTAACTGTTTATGTTAAACATTAAAACGGAAGTGAATAACGTCGCCATCTTTCACTAAATAATCTTTACCTTCTAATCGCCATTTTCCCGCTTCTTTAGCACCTGATTCACCATTAAATTCAATAAAGTTATCAAAAGCAATTACTTCAGCACGAATAAAGCCTTTTTCAAAGTCAGTATGAATTACCCCCGCCGCTTGAGGAGCAGTGGCTTTTTGTTTAACTGTCCATGCACGAACTTCTTTCACACCCGCAGTGAAATAAGTTTGTAGGTGTAGTAAACCATAGCCTGAATTGATGACACGATTTAATCCAGGTTCTTCTAAGCCCATTTCCGCCATAAATTCAGCTCTGTCTTCATCATCCATTTCAGATAGCTCGCTTTCAATTTCGGCGCAAACAGCAACAACTACAGCATCTTCTTTTTCAGCGATAGTCTTAACTACGTCAAGATACGGGTTATTTTCAAAGCCATCATCATTAACGTTGGCAATGTACATGGTAGGTTTAAGGGTTAAAAAGTTTAAATAAGCAACAGCCGCTTTTTCTTCTTTGGTTAAATCTAAAGAGCGAACCATATCGCCATTTTCAACATGCTTTAAAATTTTTTCTAACACGGGAACTTCAAATTTGGCTTCTTTATCGCCGCCTTTAGCACGTTTTGCTTGACGATGAATTGCTCTTTCTGCGGTATCCATATCGGCTAATGCTAATTCGGTATTAATAACATCAATATCTTCTGCGGGATCAATTTTATTGGCTACGTGAATAATATTGTCATTGTCAAAACAACGTACTACATGGCCAATTGCGTCAGTTTCTCTAATGTTTGCAAGAAACTTATTTCCTAAACCTTCACCTTTTGATGCGCCAGCCACTAAACCTGCAATATCAACAAATTCCATGGTGGTAGCGAGCACGCGCTCTGGTTTTACAATCGCACTAAGTTGATCAAGACGAGGATCTGGTACAGGTACTACACCGGTATTTGGTTCAATAGTACAAAAAGGGAAGTTAGCAGCTTCAATGCCTGCTTTAGTGAGTGCGTTAAATAAAGTTGATTTTCCAACGTTGGGTAATCCAACGATGCCACATTTAAATCCCATAATATGTACCTGTTTTTGTTGGTGTTAAATTTGATTGTTACGACAATCAAGACTTTTAAAATAAATGATTGTCAGAATAAAATTTTAGCTTACATACCTTTAAAGGCATGTAAGCGTTGTTGCGCTTTTTTTAAACCATCGGTTTGCCATATTTCAAAGCAACGGCTTGCTTCATCAATCGCACTTTCAATAAGGTTTTGTTCATTGCTGGGAGCTTTGCCTAGTACATGACCAGTAACTTTATCTCGATGGCCAGGATGACCTATACCAATACGTAAACGATAAAATTCTTTATTATTTGCCATACGGGCAATAATATCCTTTAAGCCATTGTGTCCACCATGACTACCACCTTGTTTTATTTTTATGCTACCAGGGGGGATGTCTAATTCATCATGAGCAATGAGAATATTATCTACGCAAATGTGGAAAAAATTTGCTAAAGGGGCAACTGACAGACCACTTCTATTCATGAAGGTGGTAGGGATTAATAAGTGAACTAGTTCGCCACCAATTAGACCTTTACCATAGAGTCCTGCGTATTTTTTTTCAGGTCGAAGAGAGATGTTATTGCGCTGTGCTAGTTCTTCAACAAACCAAACTCCAGCATTGTGACGCGTTTTTGTATATTCGGGGCCAGGATTTCCTAGCCCCGCAATCAACTTAATAGTCATATTAACTATTCATCTTTAGGTTATAGCAATTTGATCAAATTCATTCCTTACTCAGAACTACATTAGCGAGCTTAGAACAAGCAAAATTTGTTAAACATAGTTATTCTATATTTCATTAATTTTGCGCTGTTATTAGTTTGCTAATAAGCTCCCAAAGGGCGAGTACCTAATAAAAAGTAAAGGCTTACATACAGCGTGATTGATTTTGATAAGGGAATAACCATTCTCTTCAATCAATGCCTTGCCTCTAAACCTTTTAATGCTCGCTGAGTGGGTAATAACTTAATCAATTTGGTATTATAGCTAACTGAATAAAGGTTGATTATTCAGCAGCTGCTTCATCAGGAGCGGCTTCTTCATCATTGTCATCACTTTGGCCTTTAGCAGCGTTAGCAGTAACAACAGCTTGATCGTGATCTTCGCCTTTCTCTAATTCATCAGATGTTACGCCTTTAGGCAATGTAATGTCAGATAAATGTAGCGTTTGACCAACTTCTAAATCGGCTAGATCAAGTTCAATAAACTCAGGTAAGTCTTTTGGTAAACAAGTGATTGCAATTTCTGTAAAATGATGAGCTACAGTTGCACCAAGTTTAACAACGTTCTCTTCGTTAAGGAAGTGAATTGGAGCATTTGTGTGGATAACATGTTTTGCATCGATACGAATGAAATCTAAATGCATAATAATGTTTTTGAACGGATGACGTTGCATATCTTTGATAAGACACTCAACTGGTTTTCCGTCAACATTTAATGTTAATACGTGTGAATAGAATGCTTCTTCTTGTTGAGCACGGAAAACATTTTTGTGCTCTAAAGTTAAAGAAATAGATTCTTTGCCTTCACCGTAAAGGATTGCTGGAACTTTATTCGCGTGACGTAGGCGGCGGCTCGCACCTTTCCCTAGATCTGTACGAACTTGTGAATCCAAAGTAAATAAATCAGTCATGATATATACTCTTATATTGTATAAAAAATTAAATCTTGTTTTTTGCGACCAAAAACAAGGATGGTTGCTTTTTTAAACTAGTTAATTATCAAAGATAAAAATTTATTAGATAAAAAAGGCGCGGAATAATAACACTGGCGTTAATGTAAAGCTATTGATAATCACTTCAGAATTATAAATAAGGTAATAAAAAAGCAATAAAAAAGCAGATATTAAGAAAATATCTGCTTGTCATAGTTGTTCACTAAAGATTAGTGATCGAACATTGCTGAAATAGATTCTTCATTACATACACGGCGAATAGCTTCGCTTAACATGCCGCTTAGTGTAAGTTGGCGAACCATTTTAAGTTCTTGAATTTCTTTTGATAATGGAATTGAATCGGTAACAACCACTTCATCAATCACTGAATTTTTAAGATTTTCAGCAGCATTACCCGATAAAACTGGGTGAGTTGCATAAGCAATAACACGTTTTGCGCCATGCGCTTTTAATGCTTCTGCCGCTTTTGCTAAGGTACCACCAGTGTCGATCATATCATCAACAATAATACAATCTCGGCCTTTTACATCACCAATAATATGCATTACTTGAGCAACGTTGGCTTTAGGGCGACGTTTATCGATAATAGCAAGATCAGCATCATCTAATAATTTCGCTACAGCACGAGCTCGAACAACACCACCAATATCAGGAGAAACGACAACCGGATTATCTAAATCACGGTTTTTCATATCTTCTAACAAAATAGGAGTACCAAAGGCATTATCAACAGGAACGTCGAAAAACCCTTGAATTTGCTCTGCGTGTAAATCAACCGTTAATACACGGTCAACACCAACACTGGATAAGAAATCAGCAACTACCTTTGCTGTAATGGGCACACGAGCACTACGCACACGTCTGTCTTGACGTGCATAACCAAAATAAGGAATTACAGCTGTAATTCTACCCGCTGATGCGCGACGAAATGCGTCGATCATCACAATGAGTTCCATAAGGTTATTGTTAGTTGGTGCACAAGTTGATTGAATAATAAAAACATCACTGCCGCGAACATTTTCATTAATTTCAAAGCTTATTTCACCATCACTAAAACTGCCAATTTTGGCGTCGCCTAACGTAATATATAAGCGATTTGCGATTTGTTTGGCCAGTTCAGGGGTGGCATTACCCGCAAAAATCTTCATGTCAGGCACAGTCAGTTCCTCAGAAACTTTTGACATTAATAGTAGTAGCTAAAATTAACACAAGTAGGGCGTATTCATTCTAACAAATTATTTGACTCGTTATTTTTCTATACTTTCGATAACCTCGATAACAGAAAGAAGTGGTGATGTATTTAGGCCTTGTGCAACAAAAGATTCTATTCCCGAAGGAAGTTTTTTTTGTAGCTCACCCGCTTCTTTTTCACTAGGAAAACGTGAAAACACACACGCACCTGTTCCTGTCATTCTAGACGGTGCGTATTCTACCAACCAAGCTAGTAGGTTGGCAACCTCATCGTAATGTTTAATTACCATAGTTTGGCAATCGTTATGATATTTATTGTCTTTAAATAAATCTTTATCACAATAGGTTTTACTAAAGTCGCCGCTTACTAGCTTAGGTGTTTTCCTCGGTAAATCAGGTGAGGTGAAAACGCTAGCAGTTGAAATGCTAATCTTGGGTTTGCATACTAAATACCAACATTCTTCCGGCTCTACAGCCGTTAGTTGTTCGCCAATACCTCGGGCGAAAGCAGAAAAACCATGTATGAAAATAGGGACGTCTGCACCTAAACTTAAACCAAATTCAGCCAGTTGATCAGTCGAATAATTGCCTTGCCAAAGATAATTTAACGCAACTAATATTGTTGCCGCATTTGATGAACCACCGCCCAAACCACCACCCATAGGTAATTTTTTCTTAATACGTATTTTTGCGCCCAGGGTTCTTAGAGGTGTTTTATTATTTTGAAGTGTATTTTTCTGGAGTATTTTTTTCTGGAGTAGTAATGCAGCTTTTACGATTAAATTATCTTCATTTTTTACACCATCAATGGGCGTTAATAACTCTATCTCAGAGCCTTTAGTCACTAATATTTCGATAGTGTCACTGTAATCTAGAAATTGAAATAAAGTTTCTAATTCATGATAACCATCTTTTCGTTGACCAACGACATGTAAAAATAAGTTTAGTTTCGCAGGGGAAGGAAATTCAAAGAAGTTATTTGTGTTTTTATTCATTTTGTCTACTTAAATTCAGATGATAACAAAAGCTAAAAAATAATTAATTGATAAAAGACCAGTTTTTAACGGCGACCTTTATTAACAGATCTTCTTTCTCAATAGTCAATTTAGTTGCCATATTAATACCATTAAAACGTCGGTAATCATTATAACTAATTTGCCAAATAGCATTATGGTAGTAACTTGACATGCTTTTAGGTAACTGTGTTTTTTTATCAAATTGAAGTTCATCATCTGTGCTATATGGCAAACCTTTTAGCCAAAAAGTTAATGCTTCTGTTGGCAGGGTAAGCCCGGTAAGAGAATATATTAAGTTTGATAAATCAGCATCACGGTATTCTTTTCCATCGACTTTAATTAAATGTTGTTTTTTATTTGATTTTAAATGAAGAACGTTAATGCCTAGAAAACTAGTTAAGTTTAATTCTTGCGTGTGTTTATTTTCATTAACTTGCCACATAATAGAAGCGCTTTCACGTTTATCTGTTTCTTTTGTCTGTTGAATAAAGGCTATTTTACCTTTGAGTTGCCAATCTTTATTTTTTAGTAATTGTTTGACTCTTTGCTCTGATGTGACTACTTGAATATTATCTGTCGATGCTGTTTTAGGTTGAGTGGCACAGCCGGATAATAGGATGCTTGCAATGAATAATAAGCTAAATAATAAGCTGGAAAATGAAGAATGTTTTGTTATCATTTTTTATAGTACCACTAAAACAGATGTGTATTGGAACACAGCAATTTATGCAATTCAACTGCTGAACTTATTTATACTCGACAGTAATATCTTTAAATTACTTCAGATATTTTGTAAAATGATTATTCTTTTATTGATTTTTATCACAGATCATATTTTAAAGGCTGGGCTTGCATTATACTTGCTCTGTTAATAAGTAAAATATAATAGGTTTATTACATTGTCCATAGTTGCTGTTGGAATTAATCACAAAACTGCCCCTGTCGCGGTAAGAGAGAAGCTCTCTTTTAACCCCGATAGGCTTTCTGTTGCGCTAAAAGAAATGTTATCGGCAGTGAAATGTCGTGAAGTTGCTATTTTATCTACCTGTAATAGAACTGAACTTTATCTTGTTCAAGAGGGTGAGGTTAAATTAACTCAAGAGCGTTTAGTGAAATGGTTAGGAAGTTATCACAATGTACCTGCTTCAGTTATTTTACCGAGCCTTTACTGGCATCAAGATAAACAAGCCGTTAACCATATGATGCGAGTTGCTTGTGGACTTGATTCTTTAGTATTAGGTGAACCGCAAATTTTAGGGCAAATGAAACAAGCTTATAGCCAAGCAAAAGCCGCTGGCTCTATGGCATTAGTGATGGACAGACTGTTTCAGCGTACTTTTGGTGTAGCTAAACAAGTACGTACAGAAACAGAAATTGGTGCTAATGCTGTTTCTGTCGCGTTTGCCAGTGTTAATTTAGCCAAACATATATTCGGTAGTCTTACTAAAACCAAAGTGCTACTTGTGGGAGCAGGTGAAACAATTGAACTTGTGGCTAAGCATTTGTATGAAAATAATGTTGGTAAAATCACGGTTGCTAATCGTACCGTTGAGCGCGCTGAAAAAATGGCAAAACAAATTGGTGCACAAGTTATTACGTTAGCGCAAATCCCTGAGCACATGAGTCAAGCCGATATTGTTATTAGCTCAACAGGCTCTACCTTACCTATTATTGGCAAAGGCATGGTAGAAAAAGCATTAACTAAACGACGTCATCAACCTATTTTTATGGTTGATTTAGCGGTACCTCGAGATATTGAAGAACAAGTTGGCGATTTAGATGATGTTTTTTTGTATACCGTTGATGACTTACAAAGTATTATTGCGCAAAACCTAGAAAACCGTCGTAAAGCTGCTGTTGAAGCAGAAAGTATTGTTAGTAGTCAATCAGATAGTTTTATGTCATGGCTTCGTGGCTTAAATACGCAAGATACAGTTGTTAATTTTAGAAAGCAGTGTTTAAGCGAACGAGATCAATTGCTTGAAAAGGCATTGATACAATTAAAAAATGGTAAAAACTCTGAAGCAGTTATTGGTGAGTTGGCAACTAAGTTAACCAATAAATTTATGCATGCGCCTACCAGTGCTTTACAGTCTGCTGCCCAAGGTGGCGAATTAGATAAGTTAATATATCTTCGTGATATTTTTAATATCGACAGTTCTGAGTAGACTGAACTGTCGATAAATACTGATCCTCATAGTCACAAAACTAGCTGCTGTAGAAAAATAATGGCTGTGCTAGAATAGCGTCAATTTAGTTTTCCCTAGTTTAATTACTCCTTTTAAAAAGATTATTTTAATGAAATCGTCCGTTTATCACAAACTTGAAGCTTTAGCTGAGCGTTTTGAAGAAGTTCAAGCCTTATTATCTGATCCTGAAACTATTAGCGACCAAGACAAATTTCGTACTTTATCGCAAGAATTTAAACGCTTAGATGAAGTCACTTCAGTATTTCATCACTATCAAAGCGCAGAAGATGATTTTGCTACTGCAGAATTAATGCTTAAAGATGATGATCCTGATATGCGAGAAATGGCGCAAGAAGAATTTAAAGAAGCTAAAAAATCCGTCGCGGATTTAGCTAATGAACTGCAAATTTTATTATTGCCGCGTGACCCGAAAGACGATAATAACTGTTTTGTTGAAATTCGCGCTGGTGCAGGTGGTGATGAAGCCGCCATTTTTGCAGGTGATTTGTTTAGAATGTACAGCCGTTACGCGGAAAAACAAGGTTGGAAAATTGAAGTAATGAATTCCAACGAAAGTGAGCAGGGCGGTTATAAAGAATTGATTATGAAAGTCAATGGTGAAGGTGTTTACGGTCAGATGAAGTTTGAGTCAGGCGGTCATCGCGTACAACGTGTACCTGATACAGAATCTCAAGGTCGTGTGCATACTTCGGCTTGTACTGTTGTTGTTATGCCTGAAATTCCAGAATCACAAGCGATTGAAATTAATAAAGCTGATTTAAAAGTAGATACTTTTCGCGCATCGGGAGCGGGTGGTCAGCATGTTAACAAAACTGATTCTGCTATTCGTATTACCCATATTCCCTCAGGTGTAGTGGTTGAGTGTCAAGATCAACGTTCACAGCATAAAAACCGTGCCCAAGCTATGTCTGTTCTGCAAGCTCGATTGCAACAAGCCGAAGATGAAAAACGTCGTAGTGAAGAAGAATCATCTCGTCGTAACTTGGTAGCAAGTGGCGATCGTTCCGAGCGTATTCGTACTTATAACTTCCCACAAGGACGTATGAGTGATCACCGTATAAATTTAACGCTTTATCGTTTAAATGAGATTATGGAAGGTAGTTTACAATTGATCATGGAGCCAATTATGCAAGAAAATCAAGCAGACCTATTGGCTGAACTCGCCGAGCAACACTAATCTGTGAATAATTATTTATCTTCACAGCATGATTTTTCATCAAAACATGATTATTCCTCAAAAAACGATCAACTTCGATTAATTGGTGATAACTCTATTGCCAATTTAATATATCAAGGTCAACAATTGTTACAAACTGGCTCTGATAGCGCTAGGCTTGATGTTGAAATTTTGCTATGTTTTGTGCTTGATAAAGAGCGTAGTTATCTACTGACTTGGCCTGAAAAAATGCTCAGTGATGAACAATTGCATGATTTTTTGCCATTGCTCGTTCGCCGTATTCAAGGGGAACCTATCGCTTATATTACCGGGGTAAAAGAGTTTTGGTCACTGCCATTAGCGGTATCTAAAGCAACACTCATTCCTCGTCCAGACACTGAAACGTTAGTTGAATTGGTGCTTGAACAATATAAAGGTCGTAAAAATATCCATTGCCTTGATTTGGGTACGGGTACAGGTGCTATTGCATTGGCATTAGCCAGTGAAAACCCCACATGGAAAATTGATGCTGTTGATTTTAACGTAGAAGCGGTGCAGCTTGCACAACGTAATGCTAAAAACTGTAAGTTAGCGCAAGTTAATATTTTTCAAAGTGACTGGTTTTCTCAGGTAGGCACTCATAAAAAGTTTGATTTGATCGTGTCAAATCCGCCCTATATTGATTGCGAAGATAGTAACTTAAGCTTAGGTGATGTACGTTTTGAACCAGCGTCAGCACTTGTTGCTAGTGATAATGGCTTAGCGGATATAAAACATATTGCTGATATGGCTCGTGGTTTTTTAACTGTGCAAGGTCAGTTGTTTTTTGAACATGGCTTTGAACAAGGGCATGCAGTTCGCAGTATATTAGTAAACTTAGGATTTGAAAAAGCGCAAACAGAACAAGATTTAAATGGTCATGACCGTATTACTTGGGCTGTTTTTCCTTAATAATAAATCAATTTATTTACATGATAAAAATGAAAATAGGAGTTAATAGTGTTTAAACACCTTCATATGACTTTAGCGGTACTAAGTATTAGCTTGTTTACTTTACGCTTCATCTGGACGTTAGCTAATTCAGCTAAATTACAAGCAAAGTGGGTAAAAATCACTCCGCATATTGTTGATACTCTTTTACTAACAATAGGTGTGGTCATGGCTGTGCAATATTCAATAAACCCCATCGAACAGTTATGGCTAGGGGAAAAGATATTAGCAATAATCGCTTATATATTTACGGGTTACTACACGTTAAAACTTGCCCGAAATAAAACTATGCAGATTATTGGCTACCTAGGCGCTATGGGTTGGGTTATGTTGATTGTTCGATTAGCTATGACGCGCGAACCACTCTTTTTCTTGTAAATACCAAAACACCAAAATAGCAAAGTACCAAAATATCCAAACACCTTAATATAATAATGAGTAATTAATTAAAATTTTATGAATACATTGTTACTATCAGAACTTCAATCCGAAGAAAAAGATTTATTAGAAACGTTGGTGTTGCTTGAAGAAACTATTTTTCAAGCTAACTTTTCCGGTAGTCAAGCAGAAAACATTGACCCCTCGCTTGATGCTTTAGAGTTAATTATTGAACAGTGTCAAGCTGTTATAGCGGAAATTGAATCGCCATTAGATCAAGCTGAAGTATTGATGAATGAGCTTTATTATCAACATCTTTTTATTGATAGCCATAAAACGAATTGGCCGATAAGTTCTTTTCAAATTGCTCCTGGTTTAAATCAACGTTTAATGTCACCTATAGTAAAAGCTGTACTTGTGTGTGAAATTATAAATGCCTGTGGCTTTAGCACAGATTTGGTTTTTGTACCTAATAAAGTCATGGTGAGGCTTTGTTGTGATGAACAATATGCTATTATTTTTGATGCGGTAACTGGAGAGTCTTTAGATTGGCATGAGCTTGATTTACGTCTTGATGAACTCGATGGCGATCCGAGCCAGCATGATTTTACTAGTATGGATCGACACGTTATTTTAGTTGAATATTTAAGTTCGTTAAAGACGGCCTTAATTAGAGAAAAACTATTTGAGAAAGCATTATTGTGTGTTGATTTATTATTGTCATTAAATCCTGACGATCCACTACAACGTCGAGACCGTGGTTTTTTGCTTCACCAGTTAGATTGTTTTAAAGTGGCGGTTGATGATTATCGTTATTTTGTTGAAAAATGCCCAAAAGATCCGGCAGCACAATTATTAAAAATTCAACTTGATAACATAACGTTAAGTGACCCCACTTTTCATTAACATATGATCTCTACATACTGTTATTTACATAATTGAAAGAATAGGAACATAGATGTCAGCAGCACCATTGGCTATGCCGCTAGTTACGAATGATGCAACCGTATTAGGTTTACTTGCATTAATTTTAGGTTTTGTTTTTTATAGTTCAAATAGCCAGCATCCGGTTTGGAAAAAGTTTTATCAATATGTACCAGCACTCCTTTTATGCTATTTATTACCATCATTATTAAACACTTTTGGCATTGTAAGTGCGAAAGTGAGTCAAGTTGATGAAGTGGCAAAGTATTATTTACTACCTGCCTGTTTAGTTTTATTAACATTAAGTATTGATCTTAAAGCGATTACAGCACTAGGCAATAAAGCTATTATTATGTTTCTTACGGGTACGGTTGGTGTTGTTATTGGTGGACCAATCGCGCTGTTAGTTGTCTCTGTAATTTGGCCAGAATTACTTGGTGTAACGGGTCCTGATGCTGTATGGCGTGGTATGGCCGCATTAGCGGGTAGCTGGATTGGCGGCGGCGCCAATATGCTTGCTATGAAAGAAATTTATGGCGCAGATGGTAAAATATTCACCATTATGGTGACTGTAGATATTGTGGTTGCCAACCTATGGATGGCAGTTTTACTTTATTTTGCCGCTAATCATAAACGCATTGATGCTAAAAGTGGTGCTGACACTTCAGGGATAGATAAACTAATAAATAAAGTTGAAGCGTTTGAACGTGATCATGCAAGACGACCTGAGTTGAAAGATTTTATGTTCATTCTTGCCATAGGTTTTGGTGCCGCAGGTTTTGCCCACTTGGCAGCTGACTTTTTGGTGCCATTCTTTAAAATTAACTACCCAGAGTTAGAAAAGTTCAGTCTGCACAGTAAGTTGTTTTGGATTATTGTTTTAGTTACAACGGTGGGTTTACTACTGTCCTTTACTAAAGTTAGGCAATTAGAAGCGGTTGGTGCATCAAAAGTGGGCAGCAGCTTTCTTTATATTTTAGTAGCAACTATTGGTTTGCACATGGATATTACGCAAATAGTTGAAGCACCAAAATATGTTGTTATTGGTTTAATATGGATGGCAGTGCACGTAATATTACTTTTCACTGTTGGTAGAATGATTAAAGCGCCTATATTTTATTTAGCAGTAGGTAGTAAAGCTAACATCGGCGGCGCAGCATCAGCGCCCGTCATTGCCTCTGCATTTCATCCATCATTAGCACCTGTTGGTGTATTGTTAGCTGTTTTAGGTTATGCACTTGGTACCTACATGGCATGGATTTGTGGGCAGTTGCTGCGAATCATTGGCAGCTAATTTTTAAATAAATATTTTAGAAACACGAGTTAGGGAAAATTATGACAATAAAATCAGTTATCGTTAATGGTATTGAAGTGTCCAATAATAAACCGTTTGTTTTATTTGGCGGTATGAATGTGCTTGAATCACGTGATTTAGCAATGAAAATTGCAGAACACTATGTTGAAGTAACAACAAAGTTGAATATTCCTTATGTATTTAAGGCATCGTTTGATAAGGCTAATCGTTCCTCTGTGCATTCTTATAGGGGACCGGGATTAGATGAAGGATTGAAAATATTTGAAGAAATTAAATCAACGTTTAATGTGCCAATCATCACGGATGTTCATGAACCCCATCAAGCACAACCAGTAAGTGAAGTGGTTGATGTGATTCAATTGCCAGCTTTCCTTGCCAGACAAACTGATTTAGTGGTTGCTATGGCTAAAACCGGTGCAGTGATTAATGTAAAAAAGCCTCAGTTTTTAGCTGCCCATGAAATGAAGCATATTATTAATAAGTTTGGTGAAGCAGGGAATGAAAATATTATTCTTTGTGAGCGTGGTAGCTGTTATGGTTACAATAACCTTGTGGTTGATATGCTAGCCATGGATGAAATGCGACATTTCGCCCCTGTTATTTTTGATGCGACTCACGCGTTGCAAAAGCCGGGCGGACGTAGTGATAGTGCAGACGGGCGACGTGCACAAGCCGCTCAGTTAACACGAAGTGGTATGGCTATTGGTATTGCGGGTTTGTTTATTGAAGCGCACCCAGATCCATCTATCGCTATGTGTGATGGTCCTTGTGCATTACCACTTGATAAGCTTGAACCTTACCTAGTACAAATGAAAGCAATTGATGATTTAGTGAAAGAATTTGCCCCTTTAATAACGGATTAAAGAATAGATAAATTGTCAATTTTGAAAAAAAATAAAAAAGGGGCGTGATACTTAGTGTATTACGCCCCTTACTCATTTAAATGTGCGAGCATTTATTTTATTTAACTTAATTGGTTTTATTCACTAATAAGTGATGTTTCAATTATAGGATTTGCGTTGTTTTTATTTGCCATAACTTTTTCCATCACTATCATGTTTTTGGCATTATCTTGTGCTGATCTAGGAGCAATTGTAATAGTAGCAAATGTTAAAGCTAAGTGATCTTGTGCTTGGCTAATGAAACTCTCTTGTTTAACGGGCTCTGCTTTTAATAATTCAGTTGCTTGTGCAATTGAAGCTATGCCAGAAGCAAAGTAAGCCATTACGAGTGATGTTGCTACAATGGCTAATTTGTATGAGTATGTGTCAGTGTTTTTCATGTGATTAATCCTGTTTTTACCTAATAATAAGTTTTTCGTTTTTGCCATAATTTGGGCTGATAGATTTATTAGGACTTTTTCTCGCGCTTATTCTTTTTGGTAAAATATAGGCTGTGGGTTGGGAACACAGCCTATACCTTTATTTCTAGAACGTTGAGATGATGTCCTTCATCTACGGGGGCTATAATACGTAAGAAAATAACAAATTAAAAACGACAAATAATAATGTTATTCATTAGAAAAACTAATGAATAGTTGTTATGCTATGTTTTTAATTATGACTGCAGTTTATTTACTTTTATAATACAAAGGAATCAGGTGTAATTTGACCAGTAGACTCCCACCATTAAACGCATTGCGCGCATTTGAAGCATCAGCTAGGCAGTTGAGTTTTACCCGTGCAGCAGAAGAGCTGTTCGTCACTCAAGCCGCAGTTAGCCATCAAATAAAAGCATTAGAAGATCATTTAGGTATTAAAATGTTTATGCGAAAAAATCGTTCATTGCTTTTAACTGAAGAAGGGCAGTCGTATTATCTCGATATAAAAGATATATTCAACTCGCTTTATGAGGCAACTGACAAGTTATTAGCCCGTGGTGCTAAAGGGGCTATCACGGTTAGTTCACAAGCAAGTTTTGCCATACAGTGGCTAGTGCCTAGGCTTAGTGCTTTTAATGCGCTACATCCAGATATTGATGTAAGAATAAAGGCTGTTGACCAAGCAGAGAACTCATTAACTGAAGATGTTGATGTTGCTATTTATTATGGTCGAGGTCGCTGGCCTAACATTCATGCCGATAAATTACATACCGAGTACTTAATTCCTGTTTGTTCACCACTGCTCTTGCAAGAAGGTGCCGCTAGCGGCAAACCGCCATTATTATCTTTAGATGATTTACAGCATCACACATTGCTACATGATACCTCCCGAAAAGATTGGAAGCGCTGGTTTAAGCAAGTGGGTGTAAAAGGTGCTAATGTTAATCACGGCCCTATTTTTAGTCACTCTGCTATGGTGGTTCAGGCCGCACTGTATGGTCAAGGTGTAGCATTAGCGTATAGTGTTTTGGCACAACCTGATATTGATTCAGGTCGTTTAATTTGCCCATTTAATGATGTATTAGTCAGTAAAAATGCCTATTTTGTTGTTTGTCGTGAAGTTCAAAAAGATATTGGTAAAATAGACTCTTTTAGAGGTTGGCTACTTGATATGGTGAAATCGGAACAAGAACAAGTAAAAGATGGCCAAATCACTTAATAATTTAATACATAGAATATCAAGAACAGACTCTAATGATAGCTAAAATAGCAAACAATATAGCAAACCCCATCGCGCAGATTATTTTTGCCCATGGCGCAGGGGCTGACATGCATCATGAATTTATGGAACAAGTAACAGCCTTATTTAATAAGGCTAATATTAATGTATTAAGATTTAACTTCCCTTATATGGATAAACGTATTGCTTTAGGTAAGCGTTATCCGCCTGATAGAATGCCGACATTGATTAATTGCTATAAGCAGGTTATTAATGACTTTATAGCAATAAACAATAACAATAAGGAAAAGAAGCTACCGTTATTTATTGGTGGTAAGTCAATGGGCTCTCGCGTAGCCGCAACTATTGCTAGTGATGAAAAACTTTCAGAATTCATACAAGGTGTTTTTTGTTTCGGTTACCCTTTTCATCCGGTGAAAAAAACAGAAAAACTTCGACTCGAACCATTACAAAACACACGTAAACCCATTTTAATTGCACAGGGAGAACGTGATACTTTAGGGTCTGAAGTTGAAATTAGTGATTATGAAATATCACACATGTGTCAGTGTTTTTTCTTAACCGATGGTGATCATAGTTTAAAACCTAGAATAAAATCTGGCTATACTCAACGGCAACATATTGAAAGTGCAGTACAAGCTATTGTTCAATTCATTCAGGAAAATAGTAATAATGTATAAAACTACGCAAGCTACACCATTTAAGGTCGGTATAATAAAAGTTTTAATGATTTTTGTTGGCGTTAGCGGTTGCTTTTCTGTACTATTCGGCGCTTGGCTTGCTCATGCAGGACAGTCGTTACCCGTTAGCGTACAATCAACGTTAAAAACAGCATTAGAATATCAGTTATTTCACACGTTAGCTCTGTTAGCAGCATTGGTTTGGGCTACAACTAGCTTATCTGTTAGAGACCCCTCAAAAATATTGTTAGCTGCTTGTATCGGTTTTATGGTCGGTATATTGTGCTTTAGCGGTAGTATTTATATTAAAACATTTTTCAGTTTCCCCATTGTTGGTAAACTGACGCCATTTGGCGGAATATCACTGGCAGTAGCTTGGTTATTCTTGTCAATTGAAGGTAAAAACAACTTATAACCTCTAACGTATCATATTGTCGAACAGGCTTTGTGAATGTGTTGTTGAGGACAGGAAATCAAGGTAAAAACAACTTATGACTGCTATTGTATTATATTGTCGACCGGGTTTTGAAAAGGAGTGTGGGGCAGAAATTCAAGAAAAAGCTTCATGGAATGAAATGTATGGCTATTTGGAATTAAAAAAGAATCAAGGCATCGTTTTTTTTCATTTACATGTTCCAGAGCATGGTGAAGCATTAATAAAAAAACTTCCGCTTAAGCGTCTTATTTTTACTCGTCAATGGTTCGTTACCCTGACAGAAGCCATTGAACTGCCAGATTATAATCGAGTTGAAGCTATTGTTGAGTCGCTAGGTAATGAATGGCAATACGATGATTTACGAATGGAAACGGCAGATACCAATGATGGTAAGGAATTGAGCAAGTTTTGTCGTAAATTAGCGGTACCATTACGCCAAGGCTTACGTAAAGCAAATATACTAACAAACAAAAAGGATGCTTTTGATGCTGATAATGGCGGTGCGGTATTGCATGCACTATTTTTATCTGGCAAAGAAGTGATTTTAGGCTTTTCATTAGCACATAATAGCTCACCTCACGTTATGGGGATCCCGCGTCTTAAGTTTCCAAGTCAAGCACCCAGTCGTTCTACGTTAAAACTTGATGAAGCTTTTTTATACTTCATTCCTCGTGATGAATGGGATGAACGTTTAACGTCTGGAATGAATGCCGTCGATTTAGGCTCAGCGCCTGGAGGATGGACCTATCAACTTGTACGCCGAGGCATGATGGTTACTGCGATTGATAATGGCCCTATGGCAGAGTCTTTGATGGAAACAGGGCAGGTTAAGCATAAGATGATGGATGGTTTTAAATATTTACCAATGAAGCAAAATGTTTATTGGCTTGTTTGTGACATGATTGAAAAACCACAACGTGTTGCCAAGCTAATGAGCGAGTGGTTATTAAACGGCCATTGTAAAGAAGCTATGTTTAACTTGAAACTACCGATGAAAGGGCGTTATCAGCAAGTAACTGATGATTTGCAGACGATTAAAGATGCTTTTAGTGAACATAAAGTGAAGTATGAGTTATACGCAAAACACTTATATTATGATCGTGAAGAAATAACCGTGCATGCAAGGCTTATATAAGCCAAAATATTGAAGATAAAAGGCTATAAAGTTGTAAAACTTTATAGCCTTTTTGTTTTATAGTTTACTAGGATTACAATCTTTCAAGCAAAGCTTCGGTAAAGTCAGTTGTACCATGAGTGCCACCTAAATCACGAGTTGTGCGGTCACCACTAGCAATAACATCTATTAAAGCATTTCTGATTTTATCTGCTTTATCGCTCATTTCTAAATATTCAAGCATTTGCAGTGCTGCCAAAATGACTGATGTAGGATTAGCTATGTTTTTTCCTGCTATATCAGGCGCGCTACCGTGAACGGCTTCAAAAATAGCACAATCTTCACCAATATTTGCACCCGGTGCCATACCTAAACCACCAACTAAACCGGCACAAAGATCAGATAAAATATCACCAAAAAGATTAGTGGTAACAATAACGTCAAACTGTTCAGGGTTCATCACTAACTGCATACAGCAGTTATCAACAATCATTTCTGTTGATTCAATGTCAGGATAACGCTGTGCAACTTCACGAGCAACTTTTAAAAATAACCCTGAAGTTGATTTTAATATATTAGCTTTATGTACCGCGGTTACTTTTTTGCGACCTTCTTTGCGAGCAGTTTCATAAGCAAAAGTTAAAATCTTTTCTGCGCCATCACGCGTAATAATACTCATAGCTTCTGCTTGAGTACCGTCCTGTGAAACAATTTGACCAGCACCTGAATACATACCTTGAGTATTTTCACGTACCGTTAAAATATCAATATTTTCATAACGTGCTTTGGTGCCTTTAAAAGACAATACAGGACGTAAATTTGCAAATAAATTGAATTGTTTACGTAAAGTCACATTTATGGAAGTGAAACCTTCGCCAACAGGTGTTGTTAACGGTCCTTTTAAGGTAATTTTGTTTTTTTCGATAAGATCTAGGGTTTCTTGTGGTACCAATTCACCATGATTTTCTAACGCGGTTAGCCCCGCATCAGCAAATTCATAAGTAAAGTCACAACCGGCTTTATCTAAAACTTTAATTGTTGCCTCAATAATGCTTGGGCCAATACCGTCGCCTGGGATTACTGTGATAGTTTGCTTGGTCATATTCTGTACCTTGTGAGAGAAGAAAGATGTTTAGCTTTAAATAGCTAATAAAATAATTTAACTTTGCCTATTATTATAACGGTTAAATAGCCGTTTAACGTCTACTTAGTGCCTTATGGCACGCTTTATATCATGTAAGTGTTTGTGATGCGTATTCAGTGTTTTTATTTGTAATATTTTATTGGTGAATGATTGTATATACCCAAGCCACCTCAAGATGCAGGATTCAGCTGGAGTTAGAAACGTCTTTAGGCAAGGCATTGATTGTAAAGAATGGTTATTCCCTTGTTAAAATCAATAACGCTGCATAAAACGTTTATAAACCAGCCCTTTGGGGACATCTGAGCAAAACATGTTCATCGTTACATCTGTTTATAAGGGAGCGACCATTAATAAAAAGATGCGCCTTGATCATGATTCGCTCAGGCGTCCTGAAACTCGCATCTTGAAGTGGTTTGGGTATAGGCCACGTAATAAGCGATTTTAGATGGTTACATAGTCTGTATCAAGGTTACTTTAGTCTATAGCAAGTCTCTTTAAAATGTGTGCTTATAGGGTGTTGAACGCTTCTTGGTAAGCTATTTAGAGGATTGACAGTAAAAGTCATTAATGATTTTCAATAATACCCCAGTTTTTAGGGTAATTGTCCCCTAAACCTATTTCCATAAGCACTCCATTTATAAACAACAAAAAGGTACATTCGTCTTGAGTGGTGATGCCATCAGATTTAACGTGTTGTGTGCGGTAAAACATTACTTGAAATTTATCATTAGCTATTTTTCGTGCTTCGGTAATGTCTGGGCTGCCAAGTTCACTAATAGCTTGCTCAAAAGTGAACTGTTCAAGTTGCAGCTTTGCGATAAACTGCCTGTTATAAGCTTCTCTGTCTTCCCATTGCATTTTATCTGGGCTGTCATCATAAAATGAAATGACGAGTAAAACGAAAATTCCGTATACTGCTAGCGCAAGAAAAATGCGAGTGATAACCTTTTTATTCATTATTTCTCTCGGGTATTTATATTTTTATATGTTTAGCTTTTATACTTTGCTTGCATAAGTTGTTAATGAAAGGATAACCAGTTGTTGATTCGTTTTAAAGTGTTTATTGGCTGATTTGGCTGATTTGGCTAATTTGGCTGATTTTAGTATTGTTTTACTGAGTTAATGTGTGTTCTAACCTGATATCTTTAAGATTAAAACCAAGCGGAATATTTTGCTTCAACGTGAGCAGCTCCCTACTTAATGCTATTTGTTCATCACTCGCATTTAATTTTTCTTGAATAGACGGTTTAATATCGTCGCTTTTTAAAATAGCGCTAAGCGAACCGTGTTCATTCAGTAAATTTGCAGCGGTGATTTGCCCTATACCTGAAACACCAGGAATTTTATTGGTGCTATCGCCTGTTAATGTCCATAGGTCGATTAATTGCGCTGGCTTTATATCAAACTTATTTTTGACGTAGCTTTCGTCTAAATAACGACGATTGAAGTAGTCATATATATGAATGTTTGGGCTTAATAAAGATAAGAAGCCTTTGTCAGTAGACACAATAGTGACATTTTGCCCATGCAGTGCCATTTTGGTTGCTAATGTGGCAATAAGATCGTCAGCCTCATCTTCTTCAGAGAGTAATGAATCAACACCAAGCTGGAGAAAAGCATCTTGAATATTGGGCAATTCATTAGCCAAGTGCACAGACATCTTTTTGCGGCCTTTTTTGTAGTCAGCAAAAAGCTTATAACGCCAGCAAGGGTTTTGACTATCAAATACCGCAAGTGCATGACTAGCTTGCAGGTGCTTTAATATATTTTCTAATGCCTTAGTACAAGCTTGTTGTGTATTAAATAAAACTTGTTGTTGAGTTTTTTCTGCTAATTCACCGTTAAGTTGATCCTTACTTTGAACAAAGGGACGTTCTTGTACAGCATAAATGCGCCGTATCAAATTTAAGGCATCAATCAATACTAAATGAGCGGACACCTTTATTTCTCTACCACTTGATAGCAAGGTATATATTTACTTCCAGGTAATTTCATTCGTTGTTGACTAACAAATGATGCGAGTAATTTATCCATCAAGGCCATCATTTTCTTCTCTCCTGATATTTGAAAAGGACCATGTTCTCTAATGGCTTTAATACCGCCAGATTTTACATTACCTGCAACAATACCAGAAAATACTCGGCGTAAATTTGCTGCTAGCTCAGCTGTTGAAAGCTCATGGCTAATGTTCAATGCAGACATGTTTTTATGGTTTGGTTCAAAGGGTTGTTGAAAATCACTTTCGATAACTAAAGACCAGTTGAAATGAAAAGCATCACCCGTTTCTTTACGGTAGCCAAGCACGTTTTCTAATGCTTTTGACATTACTTGAGCGACTTGTTCAGCATCATCAATAATTATTTTATAAAGGCTTTGTGCTTTTTTACCTAAAGTCGCACCAATGAAAGCATCTATTTCACAAAAGTACTCACTCGCACTATTTGGCCCTGTTAAAATAATAGGTAATATTTGGTTTTTGTTTTCTTTGTTCAGCAGAATACCTAAGATGTAAAGTAGCTCTTCTGCGGTACCCGCGCCGCCGGGAAAAATAATGATGCCGTGTGACATTCTAACAAACGCTTCTAAACGTTTTTCAATATCGGGCATGATGATCAGCTCATTGACTATTGCATTAGGTGGCTCAGCCGCAATAATGCTTGGCTCAGTCAAACCAAGGTATCTACCTTCTTTATTTCGTTGTTTAGCATGGCCAATTGTGGCGCCTTTCATTGGGCCTTTCATTGCGCCTGGACCACAACCTGTGCAAATGTTAAAACTGCGTAGCCCCAACTGATAACCAACCGCTTTAGTGTACTTATATTCATTTTCTTTAATAGAGTGCCCGCCCCAACAGGTAACTAAGCGTGGCTCAGTTTCAGGTAAAATAGCATTGGCATTTCTCAATATGCCAAAAGTAGCATCGGTTAATGAATCTGGAGCGCAGAGTCTGTTTTTATCACTATTATTAATAAATAAAATGTCACGCAAAACAGCGGATAAATGTTCGCGAATGCCTCGAATGATCTTGCCATCAACAAAAGCGTGTTCAGGCGCGTTCTTAAGATCAATTTTGACACCACGTTCACGTCTAAGTACTTCAATAGTAAATTCTTTATGCTGTTGGTATATAACCTCAGCATCATCAGTATGACTACCGGCATTGAGCACAGCAAGAGAACAATTTCGATAAAGGTTGTAAAGATCACTCGTGGATGATTGTTGCAGTTGATCTACTTCTGCCTGTGACAGAATATTCATATTTCCGACAGGATTAAGCTGAGTATGCATATGGAACTCCTTTATATGTTGCTTAATGATGATTTTACCAAGTGGTTAGTGAACTTTTTTAGTTGATTTTTTATAGTAAATGCTTTTTTATCAATAATTAAAAGTAAATAATTTGGTTTTTTCCTTGTGCTTTAGCTTTATACATCGCTTCATCAGCACGTTCAAAAGCGGTATGAATATTGTCTTCCTTGGTAATATATGTAGCGCCTATAGATAAGGTAATACTTACCTTGTTGTTTTTGAATTTAAAAGGTAAACGAGCGATGCATTGATTTATTAAGTTGAGCTCTTTTAGTAATGCAGTTTCTTTTTGTCTTGTGTAGATCACTACAAACTCTTCGCCGCCATATCTAGCAACAAAAGCGTCATTACTTACTTTCTTTTGTATTGTGTTGGCTATAACTTGCAATGTTTTATCACCAGCTGTGTGACCATAAGTATCATTGATCCTTTTAAAGTCATCTATATCAATAACCGCTAGTGCTAAATCAAAAGGCTTGTGGTGAAAGCGAACCATAGATTGGGTGAAATATTCATCAAAGGCTGCGCGATTACTTAACTTGGTTAACGCATCGTGCATACTTTTACGTTGTTGTTCAGCGAGTTTTTCTTCAAATTTTTGACTTTGCTCTTCAAGTTTTTCAACTTTTTTAGCCATTTCATTTAATTGATTAGACAATGCTTGTTGATTTTGTTGCTCAAATTTTGTTTTCTTTTCTAGTGTTAGCGCTATGCTGCTTAATTTACCATTTATATCAACTTTTACTTGATCTAATGAAAGTGCTTTTTTTACAGTGCCAGTTATATCTAGCAACTGCTGTTGTAGTTTTTCATTAATTTCATCGTTAGTGTGTTGTGCTTTTTTACACGTTGATAATGTTTTTTTAACGGCGTTTTGTACTGTCGTTAGGGTTTCACTTAACGTATTTAAAAAACTTTTAGCGCTATCTCGTTCATTTTGCAAGTCGGCAACTATCACATCAAATATTTCAATGAAACGTTGTAAAACATCATCATTTGTAGTGTCTTTTAGCAGTCTTTTATTTATTGCTAGTAATTCTTGGGTATGTTGAGTCGACAGATGCAATTTACCCAAACATGTTGATATTTGCTCAATAAGAACACTATTTACAGCTGATGATTTATCATTCAATGCTAAGTTGCTTTGCGTTGGTTGTTGGATAGCTTGTTGAGTTACTGTTGATGAACTATCGTTTGGGATGCTATTTAGAGTGCCGCTTGGAGTACTGTTTAAAATATCAACTTTTGAGTGTAACACGATATTGTAAAGTTCTAGCAGCTGGCTTAGTAGAGGAGTATATTGAGTTAAGCTCTCTTTTGTTGATTGAGTTTGTGCTAATAATCTGCGTAATTTTCTACGTAAATCATCAGGTAAGCCATTTTTTTTCTGTAAATCATGACCTGAGTCATTAAACTGTTGATGTAATTGAGCTATATTTTGCGCATTTGTCACTGTGTGTTTTTGCAATAATTTTGATATTTCGTTAATTTTAAATTCAATATCTGATATAGGTGCTGATTTTGTTAATAGACTGCGAAGTTGAGCAAGACGGTTATCTAACTTTATATCCATGCCTTTTGATACTTGAGATAATTTATTTATAAACTCTATTAACATACCCGATTGAGCTTTAAAATCTTCTTCAAGGGAGGCTCTAGATGCTATTGCTGCATTAAGCTTACTTTGTAATGCTTGTGACTGGTTATCAGCAACAGTTTTAGTACTCATGTTTCAGGGTAATCCTTATACTTTAATTTATCCACATTAAACAATACTGTTTTACGCTAATGGTTACGCTAGCTGCTAATGATTTAAAGTAATAATTTACAGTAATATCAGCATTATAATCAATAGTATTGTTATGATTTATGCGTAAATAGGTGAATAACTTGCCTTAGTCGAGCTTTTTTCTTACCTAAAGGTGCTTAACTCGCTAAACTATAACCATCTCTCATTTATTACTCTAAAGGAAGTTTAGTTGAATATGACTAAAATATCGCTTTTATTTCGAACCTTTTTAACGCTTGTTATTACTTTGTATGTTGCCTGTATACAGGCTAATGTTTTAGTGGATATAGCTATTGAAAGTCCTCAGCATCATTACGCTCAAATCAATATTGACTTTGACAAGTTTAGTACTGAAAAAGCCAGCTTTCACTTACCAGCATGGCGAACGGGGAGATATGAAATTATCAATATTGCTAATGGTATTCGTGAGTTTACCGCCTTTGATAGCCAAGGCAATAAGCTTGAATGGCAAAAGCTAGATAAAGACACTTGGCAAGTGCAAGGTACTTTGAATAAAAAAATTCAGATAAGCTACCAAGTATATGCCAATCAATTAGGGCAAAGAACACGACATATTGATGATAGTCATGCTTTTATAGATGCTTCAACTGTTGTGATGTATAACGATGTTTTTCGCGATGATAAATATGTTGTCGATTTGCACGTTCCTGCTACTTGGCGAAGTGTTTCAGGGCTTGAAAGCGGAAAAAAATCAAAAACATCAAAAAACAACGTCCACCAGTTTATTGCTCAAAGCTATGATGTATTAGTTGATTCTCCTATTGAAACAGGCGTAAATGAACATCATCAATTTGTTATTGAAGACCGTGATTATGAGTTGGTTATTTGGGGCAAGGGTAATTATGATAGCGCTAAAATGGTTGCTGATTTAAAAGTATTAGTACAACAAAGTAAGCATATTTGGCATGGATACCCCTTTAAACGCTATGTTTTTATGGTACATGCTACCAGTGGTGCGCGTGGTGCAACAGAACATTTAAATTCAACTATAATACAAACGTCTCGTTTTAAATTTTCAGAAAGAAAAGACTATTTACGGTTTATTTCAACAGCGGCTCATGAATTTGTACATACATGGAATGTTAAGCAATATCGTCCTAAGGGCTTAGTTCCATATGATTATCAACAAGAAAATTATTCAACTTTACTGTGGTTAAGTGAAGGTTCAACGAGTTATTTGCAAAATCAGTTATTACTTCGTGGTGAGTTAATGACTAGCAAAGAATTTCTAGAAAGCCTAGCGAAACGTATTACGGGTTATATTCATAAGCCAGGTAGACAAAGCCAAACAGTTGCACAAGCAAGCTTTAATAAGTGGCTAGAAGAGGGCGGCGATTATGATAATAACCACAGTGTTAATATTTATTCAGAAGGTTTTTTAGTTTCTTGGTTGTTAGATTTTTCAATTATGGAAAAAACAGCGTTAGAGAAAAGCTACCGAGATGTTCATAATACACTTTATCAAGATTATAAAATCCCTAAAGGGTTTGATGAAAAAGATCTGTTAACTATTTTAAAAGAGTTAACTCATGATGATTACCAACTTTGGTGGCAAGAAAATGTTCATGGTTATGCTAAAGTAGACTTTAATGCCTTGTTAGCTAAAGCAGGCTTAACGATGTCTTATGGTGAAAAGGATAAGTCAACACCAATAGCTTGGACAGGAATTAAAACAAAACAAGTTGCCAATGGTTTGGAAATAACGCATGTTGAAAAAAATAGTCCGGCGTGGCAAACAGGGTTAACATTAGGTGATATTATTGTTGCTATCAATGATTTGCGTATGGCAGATAAAGAGTTAACGACAAGGCTAAAAAACTTTAAGCCAAAAGATAGAATGAGTGTTACTTTTTTCCGTCGGGACGAACTCGTAACACGTATGGTGATTTTAGGTGAAATACCCAAAGGTAAATTACAAGTTGTACCATTAAAAGTCGTTAGTGATGAACAAAAAGCATTCTTCAAATACTGGACCGGGATAGCGTTCCCTAATAAGAAAATCTAATAAAAAAGATTAATAAGAAAGCCTAACAAAAAAGACTAATAGTATAGCCGCAAAATTGTATCTTGATGCTCGAAACTCGAAACTCGAAACTCGAAACTCGAAACTCGAAACTCGAAACTCGAAACTAACGCTATTGCCTTAACGTTCTCGCTTGTGGAGCACAACTTATGTGTGTGCTCCTAAATGGGTTTATATCTAAGCCTCCACGGCGAGTATAACGAGCAAATACGGTTAATTTTTCTAATTGGCAATATTGTTGAAGATCACAAAATATTCTCTCAACACACTGTTCATGAAACTCATTGTGTTGACGAAATGAAATTAAATACTTTAATAAAACACTGTGATCTATCGCTTTTCCTTGATAGCTAATGTAAACACTCGCCCAATCAGGTTGATTGGTGATCAAGCAATTAGATTTTAATAAATGACTCACCAGGTTTTCAGTTATTACTTTTGAAGATGAATTTACGTGTGCTTGTTCAAGCAGCTTTGCTTGATAGTGGTAGTTATCAACCGTTATATCTTCTTCATCAATGCAAATCACCTCTTGGTTAGTTAATTTAATTGCTAGAGCAGGACATTGTTCAACAGTAAACAGCTTTACTTGTGCTTGAGCGCCCGCTGTGGCAGATAAATCTTTGCATAATATTTTTTCAACATCATGAATATTTGAGAATTTACTTTGATTAAAGCTATTTAAATACAGCTTAAATGATTTTGATTCAACTAAATTGGTGCTAGTACAAGCAAAACGAAACTCTGCCACGGCAACAACGGGTTTACCTTTGCTGTTTAACCAAGATAATTCATAGCCATACCAAACATCTTCACCAATAAAAGGTAATGTATTTTCAGTGAGTGATAAATCATTTCTATTTAAGCTTCTCGGTACCGCTTGTAATAAATTTGGGTTATATTCACTACAATATTCGGTAGTTTTACCAAGCGTTAGTGCGCTAAGTTCTTTTGAGTTTTGGTAGATTGCCATAATTTTTCTTATACTATGTGAAACTTTCATAGGCTATTTTAAAGGATCTCTGAAGTAGATGACATCATCAAATCAAACTAAGACAAATTTAGTGGAAATTTTGCAACAATTTTCCAAGCAGTATGTAAATAAATATCAGGAGGTGCACTCGCATTTACCTAAAATTGAACAAGATAAAGAATGGCCTTCTTTATGTGAAATTTCTGGTGAGAATGGGGTAACTGAAAACACAACTTTATCGACAGGAGAGGTGTTTTGGCAACCGATTAATATAGAAAAAGAACAAGCGTTAACTTTTGATAATGTTGAATCTGCCTTAGAGCTGAGTTTGCATCCAGATATCAAAACATACTTTACTACTTTATACAGTGAAAACCTTGATGCTACCTGTGAAGAAGGAAACTTATCTTTATTATTTGCTTGGAACAAAGATGATTTTCAACGTTTACAAGAGAATTTAATTGGACATATTTTGATGAAACAAAGGTTAAAACAAGAAGAAACTATATTTTTTGCTGTTACCGATGAAGAAGATATGATTATTTCAATTGATAATAATACTGGCTCTGTGTGGGTTGAAGGTGTTGGCTGTGAGCCTCACAAAAAATTAGCAGAATCATTAACTCAATTTATAAGTAAACTAGTTCCCAGGGTGAACTAGTTTACTTTTTCTGCTGATTTATTAAATCTTTAACCAGTTTTTTTAGTTCAAGTATTTCTTTTTTCATACTAGCCAATTCGTTATGCAGAATATGCTCAAAAGCGCTTGCTTTAATTGATGAATTGGCCGTTTCTTTATCAACGATAATTTCTTTTTCTTCTGGTAAAACAATAAAGCTTGGCTCGTGCTGCCAAGTTTTCAATATTGATATAATTATAGGTAAAGGTACCCTTTTTTTTAGCTTGCTTTTAATCAAAGCTACAGTAGGCTTACACCCTTTATTTGCAATTTGGTTCGCTAAGATTAAAATCTCATCATTTATTGTCATTTTGATTAATCACTTCGTGGTATTAACTATATTTTAGCCAATGATACTACATCTGTCAGTTGGTTTTTTATTTTATTTTATTTTATATAATATAATCAATGATTTAAAAAATAATTTAATTGGTTTACTTTTTGCTTTTAACATTAAAGAAAAACATTTTAGATTATAACTTATTTGGAGTAAAACATGAAAAAAGCATTATTAGTACTACTGGTAGCATTACCTTTAGCTTCAACGTTAACGGGCTGTGTAATTTCAGTAAATGATGGTGAAGTTGACCATTCGTTTATGGGTGATAGTGGAGATAGAAGTTATGAAAATCGTAAAAAAATAGCGCAAGTTCAACTAGGTTCAAGTTTTGTTGATATACAAGAAAAATTAGGCGTTGCAGATTTTTCAGAAACATACACGCATAACGAACGAACTATTCGTGTTTTATACTATAGAAGCCAACGTATGCACAAAGATGGTTTAACAACTAAAGATGAATGTACTTACTTAGAGTTTATTAATGGCGAGTTAACCCAAACAGGTAACGGTGGGGAGTATAAAAGAGTTTCTACAAACTAATACCAAGTTGATAAAATTTATTCCCAACTCTCTTCTCAATTGATTCTTAATAATATTAAGAATCAATTCTATTTACCATTTTTTGAAAAAGCTGTTAAGGTAAATGTTCGATTAAAATAAAAATTACTATTGAATTGAGGAGTTTGTATGTCTGAGGCTGTATCAGTAGATAATGATCTTGCTATAAGAGCAACTTATCTTAGTGCAGATGAGTTAAAATTAGCTGCTTCGTTGCTTTTTCAAGCCTATCATGATGATCCTGTTTTTTTAGATATATTCAATAGCAATAAAGAAGGTTATGAGCAAAGGTTAAGAGCATCAATAAGGGAAGAATTAAGTGCTTTTTGGCAAGCAAAACAGCCAATGGTTGGTTTGTACCTTGGTGACTCTATGGTTGGTGTTGCTTGTTTGAATAGTCCTGATGATAGTGTTGGTATTGAAAGGTTTTGGCATTGGCGTCTTAAGATGTTACTGAGTGCCGGCTATTTTAGTACCAAGAAAATGATTGAAAAAGAACAAAAAGTCATCGCGGCAATACCCCTAGAAAAATTCCATATGTTGTCTTTTATTGCTATTCATCCACTACACCAACACCACGGTTTTGGTCAATATTTAATGGCCGCTGTTAATACCGTTCTTGAAGAACATGGCGATAGTGAAGGTGTTGCTGTCTATGCAACGTCAGGAAAATTTAGAGCTTTTTTTGAAGATTCAGATTATAAGTTTGTTAAAGATCTTACCGTAGGCAAAGTTTCTGGCGCCTTGATGGTTTATTACAGAAAGTAGTCATTATTATTCCTTTTGTTATTTGTTATTTGTTATTTGTTATTTGTTAGAACCTTAATTGGCTTAGTAAAGTCATCGGCTTCTATTACGCTTGTACCAAAAAAATGTTCTGGTACAATCAGTTTTATTAATTTTTTTTAGGTAGTTAAACTAATATGGTTATCAAAGCTCACAGCCCTGCCGGATTTGCCGAGCAATATATTGTGGAATCAATTTGGAATGGTGGCTTTCCACCAGGCTCAATTTTACCAGCAGAGCGTGAATTATCAGAGCTAATTGGTGTAACTAGAACAACCCTTAGAGAAGTACTTCAACGTTTGGCACGTGACGGTTGGTTAACCATAAAACATGGTAAGCCAACTAAAGTAAATAATTTTTGGGAGACCTCAGGCTTAAATATTTTAGAAACATTAGCTCATCTTGACCAAGAAGGTGTTCCTGACTTAGTTGATAACTTGTTATCTGCTCGCACCAACATTAGTGCAATTTATGTGCGTGGTGCAATCAAAAACAACCCAGAAAAAGCAATCGAATTGTTAAGTGCTTATACTGATGTTGAAGATAGTGGCGAAGCATTTGCGGAATTTGATTATAAATTAAATAAAGAATTAGTGGTTGCTTCAGAGAATTCTATTTATTTACTTATTTTAAATGGTTTTAGAGGGTTGTATTCGCGCATTGGTAGTTTATATTTTGCGCACCCAATGGGACGTGAAATATCTAGAACCTACTATCAAAAGCTTATTGATTTAGCAAAAGAAAATCGTTTCGATGAGTCAATTTTTGCAGTGCGTAAATATGGTATTGAATCAGGAAAGCTTTGGGCTGAATTAAAAGAAGATGTATTGAAAGAACTCACTGAAGATTAACCATTTTTCTTTATATATTTTCTTTATATTTAAATTCTTAAAAAGGCGATATCAGATCAAGGCGTTCAGCTAATTTGTTGAAAAAGTATTGGGTTTAATAAAATACGTCCTATAATACATAGAGATATGTTGTTATAGGGCGTCTTTTTTTGAGTAAAAAATCTTTCCAAGAAAACGAACCAAGAGTGCCCGAAAGCGTAGAGGGAATTCAGGTAAATAGCTGCAAAAATCCGCTGTGCGCGAACTTTAATGTCGAACCACTTTTATACAAATACAATAATAAAAATGACAGTAATGGTCAATCTAAAGTAACACAAGATCCCAATTACACCATAGGAGCCTACGGCAAGCAGTTACCAGTAATAAAATGCAGAGCTTGTAATGAGTTCACTCCAATCAAGAGTAACCAGGGAATTTTTGAAGAAAAATCTCGTCTAGGTGCTTATTTAACTGACAAAGATCTTACGTGCCCCAATATTGATTGTGATAATCACCATATCTCAGTAAGTAAGTTACCCACAGCTTACTATCGAGCTGGTACCACTAACAATAATCAACGGTATCAGTGCAAGCTGTGTAAGAAGACATTTTCTACAGGTAATAAGAGACGAAAGCAGTTAAGGCCGGAAATCAACAAGCAGCTATATATCAATCTCGTTAATAAAGCACCTGTGAATAGGTGTTGCGAAATGTTAGGTATACGACCACAAACTTATTATGACAAAGTTGACTGGCTTTATGAACAGGCCCAGGGGTTTGTGCAAAATCGTGAACTTAAGCTTCTTCAAAATTTTGAAACTGACCGATTGTATTTAAGCACTGACCGACAAGTACACAACAGCAACTGGCTCAGTAGAGATGACAAACGTAATACAGAGCTATTGGCAATTGGGACTGCCGATAACCGATCAGGCTATGTATTCGGTTGGCATTTTAATTATGACCCATCAATGAATCCTACGGTAGTTGAGCAGGAGACATTGTTACTTAATGACTACGATAAAAAAGTCCCTCAACGTAAACACGCTAGATTATGGCTTGAGCGCGATTTTGAGAAAGCGCAGCAAACAAGCTTAAATAACAAAGCTCAATCTCAAGGAAGCCTCATTGGTGATGTTGCTGCGAAATATAGTGTCGAGCAAGGGCGATTTAATCCTGAAGCAGCTGAAACAGTAGATAATACCGTAAAAACCCCAAATGACAGCATGCTAGTTCATAGTGAATATACTATGTCAGGGCACTTTCATTTGCTTAAAGATATGCTTTCTAACGTAGGTAAAGTCCGTTTCTATCTTGATCAGGAAGCTGGGATCAAGAATGCTTTCATGAGTTCATTTGGTGAACGTGTCGTAGACAATACTGCTGATGCTTTTTATGTACGTGCTAGCAAAGACTTAACGGTTAATCAAAAAGAAGCCTTGATACACCAAAGCCATTTAAGAATTCGTGCAATGACTGGCACAAGTTATAGGCAAATGTCTGCTCAGGCAAAGGAACAAGCTGTATTAAGGCTAATCGTGGAAGAGATGGACAATTTAGTCCGCTTCCCTAAAAATCCTGAAAGATGGTTACGTTACCCCTTTGCTAAAAAGCCTGAGCCAGAGAAGCTTGTTGCTGCTATAACCGATATTAGTGGACTATCAGAAATTCACCAGGCTAGGTTATATAAAAATGCCTCACTGCACGGTATAGACCGTTTCTTTATGCAAGCAAGGAGAAGAATGTACATATTTGAGCGGCCCTTTAGTAGTGGTTCCAACGCTAATCGTACATGGTATGGCTACAGCCCTTATAATCCAGAGAACTACATCAAAATGGCTGAACTTTTTCGGCTATTTTACAATTACATCCATGTTGGTGAAAGGGATGGAAAAACACCGGCTATGCGATTGGGGCTAGCTAAAGGGCCGGTTTCATATGAAAAAATTATTTATTTTGATCAGTATTGAAATACAAGGAGATACCATGATTAATCCAGGACCTTATATTGAACACATCTTTGATGAAGATGTTCAACCTCTATATAGGCAGCATCGTAATTGGCTGACCTGTTCAGTGCACTTCTCTATCGCCTGGCCTGAAAAAGATGTTGCGGTTACTTATGATGGCACTCAGTTTTTTCTCAGAGGTTTAAAGCAACATGAAGACCAGAGTGTTCCATGTATTTCTGTGCGATTGCTTGATGGTGAAGATAAATTTGACACGTTGAAGAAAGTTTATAAATTTACGTCTATTCTAGGTTGGTTCAATAGAGGTTATGTTGATATTTCTGGATATATGTCAGGTTCACACCCCATTTTATATGATGCTGGAGGTCGTGTATTTGCACCTACTATGCAATCAGGGAAATATGGCTTTAGCTGCAACTATATGCCAATTATCAATGATGAACCAACAAGGAAAGCATTAGCGTTTTGGCGCGAAGGCCTGAAGCTTGAGGAGATTCACAAGGGCTATTCATTCTTAAGCTTTTATAAAGTGATAGAATCGCAATTTTCAAAAGGTAAAGCTAAAGCTGATTGGATTACACAGGCGATACCAACCTTAACTGAAAGAGCAAAAACTAGAGTTGAAGAATTACAAAATGATGGCATAGATGTTAGCAAACATGTTTTTGCAAGTGGTAGGTGTGCTGTGGCGCATGCATCTGTTGGCGGGGAAATAATTGATCCTGATATACCTGAGGACAAAGAACAAATTTCTAAAGATTTGGATATAATTAAAGGATTAGCGAAAAAATTTATCCAAGAAAACCTAGGCGTTCCTGATCGTATGGACATTTTCAATGACAGAAACTCACTAGAGCCATTAAATGATTTTATCGATTCAGAGCACTTGATTACACTCAAGGATAGAGGATCCGTCCTACGTAAAAGATTAGGGCTGAATGGCTTACAAATATCTGTCAATCAATGGCCAATGCCTATTTTCGAAGGCTTAGAAAATTTATCTCTTTCTGTTAATTCTGCGCATAATGGAATAGTAAGTTTGGCTGCTTTTAATTCAAGTGGGTTAGCTCTAACTTTTGCCTTCGATTTTATAAATGGTAAAGCTCACACGCAATTAGACAGCAGTGGTTTTGATAATACTTCGTCTTACCATCCTGCCAATGAAATTGCATTTCTAAATTATCAAAAAGCTGTGATTGGTAATGGGTTAATAGAATTAAATTTTCCCAATGGACATACCGTGGACTGCGAGGTTGTAATCCCCGTTAATATTGATATTGGAAGATCATTTGAAGCTATAGATGACAGAATCCGGGAGTTAACTGAACCTGTTTGAATTTAATTTATGACCTTCATTTTACTCTGAAAGAAAAATAAAAATATTTATATAAAAATTAATTAACTTAAAATTAAGTAAAAAGGGAAAACACAAGTTTTTCCCTTTTTAAATTTAGGCATTCCACAAATTAGCTGAACGCCTTGACATCAGATCGCCTTTTTGTTTTTACCTATAAAAATCTTACGTGTCAGTGTCAGTGTCAGTGTCAGTGTCAGTGTCAGTGTCAGTGTCTTTATCTGAGCATTGGGCAATAACTTCATTTTTACCTTCTTCTGTTTCTTGAACAATTTTTACATCAAATTGCCACAAATAATGTAAATGTTTAAGTACTTCTGTTTTAGAGTCTCCTAATTCAATATTATTGTGTGGTGTGTAACGTAAAGTTAAGGAACGATCTCCTTCAATATTTGCATCAATTATTTGTATATTTACTTCTAAGTTACTTAGGTTATATTGCTCTGCAAGTTTTTGTCTTATTTGTTTATAACCTTGTTCATTATGTATGGCACCTATTTCAACATAATTATTTTGTTCGTCATCATGAATATGAAATAGTTTAAAATCACGGATCAGTTTTGGCGATAAATACTGGCTAATAAAACTTTCATCTTTAAAATTCTCCATAGCAAAATGTAAGGTGTCTAGCCAATTACTACCGGCAATTTCTGGAAAATATTCCTTATCTTCTTCGGTTGGATTTTCACAAATTCGTCTTATATCGATAAACATATTAAAGCCTAACGCGTATGGGTTAATGCCAGAATAATATTTACTGTTATATTCTTGTTGTGCAACAACATTGGTATGGTTATGTAAAAATTCCAACATGAATTTATCAGTGACTAAGCCTTCATCATAAAGGTGGTTTAAAATAGTATAATGCCAAAAGCAAGCCCAACCTTCATTCATCACTTGAGTTTGCTTTTGAGGGTAAAAGTATTGAGATATTTTTCTCACAATTCTAACAATTTCACGTTGCCAAGGTTTCAATAGCGGCGCATTCTTTTCAATAAAATAAAGAATGTTTTCTTGCGGCTCAGACGGGAGTTTATATTTCTTTTTATGCTTACTTTTATTGGTGTCAGGTACGGTTCGCCATAAGGTATTTACTTGAGACTGTAGATATTTTGCTCGCTTAGTTTGACGTTTTAGCTCTTCATCAAGCGAAATTTTTTGTGGTCTTTTGTATCGATCAACCCCGTGGTTCATTAAAGCATGGCAAGCATCTAGTGTTGCTTCTACGTCATCTATGCCATATCGGCGTTCGCATTTTGCAATATAGTTTTTAGCAAAAAGTAGATAATCTATAATAGAACTAGCATCAGTCCATGATTTAAATAAATAATTTCCTTTGAAAAAAGAATTATGCCCATAACAGGCATGTGCCATGACTAAGGCTTGCATAGGCATGGTGTTTTCTTCCATTAAATAAGAAATACATGGGTTAGAGTTAATTACTATTTCATAGGCTAAGCCCATTTGTCCGCGTTTATAGGTTTGTTCAGTTTGAATAAATTTTTTGCCAAAAGTCCAATGGTTATAACCTATGGGCATTCCAACACCAGCATAAGCATCCATCATTTGCTCTGCGGTGATTACTTCTATTTGATTAATGTAAGTATCTAGTCGATAAGACTCAGCAACACGCGCTATTTCGGTTTGGTATTGTGCTAACAATTCAAATGTCCAATCAGGGCAGTCATCTAAAGGGGTCACTTTGCTAGCTTTTACGTTATTAGCTTTATTTTTGCTTGTTGTTACCATGATTCACCTATTCCTTTTGCGCTAGTACTCTTGTCAATTAAAGTTATGCTGCACTCTTGGTGTTCTTTTTAAATAGCTCTCTAAATATTGGGTATATATCTGAGACTTCTTTTATGTGTGCAGTGGCAAAGTTTGAGTGTGAATCCTTTAGTTTTTGATATTGTTGCCATAATGTTTGATGTGCTCGTTGGGTTATTTCTATATAACTAAAGTAACGCGTTTTAGGCAGAATTTGCTTGGCAAGCAATGATTGGCAATGGGGTGAATCGTCGGCCCAGTTATCACCATCTGATGCTTGGGCACCATAAATGTTCCATTGGTTATCATTGTAGCGCTCATTGATTATATTATTCATCAGCTCTAATGCACTTGAGGCAATTGTTCCGCCTGTTTCTTGTGAGTAGAAAAACTCATGCTCATCAACTTCTTTTGCTTGCGTGTGGTGGCGAATGTAAACAACATCGATATTTTTATAGGTTCGACTTAAAAATAGATAAAGCAAAATATAAAAACGTTTTGCCATTTCTTTGGTTGGCTGATCCATTGACCCTGATACATCCATTAAACAAAACATGACCGCTTTTGATGTGGGTACTGCTTTTTTTGTATAATTTCGAAAATGTAAATCGAAAGTATCAATAAAGGGTACCTTGGCGATCTTGTTTTCTAAATCGGTTATTTGTTTTTTAAGATCTCGCTCTTCTTTACTTTGAATAGAGTCATGATCATGCTTGTCTTGACTAAGTGCTGCTAATGTTTCTTTATACTCCTTTAGCTTTCTTCTTTTTGATGCTGTCATTGCTATGCGTCTAGCAATAGAGCCTTGTAATGATTTAACGATATCAATATTGGAAGGTATACCTTCCGCACAAAAACCTGAACGTACCGTTTTATATTCAATTAATTTGTCGAGCTGATTTTTTTCGAGATTGGGTAATTCCAAATCTTCGAAAAGTAGGTTTAAATATTCTTCTTTTGAGATATAAAATGTAAAGTCATCATCACCTTCACCACTGTCACTTGCCTCTCCTTGGCCAGTACCTTGACCCTGTTGTTTAGGTGGTTTATTAATGCGATCACCACTAACAAATTGATCATTACCCGGATGCACTTTGTCACGAATACCGCCACTACCTTGATGAAAGATGGGTTCAGATAAATCTTTTTTTGGAATGACAATATTTTGACCTGAATTAATATCAGTGACACCACGTTGATTAATCGCGTCAGAGACAGATTTTTTAATCTGGTTTTTATAACGCCTTAAAAAACGCTGACGATTAACAGTACTTTTATTTTTACTGTTAAGTCGTCTATCAATAAAGTTAGCCATGATTACTCCTTACCTCTTAACTAAAGTGCTTCATCTATTTGTTTTAAAGATAAGCAATAACTTTTGCTAAAGAGACATTACTTAAGAAGACTTTCTTACACGTAAATACCACTCAGATAACAATCTAACTTGTTTTTGTGTATATCCTTTACTCATCATGCGTTCAACAAAGTCATCATGTTTTTGCTGATCATCTTTTGATGTTTTAGAGTTAAAAGAAATAACGGGTAATAAGTCTTCTGTATTTGAAAACATTTTTTTCTCAATGACGGTACGTAGTTTTTCATAACTGGTCCATAATGGATTTTTACCGTTATTATTGGCTTTTGCCCTCAACACAAAATTGACTATTTCATTACGAAAATCCTTAGGGTTACTTATACCCGCAGGCTTTTCTATTTTCTCTAGTTCGTCATTAAGCGCTTGTCTATCAAATAACTGCCCAGTTTCTGCATCACGATATTCTTGGTCTTGAATCCAAAAATCTGCATAGGTAACGTAGCGATCGAAAATGTTTTGCCCATACTCAGAATATGACTCTAAATAAGCTGTTTGAATTTCTTTACCTATAAACTCAACATATTGAGGTGTTAAGTATCCTTTAATAAACTCCATATAGCGTTCTGAGGTTTCTTTAGGTAGTTGTTCGCGTTCAACTTGCTGCTCTAGCACATAGAATAAATGCACGGGATTTGCCGCAACTTCAATAGTATCGAAATTAAAAACCCGCGATAATATTTTAAAAGCAAAACGTGTTGATAAACCTGACATCCCTTCATCAATGCCAGCATAATCTTTATATTCTTGGTAAGATTTTGCTTTGGGATCAGTATCTTTTAACGTTTCACCATCATAAACGCGCATTTTTGAGTAGATGCTAGAGTTGTCAGGATCTGTTAAGCGAGATAGTACTGAAAATTGCGCTAATATTTCTAAGGTGTCTGGTGCACATTGCGCTGTTTTTAATTCACTGTGTTCAAGTAGTTTTTTATAAATATTTACCTCTTCAGAAACGCGCATGCAATAAGGTACTTTTACGATATAAACTCTATCTAAAAATGCCTCGTTATTTTTGTTGTTTCTAAAGGTCGTCCACTCGGATTCATTGGAATGCGCAAGTAAAATGCCATTAAAAGGCAGGGCAGACAATCCTTCCGTTGGGTTGTAGTTGCCTTCTTGGGTAGCTGTGAGTAAAGGATGAAGCACTTTTATTGGTGCTTTAAACATTTCTACAAACTCCATTAATCCCTGGTTTGCTCTACACAGTGCTCCAGAGTAACTATAGGCGTCTGCATCATTTTGAGCGAAATGCTCAAGTTGTCTAATATCAACTTTTCCTACTAAGGCTGAAATATCTTGATTGTTATCATCTCCTGGTTCAGTTTTGGCAATGGCAATTTGATCAAGAATGGAAGGATAAACTTTCACCACTTTAAACTTGGCGATGTCACCTTTAAATTCATGTAGTCGCTTAGCAGCCCAAGGAGAAATTATGCTGTTTAAATAGCGTGCAGGGATATTGAACTCGTCTTTTAATATTTTTCCGTCTGAATGTACGTCAAATAGGCAAAATGGATGGTCGTTTACAGGGCTTCGTACACCGTTTGCAGATAATATATAAATAGGCTCTTGCTGCATTAATGCTTTTAGTTTTTCTGCGATAGATGACTTACCACCGCCTACAGGACCAAGTAAATAGAGGATTTGTTTTTGTTCTTCTAATCCTTGAGATGAATGTTTAAGGTAGGCAACAATTTGTTCTATCGCTTCTTCCATACCATAAAAATCTTTAAAAGCAGGGTATCTGTTAATGACTCTATTGGAAAATATTCGACTTAATTTGGGGTCTGTTGCTGTATCAACTACTTCGGGTGAGCCGATGGCGCTTAGCAACCTTTCTGAGGCACTAGCATAGGCAAGCTTATTTTCTTTACAAAGGCTTAAAAACTCCTGCAAGCCAAATTCTTCTTGTTGAGCTTGTTCATAGCGTGCTTGATAATGTTGAAAAATAGTCATAATCATCTCCATAAGCTTAGGTTTAAAACTTACCAGAAGTAAATTTTTTAAGTCCTACTCTAAGGTTAGTTGCTTTGGCTGATTTTGCTAATAAAAAAAACGAGCTAATTTAGCTCGTTTTTAGTTTGGTTCTTATAACTTGCTTATAACCAAGTTGATTTTTCGATGATTTTCTGACACACGGGTTAAATTATGCAGCGAAATTAGCGCTTGCAAAGTTCCAGTTGGCTAATGCCCAAAATGCTTCCATGTATTTAGGCCGTAAATTACGGTAATCAATATAGTAAGCATGTTCCCATAAATCGACAGTAATAAGTGGCGTTACCTTGCTATCTGTTAATGGGGTTGCAGCATTAGATGTATTGACAATAGCTAAGCTGCCATCTGCATTTTTTACTAACCATGTCCAACTTGAGCCAAAGTTATTAATGGCACTGTCGTTAAATTTTGCTTGAAAATCAGCAAAAGAGCCAAAGCTAGCAATAATAGCATCAGCTAAAGCACCGGTTGGTTCACCACCGCCATTTGGGCTTAGGCTATTCCAGTAGAAAGTATGATTCCATATTTGTGCTGCATTATTAAAAATACCCGCTGAAGAGGTTTTAACGATTTCTTCTAAAGATTTGTCAGCTAACTCAGTGCCTTCAATTAATCCATTTAATTTTACAACATAAGTATTGTGATGCTTTCCGTAATGAAATGATAATGTTTCAGCAGAAATATGCGGTTCTAGGGCATTTTGTTCATAAGGTAATGCAGGTAATTCAATAGCCATTGTGATCTCCAATTTCTTGATCTTTTATTAAAAGTTACAGTTTTTTTGCGATAAAGAGTATATTTTCCAATAAAACTTGAGTAAAATACTCAAGTATTAAGTTTATACTATATTGAATACTTACGGTATAGAATATATTTAACTATTTTACACACATGTAAAGCTTTTTTAAGTATTTATTATATTGAATTGAAAAATTAATTTTTGGCTCCATTATATTCCTAATGTAAGTATTAACAAGAATTCAACTCAACATAATGAGTATTAATTTTAGAGGTTATTATGGAAACTATCGAACGTATTAAAGAACAAATTAGTGAAAATACTGTTTTACTATATATGAAAGGCTCGCCGAAATTACCAAGTTGTGGTTTCTCTTCTCAAGCATCTCAAGCGTTGATCTCATGTGATGAGCAATTTGCCTATGTTGATATTTTACAAAACCCTGATATCAGAGCGGAACTACCAAAATATGCAGACTGGCCAACATTTCCACAACTTTGGGTTGACGGTGAGTTAGTTGGTGGTTGTGATATTATTTTAGAAATGTTTCAACAAGGTGAATTACAAACGTTGATAAAAGAAGCTACTGCTAAAAACGCTTCTAAAGAGACAAGTGCAGAATAATTTTTATCAGAAAAACAAATTGAGCATTGAAATTTTTCAACTAGATACAATAATTAATTGTGGTTATTCATTATTTTCAATAACAATTCTTAATCGTTAATAACAGAAAAAGGAGCATAAAATGAGTGTATTAGTTGGTCGTCCAGCACCAGATTTTACTGCAGCAGCAGTTTTAGGTAGTGGTGAAATTGTTGATGGTTTTACGTTAAGTGAAACGATTAAAGGCAAAAAAGCGGTAGTGTTTTTCTACCCATTAGATTTTACTTTTGTATGTCCGTCTGAGCTTTTAGCTTTTGATCACCGTATGGAAGAATTCAAAAGTCGTGGTGTTGAAGTGATTGGTGTTTCTATCGATTCACAATTTTCGCATAACGCATGGCGTAACACACCAGTAAACGATGGAGGTATTGGCCCCGTTCAATATACTTTAGTTGCTGATGTTAAGCATGAAATTTGCAAAGCTTACGATGTTGAACATCCAGATGCGGGTGTTGCATTTCGTGGTTCATTCTTAATTGATGAAGAAGGTAATGTTCGTCACCAAGTAGTGAATGATTTACCATTAGGCCGTAATGTTGATGAAATGTTACGTATGGTTGATGCACTACAATTCCATCAAGAACATGGTGAAGTTTGTCCTGCAGGTTGGAACAAAGGTGATAAAGGTATGACCGCATCTCCTGATGGCGTTGCAGCATATCTTACCGATAATGCAGATAAGCTTTAATATAAAAGAATAATTTTAAAACAATTATCATAAAACAATTATATTTTATTGTTTTAAAATTGAAGACTGCAAAATAAAAAACCGCGAGAGCGGTTTTTTTGTGCGTAACGTTAGCTGTTTTGCTTATTGAGAATTGGTTGCTGGTGTAGCTAGTGGCCAACCACCTAAATCATGCCATTTATTAACAATATGACAAAATAGCTCTGCGGTTTTTTCGGTATCATAAAGCGCGGAATGGGCTTCACTATTATTAAAATCAATTTCTGCAGCTATACAGGCTTTAGCTAGTACAGTTTGCCCTAAGGCAAGACCTGCCAGAGTTGTGGTATCAAAACTAACAAAGGCATGAAAAGGGCTACGCTTTATTTTACAGCGAGTGGTTGCCGCATTTAAAAAACCCAAATCAAAAGCTGCATTATGTGCAACAATAATAGCGCGCTGACAACCGGCAAGTTTCATTTTTTTTCTCACTAATTTGAACAATGTTTTTAATGCCACTTCTTCGTCAACAGCGCCGCGCAATGGATGTGTTGGGTCAATCCCGGTAAATTCCAGTGCTTTTGGTTCTAAGTTTGCCCCTTCAAAAGGGTGCACATTAAATTGTATTGTTTCATCGATGGATAGTTTTTCTGAGCTTTCATCAAGTGTTAAAACGGAAGCCGCAATTTCTAATAAGGCATCAGTTTGTGCGTTAAAACCTCCGGTTTCTACATCGATAACAACAGGGAAGTAACCACGAAACCGTTGTGCTAAAAGTGGTTTGTTTTTTTCTTTATCTTCTTTTATTTCTACAATATCTGGCATATTATTACTTGAACTTGAGAGAGAAAACCTTGAAATTTAATTATCTCAGAAAATCACCGTAAACACGATAGTAATACCTGTTTCATTAGGCTTGATAACTTGTTGTGCACATTGCGCATAATAAAAGTAAATCAGGTCAACTCAGCCTTGGAGTATTTTAAGTAGTACAAAAGGGCAGGAAGGTAGTGGAATTAGTATAAACTAGCGCAAAAAAGGCAACAAAGTGCTAAAGTTATATCAGTTTGAGACGATACAAGTAATGTCACTAATTAATTATGTTACAAATACTATGAAAATATATTCTCCCAATGCATATAAATTGTTATTTACTTCGTCATTTTTCGTGACAGTTTCTCTTGCACTATTTTTCACGCTTGTTACTGCGCAAGCACAAGCGGGTATTCGCCAATATAGCGCAGACCTTAATAGTTCCAAATGGCAGCTCGCCAATGATTCTCGCCTACAATGTACATTAGCACATCAAATCCCTCATTATGGGCAGGCGCGGTTTTCAGCTAAGGCGAGTCGTAAGCTCAATATGGAATTTGAACTTGATATGATGCTTTTGCCTGATAGTTATTCACTTGCTCAGGTTCGAAGTGAATCACCTAACTGGCGACCTGGTTATGGCGGTAGAGTTTTAGCTGACATGAAACTATATAAGCAATTCAACCCTAGTTTACCTAAAAAAGTTGCTTGGACTATGTTAAGCGAATTAGAACAGGGTATGAGCCCAACTTTTTATTATAATGATTGGTATACTGAGCAAGACGAAATTTCTGTTGGCTTATCAACAGTGCGTTTTAAAGGTGCTTATCGAAATTTTGTTGCCTGTGTAGGGAATTTATTAAACTATAGTTTTGATGATATTGCTTACACCATATTAAATTATCAATCCAATAGTGATAAATTTACCAAAGCATCGCAACGACGTGTTGATATGATCAGAGAATATTTGAGTTTAGATCCTGATCTTGAATTAGTACTGGTTGACGCTTATTCTGATAGTTATGGTGGCCGTTGGTCGAACTTTAAGTTATCAGAACAGCGTGCATTAAAAATACGTGATTATTTTGTGAAAAACGGTATTGATGCTAGTCGTATAGAAGCGACAGGGTACGGTGAAAAACGTCATATTGCTTCAAATGAGACAACCCTTGGCCGTGGTAAAAACCGTCGAGTAGTAATTCAAATGCAGACGTTGTAGCTTAAGCATTACACTAACGTTGTTTTTAGTTAAGAAAAATAATTTAAGCTAAGTGGGTATTTTGTTGAATAGGTCTGTCGATTCGAAGTAATCTACAGGCCTATTTTTTTGAATTTTTTTAGGATTATCTAAATGAAAATTTTTAAGCGGTATATATTGTTAGTCACATTAACTATCTCGCAGTTAGTCTCTGCGGCAATACCAACAAACAAGCCTGTATTAAATGATGCATACACCTATGCAAATTATGATCAAGTAATCACCACACACCTTTATTTAGATTTAGCTGTCGACTTTGAACAAAAAACGTTATCTGGCTTTGCTGAGTTGTCATTAAAATGGCTTAGTGATGCATCACTTAACATCATTTTAGATACTCGTGATTTAATTGTTCATCAAGTACTTGCGCAAAATAATCAAGGACAATGGCAAAAAGTAAGTTTTAACCTTGCTAAACGAGATCCTGTTTTAGGCGCTAAACTCACAATAAAACCAAAGTTTAAAGCGAAAAAACTGCGTGTTTATTATAACTCAACAGAAAAAGCCTCGGGATTACAGTGGTTATCAGCCGAGCAAACTGCGGGTAAAAAGAAACCATTTTTGTTTAGTCAAAACCAAGCTATACATGCTCGTTCATGGATCCCTATTCAAGATACACCCAGTGTTCGTGTAACTTATAACGCGAGAATTACGACAGATAAAGACTTGTTGGCCGTAATGAGTGCTAATAATGAACCTGACACGATACGAGATGGTGATTACTTCTTTTCAATGCCGCAAGCTATTCCTGCGTATTTAATTGCTATAGGTGTAGGTGATTTACACTTTAAAGCCATGAGCCACCAAACCGGTATTTATGCAGAAACTAACATTTTAGATGCGGCAGTCGCTGAGTTTGATGATACTCAAGCAATGATTGATAAAGCTGAGGATATGTATGGTAAATATCGTTGGGGCCGCTATGATTTATTGATATTGCCGCCAAGCTTTCCTTTTGGCGGTATGGAAAACCCTCGTTTATCATTTATCACACCCACGGTTATTGCGGGCGATAAAAGTTTAGTTAACTTAATCGCCCATGAATTAGCGCACTCATGGTCTGGTAATTTAGTAACCAATGAAAGTTGGCGTGATCTGTGGTTAAACGAAGGTTTCACCAGCTATGTTGAAAACCGCATTATGGAAGCCGTTTTTGGTGAAAATAGAGCAATAATGGAGCAAGCACTTGCTGCACAAGGCTTAAACTATGAAATTGCAGAGTTAGCTCCCGGTGATACGCAGCTTTATATTGATTTGAAAGGCCGTGATCCAGATGATGCCTTTTCGGGTGTACCGTACACTAAAGGACAATTGTTTTTAATTTATTTAGAGCAAAAATTTGGTCGCGATCGTTTTGATACATTTGTGTTGGAATACTTTGACAGTCACGCTTTTCAAAGCTTAGGTACCGCCAATTTTGTTAAATATCTTAAAGCTAATCTTACCCATAAATATCCAAATGTTGTTAGCGATGAAGAAGTTAATGAGTGGATTTATGAGCAAGGTTTACCCGCTTTTGTACCAAAGCCTACTTCTAGCGCTTTTAGTACTATTGATCAGCAAATCTCAAAATGGTTATCGAATAGTATAACGTTAGCTCAATTGCCGACCGCGAGTTGGACATTACATGAGTGGCTGCACTTTATTAATAACTTACCAACAGATATTAAAACTGAGCGTATGTCAGTGCTTGATAAAACATTTGATTTAACCCATAGCCATAATGCTGAAATTGCTCATGCATGGTATTTATTATCAGTGCGAGCAGGCTATAACGTTGTTTATCCTGCAATGTCTGAGTATTTAATTGCGATAGGGCGTCGTAAGTTGATAGTGCCTTTATACAAAGAGTTGGCTCAAACACAGCAAGGTAAAGCATGGGCACTTAACGTTTACCAACAAGCTCGCCCTGGTTATCATGGTTTAGCACAAGGTACCATTGATGGTATACTCAATAAATAAGCATAAATTCTTGTTAATTATTTATTAAAAAAAGGCTCGTTAGAGCCTTTTTTGTTGATATAATAGCGCTAATTAAACCAATTTTTTTTAGAGGCTCTGTGGATGTCGGAAGTTGAAAACCGCCCAACAAATTTTATTCGTCAAATTATCGATGCTGATCTTGCCAGTGGCAAACATAACTCAGTACAAACACGTTTCCCGCCAGAGCCTAACGGTTTTTTGCATATCGGTCATGCTAAAGCAATTTGCTTAAGCTTTGGTATTGCTCAAGATTATAACGGTTTATGCAACTTACGCTTTGACGATACTAATCCTGAAAAAGAAGATATTGATTACGTACACGCTATTCAAAAAGATGTGCAATGGTTAGGATTTGAATGGGCAGGGGATATACATTTTTCTTCTGATTATTTTGAACAACTGCATGATTTTGCTGTAGAGCTTATTCAAAAAGGCTTAGCATTTGTTTGTTTTTTAAATGGCGATGAAATGCGTGAATACCGCGGCACATTAAACAAGCCAGGTAAAAATAGTCCTTACCGTGATACTTGCGTTGAAGAAAATTTAGCTTTATTTGCAAAAATGCGTAATGGTGAATTCAAAGAAGGTGAATGTTCGCTACGCGCTAAAATAGATATGACTTCTAGTTTTATGTGTATGCGCGACCCTATTATTTATCGGGTACGTTTTGCTCATCATCATCAAACAGGTGATAAGTGGTGCATTTATCCAATGTATGATTTTACTCACTGTTTATCTGATGCTATTGAAGGTATTACTCATTCTTTATGTACCTTAGAGTTTCAAGATAATCGCCGTTTGTATGACTGGGTTATTGATAATGTTTCTGTGCCGGTTAAACCACACCAGTATGAATTCTCACGTTTAAACCTTGAATACACGCTAATGAGTAAGCGAAAGCTAAATACCTTAGTGGAAGAAAAATTAGTTGATGGATGGGACGATCCTCGTATGCCAACTATTGCTGCTTTTAGACGTCGAGGTTATACACCCGCTTCATTGAGGGAGTTTGCCAAACGTATTGGTGTTACCAAGATGGAAAACACGGTTGAAATGAGCGTATTAGAAGCGTGTATTCGTGAAGATTTAAATGACAATGCACCACGAGCTATGGCGGTTCTTGACCCGATTAAATTGGTGATAGAAAATTACCCTGAAAATCAAACAGAAGACTTGATCGTTAAAAATCATCCAAGTGATGATAGCCAAGGCACGCGTGTTGTGCCATTTAGTGGTGAACTTTTTATTGAAGCGGAAGACTTTAGAGAAGAAGCGAATAAAAAATACAAACGTTTAGTGCTTGATAAAGCGGTGCGCTTACGTGGCGCTTATATTGTTACTGCTACGCGTTGTGATAAAGATGAGCAAGGTAATGTAACAACAGTTTATTGTCATTATCTTGACGATACGTTAGGTAAAAATCCAACCGACGGTACTAAGCCAAAAGGTGTCATTCATTGGGTTGATGCGGATAAATCTCTTGATGCGACAGTGCGTTTGTATGAGCGTTTATTTACTGTACCAAACCCTGCTTCACAAGATGACTTTCATAAAGTGATGAACCCAGAGTCACTAGTGATAATAGAGAAAGCCAAAGTAGAGCCATCATTAATAGCAGCTAAACCAGAGCAAGCTTTTCAGTTTGAACGTCAAGGGTACTTTTGTCTAGATAATGATATTGCAAATGCGGGTGAGCTAGTGTTTAACCGTACGGTAGGCTTACGTGATACTTGGGCAAAAACAGCTCAGTAACTAAAGATATACTTAGTTTAAATAAAACGGCAGATAAAATATTATCTGCCGTTTTAATAAATTTTATGTGTGAAATTATTGGCTATTTACCAACAATATTTGACACTTAAAGCTTAGGAATACGGATTTTCTTTTCTTCACTTTGACGATAAATAATGAGTGTTTTCCCAATTACTTGTATCTTAATTGACTTAGTTTCACGACAAATTGCTTCAACGATTAAACCTTTGGTCTCTTTATCATCAGTAGGAATTTTTACTTTAATCAATTCATGGTGATTAAGTGCATAATCAATTTCAGCAACAACCGCTTCGGTTAAGCCATTATTACCAAGTAAAACTACTGGTTTGAGTGGGTGAGCAACACCTTTTAAATATTGAATTTGCTTTTTATTTATAGTCATTAAAAAAATTTCGATAGTTGTTAACTTGAATTAACGCTATTTTACCCTTATCTAACACTTAATATCCATTAATAGTCGAAAAAACTCTTAACAGGGTACGAATATGGTAAAAAATATGGCAAAGAACGCTCCAAAGAATCCAGCAAAGAAAAAGCATACTAATAGTTCTCAGCGTTGGCTTGATGAACATTTTGAAGATGAATACGTAAAGAAAGCTAAAAAATTAGGGTTACGATCGCGTGCTGTTTTTAAAATTGAAGAAATAAATAATAAAGACAAATTGATCAAACAAGGCATGAAAGTGGTCGATTTAGGTGCAGCTCCCGGTGGTTGGTCTGAATATGCAGTTAAAGCGGTAGGTGATAGTGGGCAAGTCATTGCTTGTGATATTCTATCAATGGATGCTATTGCAGGGGTTGATTTCCTACAAGGTGACTTTCGAGAGGAAGCAGTGCTAAATGCTCTATTAACAAGAATTAACGGTAAGGCGATAGATGTTGTTATGTCAGATATGGCAGCAAACATGACAGGTAATGAAAGTGCTGATTCAGCCCGTAGTATGTATTTGGTTGAATTGGCTTTAGATATGTGTGATCAAGTATTAAAACCTAATGGCGCTTTTGTGGTAAAAGTATTCCAAGGTGCTGGTTTTGAAGACTTCATGAAAGCTGTTCGTGTTATATTTAAAACAGTAAAAACGCGTAAACCTGAATCTTCACGCGCGCGTTCACGAGAAGTTTACCTCGTTGCAACAGGCTTTAACGGTTAACTGTAAAGGGTAACTATAGAGGCAAGTTCATTTACACTTAACTTACTTTACGTAAGTTAAGTTGTTACTAGTTGTAAATACCGACTAAAGTAAATTAGCGACAAAGCTTGAATTGTAGTAAATTAGGCACAACATGTTATTTAGGGTTGGAAATCACTCCGACCAAAATATATTAAATTTTTCAATCCCAATGAGGTCATTAAGTTGAGTGATATGGCAAAAAATCTTATTTTATGGTTAGTAATAGCCGTTATTCTAATGTCTGTTTTTCAGAGTTTTTCTCCTAATACAGTTAAAGAAGCACAAATGGACTACACACGTTTTATCACTGATGTTCGTCAAGGACAAATTCGTGATGCAAATGTAGACCGAAACGGTGTTATCACGGGTGAAAAACGTAGCGGCGAAGCATACACTACCACTATTCCAGGTGGTTATGACCGTGATTTAATCAATGACCTAGTTAAACAGGGGGTTCGTGCTCAAGGTAAATTACCAGAAGAAACAAGCTTTTTAACGACTATATTTGTTTCTTGGTTCCCAATGATCTTATTAATTGGTGTCTGGATTTTCTTTATGCGCCAAATGCAAGGTGGTGGCGGTAAAGGCGCTATGTCTTTTGGTAAATCCAAAGCACGTCAATTAGGTGAAGATCAAATTAAAACTACTTTCGCTGACGTTGCCGGTTGTGATGAAGCCAAAGAAGATGTTGCTGAGTTAGTTGATTACTTAAGAGAGCCAACTAAGTTTCAAAAATTAGGTGGTCGAATTCCATCAGGAATTTTACTTGTTGGTCAACCGGGTACAGGTAAAACGTTACTAGCAAAAGCTATCGCAGGCGAAGCAAAAGTACCTTTCTTTACCATTTCAGGTTCAGATTTTGTTGAAATGTTTGTTGGTGTTGGTGCCTCACGCGTACGTGATATGTTCGAACAAGCTAAAAAATCAGCACCTTGTATTATTTTCATTGATGAAATCGATGCGGTAGGTCGCCAACGTGGCGCGGGCATGGGTGGTGGTCACGATGAACGTGAGCAAACCTTGAACCAAATGCTAGTAGAAATGGATGGTTTTGAAGGCAATGAAGGCGTTATTGTTATTGCTGCGACTAACCGTCCTGATGTATTAGACCCAGCTTTATTACGTCCTGGTCGATTTGATCGTCAAGTAACGGTAGGTTTACCTGATATTCGTGGTCGTGAGCAAATATTGAAAGTACATATGCGTAAAGTACCTTTAGGAGATGATGTTAAAGCAGCGGTTATTGCTCGTGGTACTCCGGGTTTCTCTGGTGCAGATCTCGCTAACTTAGTGAATGAAGCTGCTTTATGGGCTGCTCGTACTTCACGCCGTGTTGTATCTATGCATGAGTTTGATAAAGCGAAAGATAAAATTATGATGGGCTCAGAACGTAAGTCTATGGTAATGAGTGAGTCTGAAAAAGAGATGACTGCATATCATGAAGCTGGCCATGCACTTATTGGTCGCTTAGTGCCAGATCATGACCCGGTATATAAAGTAAGTATTATTCCACGTGGTCGCGCGTTGGGTGTCACTATGTATTTACCAGAACAAGACAGATTCAGCCATTCTAAGCAACATTTAGAAAGTAATATTTCGTCTTTATATGGTGGTCGTGTTGCAGAAGTTTTGATTTACGGTAGTGATAAAGTATCAACAGGTGCTTCTAATGATATTGAACGCGCCACAAACATTGCGCGTAAAATGGTTACTCAATGGGGGCTTTCTGAAAAATTAGGTCCTATGCTTTTTGCTGAAGAAGAAGGTGAAGTATTCTTAGGCCGTACCTCGTCTAAGTCGCTACATATGTCAGACGAAACAGCTAAATTAATTGATGAAGAAATTAAATCGGTAGTTGCTCGTAATTACAGTCGTGCAGAAACATTAATAAAAGATAATCTAGATATTTTACATGCGATGAAAGATGCGCTCATGAAATATGAAACTATTGATGCTTTGCAAATTGATGATTTGATGGCTAGAGTGGAAGTTAGACAACCGGCTGATTGGGATGATAGCGATTCTAGCTCAGATTCAAATTCTAGCTCTAACTCTAACTCAGACTCAAGTGATGGTGATTCAGCTAAAAAGTCAGAAAAACCTGATGCTAGCATAACACCCGATCTATCTAAGCCAAGTAGCGATACACCTGTTAAATAATTAGTTACAGAGTTCAAACGATAAGCCTCGATGTTCACTTAGTTAAAGTAAGCATTGGGGCTTTTTTTTTTAAATAGTTTTTATAAATAGTAATCGTAAAGTTATGTCTGAAAGTTCACTAAAAATACAACCAAATCAAGCAAATCAAGTAACCTTGACGCATTTAAATAATGTACAAGTGATGGGGATTTTAAATGTTACCCCAGACTCTTTTTCTGATGGCGGTAAATTTTCTCACTTTGATAGGGCATTCAGGCAAGTTGAGTCAATGATAGACAATGGTGTCGATATTATAGATATTGGTGGTGAGTCAACTCGTCCGGGCGCTATTGATGTTAGCGAAAAAGATGAAATAGCACGGGTTATCCCTTTGCTTAAAGCGATTAAATCTCGTTTTGATACCTGCGTTTCTATCGACACCAGTAAGGCGGCAGTTATGAGTGAGGCAATCACTTATGGCGCAGACATGATTAATGATGTTAGAGCACTGCAGAATGAAGACTGTCTTGACGTTATAGCGCAAAGTAATGTTTCAGTATGCTTAATGCACATGCAAGGCATGCCAAGAACTATGCAAGAAAACCCACATTATAAAAACATCATTAATGATATACTGATTTTTTTTGAACAACGTATTAGAAATTGCGAGCAAAAAGGTATTAAAAAAGAGCGTTTAATTTTAGATCCAGGTTTCGGTTTTGGTAAAACACTTGAGCATAACTATCAAATGCTTGCACAACTTTCTTTGTTTAAAAAACTTAACTTACCATTACTTGTCGGAACTTCACGTAAATCTATGCTCGGTCAATTATTAAATCGTGATGTCAGTCAACGTTTAGCGGGTAGTTTAACGACTGCCATTGTTGCCGTACAGCAAGGAGCAAGTATAATACGTGTACATGATGTTGCAGAGACGGTAGATGCAATAAAAATTTTAACAGAAGTAGCCAAGTATAAAGCAGAAGTCGAAATAGTTGAGCGTTTAGTTTGAAAATAAAACTAATAAAACTAATAAAACTAATAAAACTAATAAATAAATAAATTAAAAATGAAAGTTGAAGGGAAAATAATGTCTAGTCGTAAATATTTTGGCACTGATGGTATACGTGGTTTAGTTGGTCAGTATCCAATTACCCCTGAATTTGTTATGAAGTTAGGCTACGCTGCAGGTAAAGTATTAGCAGCGCAAGGCACTAAAAAAGTCTTAATTGGTAAAGATACCCGTATTTCTGGATATATGCTTGAATCCGCATTAGAAGCTGGATTTTCTGCTGCAGGTGTTGATATTGGCTTATTAGGGCCAATGCCAACGCCGGGGATTGCTTACTTAACCAAAACCTTTCGTGCCGAAGCCGGTATCGTTATTAGTGCCTCTCATAATCCTTATTATGACAATGGCATCAAATTCTTCTCACAAGATGGCCAAAAATTACCTGATGCTGTTGAATTAGCGATTGAAGCCGAGCTAGATAAGCCAATGGGCTGTGTAGAATCAGCTCACCTAGGTAAGGCAAATCGCATTGAAGATGCTGCTGGTCGTTATATAGAATTTTGTAAAAGTAATTTTCCAAGCCAAATGTCATTGAAAGATTTAACCATTGTTGTCGATTGTGCCCATGGCGCAACCTATCATATTGCCCCTAATGTTTTTCGTGAATTAGGCGCAACAGTGATTGAAGTAGGTACATCACCTAATGGTACAAACATTAATGATGGTTGCGGCGCCACATCAATGAAAAAGATAAGTGAAGCGGTGGTTGAGCACAAAGCTGATTTAGGTATCGCGCTTGACGGTGACGGCGATCGTTTAATGATGGTAGATCATACTGGCTATGTAATTGATGGTGATGAAGTTGTCTATATTATTGCTTATAACGACTTGAAGTCTGGTAACTTGCAAGGCGGGGTAGTAGGCACGCTAATGAGTAATATGGGTCTTGAACTCGCTTTAGAAAAATTAGATATCCCTTTCGCTCGTAGTAACGTTGGTGACAGGTATGTAATGGAGTTACTAAAGGATAAAGGCTGGCAATTAGGCGCTGAAAACTCAGGCCATATAATTAATTTAAATCACACCTCTACAGGCGATGGCATTATTGCTGCTTTAAATGTTTTAACAGCGGTTAGTCAACAGGGTAAGTCATTATTTGAATTACGCCAAGGAATGACCATGCTGCCGCAAATTTTGGTTAACGTACGTTTTTCAGGTGATAGTGATCCTATTAATTCACCAAGCGTAAAAGCATCAGTTGATAAAGTGAATACTCAGTTAGCCGGTCGCGGACGAGTATTGTTACGTAAATCAGGCACAGAGCCTTTAATTAGAGTAATGGTTGAAGGTTCTGAATTAGAAGAAGTTACCGCGTTGGCAAATGAAATTGCAAAATCAGTTAAATTAGCACGCTAGCAAGGTATATGTTTGAAAAAACATCAATTGCACGAAATTTTTACGTGATAATTGATTGATTTTAACTTATCACTTGTAAGTTAATCTCAGGTTAGTTAATATCTCGCGGCTTAATTTTACAAAGCATATAAAAGTGGATAAGGGATAATTTATGGCTAGACGTGCAATCGTTGCAGCTAACTGGAAAATGAATGGTGATTTGACTTTAGTTGACACTATGGTTTCTGGCTTAACCAACGTTGAATTACAAGATAATGTAAACGTGGTAATTTGTCCAAGTTCACCTTATTTATCTGCGTTGGTAGTTAAAGCCAAAACAAACAATTTAAGTGACGCTATTCACGTTGGCGCTCAGAATGTAAGTGAACATGACAGTGGTGCATTTACCGGTGAAATTTCTACACAAATGTTGCAGGAATTGTCGGTAGAATTTGCTATCATAGGTCACTCTGAACGTAGAAGTTATTATCAAGAAACTTCTACTCAAGTTGCTCATAAGGTTAACGCCGTACTAAAAGCTGGTTTAACACCCATTTTATGTATTGGTGAAAGTGAAGCTGAGCGAGCAACAGAGCAAACAGAAACAGTACTTGCTTCACAATTGCAACCTGTTATTGATGAAATAGGTATAGAAAAATTTATTGATATTGTTATTGCTTATGAACCCGTTTGGGCTATAGGTACAGGAAAAACAGCATCAAGTGAGATGGCACAAAAAACACATCAATTTATTCGCCAATTTCTAGCACAAGCTAATGAAAATGTGGCAGATAAAGTGCCTTTGTTATACGGTGGTAGCGTGAATGCGTCAAACTGTGAAGAATTATTCGCACAACCTGATATAGACGGTGGTCTTATTGGTGGTGCTAGTTTACAAGTTGAGCAATTTAAAGTTATTTGCTCAGCAGCTAAAGGAAAGTAAAAATGTTGTATCAAGTTTTAATAATAGCCTATGTACTTATTGCCCTAACCTTAATTGGTTTAGTGTTAATTCAACAAGGTAAGGGTGCCGATATGGGCGCATCTTTTGGCGCTGGTTCATCAGCAACCGTATTTGGCTCAGGTGGCTCAGGTAATTTTTTAACTAAAGCGACCACATGGCTAGCAATAGGCTTTTTTGTTATCAGTTTAGTATTAGGTAATTTAACAGCTACTCGCACTAAATCAGTTGAAGAATGGAATAATTTAAGCGCGCCTGTAAGTGAACAAACTATTGCTACAGATGCTATCCCTAATGATACAATTAATGAAAGTGCAGAGCCAAAAGTGAGTGAAAACTCAGATGTTCCTGCTGCTGACAAACCAGTTATCAATAAAGATAATAGCGACATACCAAAATAGCATCAAAAGTAACTTAGCTAATTATCCTCAATAATAGCCAGATAAGTTATAAAAAAAGATAGTTAAAATTTAAAATGCGGACGTGGCGGAATTGGTAGACGCGTTAGCTTGAGGGGCTAATGACTTAGGTCGTGGGGGTTCAAGTCCCCCTGTCCGCACCATTTAAATTTTAACTAAGAATACCGATAAAGACCGAAATAACCTATATTAACAAGGTTTTTCGGTTTTTTTATGTCCGAAGCTATCTTATAGGATACCGTGACATCTGATGTTTTTAGGATTAATTTTAAAGTACAAGACAAGCAGATGAATTTGCGGTACTCCAAAAATGACAAAATTAATCAAACCTTTAATCAATAGAGCGGTAACTAAGCGTTAAGATGAACTTTATAAGTTATCAGGCAGAGTAAATTAAAGGTGATTGAGATCGAACAATGAAAAACAAGCAACAAAAGCTATTACTGGCGGGTGAATGCACACTTTATTTATTGCGCCACGGTGAAATAGCCACACCCGGTATTTTAGCGGGGAAAACTGATATTGCGCTGTCTGAGTTTGGACGTAGGCAATTATCACAAGCCACTGATTCGCTAATGAAAATTAGTCGCTGTATTAGTTCGCCTTTAATTCGGTGTCATGAATGGGCAAGTCAGTATTGTCAGCAACAAAATTTACAACTAGCAGTTGACAGCAAATTACAAGAGATGGATTTTGGCGACTGGGATGGTAAAAGCTATCAGGCATTGTGGAGTATGGCTGAGCAGCCAGCTACAAACTCAATAGGCGATTTTTGGCAAAATCCTTGGCAGCATCAACCGCCAAGTGGCGAAACTATGGAGAGTTTTGTTAGCCGTGTTGATCACTGGTGGCAATGCATTTGCGAAGAGAAATCATTGCAAAATACGCTGGTGGTCACTCATGCAGGTGTGATCAAACATGTGCTTGCCAGAGTGCTAAATTTACCTATTCCCGGCACTGTACATATGGCCTCGATTGATGTGCCTTATGCGAGTTTGATAAAAATATCGTTATACAGAGATGAAAACGGAAAAGTTTGGTCAAAGCTTGTGTTATAAATCATATTTTTTTGTTACTGATTTTGCCGCTAAAAAGATAAATAACGCTTGCTATTTCCGCTCAGCCGTTGATAATCTTGTGCTGTAAATAAATTCGTTAAATTTTAATGTTATTGCACTAATACCAATATAAATATATCAGTATAAAGATACTAATATAAAGTGCAATATTTGGGAATGTGGTGAAAAACCACAACTGTACCCGCAACTGTAAGTCAGTGTTTGATTCTCGCTAATTCTCGCTTAATTTAAGCTGTTTATTGGCACTGACAAGTCAGGATACCCATTAAAATTTATCAACTATATCAATTCGAGCGGGTTACTCGAGCATTGTATATTCATTCGCTTGTTGCATACTTACGTTACAACAAAGAATCGATTGTGCGTTGTTTGACCGCTTCAAAAATAAGCGAGTAAACAGTGAGCCAAGGTCTGAAAGTAGCTAAATCAGTGCTATTAACCGCAGAACACCTTAGTTGGAGTACTGATGGTAACCTGATCCTTGACGATATTAGTTTTGCCGTTGAACAAGGCAGCTTTACTGGTATTTTAGGGCCAAATGGTGCTGGAAAATCAAGTTTGCTACGCTGTTTATATCGCTTTGTTAAACCTGAACAAGGTATTGTGACTTTTGATCACCATGATATTTGGCAGTTAAATGCCAATGATTACGCCAAAAACGTTGCTGTTGTCCTACAAGAAACTCCCTCTCATTTTAATTTAACTGTACACGATGTGGTCGCCTTAGGATTAATTCCCCATAAAGGGATATTTGCACGTGCAAATAAAGCTGATGACGAAAAAATCGCACAAGCTATTGAACAAGTTGGGTTGGCGCATAAAGTACAGCAAAACTTTGAGCATCTATCTGGTGGCGAAAAACAACGAGCGGTGATTGCTCGTGCCATTGTGCAATCGCCAAGCCTTTTGATCATGGATGAACCCACTAGTCATTTGGATGTGCGTTATCAAATTCAAATAATGGAGCTAGCAAAATCGCTCGGCATAACGGTTATCGCCTCTTTTCATGACCTAAACCTTGCCAGTGCTATGTGTGACAATATATTGGTGTTAAACCAAGGTAAGTTAGTGTGCCAAGGAACGCCTAAAGAAGTGCTTACTAGAGAAATGTTATCGGATGTTTTTGGCGTTTGTGCGCATATTAGCGAACATCATCAGCACAAAGTTCCCCACATTTCGTACTACTATGGTTATATTCAAGTGAGCGTGAACATGGAGAACAGCATGTTTAAAGCCGATACCGTGAAAAATAATAGTAATGCCAGCTATGCTTTGGCAAGCAAGTCTCAAGCAAATAAGACTCAAGCAAATAAGCCGCCAGCAACTGCTACTAACAACACCTTTGTTCAAAAAAAGAATGGTGCATGGTTAGATAAAAAACACATTAGTCAGCCTGCGGTTACAGTACTTGTTGTACTTGTTGGTATTTTTAGTCTTTTTTGTGCGTTATCTTTTGGTGCGGCAGATATTTCTTTTGCCGATGTGTGGCACAGTGTGTGGCCAAATGAAGCAGGTAATGATGCTGGCTTTATTCAACGCATTATCTGGGAATTACGTATGCCTAGAGCTATATTAGCGTTACTTGCTGGCAGTGGCTTGGCTATTTCAGGACTCATTCTACAAACCGTTACACGTAATCCATTAGCAGACCCTTACTTGTTTGGTATTTCATCAGGCGCTTCGTTGGGTGTTGTTATTCTTATCGCTTTTACTGGCGGCATCTTTACTGTTATGACACCTATTGCGGCTTTTGCTGGCAGCTTGGTTGCTATGTTGATGTTAATGTTAATTGCCGGACGCAGACAAAGCCAGCAGGTTGAATCTATGTTGTTGGCGGGTGTTGCCTTATCCTTTTTGTTTAGCTCCTTTACGAGCTTGTTACTCTATCATACTGACCCACAAGCGGTTACCGCGGTGCTATTTTGGACCATGGGAAGCTTTTCACGCGCGCAGTGGGAAAACCTGTTATTTCCAACCGTTGTTATCACGGCCTGTATCACTTTTATGTTGGCTTATAGACGCCAATTAAATGCAATGTTATTAGGGGACGAAAGTGCAACGACATTGGGCATTAAAGTGAATCGTTTTCGCCTTATTATGTTGCTACTGAGTTCGTTAATTACCGCTACGCTTGTTTCTATGTGTGGTGGTATTGGTTTTGTTGGCTTGATGATCCCGCATATTGTGCGATTTTTTATCTCCCAAGGTACTGTTTTTGGTATTTTGCTAACGGCACTCGTTGGCGGCATATTTATGATCTGGGTCGATATATTATCGCGTACTATTTTGGTCAATCAAGAGTTACCTGTGGGCGTTATTACTGCAGCAATCGGCAGCTTATTTTTCCTTACCTTGCTTTATTTTCGAAAGAATCGACCGAGTTAGCTATGTTATCGATAATAATTAATTGAAATAACTATTGAGAGAAATATGATTTTTACAATTCAACCCGTTAGTGCGCAATTTGATGAGCAAATTCAAGCTAAGATTGACGGTAAAACTAAGCCATTAGGTGCGCTAGGGCAGTTAGAAACTACGGCTAAAAGTCTGGCACGTGTGCAAGCCATGGTCACAAATCAAGTTGATTCTTTAGTTATCAATCACCCAAGTCTTATTATTTTCGCTGGCGACCATGGAGTTGCGGCAGAAGGTGTTTCAATTGCGCCAAGTGAAGTTACTGGGCAAATGGTGGTGAACTTTGCCATGGGCGGCGCCGCAATTAATGTTTTTTGTCGTCAACTAGGCTGGCAACTAAGCGTTGTTGATGCGGGTATTTTACAAGAGCCAGCGACACAACTAAATGTTATTAATCAAAGGTTAGGAAGTATTACACAGCCACTACATCAAGCACCCGCAATGGTATTAGCAACCGTTGAAAAAGGCTTTGCTATGGCTAAGCAGTTGATTATTAAAACCAAAGAAAAGGGCAGCAATTTGATCGCTTTTGGTGAAATGGGTATTGGCAATACCACGTCAGCATCGGCAATTATGGCGGCTATTATGCAACTTTCAGCAGCAGAAACGGTGGGGAAAGGTACCGGTGTGTCTGATGAGGTTATGCTTAAAAAGCAACAAGTGGTTGCCCAAGCACTTGAACTTCATCGTGATAAATTAACTGATCCTATGCAAATATTAGCTTGTTTGGGCGGCTTTGAAATTGTGCAGATCACTGGCGCGATGTTAGCTGCGGCAGAAGAAAAACTGCATATTGTGGTGGACGGTTTTATTTGTACTGCCGCAGCAATGGTCGCTATACAGATCAACCCGGCAGTAAAAGACTATATGGTTTTTGCCCATTGTTCGGGTGAACAAGGGCATATAAAAATGCTGCAATGGCTTAGCATTGAGCCGTTATTAAACCTTGGCTTACGTTTAGGCGAAGGAACGGGCGCGGCATTAGCTTTACCACTGATTCAAGCGGCCGCTGCTTTTTATAACGATATGGCGAGTTTTGAACAAGCGGAAGTAACGAAAGTTGTGTAGCTAGTATTGCCACTTTTACCACGATTGCCAATTTTACCATGATAGCCACGATAAAAATAAATGACGATGAATTTGAGCCAAAAAGAAAGTCTACAAGCGGAAAAAACACTGCTGTTGTTGGCCATTAGTTTTTTTACTCGCATACCTGTGCGATTACCAGCAGAAATTACGCCAGCGCAATTAAGCAAAGCCAGTCGATACTTTGCCGTGGTTGGCTTTTTTGTCGGGTTTATTTGTTCATTAGTTTATATGGTATCGGTTGAATATTTGCCTAAAACCATTGCTGTTTTAATGGCAATGGCAGCAAGCCTATTGGTCACAGGAGCCTTTCATGAAGATGGTTGGGCAGATGTTTGGGATGGCTTTGGTGGCGGTTGGAGCATAGAGAAAAAACTAGCTATTATGAAAGACAGCCGTTTAGGTACCTATGGTGCCGCGGCTTTGTTTATTATTTTATTGCTTAAATTTCAAAGTTTATTGGCACTTGCCTCACCCGTTGTTGCGCTCATTTTAGCAAATACATTAAGCCGCGTGGTTGCTACTAGCCTAATTTATGATATGCCCTATGTTGCACTTGATGCGACCTCGAAAGTTAAACCGCTTGCTCAACATTTATCGACCAAGAGCTTAATTATTTTACTGGTGACAGGGCTGTTAGTGAGCTTATGGTTTTTATCTATAGGTGACTGTATTTTACTGTTTGTCATTTTATTTGTTTTTAGAGCACTGTTGGCTTTTTGGTTTACTCGTCAGTTGGGTGGTTATACCGGCGATTGTTTAGGCGCGGCACAACAAAGTAGTGAAATTGTTATTTATTTAAGTTTATTAATTTTTGGTTATGGTGAAACCGTGCTAAATGCGAGCATAGGCGTATTGAACTAATGTCTATTCATTTGATCTTAGGCGGTGCGCGCTCGGGTAAAAGTTCATTTGCTGAAAAACAAGCAAAGTACCATGAAAAAAATACGCATTCACAGGTTTATTATTTAGCAACAGCACAATCGCTAGATGAAGAAATGTCAGCGCGTATTAAGCGTCATCAACTGCAAAGACCTGATCATTGGGAACTAATTGAATCGCCAATTGATTTAGCGAAGGCCATTAAACAAGTGGTGTTAAAGCACCAAAGCACGCATAAAACACCCATCACTGTTTTAGTTGACTGTCTTACGTTATGGCTAAGTAATTGTTTATGTTCGTCTGAAAAAAAGTGCTGGCAACAAGAAAAACTGGCTTTACTCAATGTACTTTTTAATTATGCACACACAAGTGAAGTAACTTTGCTGCTAGTGAGCAACGAGGTTGGCCATGGCATTGTGCCACTGGGCGAATTATCACGAAACTTTGTTGATCAAGCAGGCTGGTTACACCAAGAGATTACCGAGATAGCAGCGGATGTCGATTTTATTATGGCTGGCATTGCATTGTCGCTTAAATCAAAGTCACTTAAGTCAAAGCCGCTTAAGTCAAAGTCACTTGAGTCAAAGTCGCTTAAGTCAAAGGAACAACAATGAAAACCTTAATGATACAGGGCACCACTTCTGACGCAGGTAAAAGTACCGTGGTTGCTGGGCTTTGTCGTGTTTTTGTGAATAGGGGCTTTAAAGTCGCCCCGTTTAAACCGCAGAATATGGCATTAAATAGTGCAGTGACAGAAGACGGTGGTGAAATTGGTCGAGCGCAGGCATTACAAGCCATTGCCGCCAATGTAGCGCCGCGTGTTGATTTTAATCCTATTTTACTAAAACCTAATAGTGATACGGGTGCACAAGTTATTGTACACGGTAAGGCGCTTTCTACTATGGAAGCGAGCAGTTATCACGATTATAAAAAAGTGGCGATGAACGCGGTGCTTGACTCTCATTATCGGCTAGCGAAAGCGTTTGATGTGCTGATGGTTGAAGGCGCTGGCAGCCCAGCCGAAATTAACTTACGTGCACATGATATTGCCAATATGGGTTATGCCGAAAAAGTGGACTGCCCGGTGATTTTGGTTGCTGATATCGATCGTGGTGGCGTATTTGCTCATTTAGTGGGCACGCTTGCCTTATTGTCTGAGTCTGAACAAGCCCGCGTAAAAGGCTTTATTATCAATCGCTTTCGCGGTGATATTAAATTATTAGAGTCAGGATTAAGGTGGCTTGAAGAGCGTACCGGTAAACCTGTTCTAGGCGTTTTACCTTATCTGCATGATTTAGCACTCGATGCTGAAGATGCCATTGCTATGGATAACAAAGTCAGTTCTAGTAAAATTTCAATCGCTGTGCCTTTGTTACCTCATATGAGTAACCATACCGATTTTGACCCATTAAGGCTTAACTCCGAGATAGATTTACGTTACGTAAAAATGGGCGAACGTATTGAACATTGCGATTTAGTTATTCTCCCGGGCAGTAAAAATGTGATTTCAGATCTAGCGTTTTTAAAAGCACAAGGTTGGCAAGATGATATTAACCGTCATTTGAGATATGGCGGTAAGGTACTGGGTATTTGTGGTGGTTTACAAATGTTAGGTCATAAAATATTTGATCCCCATGGCATTGAGTCGTTTTTTGAAAAAAATGAAAAGAATGAAAAGAGGGCTATTACTGGCTTGGCTTTGGCTGATTTTACCACGACATTAACCACCGAAAAAACCCTTACACAGGTTTCTGGAAAATTGACCTTAGCGGGCCAGCAGTGTGAGGTTTTTGGTTATGAGATCCACTGTGGTCATTCACACGGTGCTGCACTCAATAATCCCTTAATAAGTGAATTATCGACTGGAGCCACGGATATTGATGGGTTTATCTCAGCAGACAATCAAATTGTGGCAACCTACTTACATGGTTTATTTGATCACGGCGCGGTAACAAGTGCTGTATTGCAGTGGGTTAAAAAAGATCATGGTGTTCAGTCGGTGATTGACATTAATGAACATAGAGAAGTTCAACTAAATCGTTTGGCTGAGATTTGTGAGCAATATTTGCATATGGATGATATTGAACAAATTTTACAAGCGGGTGCTAGCACTGGCACTCAAGAGGTGAACGCATGAAGGTTCTTGTCACTCAGGCTTTTTTACTGGTCAGTTTACTAATGGCTTCTTTTTCAGGATCAGCGGCACCACAACGAATCGTGGCACTTGCGCCACATATTGTTGAGATGCTATTTGATATTGGTGTAGGCGATCAAATCGTCGGTACGGTGGAATATGCCGATTATCCAGAGGCCGCGTTGAAAATTCCGCGTATTGGTGGGTATCACGGTATTCAAATTGAAAAGGTACTCGCGCTAAAGCCTGATTTAGTGATTGTTTGGCAATCAGGTAATAAAGTGTCAGATATTGAACAAATGGAAAAAATGGGGCTAAAAATCGCCTACAGTCAGCCTCATGCAATTGAAGACGTTGCCAGTGAACTACGAACATTAGGACAATTAACGGGACATGAAGTGCAAGCCGAAATGGTTGCTAACCGTTACGTGCAAAGGCTTGAAAAATTACGTCAACGCTATGCCAGTCAACACCAAGCTAAGATAAAGCCAATGAAAGTTTTTTATCAGCTTTGGCCTGAGCCTATGCGCACCATAAATAAAGAGACTTTAATTAATCAGATGATTGAAGTCTGTCAGGGGCAGAATGTTTTTGCCGATAACCCGACGCCTTACCCACAAATTGGTATTGAGAATGTCATTGTTGCGCAACCTGAAATTATTATTTATCCGGATGAAAAGTCAACTATAGAACAACCGATCATTGACTGGCGCAAATGGCCGGAAATACCCGCGGTAAAGCACAATCGCTTTGTTCGCGTTAATGCAGATTTAATGCATAGATTCAGTACTCGCATGTTAGATGGTATTGAAGATATGTGTGAGAAAATTGATGCGTTTCGCTAAATTTTAGTTAAGCGCATCAAATAAACTAACGAGTGGAAAACCTTCCACTTTACTATGGTAGGCAACGAGGGAAACCTATGAGAATTAGGTACTGCCCCCGCAACGGTAATAGCTTGTAAATGTTTTACACGTTTGAGTCCGACACCTTGTACTTATCTAATTATCATCTGGCTTAATACAAACAGCCAAGTGATCAACATGATGCGGAGGGCATCATAGAGCGAGGTAACATGAAAACTAAACTATTTAATAAAACATTAATTCAACTTGCTGTATCTTCAGCATTACTTTCTTCAACATTCATGTCTTCTGTATCAATTGCAGCAGCTAATGAAAATGAAGGTGCAGAAGATGCTAGCTTGGAACAAATTGTTGTAACAGCGAACCGCTCTCAGCAAGCACAATTTTTATCGCTTTCAGCGACACAAGTTATTGGTCAAGCTGAAATTGAGGCGATTCAACCACAGAATATTACCGAATTACTTAATACGGTTGCAGGCCTAACAGTTGCTAATTTAGGCGGTGCAGGTCAAGCTGCTTCTGTATATATGCGTGGTACTAACAGTAATCATACGCTGGTATTGGTTGATGGTGTACGTGTTGGCTCGGCAACATTAGGCACAACCAGCTTCTCTTCAATGTCGGTTGGTTTAATTGACCGCATTGAAGTGGTAAAAGGCCCGCGTGGTGCGCTTTGGGGATCTGATGCTATTGGTGGTGTGATTCAAATTTTTACTAAAAAACTTCAATCAGGTGAAGGTCATGTTACTGCCGGTATGGGTAGTTATGGCTATTGGAAAACAGAAGCTGCTATAGGTCTAGGTAATGATAAAAATTCGTTGACCATTGCTGGCGCTTTAGAAGAAAGTGATGGCTTCAACGCAACTGATTATGCGGGTCAAGCAGATAACGATGGTTATGACCGCCAATCTTTTAGTATTAATGGCCAAAGCCAGTTAACGGATAAATATTCACTTAATCTAGTCTCTCGCTATGAAAAAGGTGGTTCACAGTACGATAGTCAATGGGGGGGCGCTGATGAAGAAGAGCATAAAAACTATTCGGTAAAAGTAGGCGGCGCCTATAATTCAGCAAATATTTTAGTTGAGACTTTTTTGGCTAAATCACAAGACCAAGGCGGCACTTTTGCTGGGAACGCTGATCCGAAAATTGTCAATGAAATTACCACTAAACGTGATCAATTTGGTTTATTAGCTCAGTATGAGTTAAATGAAAATACTAGCTTTGTTGGTGGTTTCGATTGGTACGAAGAGCGTGTTGCAAATACGGGTTCAGCGTACGTAAAAGATAAGCGCAAAGCCAGTGCTGTTTTCATCCAATCTCGTCACCAAATGAATTCATTTTTGTTTGAAGGCGCTGTGCGCCAAGATGACATTCAAGGGTTAAACAAAGAAGTGACCTATAACCTTTCTGCCGGTTATCAGTTAAACGACGACTGGCTATTGAGTTTAAGCCAAGGTACTGGGTTTAAAGCGCCAACGTTTAACGACTTATACTGGCCAGGCTCTGGCAATGCAGCGTTAAAGCCTGAAAAAGTAGACAGCACGGAAATACTGGTACGCAATCAATTTGACAATGGCAGTGTTGAAATCAGTGTTTATGATTCTGAAATTGAAAATTTAATTGATTGGGCACCAGATGCTGAAGGTAATTGGTCACCTGCTAATATAGACAGTGCAACAGCAGAAGGGATTGATTTAACTGTTTCATTACAAACAGGGGATTTCTCTCATTTAGTTGCCGCTGGTTATGTTGAGACAGAAGATAAATCAACAGGGGAACAATTGCTACGTCGCCCGAAAGTAACCGCAACGTATACGTTAGGTTATCAAGTAGATGCCTTAACAGCGAACCTTGTTTTAGATTACCGCGGTGACAGCACAGATAACAAATATAGCCCGACAACGTTAGATTCAGTGTTGTTAACTAATATTTCGTTAAGTTATCAGTTAACAGGTGAATTTTCTGTTACAGGTAAGGTGAATAACCTTTTTGACGAAGACTATGTTGTTGCAGAACATTATCTAACGGATGGTATTAATTATCAGCTAGCAGCGACCTATACTTTTTAGTTTAATTACTAGCTCGGTTGAGTAAACTGTTTACCTAATAGTGATAATAATGTTAGATAGATAGTAAAAACGCACCATAATTGAAATGCTTATTTTGATTATGGTGTTTTTTGATAATTTAATTGTAGTACATTTACCAATACCAATACCAATATCGAAACCGTATACTTGCTAGGAAAAAACAGGAATCAACTATGTTCAAACTTTCTAAATTTGGAGAAAAATTTTCAAAAGAATCAGGTATTGTTAGTTTAATGAATGATTTGGGTACGGCACTCAATGAAAACCCTGAGTTGATTTTTATGGGCGGAGGAAACCCTGCGCGTATCCCTAAAATAGAAGATTATTTTCACCAAAGACTCAAACAAGTTACAGAAAGTGAAAATGATAGATTTAATCTATTAAGCGTTTATCAATCCCCCCAAGGAGAATTACAATTACGCAAAGAAATAGCAAACTATCTTAGTCGTCGTTTTCAGTGGCAGGTAACTGAAAAAAACATTGCTTTTGCAAACGGCAGTCAATCAGCCTTTTTTACTATTTACAACTTATTGGCAGGTGAAATGCCCAATGGAGAAAAGAAGAAAATACATTTTCCACTGGCTCCAGAATATGTTGGCTATGCCAATGCCGGATTAAGCGAAACGTTCTTTTCATCAACAAAGCCTGACATTGAACTTATTGGCGAAGATATGTTTAAGTATCACGTCAATTTTGACCAATTAAAAGTTAACGATAATATTGCGGCTTTATCAGTGTCAAGGCCGACAAACCCAACGGGCAATGTCCTAACTGATGATGAAATTAAACAGCTCGACGCATTGGCAAAACAAAAAAATATACCCTTAATTATTGATGGCGCCTATGGTTTACCTTTTCCTAATATTACTTTTGTTAATGCAACACCACACTGGAACGAGAATACTATTTTAGTACTGAGCCTTTCTAAACTTGGGCTACCTGCCGTTCGAACAGGCATTGTCATCGCGAATGAAGATTTCATTGAGCAATTTACAAGGGTTAATACTATCTGCAATTTAGCGCCCAGCAGTACCGGACCCACCTTAATAGCTGGTATTTTCAATAACAATGAAATAACAGCGTTAACTGAAACAGTGCGTAATTATTATCGTACAAAAGTTGAATCAGTTGTCCAAGAACTTAAAAATGCATTAGCAGGAGTACCCTTTAGAATTCATGTTCCTGAGGGAGCTATTTTTATCTGGTTATGGCTGCAAGACCTACCTATTACCTCTAACGAACTGTACCAACAATTAAAATCTAAAGGCGTTTTAGTGATACCCGGTGAAGAATTTTTTATAGGTTTAGATGACTGGCAACACAAAAAGGAATGCATAAGAATATCTTACGCTCAAAGCCCTGAAAAAATAACCGCAGGTATTAAAATCATTCAGCAAGAATTAATAGCCTTATATCAAGCTAAATAACCTTATAAGCATAAAATATCAAGGACTTATAGTTTTTTTCTAAAGAGTATTATTGAAAAAATAAATTTATCTTCATTTATGGCTAAAATACGGAAGTAGCCTAAACTGTATGTAATCACTGAGTTTTCTCGGTAAATTGAATAAAAGCTAAAGCATTTGCCAACCGTTCAAGTTGTTCTTCCTTTGCTAAGCCAAACCTTAACGCATGCTTGTCATCGGTTAGACGCACATAAATACCTTGTTGGCACAGCGCAACATAGTAATGTTCTGCATTGTTCTCACCATCAAAGTCTTCTTTGAAATAAACGGTTTGAAATAAATCAGTCCCTGTTATTTTAGCAATGTATTCAACAGGTAAGTTTTCAGCGAGCATTACCTGCAAGCTTGCACTTAATGCCTTTAGCTTTTGTTGCTGCTGTTCATGCCAATGCTTATCTGCCAATGCTTTTTGTGCAATAAACTGTGCGGGGCCATTTACTTGCCAGGGGCCAAGGTGTTCACTAAATTTTTCCAACCAAGTTTGTTCACCAATTAAAAAGCCAATACGAATACCAGCTAAACCAAAAAACTTGCCAAATGAGCGTAATAACAAGGTGTTTTTATAATTATTGATGGTATTTGTCATGGATTGAGAAGGCTTTATTACATCGATAAAGGCTTCATCAATCACTAATAAACCACCACACTTTGCTAACCTTTCTTGATAGATCATAAGTGCAGATTGATGGTATAACTGCCCAGTTGGATTATTAGGATTAATGACTACCAACACGGAGTTGTCTTCAATTATTGTAAGTAAGGGCAATTCATCTTGATACCAGCAGAGGGTAAAACCTGCTGTTTGCCATGCTAATGCATGTTCTTTATAACCTTGTTCAGGCAAATAAACGGTAGTTGAATGCTGATTTTGTTCGCGCCAGAGTGCGGGTAATAGCTTTATTATTGCTTGGCTACCGTTAGTTACTAACAGGCTATTAGCGCCATAATAGTGCTTTGCCGCTGCTTCTAAATCATTACATGATTGCGGTAATGCTTGGTATGATTTCTCAGGAATTTCTGGAATAGGGTAGCTAAATGGCGCTATGCCGGTAGATAAATCTAACCAGTTTTCGGGAGTAATATTATATTGTTTAGCTACATGCTGTAGTTGTCCACCATGGATAAGAGCCAAAATTGGTTCGCCTAATAGTAAATTTTAAAAACTTTACTATTATACAAGAATATAGTGGGTTAGTTGATAGATAAATATGAATAAAACTAACAACTTAGCCGCTCGTCTAACGAGAACTATACTGCGAGGAATATCATCAGTCGTTACTGCGCTATTTGTACTTGAGTTTTCACTTAACTCTACACCTAATGTTGGTGAGGTTACTATTGTACCGTGATAAGAAGCATTGCCACCTAAAGTTATTTTCATCACGGTAGCGCCCGCAGCCATAACCCAACCACCATTATGGCTTTTATATTGGTTACCTTGTCGATAAGCATTTTTTAACGCCTGTAAAAACGGCTGTTGTAGGGCATAAAGTAAGGTGCAAATTTTACCGCTGATAAAACCTAAAAGATCATCGGCTCGCGCAGCAAAAAAGCCAAATGAATTAAAACGAGTATTTTTATAACCCCACATAGCATCAAGTGTATTGGCCAAGCGGTGTAATATCACCAACGGTATACCACCGATAAGGTAATAAACCAGAGAGGCGATAACGGCATCATGCCCATTTTCTAGCATAGATTCAACTGTCGCGCGTGACATGTTATTAGCGGTTAAATCACTAGTCTCACGACTAACAAGGTAACCTGTGTAGCGGCGCGCTGTAGCTAAATCACCTTCTATTAACGGTTTGAAAACTTGCATTGCATGCACATTCAAACTATTAAGCCCAAGCGCTAAATACAAAAGTATCGTTTCTACAATAAGTTGTATGCTCGTAGGCAACATAGCGAGTAACACATAAAACAAATAACAAAAGGGCAGCACGAGTAAACACCAAGCGATTGTGCCAAGTAGGGCATTTGTTTTTGAGAAAGGGATGTTTTGGTTAACGGGTATATTTAACCTCTTTTCAATTTTATTTGCTAAATGGCCAAAACCTACAAGCTGATGATACTTTTTAGGCTCTCCTAAGATATGATCAAACAGTAGCGCGAACACTAAGGTAAACGTGAGTTTAAATGGCGTAACAAACAACAACACATTTGTTAAAAAGCTACTGTCGGTCATCTTGAAGCTTATTCCGCTGTAATTGTGAAGTAGGGCTCTTTTGGTTGAAACTCTATGGTAACGACACAGCCATTTTTATATAAATTAAAGGCGTTATTCGTCCCCTTTTTTCCAAGTAAAAATAGTAAACAACGCAGTGCTTCACCATGAAATATTATTAATAGGTTTTGTCCAAGGTGTTCATTGGCAAGTTGCTTCAGGGTATTTAAAATTCGCTGTCCACAGGCTAAAGCTGATTCTGAGTTTTTAATTTGAAGCGAGGTGACTTGATTTAGTATTTCACCATATTCTGGTAATACTTGAAGTTGTTTTACTTCTTCTCCCTGCCAATTTCCTAAATTCCTCTCCATTAAGCCTGCTGATATTTGATGTTCAATCTTAAGCTTTTGTTGACAAATAAAAGCGCTTTGCAGTGCACGGCCAAGCGTGGAAGAAATAATAAGGTTGATATTTTTAGTCGCTAACTTAGTTGCAATTTCTAAAGATTGCGTTTTACCCAGCGGTGTTAACTCACTGTCGAGTTGTCCTTGTAGGCGCTGAGTTTTATTCCACAGCGTTTCTCCGTGGCGAGCAAGATAAATTCTTGTATTCATACTTATTTACGTTAAATTGAATGATGGGCAGCATACCGAAATCCTTCTTACAGTGCAATTATGAAACACTGTGTTTTCTATTGATATTAAACTATATTCTTGTTCCAATATTAGTGACTCAATACTTTTGCCAGGGTAAGAACATAAGCGGTTAAAAAACAGTCGATATGACTTTTTCTGCATAATCGCTATCTAGCGCAGCTTTAAACCGTTTAGCTTTGATCCCTTTTTTGCATGTTTTTTCTTGTCTCAACATATTCAACGTTATGTGTCGTGCTGTAGCCATATTTTCTGCTCCATTTTCCCTGCGAATACGACTATCATCTTCCCTGAAACTCACATCAAGAACCCAGTGAAGTTCATTCTCAACACTCCAATGACGACGTACTGCTTTAGCAAATAATTCATCCGTTTCTGTTAAGGAGCAGATAAAATAACGTCTATCAACCGTGACCTTATTTCCTATGTGTCGCTCTGACTCAACCATCCCGACACTTTTTAGCCCAGCCCATTGAGAAGTTAAGTCGTTAATGCTGCTCAAGTCTTCTGTAAGCCAATAACGACGGCGCTCTACTCGACCATGCGCTTTATCTATTTCTTCGTTAAATTGGTAACTTAGTTGCTTAACGTTTTCTTCATGCGCTATGTTGAAAAAATCTCTAATTGCACTTGATAGATGACCTTGATTGCCTTTGACGGCTAAAACATAGTCAGCTTCTTTTTGAATGATTTTTTTCGCTATCGCTTTCTGACATCCCATTGCATCGATAGTGACCACCGCTCCTTTAATATCTAACTTGGACAATAAATCGGGTATGGCGGTAATTTCATTCGACTTTTCATACGTTTTAACTTGGCCAAGTACAACACCATTTTCTGCGGCAAAAGCGCTTACCATATGAATAGCGCCTTGCTTACTTTTCTTATCATAACTACGCCTGACGGTTTTACCATCAACGGCAATTATCTCACCCTGTGTGCTTATTTCTGCCTCCTTCATCCAATTGATAAAGCAGTCTTGAAATTGACTTGGCTCTATCGCTGAAATGATACGCGCTATCGTGTCATGAACAGGAATACCGTAGTGAAAGTAACCATATTTTTTTAACAGTTTTAATTTGTTTTTGCCCACTTCTTCAATGGCTTCCCAGCCATCCGCACCACATATAACACCTACAAGTGTGATCAGTAATATATCTAGCAGTGGGTATTTGACCTTATATTGTTGGCGTTCATCGGTAACTGCGGCAAAGTGTTCTTCAATTGTTGATAGCATAGGAAACTTAAATTGTTTGTTTCTACTATTTGATCACATTTTGCTGCTAAAATAAATCTCATGATCTTGCCCTGATACTTTTGCTAATGAAAGAATTATAATGAAAAGTATATTGATATGGTAAGTGTTTTTTGAGTAAATAGTTAATAAATGAGTCAAGCAGACGCTAAAATGATAAAGTTAGGTAATGTGTGCTTTATATAGGTTAGAGCGCTTTTAAAAATATATTTAAATTTGCAAATGAGAATTGAATTGTTCAAATATCATTTATTTTTTTTCAGTGCATTATTATCCTGCCTAGCTAGTGGCAAAGATGTTCAAATGGCATTTAGTCAAGAAATCCCACCCTATATTTTTGAGAAGAGTAATAAAGGGATTGAAATTGATATTATTTCTGCTGCCTTGGCATATCAGGGGCATACACTTAAGCCTTTGTATTTTCCCTTAGGACGAATTCCTATCGCTTTTAGTCAAAATATAGTCGATGCGGCGATGGGTGATATAGGTGTTAATCTAAAATTAAAGGGCGGTTTCTATGCAAACCCTGCTGTTATTTATGATAACGTTTTTATTACCCTAAAAAGTAGAAATATTGTTATTAAAAAACCTAGTGATTTGGACTCACTCTTAGTGGTTTCGTTTCAAGGCGCTGAATTAAGATATTCTAAGTGGTTGAAAAAAATTGTTGAAGAAAACAGATTTTTTGGTGTCAGCAATCAGTTGACACAAGTGAAGTTACTCTATTTAGGACGATATGATGTAGTGCTATGTGATCGGTATATTTTTAAGTACTTTGTGAATAAATTGAGACTAATGAATGATTTAGAAGTGGATGAACATCCATTTATTAGTGTGGATCCAAATGATTATCGTCCAGTATTTAGAGACAAAAAAATACGAGACGATTTTAATTTAGGGTTAAAGAAATTAAAAGAAAGCGGAGAATTTCAGAAAATATATAATAATTATATGAATTTGTAACTGCTTAGCGTAGGTATAACTTACAAAATATTGTCTCTTTACTCAAGTTTTCCTTCGTATAAAGTAGATCACATACTAAACAGCCACTGTCTAAAAGCGGTGGTTATTTAGTATGAAAAATAGATAGCATAAAAACACTTCAAGACTATTGAATAATATAGGAAAAAATATAATGATAGCTGGTATTTACCTTTTTGATTGGGCTCACTATGGCTGGCGCTAGTTTACTTACCTTACTTGATGATATTGCCATGCTACTCGATGATATTGCTGTATTATCTAAAGTAGCGGCTAAAAAGACAGCTGGAGTACTCGGTGATGATCTTGCCGTAAATGCAGAGCAACTCTCTGGAGGAATAAGGGCTGATAGAGAGTTACCCGTAGTATGGGCGGTATTTAAAGGCTCTATGCTAAATAAAGCGATACTCGTCCCTATTGCTTTATTACTCAGCTATTTTTTACCTATTTTAATAATGCCTTTACTTATGCTAGGTGGAGCCTATTTATGTTATGAGGGCTTTGAAAAAGTTTGGCATAATTTTACCGATAAAAGTGCTGTTGAACAGCATAAAGCTCAGCTAATAGCAGTATTACAAGACTCAAATATTGATTTGAAAAATTTTGAGAAAGATAAAATAAAAGGGGCAATTCGTACCGACTTTATTTTATCAGCCGAAATTATCATAATTGCCTTAGGGACAATTGCTGACAAAGACATAACCACACAAATATCAGTACTCATTTTTGTTGCTATTTTAATGACTGTTGGTGTGTATGGTTTAGTTGCAGGAATAGTAAAAATTGATGATGGTGGTTTAGCGCTTATCAAGGGCAAGTCAACGTCGTTATGGGGAGAGTTCAAACGTGGCTTAGGTCGGTTTATGATTGGTTTTGCACCAAAATTAATGAAATTTCTTGCCGTTGCGGGCACAATAGCCATGTGGTTAGTCGGCGGTTCATTAATCACCCATGGTGTACATATTATGCACGCATTTATTATTGCAGTGTCTGAATTTATGGCAAAAACACCACTTATTGGTGACATTCTTGCTGCTATTACTCCTCTCTCTATCGATCTTATTGTCGGCTTTATCTTAGGCGCTCTGTTAGTATTTATTGAGCTTACTTTTAAGTCATTAACTAAAAGAACAGTTCAGAAGTAGCATGTAAAGCAGCACATGAAGCTATCGAAACATAAAAAGTAGATCACATAATTAATGAAGCAGGTGTAAGTTTAACCGAACAGCACTTTGGAGGTTAAACTTACAAAACTAGTTTTTTCTGATTGAAATACATAAGCGCATTTTGCAATTAATTGTTTACTTATTAGTTTTTAACCTATATGATTGCGCCGTTATTTACTCTCCTCTCGTTTATTTAACAGGTTACCTTCTACGGTAATCCATGTTTTGTCTTTCCCTTTCACAGTTAGCCAACACTCAAATTATCAAGCTTAAATTATTGTCTGAGTTATCGAAATATATTCTCGTATTGAATTGGTATTATAAATATCTAAAAGTTTTCACACAATAATATAGCTTTTATTATTCATGCGTTTTAACGCAAATTAAAAGAGTTTTATTATGTCTTATACCTATAAAGGTATGATTTATTCAATTAAATCACCAGTAACATCCATTTCGGTTAACAAACACAATGTTGTTGTTACTGATCAAAATGGTTCTAAATTAATCAAGTTTACTAATGTAAACGATTCAAAATGTTTTTTAGCGTGGGTTTATAAAGCCTAGTTAATAAATAATACCAAGTGAAGTACAAGTTTGAGCAAATATTTGTGCTATTAGCTTATATTCTGCCATATAAAAAAGCCGCTAGTATAAAAATACTAACGGCTTTTTTTATATGTTTTTTTTGGCTATTTGCTTAAATGTTTTTTAGCAACAGTTAATGCTTTTAAAGTATTTGAAGCGCCAACAGTTTCCATTAAATCACCATGAGTAAAGATGACTTTATCACCAACCACTAAGTCTGATTTTTTACACACAGCTTTTAAAATATCATCACTTAGGCTTTCAACAGTACTATTTTTTGAATCAAAGGCAACAGGGTAAACACCACGATAAATTGCCGTTTTGTTTAATGTTTTTTCATGACGAGAAAGAGAGAAAATAGGTAAACCAGAGGTAATACGTGACATTAACTTACTGGTTTGTCCTGACTCTGTTAAAGAAATAATCGCTTTAACACCCTCTAAGTGATTTGCTGCATACATTGCTGATAAAGCAATCGTTTCAGATATTTCGGTAAAAGTTATATCCATTCTATGGTTGGAAATATTTACTGAGCGATGTTTTTCTGCCCCCACACAAACATTAGCCATTGCTAAAACTGTTTCTACTGGATATTTACCGGCAGCGGTTTCTGCGCTAAGCATTACTGCATCAGTGCCATCTAATACTGCGTTTGCTACATCCATAACTTCAGCACGAGTTGGCATAGGTTGTTCAATCATGGTTTCCATCATCTGTGTTGCCGTGATAACAACACGATTTAATTGACGTGAACGGGTAATAATATGCTTTTGTTTACCAACAAGCTCAGCATCACCAATTTCAACGCCTAAATCACCACGGGCAACCATTACAACATCAGAGGCTAAGATAATACCATCGAGTACGGCATCATCATTCACGGCTTCTGCGCGTTCAATTTTTGATACTAAACGAGCATCACAGCCAGCTTCTTGCGCGAGCAAACGTGCTTCACGCATGTCTGCTGCATCACGAGGAAATGAAACAGCTAGAAAATCAACTTTGATTTTTGCGGCTAGTTTAATGTCTTCTTTATCTTTAGCCGTTAGCGCGGGTGCGGTTAAACCACCACCTTGGCGATTAATACCTTTGTTATTTGATAATGGGCCACCAACAGTCACTATCGTGAATACTGAGTTGTCTGAGGTTGATAAAACTTTAAGCTGAACACGACCATCATCAAGTAATAAAATATCACCGTCATTCACATCTTGAACTAACTTTTTATAATCAATCCCTACTTTTTCTTGGCAACCTAGGCCTTTTTCTAACGTAGCATCAAGTTCAAACTTATCACCAATAGCAAGTCTAATAGGACCATCTTTAAAAGTAGATATGCGAATTTTAGGTCCTTGTAAATCACCTAAAATACCAACGTAAATACCTAATTCTTTTGCAGCTTCACGGACATTATTCGCTCTGTCAATGTGATCTTGAGGTATACCGTGAGAAAAGTTAAGTCTTACCACGTTTACGCCAGCAGCTAGCACGGCTCTAAGTATTGCTTTATCATCAGTTGCTGGACCAAGGGTAGCAACAATCTTCGTTCTTCTAGGCATTTTAATCCTTATGTTTTTTAAAGGGTTCTTATAAATATCATCTGATTTTTACTCAAGCAGACCTATGAAATTAATCTTTACGGTCAAAGCGTGAACTTCTTAAACTGTCTTTTACTTTCTTTAAATTATCTCTAAATTTACTACCACGCCTTAAAGTGAACCCTGTTGCGAGTACATCTATTAAGGCTAATTGCGCTATCCTTGACGACATAGGCATGTAAAGGTCAGTATCTTCTGCAACATCAACAGATAAAACAATGCTGCATTCTTTAGCTAGTGGCGTATCATTTGTTGTGATACCAATAACGGTAGCATCATTTTCTTTAGCTAAACTCGCCACTTCTACTAATGATTTTGTTCTTCCTGTATGAGATATAACAATAACCACATCTCCTTGACGACTATTTATAGCACTCATACGTTGCATTAATATGTCATCAAAATAAACAACAGGAACATTGAAACGGAAGAATTTATTTTGTGCATCATGGGCAACAATAGCGGAAGCACCTAAACCAAAAAAGGAAATTTTATTCGCTTGGGTAAGTACATCTACTGAGCGGTTGATCAAAGATGGATCTAAACTTTTACGTGCTAATTCAAGATTTGCCATGGTCGATTCAAAAATTTTGGCTGTGTATTCTTCAGCGCTATCATTCTCGTCAACATGACGATTAACATAAGGTGTACCGTTAGCTAAACTTTGTGCTAAATGTAATTTAAAATCAGGATAGCCTTTAGTATCTAAACGGCGACAAAATCTATTTACGGTAGGTTCACTTATGTTAGCTTGTTTGGCTAGCGCCGCTATACTTGAGTGAATAACCGTGTTTGGTGAAGAGAGTATCACTTCAGCTACTTTGCGCTCAGATTTACTTAGGGTGTCTAGCTCGTTAGTGATCTTTTCTAATATATTCATTATTTTGTGATCCTAGATCTACTCATTATGGCCAAGATTTTTGGCGTAATTTTTAGCGTGCTTTTTGACGTAATAATATTGAATTTTAATAGCTAATAGTCGCTACTGCAATATTGCTGCATGTACCTACTGTAATTTATTTTCTGCTTAAGTAACAGAAAAAATGAAATTTTATTTCATAATCAACCATAATATAATGCAGAACGTAGTAAATTTGCAAATATTTACTAAATAAACAACGATATAATTAGCTGTTTTTGTTAATTTAGGGGATGAAATTCAAGGAATCATTTATTTTATTTAGAATGTTGGTGTTTTTAGGCCTTTTAGTAATAAAATGTAATAAAATTACAGAAAGTTCTTTACTGATTAACATTCAAGCGCTAAATTAGGTGTATATGTAGTTAAGTTACATTACTACTGTTTTATTTTTATTGTGAGTGAGCCGTTGTTAATATAGTTAGTTGAGTAGTTTGTTGAGTTTTATTACTCAGGGCTCTCATTAAGGAAGATGTTATTATTATTAACACTGTTATTATACTCAGATACGAGGTCAGAAAGTTTTTATGAATAAATTAGATTGTCAATCTGCCAGTGAAATCGTTATTTTTGGTGCTTTAGGTGATTTATCGCGCCGTAAATTATTGCCTGCTTTATATCAACTAGAAGTGTGTGGCTTAATTAATGAGAAAAGTCGCATTGTTGGCGTTGCTCGTCAAACTCACAGTTTAGAAGAATTTAAAACTGTCGTATTAGAGAATATAAATACTTTTGTAAAAGAGTCGCTTGATGAAGACGTTTTAGCCCGCTTTATGGCTCGTTTTGTCTATCAGTCTCTAGATATGAAAGAAGCAAGTGCCTATAAAAATTTAGCTGACACATTATCAAACGGTAATGAAACGCGTGTTTATTATTTCTCAACACCGCCTGCAATTTATGGCGATATTTGTGATGGTTTAAATCATGCCAATATTATTACTGATAATGATCGCGTTGTGATGGAAAAGCCTATTGGTCACTGTTTAGAATCATCAAAAGTGATCAATAATCAAGTATCTCGCTTTTTTAACGAAAATCAAATTTACCGTATCGATCACTATTTAGGTAAAGAAACTGTTTTAAATTTATTAGTTTTGCGTTTTGCTAACTCGTTGTTTACGACCAACTGGGACAGAAATAGCATTGATCATGTGCAAATTACTGTTGCTGAGAGTGTAGGTATAGAAGGGCGCTGGGGCTTTTATGATAAAGCTGGCCAGATGCGCGATATGATTCAAAACCATTTATTACAAATTTTATCTCTTTTAGCAATGGAACCTCCGGCTGATTTAAGCGCAGAGAGTATTCGCGCTGAAAAACTAAAAGCAGTGAAAGCACTTTGTCCAATTGATCGTAATAATGTTAAAGAAAAAACGGTTCGTGGCCAATACGCAGATGGTTTTTTAAATGGTGTTGCTGTGCCAGGATATTTGAATGAAGAAGGCGCAAATACCGTTAGTAAAACGGAAACTTTTGTTGCTATCAAAGCTGAGATTGATAACTGGCGTTGGTCAGGTGTACCGTTCTACTTAAGAACAGGTAAACGTATGCCGGTGAAACACAGTGAAATTGTTGTACACTTTAAAGCACAACCGCATAATATTTTTAAAGACAGCTATAGTGATTTGCCAGCTAATAAACTAACTATCCGTTTGCAGCCTGATGAAGGCGTTGAATTACAAATGATGAATAAAATTCCAGGTATCGCTACGCAAATGAATATTCAAGAAAATAAACTTGATTTGAGTTTCAATGATACCTACCAAGATCAACGTGTTATTGATGCTTATGAGCGATTAATGCTTGAAGTGTTGAATGGCAACCAATCTTTATTTGTTAGCCGTGATGAAGTAGAAGCTGCTTGGACATGGGCTGACAGTATTATTGATGCATGGCAAGCGACTAATGAAAAGCCAAAACCATATGCTGCTGGCTCTTGGGGACCTGTTTCCTCTATTTCTCTGATTGCGCGTGATGATCGCCAGTGGGTGGAATAATCATGTATCAACTAAATAATTTTGATAGCAAAGCGCAATTAGACGAAGCATTAGCAGAAAATGTCAGTCAACTATTACAATCGGCTATCGCGTTAAAAGGTAAGGCAAGTATTGCTGTTTCAGGTGGTTCAACCCCTAAAGGTTTCTTTAACGTATTATCTAAAAAAGATATTGAGTGGAAGAACGTGACAATCACTTTAGCGGATGAACGTTGGGTTGAACTTAATTCGATTGCCAGTAACACCCGTTTAGTACATGAAAATTTATTACAAAATAAGGCAACAGGTGCAAAGTTTTTTCATTTAAAACAAGGTGAAAAATTATGCGAAGAAACCTTAGCCGATCTTAACCTTGCTGCTAATAGCGCATTGTTGCCGTTAGATGTTGTGATTTTGGGTATGGGTGAAGACGGGCATACGGCATCACTATTTCCTTGTAGTGATCAAATAGTACAAGGTTTAGCGCTAACTAATGAAAACTCATTGATGAAAGTTGAACCAAAAACTGCACCACATCAACGTATTACCTTTAGTTTTGCAGCATTAAAGCAAAGTAAAAATGTTTTTTTACATCTTTGTGGTGAAAATAAAAAGCAAGTGTTAGATAAAGCACTTAGCACTAGTGATATTTTTGAAATGCCTATTCGCGCTTTCTTGCAAGGTGATGGTATAGACACGCAAGTCTATTGGGCTAAGTAGATCAAAAAATATCTTAAAGAGCAAGTTAAATAAATAACTAACAGATAAACATCAAGAAGTAGGCCTATGAAAGTAACAATGAAACAAGAAATAGTAGACATTACTGAGCGTATTATCGTTCGAAGTGCTGTAACGCGAAAAGAGTATTTAGCTAAAATAGCGGCAGCAAAATCAAATACGGTTCATCGTGCAAGTTTATCCTGTGGTAATTTAGCTCATGGGTTTGCTGCTTGTGGCAAAGATGACAAGCAAACAATAAAGGGTTTGAATCACTCTGACATCGCTATTGTTTCTGCCTATAACGACATGCTAAGTGCGCATCAACCGTATGAAACCTACCCACAAATAATCAAAGAAGCAATTAAATCAACAGGCGGTATCGCTCAATTTGCTGGTGGTGTTCCCGCTATGTGTGACGGCGTAACGCAAGGTCAGCCGGGTATGGATTTAAGCCTAATGAGCCGTGATGTTATTGCAATGGCAACGGCTGTTGGTTTATCTCATAACATGTTTGATGGCGCATTAATGCTGGGGATTTGCGATAAAATAGTCCCTGGTTTACTTATTGCCAGCATGACTTTTGGGCATTTACCTACCGTGTTTGTACCAGCAGGACCTATGCCATCAGGCATTCCAAATAAAGAAAAAGCGCGTGTACGTCAGCAATATGCGCAAGGTGAAGTTGATGAAGCAGCCTTATTAGAAGCTGAATCTGCCTCTTATCATGCTGCTGGTACTTGTACTTTCTTTGGTACCGCTAATTCTAACCAACTAGTAGTTGAAATAATGGGCTTACATTTACCAGGTGCTTCATTTATAGCGCCTAACACGCCATTACGTTTAGAGTTAACCAAAGCGGCTGCGCGTCAAGTAACGCGTATAACGCAGCAATCTGGTAATTATATGCCAGTGGGTGAAATGATTGATGAGCGCTCTGTTGTTAATGCCATTGTTGCATTATTGGCAACAGGTGGCTCAACCAATCTGACTATGCATATCATCGCTTTTGCAAAAGCGGCAGGTATTATCATTAACTTTCAAGATTTTAATGATTTATCACATGCCGTGCCGTTAATTACTAAAATTTACCCTAATGGACATGCTGATATTAACCACTTCCAAGAAGCGGGCGGCATGGCCTTATTGTTTAAAGAATTAATTAATGCTGGTTTATTACACGAAGATGTTGAAACTATTTGTGGTCGTGGATTAACACGTTATACCAAAAAACCAATATTAGATAATGGACAGCTTGAGTGGGTTGATTGTGTTGAAAAATCACTTGATGAACAAGTTATCGCCACTGTTGCTAAGCCTTTTAAACACGATGGCGGCTTAAAAACATTAAAAGGTAATTTAGGTATATCGGTATTGAAAACTTCTTCGTTACGTGAGGGGAGCTATGTTATCAAAGCGCCAGCCATCGTTTTTGAAGATCAGCATGAATTACAAACTGCGTTTGATAATGGTGAGTTAGAAAAAGATTTTGTTGCTGTTGTTCGTTTTCAAGGACCTAAAGCTCGAGGTATGCCTGAATTACACAAATTAACACCGCCACTGGGGGTGTTGCAAGACAAAGGTTTTAAAGTTGCTTTGGTTACAGACGGTCGTATGTCTGGCGCATCAGGTAAAGTTCCTGCCGCTATTCACTTATGCCCAGAGGCCTTGGATGGTGGCTTAATCGCCAAAGTTAAAACTGGCGATATGATTAACCTTGACGGTGAATCAGGTGAGTTAACCTTATTGGTTGATGAGCAAGAATTAGCAGCGCGTGATAATGCGCAGTTCCAAGTTAATGGTCATCATCAAGGTATGGGACGTGAACTTTTTGGTTTCATGCGCCGTAACTTAAGTTCAGCAGAAACAGGTGCGTGTTCCTTATTTGATGAATGAATGGTTTGATCAATGAAAGCTTTGATGAGCAAATAATTTGATCTTAAAAAATCATCAAAAACTAACGTAGTGAATATTTACGCATCAGACAATAATAGATGCAAAAAGAGAATAGAGGATTTATGACAGCATTAAAAAATTGGCAAATTATGCCCAAGGAACTTTTCGCTATGGGACCAATCGTTCCTGTATTAGTGATTAATAAAGTAGAGGATGCTTTGCCAATTGCCGAAGCGCTTTTAGCGGCAGGTATTAGAGTGTTAGAAGTTACTTTACGTACCTCGGCAGCACTTGATGTGATCAGTGCTATTGCTAAAGAGTTACCAGAAGCTATTGTTGGCTCTGGCACTGTTACTAATCGTCAACAGTTACAGCAATCTGTTGACGCAGGCGCTAAATTTGCTATTAGCCCTGGTTTAACCCAAGATTTATTACAAGCGGGTAATGAAAGTAACATAGCATTAATTCCTGGTATTTCGTCAATTTCAGAGTTGATGGATGCAGCAGATTTTGGCTACGATCACTTGAAATTTTTCCCTGCTGAAGCCTCAGGTGGTGTTAATGCGATTAAATCAATTGGTGGCCCATTTCCTGATATTAAGTTTTGCCCAACCGGTGGAATTAACCTAAACAATGTTCGTGACTATTTAGCTTTACCTAATGTGCTTTGTTGTGGTGGCTCATGGTTAGTACCTAAGCATGTTGTTGACAGTAAAAATTGGTCTGAAATTACTAAGTTATCTAATGAAGCGCTGGCTTTCGTAAAGTAATTTTTTTCTGTAGTCACTTAAAAAGAAATCGGCTTTCTTTTACTCTGTTTAGCAGTATCTTCAATTGTTGGTACTGCTTTTTTTGTGCTTTTATTTTTGTGTTGATTTGAAGCAGTATGTTCAGGTGACTGTATAGCATCATTAAAAGCAGTTTTAAAATGGTCTTCCTCATTTAAGTTTTCATTAATAATAACTTGTATAACCTCACCATTAAATTCAACAATATCATTGTGATAAATCTTTTTACGCTTTTGATATTCTACTTCACCATTGAGCAATACATAACCTTCACTAATAACAATTTTTGCTTCTCCGCCACCGGTAACTAAATCAGCAATTTTAAGTAATTTGCATAACTCTATTGGTTGTTGATCAAGTTGTATTTCTAAATAATTTTCTGACATGTTGCTCTCTAATTTTGAAAATAAATTGTCTTCTGTTTGTTATTTTATCATTATTTTTAAAATTTACTTTTAATATTTTCTTTCTTATAAACAGTTAGTTAATTATTTCTTTAAAGATGAAATTAAAAAAACATCAAAAATAGCTTGTGCAGGTGGTACGACCAGTGTTTTAATCAGAGTTATTATTTATAGTCAATTACTCAGGTAAACTCAAAAATACAGGGTTTAGTGGGGATTTATTGAATATAATCACAGCACCATAAATTACTACAATGGTAGGAGAAAAATATGCTTAGTTACAAAGCGCCCATAGCAGACATTAAGTTTTTAATTGAAGATGTCTTTGATTATTACGGACATTATAAAAAATATCCTGAATTTGAAGAGGCAACACCCGATTTAACTGATGCTATTCTCCAAGAGTGTGCAAAGTTTTGTGAAAATGAGCTATTGCCTCTATATCAAAGTGGTGACAAAGAAGGTTGCACCTTTGATAAGGGTACGGTAACCACGCCAAAAGGTTTTAAAGAAGCCTATAACAAATATGTTGCAGGTGGTTGGCAAAGTTTGTCTCATCCTGTTGAGCATGGTGGGCAAGGCTTACCACCGTCATTGGGTATGGCTAAATCAGAAATGATGGGGACTGCTAACTGGTCTTGGTCTATGTATCCAGGTTTAAGTCATGGTGCTATGAATACAGTGCAAACACATGGCAGCAAAGCACAAAAAGAATTGTATTTAACGCGTTTAACTGAAGGTACTTGGACAGGCACTATGTGTTTAACTGAGCCACAATGTGGTACCGATTTAGGACAAGTTAAAACGAAAGCTGAGCCTAATGAAGATGGTACCTATAACATTACCGGCACTAAGATATTTATTTCAGCAGGCGAGCATGATTTAACCGATAACATAATACACATTGTGCTTGCTAGACTTCCTAATGCACCAGCAGGTACTCGTGGAATATCACTATTTATTGTGCCTAAAATTAAAGCTGATGCCCAAGGAAATTTAGGTGAAGCTAATCATGTTACCTGTGGTTCAATTGAAGATAAAATGGGTATTAAGGCTTCATCGACGGCGGTGTTAAATTTTGACAATGCAGTTGGTGAGTTAATTGGCCCAGAAAATAAAGGCTTAGAATGTATGTTCACCTTTATGAATACTGCGCGTGTAGGAACCGCTTTACAAGGTGTTTGCAGCGCAGAATTAGCTTATCAAAATTCTTTGATTTACGCGAAAGAGCGTTTGTCTATGCGTTCACTTACAGGTAAAAAATTCCCTGATCAAGTTGCAGACCCTATCATTGTTCATCCTGATGTTCGTAAAATGCTTATGACACAAAAAGCCATTTCAGAAGGTGGTCGTGCCATGATTTACTATACTGCGAAAATTGTTGATGATATTGAAATGGCAAAAACAGATGCTGAGAAAGAAGCAGCAGATGAGCGTTTAGGCTTTATCACGCCAATTCTTAAAGCTTTTTTAACAGAGCTTGGCTCGGAAAGTGCGAATCATGGTTTACAAATTTTTGGTGGTCATGGCTTTATCAAAGAGTGGGGCATGGAACAAATTGTTCGTGATGCTCGAATCGCTACGCTTTATGAAGGAACAACAGGGATACAAGCGTTAGATCTACTCGGCCGTAAAATTTTGCTTTCTCGTGGTAAATCATTAAAAGCATTTGCTAAAGAAGTTTTGATGTTCTGTAAAGATAAAAGCATGATTTCAAGCAACCCACATAAACGTCAAATGAATAAGTTTATATGGCCATTAAGTAAATCGGTAGCAAGTTGGCAACAGTATTCTCTTAGATTAGCGCTTAAAGCTAAAAAAGATAGAGATATTGTTGGCTCTGCTTCAGTGGATTATTTAATGTATTCTGGTTATATCGTAATGGCGTATTTTTGGGCGAAAATGGCTCAATCAGCCTATGAAAAACTAGCAACAGATGTGGAAAATCGTGATTTTTATCGCGCAAAAATTAAAACAGCAGAATTCTATTTTGAACGTATGCTGCCAAGAACTAAGTCTTTAGGGAAAATGATGATGGCAGACCCTAAAACCTTGATGCAACTTGATCAAGAGTTGTTATCATTTTTATAAAATAGAATAAAAATGACTTATTAAAAAACGCACAAGCTAATACTTGTGCGTTTTTTACGTTTAACTTGTGCTGAAACTGAAACTGAAACTGAAACTGAAACTGAAACTGAGCTAGTTTATTTATTACCGTCTAAGTGAGTCTAAGCAGACGCAGTTAATTCACTACTATCAAAGTCATCAACGCTAATAATGGCTTTCCTTCCTTGCTCTGCTTTTATCAGTAATTGTGCTTCTTTTTCGGTAATTGCATTGGCAGCTAAACCAAGCTTAGCTGCATTATCTAATTGATAAAAAGGTAACTGTTTATCAATAGCTATACATACTTTGGCAAAAATAGGTTCACAAGCAATAATATCTTCTAAGGTTTGTTCTAATAGGCCAAAAACATTTTTACCATCTCTTGTTAAATATTGCCATTTTCCAAGCCGGTTTCTTGCATCACCCGGTGTTTGTAATAGTGTTGCCACTTGATGATCGAGATTATCTGACGGTTTTGTTAGCCAAGTGCCAAAAGGAAAGATAACCCCTCTTAAAATATATGCAAGCCATCGGTTAGGGAAATTACTTAACAAAGCATCAATAGCTTCCTGAATTTTATATAAGGAATCTTCCACTGCCCATTGTAATAAGGGTAAATCATCTGTTTGTCGGCCTTCATCATTAAAACGTTTAAGGCAGGCACTTGCTAGATATAAGTGACTTAGCACATCACCTAAGCGAGCTGATATGCGTTCTCTACGTTTTAAATCTGCGCCAAGTACAATCATAGCAATATCGCTAAGCATCGCTAAATTTGAACTAAAGCGGGTGAGTAACTGGTAATAATGTTTGGTTTGATCGTTAAAAGGCGCGGATAAAAAACGAGCACCAGTAAACGAGCACCATAGGCTACGACTAATATTGCTAATACTAAAGCCAATATGTCCAAATAAAGCATGATCAAAGTCATTTAATGCTTGCTCTGTGTTATCTTCATTTGCTGCTTGTAGCTCAGCTAATACATAAGGGTGGCAACGAATTGCGCCTTGGCCATATATAATTAAACTACGCGTAAGAATATTTGCCCCTTCAACAGTAATGGCTATTGGGGCACCCTGGTAACCTCTTGCAAGGTAGTTACTCGGTCCCATACAAATGCCTTTACCACCATGAATGTCCATCGCATCAATAATAGATGAACGCATTTTTTCTGTTAAATGATACTTAACAATGGCAGAAACTACTGATGGTTTTTCGCCAAGGTCAATTGCTCCTGTTGACATAGTCGTTACCGCATCCATTAAATAGGCATTACCGCCAATACGAGCTAACGCTTCTTCAATGCCTTCCATTTTACCTATGGGTAATTTAAATTGTCGGCGAATTCTACTATAAGCCCCTGTTGCTAATGCCGCCGTTTTTATACCGCCAGTACTGTTTGATGGCAAGGTTATCGCTCTACCTACAGATAAGCATTCAACTAGCATTCGCCAGCCTTGGCCTGCCATTTCTTTACCGCCAATAATGTAATCAAGCGGTACAAAAACATCTTTACCCTGTGTAGGGCCATTTTGAAAGGGGATATTTAATGGAAAGTGTCTACGGCCTATTGTTATCCCTTCAATATCAGTAGGAATTAACGCACAAGTGATGCCTAGTTCTTTGATATTTCCAAGCAAGCCATCAGGGTCTTCAAGTTTAAAAGCTAATCCTAATACAGTAGCAACAGGCGCAAGGGTGATGTAGCGTTTATCCCAATTAAGTTTGATGCCTAATATTTCTTCATTTTCAAAAATTTGGCGGCAAACAACACCAGTGTCAGGAATTGCACCAGCATCAGAACCCGCTTCTGGGCTAGTCAATGCAAAGCAAGGGATTTCTTCGCCCATAGCTAGGCGCGGTAAGTAATAATCTTGTTGGGCTTTGGTACCATATTCTTGTAATAACTCCCCAGGACCAAGAGAATTTGGTACACCTACTGTACTGGCAAGCACAGAGCTTACCCCTGTTAATTTTTGTAACACTCTTGATTGTGCGAAAGCTGAAAACTCTAAACCGCCATATTGCTTTTTAATGATCATGGCAAAAAATTTATTATCTTTTAAAAACTGCCAAACCTCGGGTGATAAATCGGCTAATTCATGTGTGGTTTGCCAATCATCAACCATGGCACAAACCACTTCTACAGGACCTTCTAAAAAAGTTTTTTCTTGGGCACTAAGACGAGGTTGAGGATAATTATGCAGTCTTGACCAATTAGGGTTTCCTCGAAAAAGTTCTGCTTCAAACCAAATAGTGCCAGCATCTATTGCTTGTTGCTCAGTTTCAGACATTTGTGGCATTATTTTTTTGAATAACGTTAATAACGGCATACTGATAAATTGCAGACGAATATTATCAAGGTTAAGCGGTAGAGCGATAACCCCAAAGAGTAACCAAGACACAAAGCCTATAATATTTAAATAAGTGCCGACAGCCATTAATGCCATAAAGGCAAAAGTAAAAGCTGATAACGAAGCTCTTGAGTAACTCATAAACCAAATAAGTGAAAGTACTGCAATTAACCAGAGAAAAATATCCACAAAATATCCTTGTTGCTAAATTGAAATAAGGTAATTGAAACTTAGTAATAGAATTTAAAAAGTACCTTTAAATGGTATACTCTATTTATAGAGCAAATTAGTAAGATAACCAAGCATTTGTTCTGGTTTTTTTTAGATTTAGTGTAAGGTTAAGTTATGTGTGAGCTTTTGGCAATGTCAGCTAATGTACCAACCGATATTTGTTTTAGTTTTAGTGGTTTAATGCAGCGTGGTGGTAATACTGGCCCTCACAAAGATGGTTGGGGTATTACTTTTTATGAGGGGAAAGGCTGTCGTAGTTTTAAAGATCCAAAACCGAGTGCGCATTCACCTATTGCTGATTTAGTTACAAAATATCCGATAAAAAGTGAATCTGTGGTTTGCCATATTCGCCAAGCAAACTCAGGGGGTGTTTGTTTAGAAAATACCCATCCGTTTATTCGACAAATGTGGGGTAAAAACTGGACGTATGCTCATAATGGTCAACTAAAAGACTTTGAAAAAATATTACCAATTAAGTTCCATTTACCGATTGGTACTACCGATAGCGAACATGCTTTTTGTTGGATTTTAGATCAACTCCATTATGAATTTGGTGCGCAAGAACCCTCATCAGAAGAGTTGTTTAAATTTATAGCCACGTTAACAAGTAAAATTGACGCGCTTGGCGTTGCCAATATTATTATTAGTGATGGAGAGTGTTTGTTTGCCTATTGCTCTAATAATTTACATTGGATAACGCGTTGTGCGCCATTTGGTAAAGCCAATTTAATTGATGCTGAAATGGCGGTTGATTTTCACAAGGAAACAACCGATAAAGATATTGTTACGGTTATTGCTACCCAACCACTTACCGATGATGAAACATGGCACAAGATGAGTGCCGGGCATTGGCATTTGTTTCGTTTGGGAGAGTCTATTTGTTGTGGTGCTGAATAGTAGCATTCTCTTCTATAGCTAAGCTTGATAATTGGGCTTCAAATTGTTCGTTACCTGCTTTTATTTGGTAAAGCTTTACTAATAAATAATTAAGCTCAGGCGCAAACCAAGCATAAGTAGTTCGCTCTTTTTCTTTTACTTCACGTTTAAAACGAATAGTTTTAACTAAGCCATAAGGTAGAATTAACTCTTCTTCACCATCGTATTGATAGTCATAATCACTAATTGAGCCAGTAGTATTGATAACAGAATACACATAGTTTTTATGTGTAGCATCAGCTATTAGGTTTAATCGATGTTGCAAGTGATAGCTAAGTTTATCTTGTAAATTATTAGAAAAATCTACAGTGTGCTCTCTTTTTCGTTCAATATCATTTGCTTGACTTTCAGCTGCATTATATACCCACTCATAACGTTTGTCTTTTCCTGTGCCTTCTCGGGTGTTTGTATAATGTTGCGGTGTCACTTGATTATTATTTATCGTTAGAATCGATGTTTCACTGCGAGTTTGAGAAAAAATGAGCCATTTAACTTTAGTTTGGTAGTGATAATTGATACTACCATCTGCCTGATAACTTAATTGCCTCACCGCAGTACCTACAGGCTCAGATTTATGCAGTACGGTGTATTTTGCAGTAAAAGCAGGGAGTGGTTGTGTATGAGGTTTGTTTGGTTGTTTTATTTCTAAAGTAGAATTGGCAAAACCAGTGAATGATAAACAGGCAAGTAAGAAAAATAAGGGTGATTTAATTGACACAAATAATCCTATAAAAAGTATAAAAGCAATAGCAGACTAATTACCTTTATACTAACAGTTAATTAGTCGTTCGCATAACCAGAAATTGGCAAGGTACAACCGTCTAAAATTGCGTATTCATTTTGATCTTTTGTTTTCATGCTAAGGCGCTTTTGGCATAACCATTTTATCACTAAAGGATAAATCCGATGTTCCTGCTCATGTACACGCGCTGCTAAATCGTCACTGGTATCACCGTCAAATATAGGCACTTTTGCTTGCAATATAACAGGGCCGCCGTCTAGCTCTTCAGTAACAAAATGCACACTAACACCATGATCGGTATCGCCCGCATCAATAGCGCGCTGATGCGTATTAAGACCTTGGTATTTAGGTAGCAAAGATGGGTGGATGTTTAACAGTTTTCCTTGATAATGTTGTACGAAAGCAGGCGTTAATATACGCATAAAACCCGCAAGAACAATAACATCAGGGGTAAACTGATCAATTTTAGAAATTAGTGCTTGGTCATAACTTTCACGACTTTCAAAATTTTTATGTGAAAGCGCAACAGTTTCAATATCGGCATCTTTGGCGCGACTTAACCCGTAAGCATCAATTATATTTGACACTACGCCAACAACACAGCCAGGGTAATCAGCTAATGCACAGGCATCGATAATTGCCTGTAAATTAGTGCCACTGCCTGAAATTAATACCACTATTCGGCTAGACATTGGTTTTCCTTTTTATAAGTAACAGCCGGTTTACAAACCGACTTAAGAGAAAACAACCTGTTCTTGGCCATCAGCTTTATCGGCAATTGCGCCAATGTGCCAAGCATTTTCACCATGAGCGGTTAATACATCAATGCTTTGCTGAACTTTATCTTGAGGAACAACAATGATCATACCAACACCACAGTTAAATGTGCGGTACATTTCGTGCTCAGTGATATTGCCATTTTCTTTTATCCAATTGAAAATTTCAGGCCATTGCCAGCTTTTACCATTAATTACTGCTTGTGCTGTTTGTGGTAAAACACGTGGAATATTTTCCCAGAAACCGCCACCAGTGATGTGTGATAACGCGTGAACGTCAACAACTTTAAGCAATGCTAATACAGATTTAACATAAATTTTTGTTGGTTCAAGTAAATGTTCGCTAATCGCTTTGCCGTTAAGTAATTCACTAGTATCGGTATTGTTTACTTCCAATACTTTACGAATTAACGAGAAACCATTTGAGTGAGGGCCTGAAGCGCCCAAAGCAATTAATTGATCGCCAGCCGCGACTTTAGTGCCGTCAAGTAATCGTGATTTTTCTGCAACACCAACACAAAAACCAGCAATGTCGTAATCACCTTGATGATACATGCCTGGCATTTCAGCTGTTTCACCACCAACAAGGGCACAACCAGCTTGAATACAACCTTCCGCGATACCTTCAACCACTGATGAAGCAACAGCAACATCAAGTTTAGCTGTGGCATAGTAATCAAGGAAGAATAATGGCTCTGCACCTTGCACGATTAAGTCATTTACACACATAGCAACTAAATCGATACCAACGGTGTCATGTTTTGCTAAATCAATCGCCAAACGTAATTTGGTTCCCACGCCATCTGTGCCGGCAACTAGAACTGGCTCTTTGTAGCCCGTTGGTAATTGACAAACACTACCAAAACCACCTAGTCCGCCCATAACTTCTGGACGGGTAGTGCGCTTTACTGCACCTTTAATATTTTCAACAAGGGCATTACCAGCATCAATATCAACACCAGCATCTTTATAGCTTAAAGACTGTTTTTGTTCGCTCACGGGAAACCTCAAAAAATCACTGATAAAATAATACCTAAATAAGCATAAATTTTAAGCTTACTAAGGTTTAAAAAGATGCGTATTCTACCAGTGCAAGGGCACATACTCAAAATCTTTATCCCAAATTAATAAATATTTTTATTTGGCGATAAAATGCGGTTTGAATGTGATAATATTCGTGGCATATTTTATTCTTAATACTTGACTATGTTTAAAAAAAATATTTTTTTACTGTTTGTTATTATTGCCTTTTTATCTTCTTTAACGCTTGAAGCGGTTGAAGTGAAAGATTTATACCAAGCCAGTGTTGCTATTGACTCCCAGAATAGTCGTGATAGAGCGGATGCTTTAAAAAAAGCGCTAGCGGCAGTGATGATCAAAGTGGGTGGTGAAAAAAGCGTTTTAGAAAATGACATTATTCAAAATGCCCTAGGTAACTATCGTTCCTATTTAAGTCAATATCGATACCAGCAAAAATCACTTCAGGTAGCAGATGAGCAGGGAAATAAAAAACAACTCTTCTTATTTGCTAGTTTTAATGCAGAAAAAATTAATCAACTATTTCAAGAAGCCAATCTGTCTTTGTGGGGGAGTTTACGACCACAAGTTTTACTTTGGCTTATTGATGAACAAGGTTTAACCCGTAGTATTATATCAAACTCATCAGCCTCTAATTTACCCTTCATGGTTAATGAGTTTTCAGCCCAGCGTGGTTTACCTATTATGATGCCGTTAATGGATTTAACCGATGCGAATCAAATAAAACTGAGTGATGTCTGGGGACGTTTTCAGCAGCCGATAAAAGAGGCTTCTAATCGATACCTTGCTGAGGCAATTGCCGTGATGAGAATTTCAAATTCAAGTTTGGTGGCAGTTGATTATCTCAACAAAGACGGTAGTAAACCTAGTAATTGTGGTTTACTGTGCGCACAATCTCAACCAAAAGAACAAAACTATGTGCTAGATTGGAGCCTATTAGACTGGAGTTTAGTCAAAGGACAACAAAAGTTTAGTCAACAATATCAAGGTGTAGATCCACAAGTGTTATTACAGCAGGGCTTGGCTGATATAACCGAATTGATTTACCAATATTATGCTTTATCAACAACAAGTCAAAATGACTTTGTGATTGAAGTAACGAATGTAGACTCTTTAGTAACTTATGTTGAGGTGTTTGATTTTTTAAATGATTTATCATCAGTAAAGTCAGTAACACTACAGAGTGCAAAAGGTAGTGCAAGGCGTTTTAACTTACAATTACTTGGCTCTAAAGAGGCTTTACTTGCTTCGCTAAAGCTTAATAACAAGTTGACACAAACTATAGATCCTTTAGCACAATTCAACGAGCCTACCCCTAAAGAAGATAGTGAACCGTTGGTTCCAACTTTTTACTGGGGCAAGTAATGAAAAATACTGCGCAGCTTGCTTTATCTGTACAACTTCCAGACGATGAAGTTTTTGATAGTTATCTTAGCGAATCAAATAGCTCAGTGGTAAGTCAATTAGCACTTTTTGTTGAAAACAATACGCGCAGTCATTCAAATCAGCCTAACTGTTTTTATTTGTTCGGCTTAACAGGTGTTGGGAAATCACATCTGTTACATGCTTGTAGCGCTTATGCTTCGCAGTTAGGTAAAACCTCTGTGTGTTTATCTTGCGCTGAGTTATTACAATTATCAGTAGAAGTATTAGATGGTTTAGAACAAATTGATTTTATCTGTTTAGATGACATTCAACTTGTTGCGGGTAATCAGTTATGGCAACAGGCTATTTTTGATCTATATAACAGGGTATTAGAGCAAAACAATAGCTTATTAATTAGTGGTGATCAAAGTGTAGCTCAATTAGGCTTAACCTTGCCTGATCTACTCTCCCGTCTAAGTTGGGGCTTAACCGAGCAACTTAAACCGTTGAGTGATAGTGAAAAAATCACAGCACTACAGTTTAGGGCTTTAAAACGCGGTTTGATGCTCAGTGGTGAAGCGGCAAATTTTTTATTGAATAGATTGTCTAGGGAGATGGGAAATCTTATTGCTTCCCTTGATATCCTCGATAAAGCGTCCATACGAGAGCAGCGAAAAATTACCATTCCTTTTATTAAAGATGTGTTAAATATTTCTTAAATCTCATTTAGTGAAAATTTTACTCGTTTCTAGTGATGATATCTTTGTTTCGAGTGATGATATATTCGTTTCATTAATTAAAAAAAAAGAGCGTATGATGAAAACAGTAAATTTTGATGGAAAAAAAGTAACACCTTCTAAAATTATTTGTATTGGTCGTAATTATGTTGATCATATTGCCGAGTTAGGTAATGAAGTACCTGATGAAATGGTGGTGTTTTTAAAGCCTAATTCTGCAATCTCTACTCAATTACAGTCTTTTCATCAAGAGCCTTTGCACTATGAGGCTGAGTTATGTTTTATGTACGAACAAAAGCTTAATCAACAAGGAAGGTTTACCGCTGTTGCCATTGGCTTAGATCTAACCAAACGCACTTTGCAGTCAACATTAAAAACAAAAGGGCTACCCTGGGAACGCGCGAAAGGATTTAATGGCGCAGCCGTATTTAGTGATTTTATTCGTATTGAAAGCATAGATGATAACTTGCGTTTAGAGCTGACAATAGATGGCAAGGTAATACAGGCTGGTGGTGTTGAGTTAATGATGGTTAAACCTGATGTTATTTTAGAACAGCTACAAAGCTTTATGAATCTTGAAGATGGCGATATTGTAATGACAGGTACTCCAAAAGGGGTTGGACAAATAGTTGCAGGCAGTGAATTTGTGGGTAAAGTGATTAACCACGATAAAATATTTGTTTCAGCTACTTGGCTAGCGAATTAGGATAAGCAAGCACGAAAGGTAGTGAGAAAAGTGACGAGTAGCGAAGCTTTATAATAGATGGCTTTGTAGGCAGATCAAGAGCCACTATTAAATTTGAAATATCTTATGTAAGTTGGACTTTAGAACAATATGTGTCAGGAGAATATGCCTCCTGCATTCTCTGATCAGTCACATCCGTGTGACGCTTGCATTGTCTAATAACACCATCCCTGTAGCGTAGTCCGAAAAAAGGGGGAATAAATTAGCCCTTAATTCATTAATAAAATTAGTTTGTACTATCTTGCTTTGGTTTACGAATACTAAGACCGAGCTCTTGCCCCCGGTATTTCGCGTAATAACTACAACCTAAAAACATGATTGAAGCGAAAATAAGCTCTAGAACAGCCCAGAGCCGATCGCTTGGTAATACCCATAAGGTTGTTATTGAATGTAAAAAATAAATCAATACAATAAAATTAGACCAAGCATAAGTATACGGGTTGCCTTGTAGAAGCCCTTTTAGAGGGAAAAGTAGCGGTAAAGTAAAGAGTATCAGCGTTGTTGATGTACTTAAACTCTCACTAGGTGAGAGTACTAACAACCATAATGGCATAAAAAAAAGTAAAGAAAAATAACCAAATAAAGCTATTTTTCTTAAATTAGTAGTGGAGATTTTTTGAGTTTTCATCTGTTACCTATAATCTATTAAACGAATACCAAATCAATATTAACTTAACATAAAGCTAAAGCATTTTTTGGGGGTCTACCGATAACGGCTTTGTTACCATCACTCACAATAGGACGTTCGATAAGTTTTGGTGTTGTTACCATCGCAGCAATTAATGTTTTGTTATCAGCATCTTTAAGGTTTTGCTCTTTAAATTCAGCTTCTTTTACGCGCATTATTTCAATTGGTGAGCATGACAGTAGTATTAATAATTTTTCAATCTCTTCTTGGGTCATAGGCTCTTTAAGGTACTCAATTACTTTGATCTCTTTACTTGAATTCTCTTTGATTAGCTCAAGTGTTTCTCTGCTTTTTGAACATCTAGGGTTGTGATAAATTGTTAACATAGTTGATCTCTTAATTAGCTTCTTAATTATAAACGTTTGAGTTTATTTTCTTGTTCTTGAAATTGCAATATTCTGGCTTTGATTCGCTTTTGTAAAAGCGGTTGATCCTCAACGAAATCATAACTAGTTTGTAACTCATCTACCGCTTTGTTGTATGCACCTAATAACGCTAATACTTCAGCTTTTGTTATATGCATTAATCCTTGTTTTTCTTGTTTTCTATAAACAGTAGTTAAAATATCATAAGCAATAAAGTTTCTAGGGTTTACCAGTAAAAAGTCTTGTATAACCCTTTCTGCTTGCTCATAGTTACCTGATTCAAGCAACACATTACCATAATTCAAGCTGACAACTTGATTATTTGGCATCAACAAACTTAAATCATCCAACATAGCTAGCGCTTGATCATACTCCTTCAAAGATATGTATACGTCGGTTAATGCATCAATATAAAACAAGTTGTTTTTGTCCTCTTTTTTTAAGGACTCTAAAATTTCTTTTGCTTGTTGATAGTCATTATTTTTAAAATATGATAATGCTAATCCATAATTTGCACCGGCTTGTAAACTATAATTTTGTTTTCGTAATTGTTGTTTAAAATAAGCAATATTATCTTGGGCATTGCCTTGATATCGCGCTTGAATTCTTGACTTAGCTAATTCAAAGTTGAGACTTGGCGCTAGCTGTCTTATTGGGTAATTATGTGCTCTTTGTCTGGCCTCAGCTACTCGAGATTCAGGTAAGGGGTGAGTTAATAGCATTGCAGGTGGCTTACTTGCGTAGCGATATTTTTCTGACATTTTACCGAAAAAACTTGGAGCACCTTGCGGATCAAAGTTACTGTTTGCTAATAAAGCAATGCCGACTCTATCGGCTTCTTTTTCGTTGCCACGAGTATAATTGAGGCTTGCTTGTTGTGAAGCTGCCATAGAAGCACTTAATGCTGCCATACCTACAGAAGGATTGACCAAAGCAAGCAATATACCAGAAACCATTCCAGCCATGCTTAACGTTTGTGTATTGCTTTGTGACTCTAAACGACGCGCTAAGTGGCGTTGAGTAACATGGGATATTTCATGGGCAATTACTGAGGCAAGTTCACTTTCATTATCTGCGGTGGTTAATAAACCACTGTGAATGCCAACATGGCCACCAAAAAAAGCAAATGCATTTAGTTCATTATTGTTTATTAAGAAAAATTCAAAGGCATAGTTGACATCTTGAGCATTTTTAACTAATTGATTACCTAAATGATTTATGTATTCTATTAAAACAGGATCTTGGATAACAGGTTGGCTAGCACGAAGTTGGCGCATCATGGCATCGCCAATTTGTCGCTCTTTATCTAAAGAGAGTACACTAAAGCCTGAAATACCTATCTCAGGTAGTTTGTTTCTATTATTTTGTTCACTGGCCTTTACATCAAAAGTGAAAATGTTGGCTATTATTATTGTGAGTGCAATGCTTATCAATAGCGGTTTTTTGTTAAACAATATGTGATCCTGTTATTTGTATAATAAAAATGATATGGCAAATTTTGAGTAGTTTGGTGTTAAATATCCATGGTAAATCATTGAATACTTATGCTGTGTTGGCATAAGGCTCTGATCAAACTTGGTAATCTTATATGCTTTGACCTCAACTTTGACCTCAACTATGCAAAAAGATTCGGTAAAAAATTAATTTTATAAATGATCGACTTTAGTAAGCTGTTCATTTAGCTATTTATATAAGAAAAGTTAATATAAGATATCCAGACGATTGTCTCAGATTACCTTGTTAAAAGAAATAAATAATGATCTTTCACTATGATGCTAGTCAAGAAAAGTGTCCTCTTCCATTGGTAAATTTACGCTTGATTTTGAAAAAAATGAAAAAAGAAGATATTTGTGTGTTAAAGATAGCTGACTTGGGATCAAAAAAAAATATTCCTAAATTATTAACTAAATTAGGCTATTGCTATAACCAAAGTCCTATTGACAATAATGTTGTAGAAATTACCCTATCTCTAAAGATGATTAAATCTAATTGAAGTAAAAAAAAGGAAATATATGTTTAAGTTGTTCAACGACTGGTATACACGTAAGTTTTCAGACCCTCATGCGGTAACGCTTGCGGTAATTTTAGTCTGTTCATTTTTATTTATAGCTTTGTTTAGCCAGTTATTGATGCCTGTATTGGTTGCCTTATGTATTGCTTTTTTATTAGATCTACCTGTAAATAAAATGGCTAGTTTAAAGCTATCAAGAACAGGAGCTACCATAATCGTTGTTGGCGCTTTTGTTGGTATCACCCTAATTGCTATGCTTGGTTTGATGCCAATTATTTGGAAACAAAGTAGTAATTTACTGCAAGAAGTTCCACATATGATTTCTGAGGGGCAAAATTATTTATTAACCTTACCTGAGAAATATCCTGATATTTTTCAGGCCTCACAAATAGAAACCTTTATTTCTACTATAAAAGAAAAGCTACTTGAGTGGGGGCAAGTTGCTTTGAAGGCGTCACTTAATTCAATTTCTGATCTTGTCGCTTTAATGGTTTACCTTATTTTAGTTCCTCTAATGGTGTTCTTTTTTCTTAAAGATAAACATGATTTATTTTCAGGTTTTAGTCGGTTTTTGCCTAAAGAGCGCCGTATGGCTATTCAAGTAGGTAAAGAGATGAATCAACAAATATTGAATTATATTCGCGGCAAGGTAATTGAAATTTTAATTGTAGGTATTTCAACAACCATCGCCTTTATTTTCCTTGATTTACGTTATTCTGTTTTATTAGGGGTACTGGTTGGTCTATCAGTATTAGTACCTTATGTTGGCGCAACAGTGGTCACTATCCCTGTGTTTTTAGTGGCATTATTTCAATGGGGCTATAGTAATGAACTAGGTTATGTGATGTTAGCTTATGGCATAATTCAAGCAATAGACGGTAATATTATTGTGCCATTATTATTTTCAGAAGCGGTAAATTTACACCCAGTGACTATTATTATTGCTGTGATATTATTTGGTGGTTTATGGGGTTTTTGGGGCGTATTTTTTGCTATACCGTTGGCAACACTAGTGAAAGCCGTAATTAATGCTTGGTCTTCAACACAGGAAGATTTTGAGCCTGTAGCTTAAGAAATTATCTATAAAAAGATTACCCAAAATGGCAAGTGTAACCGCTTGCCATTTTGGTTTTAGCTATTAAATTACTGTGATAAGTCATTTAGGATATCTAGTACCACTTGGTGGTGATCTTTTGTTTTAAACTTGTTAAACACATGAGAAATTTTTCCATCTAGGCCGATTAAAAAACTTAACCGGTGAATACCATCATATTCTTTACCCATAAATTTCTTTAGTCCCCAAACGCCAAAATCATCAGCTACTTTGTGATCTACATCTGAAAGCAGGGTAAAGTTTAGCTCATCACGTTGGCAAAATTTTGCTAAACGTTTTGGTTCATCTGGTGAAATACCCAATACAACAGTATTTAAATCATTTAATTGACTTTGGCTATCACGAAGACCTTGCGCTTGAACAGTACAGCCGGGGGTCATCGCTTTTGGATAAAAATAAACCAATACTTGTTTCTTACCAATATAGTCAGCTAAAGATATGGCTGTTTCGTTTTCATCTTTTAAAATAAATAGTGGCGCATTATCGCCAATTGTTAGCGTATTCATAGGAACCTTTTCTTATTTTTTGTACTAAATTTTTTATATAAAGTTATGGGGTGCTTCTTTAATGCAGCCCTGTACACCAAATTGTTCACAAAGCTGTAGAAAATCATTTTCAATATCGTTAATACTAATTTTTTGTGTTACAGCAATGGAAATACTGGCACTCATGTTTTGAGTTTGAGGGTTTATTTCTGATCTTAATGATGAAATATCAATTTTACGCGTAGCAAAAAAAGCAGTCATTGCTTTTAGCATGCCAGGTTGATCAGTACCAGTGTAGTCGGCTTGATAGTGCTCAACAAGATCATAAGACTTATGACCAGAAGTACGCTTCATCATAGTGATCAAATCAAGACTGTGGGCTACCATAGGAAGTCGTACTTCAATCTTGTTAATAGCACGATTATCGCCATTTAAAAGCATAATAAAGGTGAACTCTAGTCCAAAAATAGCCATTCTGCTATCTAAGATATTACAACCACACTCACTTGCTAATTTAGTGAGTTCACTAACACAGCCTGTTCTATCAGAGCCCATAGCGGTTAGCACTAAATATTGTGACATTTATTTGCCTAGTTGATGAAAAAAGAGATTATAACTGATCTATAGACAAAAATAACCTCACCAAATTAGAATAATGCGCTTGTGTTTGCAAAAACAGGCAAGTACCATGGAGCGCTAATTAATTGATGCTGTTTTAAGGTTATTATTTTTAATAACCCAATTGAACCAAATAGGGTTTAAACCATCAAATGAATACTATTTTATAGACCCATATGGGTTTTCTCAGGAGTTTTAATGAATCGTCAATTGTTTTATTTTTCTGTGCTTAGTTTTACATTGTCAGCATGTAGTAATGTTGATAATAAACGTGCACAGGGAGATTTTGATTATGCAAAAAAACAAGAACCTACAGAATTTGTAGTTCCTGAAAATTTGGATAAACCAGCGGCACAGCAAGAATTTCTAATTTCTAATAAAATTAATCATCAAGGGCCTGTGGGTAAAAATATGGATATCAGAGCACCGTCTTTGGTATTACCTATTGCTGCTTCTTCTCGTGTTGTTGCTGACTCGAATGAAGCGATTATTTGGTTTGATAAGGTACTTGAAGATAAAGATTTACTCATTTTTATCAAAGATTCTCTTATTAGCCAATTAATATCAGATGATGTGAGTTACGACACCGTTAATTTATCTACGCCTAGTGATGATAATTTGAAAGGTAAAACAGAGGTTTACGAATCTCACTGGTATCATAATGAAGTAGAAACAGGTTGGTTATTTACGGATGTTGAGCTTTCTACAAGTATGCGTTTTCGCTATGAGTTTTATATTAAGCCACATGGTCGTAGTGTTTCATTGAAAGTTTCCTTAATAGATTATATGAAAACTGACCATGATGGCGGCACCAAAACGATAGATCCCATTGATCAACAGCGCGCTGAAATGGCCATGCTGAATGAAATAATTGCCCAAGTTGATTATAATTATCGATTAGAGCAGAGAGAAAATCGTTTGATGCGCGCTGATCAAAAACTTGTCAGTATTGGTCAAAACAAAGTGTCTGAAGCAGCCTATGTTGTTGAAATGTCTTTAGATAACCTTTGGGATAATATGCCTATTTTCTTCGAAAAACATGGCTGTACTATTATTGATTTAGACGAAAGCAATAAAATATACTATGTTGATTTTACTAAACATAATATAAGTATGTGGGAAAGTATTTGGGGAGATGAACGACCAGTTATTGATATAAGTGATGCTAAATATCAATTTGTTCTTACAGCACTAGATGATAAGAATCAAAAAACGTCAGTTACTATTTATAATACCGATGGTGAGCCTTTATCATTAGAAGTATTAAAGCGAATTTTCCCCGTAATGGAAGCGGGTTTGTCTTTTAAAAATTTCTATTAATAAAAGAATAAAACGTTAAAATTAAAAAAAACGCTGAAATTTCAGCGTTTTTTTTAATTGAAAATTTATTTTTTAAGTCTGTTTTTTTCAATCGTTGGCATTTTATGTTCAGTTTGCTGAGATCGTGGTAAGGTTTCCTCTAAATCATTTAAATTTTTCTTACGCATTTTATGATGAGTACTTTTTTGAAAAGTACTGAAATTACCAATAATAATGACAACGGCTATTCCTATTATTAAATAAGCTATCCAATTATCCATGTTTTGTCCTAGTTGCATTGCAGTTTGTTAAATCAATGAGCTAATAAGTCGTATTAACGTTGTTGATGTAGCGTTTAAAAATTTTGGGTAAATTTTCAATGATAATCTCTTTGCCAGCAATATCTGTTTGTAATAATAACGCATGTAGTAAATCTATACTCAATGATGATTGATATTGTTTAGCAAGCACAGCATAAGATAAGTGCCAAGGCTCTGCTGCAACGCCGCCACGAAAGCTATCATAAGGGAAGTAAAAACCATATTTCCCCGCGTTATCTACCAACCAAGCTGATAGTTTTGTCATTGGTCCTGAGGGGGCATATTCCCATGGCTCTAATTGTAATGATTGCCCCTCTAATAAATTTGGGGCATATACATCAATATCACAACCCCAATGGTGTCGACTTGCACCGGGAAGGGCAGTGAAAAGCAAAATAGCTTCAATAATTTCAACATCACAAAGGTTACTAATATTGATAGATTCTCCATCTATATTTTTAATTGATGTTTTACCCGTAAATTTGTTATTCCAAATTAGCAATTGTCGTTCGAATGAGCGAAAGCCACTGGCAATTTTTATCGCTATATCAGCTTCTGCGGCACTGCCCACTAATGCTTGAAAATCACTAAGCATGAGTTGATGTATACCTAATTTTTTTGAATTAGCTGGTTGCTTAGTATCTTGTGTTGAAGCTTGCTCAAAAAAATGAATATGCTTGTCAGTTAAGCCAAGCACTTGTGCTGAAATATCACTGCTTGATGTAAAGATACTGGATGTTAGCTTAGTTGATACCATTAGACTTCATCTTTTATTAATACCTGTTGTAAACAAGCATAGTAAATATCACAAAGCTTATCTAAATCGTCACAAACTACCGATTCATTCACTTGATGAATTGTGGCGTTGCAAGGCCCTAATTCAATGACTTTTGCGCCTGTTGGTGCAATAAATCGTCCATCTGAAGTGCCACCTGATGTTGAAAGCAGTGGCTCTGACCCCATCACTGAGCTAACGGCTTGCGTTATGGATGTTAAAAAGTCACCTTCATCATTCCCTAGTTCGGTGATAAAAGGTTTTCCGTTGAAAGTCCATTTAATGTCATAGTCTAATTGATGTTTGTTTAAGATAGATTCAACTTGCTCAACAATAATTTGATCGGTTAATTCAGTGCTATAGCGCAAGTTAAATAATGCGGTTAAGTGCCCTGGTACAACGTTAGTGGCGCCTGTACCAGAATTAACATTTGAAAGTTGAAAACTCGTAGCAGGAAAGTAATCATTGCCATTATCCCAATGATATTGGCTTAGCTCTGTTAAGGCTGGCATTGCTATATGAATAGGATTAATGACATGTTCAGGGTAGGCAACATGACCTTGTTTACCTTTGATATCAACATCCGCTGAAATAGAGCCACGACGACCATTTTTTATGATATCGCCAACCGTGCTTGTACTTGAAGGCTCTCCAACGATGCAGTAGGTGATCTTTTCATTACGGGCCTCTAACGTGTCAATAACACGTGTTGTGCCATTAATAAAAGGTCCTTCTTCATCGCTCGTGATTAAATAAGTAATAGCCCCATGATAGTTTGGGTAATCAGTTACAAAACGTTCGGTTGCTACAATCATCGCAGCAAGGCTACCTTTCATATCAGCGGCGCCACGTCCATAAAGAACACCATCTATTATCGTTGGCTCAAAAGGTGGTGTATGCCAAAGCGTTAGGTTTCCTGCAGGTACAACGTCCGTATGACCAGCAAAACAAAAAACTGGCGCACTTTTATCTAAGTTATTGCTTTTACCTGGATTATTTCTTGTGTTTGGGCTGTTTCCATCACGTCGTGACCATAAATTAGTGGTATCTTCAAACACCATGGTTTCATTGATAAAGCCAAGTTTTCCAAGGCGTTCTTTCATTAATTGCTGACAACCTGCATCTTCAGGCGTTACAGATGGGCGAGAAATTAAATCTATTGCTAGTTTTATAACGTCACTAGTGTGGTCTGACATATTTACCCTCTAAATGTAGATGTAAAAAATTCTAATTAAAACGTTATTGAAAAATACTTTGGTAAATATCCGCTTTAAACCCGATGTATAGTTGCTGGTTTGGTTCAGTTGAATTTACCTGTTCTTTTGACTGCTCTGTTGATTGTACTAATAATAAAGGACGTTTCAACAAGGTTGGTTGTGCAAGTACTTGTTCAAAAGCAACTTCATCAGTTAGATTGCTTTTAATCTCATCACTTAAATTTCGGTAAGTCGTGCTGCGTTTATTGAGTAGTGTGCTCCAATCGTTTAACAGCACAAAGCGTGTTAATAGCGCTTTTGTTAAGGGCTGTTTTTTAAAATCGTAAAAGTTATGATCAATATGATTAGCAATAAGCCATTTTAATGATTTTTTAACGGTGTCGCAGTTGTTGATTCCGTAAAGTGTGATTTCTTTAGTCATGTTGATTACTTGTTGTTTATCCTAATTTCAGATTAAGTTATTTTGTAACTATTTTCTAATTACCTTGTAACTATGTCGTAATTATTAGCTTTAAGTGCTGTGATTGCAGCGGATAAAGTGTCTTTTTTTACTAAAACATAGTCAGTATCAAAAGTAGAAATAGCAAATATGCTGATATTTTCATTAGCGAGTACCGTTGAAATACTGGATAAAATACCAGTCAAAGAAAAATCGAGTGGCCCTACAACTTCTAAGGCTTGCCAGTTGGGCTCTGATTCATCACTTTCTATTGTGATGTTTTCGGGTAAAACAATGGAAACTTCATCAAAGGTTTTGGCAATAAAGTATATCGGTGCTAAAAAAACTTGAGGTGGAATGTCACTGTGCTCAGGCAAACTATGAATAGTAAAATACCCTTTCAAGAGTTTTAAGGTTAATTTCATCATGTCCTTCTTTATGAAAGCGGTAATACCAATAAATTAATTCGTTTGGTATATACCGAGCTAAATAAGAACACCACTATAACTATTTTTTGCTATTAACTCTAGCGAAGGTGTAAAACAGTGAATGAAAAATGATATCCACAATTGCTGTGGATATCATTGTGTGCAATCAGGTGATTAAGTTTTAAGGTGTTGATTTTATTTGTTTTAGTTGTTAGTGTGAAAATCACCCTTTTTATGTTTAGGTCTTAATTTTGCTGCATTGCTTGAATAGCGGTTAACGCAATTGTATAAACAATGTCATCAACTAAAGCGCCACGCGACAAATCATTTACGGGTTTATTCATACCTTGTAACATGGGACCAATACTCACTAAATCAGCAGAACGTTGTACCGCTTTGTAGGTGGTATTTCCGGTATTAAGATCAGGGAAAATAAATACGGTCGCTTTTCCTGCAACAGGGCTATTAGGGGCTTTTTTCAGAGCGACATTCTCCATAATAGCTGCATCGTACTGTAATGGCCCATCAATAATTAAATCAGGTCTTTTTGCTTGCGCTATCTGGGTTGCTTTGGTTACCTTTTCAACGTCTGCACCATGGCCAGAACTTCCTGTACTGTAGCTGATCATAGCAACCCGTGGAGGTATACCAAAGGCTGCTGCAGAGTCAGCAGATTGAATGGCAATATCGGCAAGTTGCTCTGCATTTGGATCTGGGTTAATAGCACAATCACCATACACAAGTACTTGTTCAGGTAATAGCATAAAGAAGATGGAAGAAACTAGCGAACTACCCGGCGCTGTTCTTATAAGTTGCAATGCAGGTCTTATCGTATTGGCTGTTGTGTTGACAGCGCCAGACACTAAACCGTCAACTTGTCCTAGTTGTAGCATCATAGTTGCTAGCATTACGTTGTCTTGTAACATTTCTTTAGCGACTACTGCTGTTAAACCTTTACCCTTGCGTAATTCTACTAATGGGTTGATATAATTCTCACGAATATTATCGGGATCTGTTATCAATAAACTGTCAGGTAAGTGAATACCCTGGTGTTCGGCAATGCGAAGGATTTCTTCTTTATTGCCAATTAGCTGACAACGAGCAATATTACGTTCACAACAAATAGCAGCTGCTTTGATGGTACGAATATCAGTACCTTCGGGTAAGATAATAAGCTTATTTGCTTGTTTGGCAAGTTCAGTTAATTTATGTCTAAAGGCTGGTGGTGATAACAAGTAGTTTGATTCAACTTTAGCTGAAAGGTGAGAGATCCAATCCTCTGATAAATTATCAGCGACATGCTGCTTAACCTTTTCATGGCGTTGAATATCATCTTGTGGGATTTCTGGATTAAAATTCATAATATGCCGAGAGGTTTGCCATGTATCCCAAGGTACTGATAATACGGGTAAACCAGAGTCAAGCGCTTGTTGGCATAACTCCCAAACTTCCTTTGATGGTTCATAACCATTCGTTAATACTAAGGCGCCTAATTTAGTACCGTTTAATGCTGATAGACAAGTGGCTATAATAATATCAGTGCGATCACCTGGGGTAACAATTAAACGCCCAGGTACTAAATAGCTCACTAAGTTGCTGACACTGCGAGCACAAAAAGCAACACTGCGAAAACGTCTGTGTTCCATTTCACCTTCATTAATTACTTTTGCCTCAAGATAGTTACTAATATCCATAATGCGAGGGGCAACAAGATCCATTTCCCAAGTGATCGAGCCGAGCAAGTCAAAATGATTGTTTTTGAAAATACCTAGGTTTTGCCATGGCGTAATATCAAAATTAGTATTGATTTCTTCTTCACGTGGCAGTAAACCAAATTCATCTTGGTCTGGCGCGTTCAATTTATTAATAATACAGCCTAATAAATGCTTGTTTTTAGTGCCACCATAAGTTTCTGCACTGACCTCAAGCCTCTCTTCAAATTCTTTTGCTGAATCATTGCCTGGTGCTGCAACCAGAACAATGTCAGCACATAAAGCTTGTGCAACATCCCTATTAATACGACCAGCATAAGGCTGTCTGGTTGTTGGAATAAGTCCTTCGATAATAACTACTTCTTGGTCTTTATTGAAATCATCAAAATTGGCGACAATTTCTTCTAAAACAACATCATGTTCGCCTTTAGCCATTTTTTCTTCAAAATAAGTTAATGAAATACAACGACTATTTTGTGAAAGGCGAATAGCGTCTATGGTTTTATTTTTTTTTGCTAATGAGTTTCGTGAAGGTTGGCTAATGGGTTTAAAGTGACCTACTTTAATTCCTTTTTGTTCACAGGAGTGCAATAAACCAAGCGCAACACTGGTTAAACCAACACCGAACCCAACAGGGATTAACATGATTCTATGAGATTGATTTTGGGTAGAATTATTACTTGATTGCTTGGTACTTGATTGCTTGGTACTTGGTTGACTATTACTTGTTTTGATACTGTTAGCTTGATTTTTTGCAGGCTGAGCATTTTTTTGCATGGTTATTTCTCTTGAATTCGTTATGTTTTCGTTATGTTTTTGTTATAGTTACGCTAACTTTATTTAACGGTTAGCGTAGTAATTGTGCTGACTGTTGGGCAATAACCAATTCTTCATTCGTTGCAATAACCCAGCAAGGTCTTGATGAGTTAGTCGCAATGTTACCACTTGCGCCAAAGCGGGTGGCTTGGTTTGCTTCTTCGCATACCTGAAAATTTAATAAACTAAGTTGTTTGAGTATTTGTTGTCTTACCCATGATGAGTTTTCACCGATGCCGCCAGTAAAAATTAAGCTGTCTAATGTTGTTAAGCTTGCACTGTATGAAGCAATGCTTTTCGCTATTCGATAACAAAATACGGTTAATGCTAATTTAGCTTGTGCTGATTGAGTATGGTTTTCATCTAACATTGCTGTTTCTAACGTTCGGCAATCATTACTTAACTGGGATACACCGAGTAAACCACTTTTTTTATTCAATAAAATATCAACTTGTTCAATGCTATAGCCGAGTTTTTCAACTAAATAAAACACAATGCCCGCATCAATATCTCCGCTGCGCGTACCCATCATTACCCCTTCTAGTGGTGTCATGCCAAGGCTAGTATCAACACTTTCGCCGTTTTTGATGGCAGTAACGCTACAGCCATTGCCTAGATGGGCGCTGATCAAGTTGCACTGCGCTAATGGTTTATTCATTATTTTAGCGGCTTGATTAGCAACAAAATAATGACTCGTACCATGAAAGCCATAACGTCTAATGCCATGTTTGCTATAGAGATCAAGTGGTATGCCATATAGGTAAGCTTTTTCTGGCATGCTTTGATGAAAAGCGGTATCAAATACCGCTATTTGTGGCAAATGTGGAAAAGCTTTCTGGCAAGCATTGATACCAATTAAATTGGCAGGGTTATGTAAAGGCGCAAGCTTGGCAAGATTTTCAATAGTGTTCTTAACATCGTCATTAATTAAGGTGGGTTGTGAATAGTGCTCACCCCCATGAACGACGCGATGACCAACTGCACTAATACTTTCAACCAAGTTTAATGATTTGAGTTTATTAACTAAGGTATTAAGGGCTTGTTGGTGATCAAAAGGTGTTGATAAAGCACTCGTTTCACTTTGAACTATTTTATTAGCATTAAGGCTATGTTTAATTTTAATGCTGGCTTGTGGCGTTGTTAAACATTCAGCTAATCCGGATAGTAAATTGATACCTGATTCGGGTTCTATTAGAGAAAATTTTACTGAAGAGCTACCACAGTTAATGACTAAAATAGCGGATGTACTTGTTAGTGTTTGAGATGACTTAGGGGAATTCATAATTCTTTTAAATAATGCCTTAAAATAGTTAACTAAAAATAGTAAATGTGCCGCTATTATAGCGGTTAGTGAACAAAAAAAGTTGATGCAAGGCAAAAAAGTTAATAAATGAATAGCTAACTTTTCCATGTGATGCTTTAATGCTATAGTTAATTTATGAACTTATCAGTAGTACAACTCATTAAGCTGGGTCAACGATATATTAAACTTTGGCCAGAAAAAGCTGAATTAGCAAAATACTTTGCTGATTATCGTGCTGTGCAAAGCGCTCGTTTTGTGTGTCGTTATTTTCCTGCTTTAGCATTATTCACTGTTATTATGCAGCTCTATTTTGCTTCTGGTTTCTTTACTGGGTCAGGCGGCATAAATAATGCGATAAATGCTTTACCACAAGCCTTGGTATATGGCTTGTTTTTATTATCTATTCCCGTGCAGGCTTTGGTAATTTTAGGCGTTAAAGCTGATAAGTTCTTACCGCCGTCATTAGCCTCATGGTATCGCACGGGTTTAGAAAAAGCGAAAGAGCAGGGTAGTGTAAATAAACTAACCGATTTAACCGTTTCAAAACCAAAATATATTGATTTAGCCCAGCTATTAAAGTTAACGTTTGCTTCTCGAAATTAACCATTCACTTTTCTATTTCTTTTGGGTGTAGATCCTTTGTAACGACGAAAAACGAGATAAGATCCTTTTATTTCAGTATGTTATCTTAAAGACAAAGTGACAAAGAGGCCATTTTGTGGTAGTTATTAACTGCGAAGAAAAATAAACACCCTAAAAGGCCTCTTATGACCCCAGCTTACGTTAATTCTCTAGATTTCTCATTCTTTTCTGACACAAAGCAGCAACTAAATACTATGATCACTCATCTGAGTTCAGATATATCGCTTACTCAAGAACATGGCACTATTGAAGAATATATTCGTATCCAAGGGCATGAGTTACTTCGGCGTTTATTGCAAGCTCATCTTGCATTAAGAGCTTCCCAAGAAAATAAGCAAGACAATATAATCAACCTACAAGGTAAACGTCTTACTCATTGCCGGAAAAATACTAAGACAACGATGACGAGTCTTTTTGGTGATGTGACGGTAACCCGTAAAGGTTATAGCCAGCATAAAGTCGTCAGTGAATATCCTTTAGATGGTGAATTAAACCTAGCAAAAGATCAGTTTTCTGATGGCCTTAGGTTACAGCTTGCAGAGCAAGTAAACCATTGTGCCTACGATCATGCAGTAGCGCATATAAATCGAACCACAGGCGGTAAAATTGCCAAGCGACAATGCCTAGGCCTGATACAGGATATAACGCAGGATTTTGATACTTACTATTTGAAAAATCGCTATAACAAACTGGAAGATACAAGTGACCTATTGGTATTAACCTTTGATGGAAAAGGCATCGTCATGCGGCCAGATCCGTTGCGAGAATGAACGAAAAAGAAAGCTAAAAAGTCGCAAAAATTAAATTCGAGGTTGAGCGCAGGTGAGAAAAAAGACCGTAAGCGTATGGCACAAGTCGCTTCAGTCTATACCGTGTTACCTCATCATCGCAGCGCTGAGTCCATTATGAAGTGTGACGAAAATAATGTTCATACGGTTAGCGCACCAGCGAGGAACAAAAGGGTTTGGGCGAGCGTAGAGCGAGAGGCTAAACAGGTTATCTTGGATGGTTTTAAAGAAGCCTTACAACGTGATCCAAAGCAAATACGGCAGTGGATTGTAGTGATTGACAATATCTCCCGTTTATTAGTCACTAAAATGATGGAAAACCCACGAGAAATTAAAAACGCTCTACGCGTAACTTGGTGCGCCCGCGCACTAGAGCGAATTGGCGATCACACCACTAACCTTTGTGAATACATTGTTTATTTGGTTGAAGGCAAAGATGTCAGGCACGGAAATATGTCTCGAAAATAGTAATTGTAAAATAAAACGGGTCTCTATAAACGGTCAATTTATTCTAGGACGGGATAGTATATTATTACGTTAACCAAGTAAGCGTACTGCTTACTTGGTTTTACGGTTAACCAGTTTAATTTACCTTAAAAACTATATTTATAACCCAAAATTAATGTTCGAGGTTTACCCACCATAATAGAGCCTTGAGTACGGGTAGAAACATAAGTTTCATCAAGTAAATTATCAATATTTAACGTTAGCTCTTGTTGTTCATCTAGCGAATAATGTGCGGAAAAATCAACGACTGTACGGCTCGCGATCTGTTCACCCGCTAACATTGTTCCCTGACCAGCCTGTGTTCTCATTTCACCAGAATAACGCACTAATAAATCACTACGCCAGTTATCACCCTCTGCACCCAAAGTTAATTGCAGTTGATTATTGGGTACATAAGGTAACTCATCACCCGCATTTACTGTACCCCAGGTGTCAAGATCTGAGTCAAAAGCATTTTTAAATTCAGTTTCGGTATAGGTATAAGTTAAATTAATAGGAAAGGTGACTGATTGTGTTTCAAAACGATAACCCACCATTAGCTCAAGACCTCCTATTTGAACCTTACCCGCATTATATTGATCGCCAATATTTTCATCATCACAACCTTGACTTGCGGTGCAATTGCCATACATATTGGCGTAATCTGCATAAAACAAGATGGCTTCGGCATTCGCTAAAGAGTCGTTGTAGCGAAAACCCAATTCATAATTAATACTTTCTTCATTTATTGCTTCTTTATTACCTGGTGCTGGTGGCGCAAAACCTTTTTGTACACCACCAATAATGACTAAATCATCATTAACTTTATACGTTAAAGCAAGTGAAGGTAGAAATACATCAAGACTATTATCAATATCTTTTTTCAATGGCTGGTTACGATCACTAACACCTTTGCCCCAATCTTTGCGGCTAATGGTCATGTTTTCATAGCGTAAACCCGCATTGAAAATGAAATTACCAACGCTATATTCGTCATGAACAAACAGTGCCGTTGCTTTCGCGCTATCAATACGATTCGACTCTGTGCCCGGCGTACCCGCATTAAGTTGAGTTAATTGGTAATTTTGATCTAATTGAAAACCATCAATCCATTGATATCTATCCATTTCATCTTCATGATAGCGCGCGCCAAACTTAACTTGATGTTCATTAAAATCAGCATTAAGTACTGTTTGTACGCCTTGTGAAATATAAGCGCGGTTATTGGCTTTAACATCAAAAGATAAGGGCTGTTCACTAGGCGATTTATCAAAATCAGCAGCGGCTTCAATACCACCACTACCTAATGACAAGCCATTAATTTTACTAGCTTTATACCAGTTTCTTGAAAAGTCGTTGTAGTAAACCGTACTGACAAAATTAAAGCGCTCTGAAAGCTGTAAAAAGTGATTTAATTGCACTTGTTTATGTTCGGTGCTTATATTATCAAGCTGTGAAGCAGAATAACGATTGTAAGGTTGACTGTTAAAATCTTCATCCGTAATGCCCATATAAGTTTCATTGGCGTCTTCGTCTGAATATTTTAGTTTTAATTCTAACTCTTGATAATATTTTGCGTCTGCATCGCTATTTAAACGAAATTTAGCAAGGTAGTCATTTTTAATAAAATCAGCTTCTTTATCAGTGTTATTAATGTTTTTAAACCCGTCAGCTTGGTAACGATACACTTCGAATACTGACGAAACATTTTTTCCTGTCCCGCCCGCGTAAGCATGTAACTTACCATAGCCATCGCCACCTAGGTTCAAATCAACTTGGCCGGAGAGTTCCTCATCAGGTATTTGTCGAGACAATAAATTAATCACGCCACCTGTTGTTCTTGGTCCATACATAGCGCTTGAAGTACCTTTTAATACTTCAATTTGCTGCATGCGACCTGCTGTTGGAAAGTAATAAGCTGACGGAGCGGCATAAGGCGCAGGGGCTGCCAGCACATTATCTTCCATGATGGTTACTTTTTCACTACGGTTTTGCCCGGTTCCACGCATACCAATATTAGGTCGTAAACCATAACCGTCTTCTTCTAGCACATAAACACCCGGAATAGACGTTAACGTACGCATAATGTCGCTGTAATCAAATTTTTCTAATTGTTCTTCAGTAATCATATGGGCACTACCAGGAATGTCATTTACCGACTGGTCACTACCAAAAATAGACATTTGTTCAATATTGCTATCATCATCAGGGGAAGGAGCGGCTAAACTGGTTTGACTCAACGTGGTTAAAATTGCTAAGGCAACAAGGCTTTTATTCATTAGATATAAGATTCCATGAGTTACGGTATTAGTTAGTGTGGTGAGTCTACATCTAATAAAACACTAATGCAAATCATTCTCATTAAGTTTTATTGATTTAGATCAAACTTTTTCAATCATTTTATTGAAGAGATACCTAATGCAGAGAATGCCAAGCCTAAAATGATTGCCGTTATTCCGTAAATCAAATGGGTGTAGATCCTTTGTAACGACGAAAAATGAGATAAGATCCTTTTATTTCAGTATGTTATCTTAAAGACAAAGTGACAAAGAGGCCATTTTGTGGTAGTTATTAACTGCGAAGAAAAATAAACACCCTAAAAGGCCTCTTATGACCCCAGCTTACGTTAATTCTCTAGATTTCTCATTCTTTTCTGACACAAAGCAGCAACTAAATACTATGATCACTCATCTGAGTTCAGATATATCGCTTACTCAAGAACATGGCACTATTGAAGAATATATTCGTATCCAAGGGCATGAGTTACTTCGGTGTTTATTGCAAGCTCATCTTGCATTAAGAGCTTCCCAAGACAATATAATCAACCTACAAGGTAAACGTCTTACTCATTGCCGGAAAAATACTAAGACAACGATGACGAGTCTTTTTGGTGATGTGACGGTAACCCGTAAAGGTTATAGCCAGCATAAAGTCGTCAGTGAATATCCTTTAGATGGTGAATTAAACCTAGCAAAAGATCAGTTTTCTGATGGCCTTAGGTTACAGCTTGCAGAGCAAGTAAACCATTGTGCCTACGATCATGCAGTAGCGCATATAAATCGAACCACAGGCGGTAAAATTGCCAAGCGACAATGCCTAGGCCTGATACAGGATATAACGCAGGATTTTGATACTTACTATTTGAAAAATCGCTATAAAAAACAGGAAGATACAAGTGAACTATTGGTATTAACTTTTGATGGAAAAGGCATCGTCATGCGGCCAGATCCGTTGCGAGAATGCACGAAAAAGAAAGCTAAAAAGTCTCAAAAATTAAATTCGAGGTTGAGCGCAGGCGAGAAAAAAGACCGTAAGGGTATGGGCGAGCGTAGAGCGAGAGGCTAAACAGGTTATCTTGGATGGTTTTAAAGAAGCCTTACAACGTGATCCAAAGCAACTACGGCAGTGGATTGTAGTGATTGACGGACAGCCAGCACAGCGAAAAATGATTGAGAAAATAGCGAAAGAACTCAAGGTCAAGATAACGATAGTGATGGACTTTATTCATGTGCTTGAGTATCTATGGAAAGCCGCTTGGTGTTTCTTTGACAAAGGTGACGAAGCCGTCGAAGCTTGGGTTAGAAAACATGCAGTAAAGCTATTGAAAGGCGGCAGTAGCCAGATTGCCAAAGGGCTTCGCCAGAGTGCAACTAAGCGAAAGTTAACAAAACGAGATGGTGTGGATAGTTGCGCTAAGTACTTGTTGAATAATAAGAAAAGGCTGAGGTATGATAATGCCTTGACGGCGGGTTTTCCCATTGCCAGCGGCATAATTGAAGGAGCCTGTCGACATCTAATTAACGATCGGTTGGATATAACAGGTGCTCGCTGGTGCTTGAAAGGAGCAGAGGCGTTACTTAAGTTGAGATCGTTAAAATCAAGTGGTGATTTTGATAAGTACTGGTGCTTTCATAAACAGCAGTCGAAAAAACGCCTTTATACAAGCAAATCAACCGAAACAGGTTAAAAAGAGGCCGTCGTTTTAAAAGAACTACACCCAAATAGTATTAGATTGTTTTTTCAAAAAAGTTGTAACCTTTTTAATTGGAAAGCATCAAAGTAATACATTAACGACTATTTAATCAAAAACTACTTTTTATAACTACTTTTTTATGGGTATTTTTTGATAAGGGGCACACATTGAAAACATTACTGATAAAAATTCATGCATTATTAAATAAAACGCGACAAATTGATTTTTTAGCACCGTTATTACTGAGAATGTATCTAGTCCCTGTATTTTGGATGGCAGGTACTAAAAAAATTGAGGGTTTTGAAGGGATTGTAGAATGGTTTGGTAATACTGAATGGGGATTAGGATTACCTTTTCCATTTTTAATGGCTATTTTAGCGACAGCAACCGAGTTTTTCGGTGCCATAGCGCTTTTCTTTGGTCTTGCCGTAAGATGGTTTTCCATCCCGTTAATGTTCACCATGCTCGTAGCTGCGGGTACTGTCCATTGGGATAATGGCTGGCAAGCCATCACGGATCCAAGTGCACCTTTTGCCAACGAACGCGTCATAGAGGCATCGAATAAATTAGCGATTGTTAAAGATGTCTTACAAGAGCATACCAATTACGATTACATCACCTCTTCTGGTAGTGTTGTCATGTTAAATAACGGTATTGAGTTTTCAGCCACCTACTTTATTATGTTATTAGCCTTATTATTCATGGGCGCTGGACGTTATGTTAGTGTTGATTATTGGGTTGAACGAGCTTTGTATAAAGAACAACGAGCACTTTCCTTAAACACTTAAGTATCGACTTTTTAGTCGAAACCGATGGCATTGTTCAGCAAGAATATTACGGCAAAGATGAGGGTGATCACTTACCCTTTGAGCGGGTAAAATAATTTTCATATCATCAGTCATTAAAATAGAGTTAAATTTTATGCAAAATTTTAATTTGTTAAGTCAACTTCGGCGCAATGCAGTCGCAATTATAAGTCTTGTCGTTGCACTCACCAGTTTAAGTTATAACACATGGCGTAATGAGCAAAGCGAGGGTAATCGAAATCAACGCTTTGCTTCATTTATGATCTTGTCAAAACTTAATGAATTACAACAGTTAGTTTTTCATCGCAGGTATGATCCTGAACTACTCGATAAGGGAAATCCTAGAACAGGTTGGACCTATGTTTTAACCATTAATGATTTATCTCAAGTATTACCGCCACCTTTACCAGCTAGCGCTGATAATTTACGTACTACTTGGAATATTAATTGGGAAGGTATCGAAAATGATCAAACCAATGCCGATAATATCTTAGCTGAGCTTGATGAAATGCGAGATAAAACCATTGGTTTATTAAAAACACTTGAATAACTAGTGCGATCTACACCCCGTCAACGTCTAACTGCTTGTATCAGGGCACAAAGTAATTTCAATTGATTATATCGCTTTATAATTAATATGAGGAAAACGAATGACGCTGGTCATAAAGGTGAATTATTCATAAAGAGGAGTTATTCATAAATTAAATAAGTATATCTTGCTCTAAAGGCTTACTATACCAATAACCTTATATTTCATTACAGTGTATACTTTTTAAAAAATCAACATGCGCTAATTCTTCTACCCCTTCTGCAATTAGGGTTAAATTCAAACTTTTACCCAACTGTGGGCATGAATCGATAAATCAATCGGTAAATTACCAAGATCAACAAATGATATATCTTCAAGGTCTGCGTCTAAATACGGTGAATAAGACTCTATACCATCTGAAACATGATGGAGTGCGTTAGGTCCAGCTTTAGTGCCTTTTCTAAAGCATGCTGTGCCATCAAACTCAAAGCCGATGATGTGTGTTGTGTCTTGAAACAGGCCGTGCTTTTTTTGAGTACCTTCAAAAGGTATTGGCGCAGGTATTAAGTCGATATTGATTTGTTTAAACATGTTCATTATTTAGCAGTTATACCTAGCGGTAATATTTTTCGTAATTATCCAAAAAAATAGATAAAAGTATAATTTTTTTTACAAGTTAAAATTGTTGAACAATAATTGCTAAACTATGCAACCCACTTTACTGTTTATTTTATGAAAGTTAGCTAAATTATTATATTGATAAAATTAAAAAAATTTGTAAAATGGCGCACTGTTTTTATTATTGAGGGCTTGTTATGTTTTTTGAGGGATCAGAGAAAAAAGCTGAAATCTTAATTGATGTTGAACAGCTTTCTCTACTTACTGATATTAATGACGAATTTTGGTCACAGCTAGTTAATTATAGTCAGGCACACATACTATCTTCGATTAGCAATAATTACTGCAAAGCATTTTTATTGTCTGAATCAAGCTTATTTGTATGGCAAGACCGAATATTGATATTAACTTGTGGTGAAACACAACTCGTTAAAGCGGTAGAGTTTTTTATTCAAAAATTCGGTATAAAAGTGATTAAGCAGTTAATGTATCAGCGTAAGAATGAATACTTTGCTAACGCACAGCCAAGTTGTTTTGGCGACGACATAAAATTAATTAATCGATATTTACCCGGCAAAGCATACCGTTTTGGCGAAATGGACAGTCACCACAACTATGTATTTCATTTAGACAACGGCTTTACTGCCGATAATGATGATATTACTTACGAGTTAATCGCCTATCAAATAAGTGAACAGGCTTCTCAACATTTAACGCAGCCGAATTTATCCGCTCAAGAAATTCGTAAATTCTTATGTATTGATACAATATTACCTGGTTTTATTATTGATGACTTCGTATTTTCCCCCTACGGTTATTCACTCAATGCGATTAATGAACAACAATATTTAACAATTCACGTAACACCTCAAATAGACAGTAGTTATATTAGCTTTGAATCGAATATAGATTTACTCACACTTGCGCCCATACTTTTAGAGATATTGACCCCAAAATCTTTTGATTTAATGAGCTTTAATGAAGAATTTTTTGAACAAAAGTTAATGAAATTCATTCCAGCGCAATACATCAGTAAATCACGTGTGAGCAAAAAACTTGATAACGGTTATTTAGTTAACTTTACCAACTATATTCTGCCACAAACAACCTTTATTGAGCCTATAATTCTCAACATTTCAGGAGAAAATCATGCACTCTGATTTTTAGATAGAAGAAAATTTTGAAGACTTTTAGGTATAAAATTTAAAGTAGAAAAAGTGCTTTTCTCCGGGAAAAGTGAATTTCAAACCGTTGATGTTATTGAAACCAAAGGTCATGGTGCTTAAGCGATGATGGTACTGTTGTATCTCAAGTTGAATCTTCGTGGTACGCCATGGACATTCAATAATCGTTATGGAATGTATTAAACAACGTATTTCCTAAAAACTACTTGTATAGTTTTAGTAATTTAACTTACCCTGGCGTTTTGCGGAACTTTACCTTTGCGTCTAAACAATATCATCCAACGAATGATTTCAACCTAGTACGTGTCGAAAAATTAGGCTGAATTATTTAGTTGTAAATTTTTCCAATACTGTCTATTTGTGTGAGATAAATTCGCAAATCTAGCTCTATTTGATGATAGTTCGGTAACATGTGTCGGCACAGTTGATAAAACGCTTTTTTGTGTTCCTTTTCTTTCAAATGCGCTAATTCGTGTACCACAATCATTTTTAAAAACTCTTTAGGGGCTGATTTAAATACTGTGGCGATACGAATTTCATTTTTGCTCTTTAATTTACTGCCTTGTACTCTTGAAACAAAACTGTGTAAACCCAGTGCATTATTGATCACGTGTATTTTATCGTCGAACTGAACTTTACTTAGCGGTGATGACTTCTTTAAGTATTGATTTTTTAAATCCATCACGAAAGTTTTTAAAGCTTTATCATTTACAATGTTATGAACTTGAGGATATTTTGAAAGTAAATATTTGCTCAAGGTTTTTTTATCAAGCATAGATTTAACTTGATTTTGTATTTCTGATGAATAAGACGAAATGTATTTTAATACGGTCAATTTTGCATAATTCGTTAAGATTGTTTAGCTAATTATTGTAATGATAAATTCTCTAAATTGCACCGTTCTTTTTTATAGCTATTTTTTAGTTATTAAATTTCGGGTAGGGCAGAGAATTTCTTTCTTTTTTTAGTTGTATTAACTTAACTGACATTCCACTGACCTAAATATAAGTTGTTTATCAATGCTAATTGACTCATAATTTGAGTTAATTAATTAAATACATGATTTATTTAATTAATAGGGTGATATGTGAGCATAGGAAGATAAAGATTGACCAAAGTTAACTTATGATAACTGATGATAATGCCACTATTTCACCTCTATTTTTTACCTACATTTGTACCTATGTTGGGACAATGTATCCAAGCGGTTTCTCCGCTCAAACAACTGAGCAAGATACAGACTCTTGAGCAGCGTTTAGAACGTGATTTTTTTCGTTCTAGTATTATTTAATTAGCGGAGTTCATCATGCACGATCTGTATTATAAAGGGCGTATCCACACCAGAGTAAACCATGTTAAAACAGGTTATAATACTAAGCGTAACGTTAAGCTTGGCACAGAAAAACACCCATTAACGCTAGTGGTTACTAGCGAAGAAAAAAAACTAGCAGTAGAGACGTTAGTTACCGACAATGGGCTATTTGCCGATATTACCGTAGATAGTACCGTCGATGAAAACATCAATGAACTTAACGCTATACTAAATAAACCAACCACTACTACGTTTGACAAAACACCGAACCGTAATGATCTTTGCTCATGTGGCAGTGGCAAAAAATATAAAAAGTGTTGTGGCTAACAACATTATATTTTGGGTAATTCAAGCACGTTTAAATAAAGCATTCGCTTGTGTCGTTGACTGGTTTGTTAAAAAGTTATTCTTTGAATTAACATTATCTGAATAAACATTGCTTGAATTAACCTTGCTTGAATAAATATTCCCTGAATCCATATTTATTTCCTTAATAGACATTTTCTGGCAATACTTTTTAAATACCTGCATGTCTTCATTACTGATCTGTTGCAGATTTTTTTGCATCATGCCATCTATATATGCACTACTGCCATTTAAATTGATATTAGTAATCGCGCTATACGGTTCTCCATAACTTTGTACACGCAAAGCTCTCACCATTTTTACTTCAAAGATCCAATTATCTATTTGTATATGTCGACTAATCATTTCGCTCATGGGTTGCTCTTTAGTGTTACGGTGTTTTTCAATACATAACACCAAGTGAAGTAAAAAACCGACTGCAAAGTTGGGACGCAGCCGGCAAAAAGAGGGGAAACTCTATTATTTAGTTTTATTTACTTTTTATTTGAGATTAAATACTGCTTTTTACTACGTTTACTGCTTTATTTTTAACTGCTTTATCTTTAATTACTGCAGCGTAGTTATTGAACTCTGCTTCATCAATTTGTTTGTCTTGATTAACATCTATTTTAGTAAATTCTTCTTGCAGTAATTGATTTTGATCAGCAGACACTTCAGCTTGACTTAACATGCCATTTTTATCAGTGTCTAGCGTTTCAATTAAAGCAGGGAAGTTTAGTTGTTTTGCTACTTCAACTACTTCAGCAACATCAGATTGAGTTTTTTCTCTTCCTTTATTTACTTTATCTTCAGCGCTAACAAAGCTAGAAGCAAAAGCAACGATAATCACTATAGCAGTGACATTAAATAAACTAATGTTTTTCATTTGAGATCCTTTTTTTTGTTATTCTCGCTGAGCGGGAAATAACGTAATAAACTTGGTATTATTAATACATAACTACTTAGCTAAATTAGTTCACATTAAACCGTTTGGCCACGTTATGTGCTCAATTGTGATATAACACACAATAGTTACTGCACACACCGTACCAACTCTATAACTAGTTGTTTTATATTAATTAAAAAACAAATTGAACATTGTGGTTGTCTCCACATAGCAACAGGTGATTTTATTCGATAAACTTTTAAAACGTTAAATAAAAGATGGTGTAAATAAATTGATAAATATCAGTGACTAATAGAATAAATTAAAAACATGAACCTTGTCTCCAATTAGAGACATCATTGTATTTACCCTTAAAATGGCCTAAAAAGGCGTTCAACTACTTAATATATTGGGTATAAGGATCTTTTCGAAGTGCTTTGGCTAGACAAATTGATGATAATGATTGGTAATAAAGTAAACCGAGTAAAACCGCTATCAATTAAAAAACTAACTTTTCTGGGCTTTACTCTGGTAGCACTGCCTTTAGTATTAGCGCTTTTGTATAGCGCAAATCAAGTGAACCAGCTTTCTAAGCAGGGCGCTAGTGCTATATTTTCTGTAGTAGAGTTAATTAATACTAATCAAAAAATTAATAACACATTAAAAAAAATGGAAAGGTATGCTAGTCAGTATTTAGTATTACAAGATAATGAATTAATAGATAAATATATCATTGAGCAGCAAGTGTTACTGTCAACTAACGATGAGCTATTTCAATATGATGACGGTGAAATAAAGCAACTGACCAAACAATTTTCTCAAGCAATATTTCAGGTTCATCAAAGTATAATAAAACCAAAACCTGCTTTATTAACTATCGACAATCAAGTAGAAACAAACTCATTAGAAAAATTACAAAAACAATTTAAACGGTTGATAAATATTAATGAACAAATAAATACACGTAGTAGTGAATTTATTAACCAACAAGCTCTGGAAATTAAAAATGCTACCGCACAAGTCAGCCATACATTATTAAAAAGCTTGTTCATTATTCCTATCTCGCTACTAATTGCCGGTATATTTATTATTTTAATTACTAAGCCGCTTAAGCAGCTAATTTTAAAGATTCAACAACTTCAACAAGGTAACTTTCAACAAGATGCTGATTTACAAGAAAAGCCAGTTGCTGGTTTTATTGAAATCAAAGAAATTAATGATGCCTTAAATAGTATGCGAAGTCGGTTACATGTTTTAGAGTTACAGAAGTCGAGTTTTATTCGACATATTTCTCACGAATTAAAAACACCACTAGCAGCAATAAGAGAAGGCACAGAGCTAATTTATGACAACAGTGTCGGTTCGCTTAATAGTGATCAGCAAGAAATCACTAAAATCATCAGAAACAGTACGACTCGTTTACAACGATTGATTGAGGAGTTACTCGATTTCAATATTGTTTTAGACTCAACAAGTTTACAAGATAAAGAAACAATCAACTTGCCTGAACTTATTGAGCAAGTGCTAAGCGAACGCACACTGGATATAAAACGTAAACACCTCACAATAGAAAAAGATTATTCAAACATAACCATTGAAAGTAATGCAAAGCAACTTAATGTAATTATTGATAATTTATTATCTAACGCTATCAAATATTCACCTGAACAGGGGGTTATTCATATATTCTCAGCACTTGGTGAGCATCAGTTAGTGTTTTCTGTTACTGATCAAGGTAATGGTATTAAAACAGAGCAGCAAAACAAAGTTTTTGACGCTTTTTATCAGGGTACACCTGCCAAAGATTATAATATTAAAAGTAGTGGCCTTGGTTTAACTATTGTTAAAGAATTACTGATGAGGTTAAACGGTAATATTACGCTCATTAGTCAAACAGAGCCGCCAAGTGGTACAACAATGAAAATAAGTCTACAGAGTATTGTTAGTGGGGATAATCAATGAATTTAACGTTAAGTAAGTTCACTATAAACTATCGTTTTAAATTTAATAAAGCTATTTTTATTCTGCTTATCAGCTTGTGTATCTCTGCATGTCAAAATATTCAAAACTCGCCTAATACACTTATCGCCACAAATACGGTAAATTTTGGTCAATATTATTTAGCGTTAAAAAATTTATCAGATAGTGAATTGCAAAGTGAAATAGAACAGCAACGATTGAAAAAATCACAGGGTAGTATTGAAGCAGGAATTAACTTAATACTGTTGTATAGCTTACCAAACTCGCCTATCCATAATGTTTATTCTGCGAAATCTCAACTTAACAAGCAACTGAAAGTGCACAAGAATTACTATTTAAGCTCAGCCGATCAAGCTTTTATTAGTTTACTTAAAGACCAGCTTAATCAGCAGTTGTATTTATTTCAACAAATGATGAATCAAGAACTTGCGCATGATACGCAAACAGCAAAATATCATATTAAAGAGAAAAAGCAGCTTAATAAAATTGCAGCACTTGAATTAACGGTCACGCAATTAACAAAAAAAATCATTCAGCTTAAAAAAATTGAACAAACTATCAGCGAACACGGACAATAAAATAATGAAATCATCAGAGCAATCAGGCAGTAATTTAGATCAAAAAAAAACAGCTCAAGAAAAAATTCTAATTGTTGATGATGACCCAAGTTTATTACGGTTATTAGGCATTCGCTTATCTGCCGCTGGCTATTTAGTTGAATCGGCAGCCAATGCTAAAATTGCCCTTGGCATGTTAAAAAGCTTTCACCCACAACTAGTGATCAGTGATTTACGGATGGAAGGTATGGACGGCATGGCGCTGTTTGAGCAAATACGTCAACAATCGCCTAATCTGCCAGTAATTATTATGACCGCCCACGGTACTATTCCTGATGCAATTAATGCTACTAAACAAGGCGTTTTTAGCTTTTTAACTAAACCTTTTGAAAGCCAGCAGTTACTTGAAACGGTGGAAAAAGCCATTCAATTACAACCATCAAGTTCAAGCAATAAAGATCAACAAGACTTATGGCGAACAAACATCATTAGCCGTAGTGCCATTATGGAATCGCTATTACAACAAACCAAACAGGTTGCCCTAAGTGATTTTAGTTTATTAATTCACAGCGAAAGTGGCACAGGTAAAGAGTTACTCGCCAAGGCTATTCATCAAGCCAGTCGTAGGGCAAAAAAACCATTTACGGCCATTAACTGTGCAGCCATACCCGAGCAATTATTAGAATCAGAATTATTTGGCCATGTTAAAGGTGCATTTACAGGCGCTGAAAAAAATCATCAAGGGTTATTTCAAGCAAGCAATGGCGGCACGCTATTTTTAGACGAAGTTGGCGACATGCCAATGAGTTTTCAGGTTAAGTTATTAAGAGCATTACAAGAAAAAGAAGTGCGCCCTGTTGGTAGTACACAAGCGGTGAAAGTTGATGTAAGAATAATATCGGCCACTCATAAAAACTTGCAAGAGGCGATTAAAGAAAAAACCTTTAGAGAAGATCTCTACTACCGCTTAAACGTAGTTGAACTAGAATTACCACCGCTTGCAGAGCGCCGTGAAGATATTCCGTTACTTGCTCAGCACTTTCTTAATTATAGCAATCATCAAACGAGCCTTGATATAAATGGCTTCTCACAAGAAGCGATGGAAATACTTATTGCAGCACCTTGGCCAGGAAATATTAGACAACTACAAAATGTTGTTGAACAAAGTGTTGCCTTATCCAGAGAAAATATCATCGCGGCAAGTTTAGTTAAAAATGCGCTGCGTGATGAGAGCAGTTCATTGCCATCATTTCAGCAAGCCAAAGATGAATTTGAACGTGATTACCTAGCAAAGTTATTAAAACTTACCGCCGGCAACGTGTCACAAGCAGCAAGAATAGCACAACGTAACCGTACTGAATTTTACAAACTATTGAATCGTCATCATTTAACGGCTGAGGCATTTCGTGAAAATGATTAACACGTAAAGCCTAAGTTCATCGCATCAAGCATTTTTAACCATAAACCACGTTTACCATTATTTTGGTCTGCTTTAATTAAGGCCTTTTGGGTAAATTTCACGCCAAACCAACGAAATGGCTCAGGTGCCCACGGCATCGGTTTTTTAGTAACAAACTGCATTTGTAAAATATCACTGGGTTGGTAACCTAATAATTCAATACCAATTCGAGCACCAAAACGGCTAGCGCCAACACCTAGCCCAGTGTAACCTACCGCCCAAGCTAAACGGTTGTTGTAAGTTGCCCCTGGCACCATGCAAAACCGGGTTGAGGTTGCAATAATGCCGCTCCATCGATGGCTAAATTTAAGCCCTTTGAGTTTAGGAAAGGTTTCAAAAAATTCTTTTGATAATTGCTCAAATCGCTCAGGAATATCAGCACAAGTGGAAAAATCAGTGTTTTTATTAAAGTAGTAACGCACCGCGCCACCCCCACCCCAAGTAATACGGTTGTCTTGCGTAAAACGATAGTAATGAAACATATTGGCGTGATTACCTATAGCGTGGCGAGTTTTATGCCAACCAATAGCATCGAGCTGCGCTTGGTTAAGTGGCTCTGTCGCCATTTGATAATCCCATACCGGAATAGTTGTTCGGCTTACTGCGCGTATAGGATTTTTATAGCCATTAGTTGCCATTAAAACTTTTTTACTGATAACGGTGTGACCAAGGCAAAGAGATTGCATCTCGCTATTGCCTAAAGGGTTACAGCTGTCTAATGGAGTATTTTCAAAGATGCGAACACCTAATTCGAGTAATACTTTTTTTAAGCCCCAGCATAAGCGTGCAGGATCAACTACACCGTCTTGACCGTCTCGTCGCCATAAACCGGCTAAATAAGTAGGAGAATTAACTTGCGCTTGCATTTGCTCTTTATCAAACCAAACTACATCATCGCCAGCGGCTTTTTCTTCTTCATAATCTTTGCGCATTGCATCAACTGAGCCTTGATTTGTTGCAACCTCAGTTTCGCCAACTTTTTCATAGCGAGCATCAATATCATAGCGTTCAAGTGTTTCGATTAATTCAGCCATGTTTTGTTGGCCTAATTCATACAATTTATCTGCTTCACCGGGAAAGTGATGATCGGTATTGGTTTCACCATGCGCCAAACTAGCGTTTAAAAAACCACCATTACGGCCAGAAGAGCCATCAGCAATAAACGTTTTCTCGATTAAAATAATATCTGCATCTGGTTGGCGCTCTTTTGCTTGAAGTGCTGCCCATAGGCCCGTAAAGCCACCACCAACAATAAGTAACTCGCAGTGTTCATTTTTAGATAATGCGGGTAATATTTCAGGACGAACGTCTTCTTGATCATGCCAAAGGGGGCAAAATTTTGAATCTTTAATTGCTTCTAGGTGTTGTTGCATGTTCTTCTCTTTGTTTTATTATTTTTATTATTTTTATTATTTTTATTATTTTTATTCGAAATTCGAAACTCGAAACTATTTGATATACCAACCCCAAGGTTCGTTGCTATCAAAACGTGTGATTTGTTTGGTTTCTAGGTAGTTGTTTAATCCCCATTTTCCTAACTCACGGCCGATGCCTGATTGCTTATAGCCGCCCCATGGCGCTTCAACAAAAGTAGGCTGTGAGCAGTTTATCCAAACAATACCTGCGCGAAATGCTTTAGCGACACGGTCACAACGATCGAGATCTTTTGACATAACTGCTGCGGCTAAGCCGAAAATAGATTTGTTAGCCATTTCAATAGCTTGTTGTTCAGTTTTGAACGTTTTAACACAAACAACGGGGCCAAATATTTCTTCTTGCCAGATCCAGCTATCCTCGCTCATATCCGTTAATATAGTCGGTTCTAAGTAGTAGCCTTGTTCAAGTTCTGCTGGTTTCTTACCGCCAGAAACTAAAGTGGCTCCTTCATCAATACCGCGATTAATAGCATCAAGCACTTTTTGATATTGTGCTTGATTAACTAAAGGACCTAATAATATGCCCTCGTCATTACCGTTACCAATTGTGATTTTCTGTGTTTCAGTTTTTAAACGCTCTAAGAGTGCGGGGTAGAGTGCTTCCGCTACTAACACGCGTGATGTGGCTGAACACACTTGTCCTTGATTCCAAAAGATACCGAACATGATCCATTCAACGGCTTTTTCAATATCAGTATCTTCAAAAATAACTAAGGGTGATTTTCCGCCTAGCTCTAAGCTAATATTTTTAATGTCGTTGGCGGCCATTGCCATGATTTTTGAGCCTGTTGGCACTGAGCCGGTAAAAGCCAACTTATCAACGTCTTTATGTTCAACCAAGGCTTGACCAGCATCTTGACCTAGCCCAGTAACAATGTTTAATACGCCAGCAGGCAAACCTGCTTCGATAGCAATTTCACCTAAGGCTATCGCGGTTAGTGAAGTGACTTCAGACGGTTTTAACACCATAGTACAACCTGCAGCGAGAGCAGGGGCAACTTTCCAAGCAGCCATTAACATCGGGAAATTCCATGGAATAATCGCACCTGCAACACCCAGTGGTTCTTTTGTTGCTTTTGAGGTGAAACCTGGCTCTGGTAAGGTGATTATTTCTTCACTTAACCCATTAACATTAGCATCTAACTCTTTGGCTAAGTTGGCGTAGAATTCAAAAGTGCCAGCCGTATCTTCAATATCCCATTTAGCTTCAGGGTAGGGTTTTCCGTTATCAAGTACTTCAAGTTTTGATAAATCGTCAAGTCGAGCGTTAATAATATCAGCCATTTTTTGTAGATACTTACCGCGTTCAGTACCCGTCATTTTTGGCCAAGGGCCATGATCAAACGCGGCACGAGCAGCCGCTACCGCACTATTAATATCTTGAGCATTACCGGCAGGAATATGTTTAATGATTTCTTCTGTGGCAGGGTTAATTGTTGCAAAAGTATTTGTGCTGTTAGGCTGTTGCCATTGACCATTAATATAAAAACCTTGTACTTTCATCGTCATTACCTTGTGTTTTATTATCTTACTATTACTTAGCTATACCCTTGACTATTATTGGTTGTTATTAACTATTACTATTGTTTTATTTGAACAAAATGAAGGCTGATTTTCTCTTGAGATTGCCAAGAACAGCGTGTTCCTTGTGGTACAAAAAGCGCTTCACCTGCGTTAATTTTATGCGCTATACCTTGAACGTCTGTGCAAATAAGACAGCCCTGTTTGAGCGAAATAAACTCATTGTAGGGAAAAGCAATCATACCTGTTTTTAAATTTTTTCCTTGCCATACGCCAGAGGTAAATTTTTGATTGTGACTTTGGTACTGTACTTTTTTGTTAAAGCCATCAGATGTTTCTTGCCAAGGAATATTACTTTTTTCATCAATATAAATAATGTGTTCGCATACCGGAGATTCTGGAATAGCATCTGTTGGTGGCTCGTAAATAACGTAAAATTTTCGTAAGTAGCCATGTTGATGCCATTGGCAATCATAGCCTTGTGGGATAACAAAACTTTCACCAGCGGTAACTTTTTCTATTTCGCCTGTTTGGTTATTTTTAATTCCAACCGTACCTTCTATGATGGTCATAAACTCATCACATACATAGGGTGCTGTGGTTTCTATCATGTCGGTGGTATCCCACACACCTATGTATAAGCCTAACGCTTCATCTTCATAATAGCTGTGAGTGTGTTGTTTTGGTGTGGGTGACTCGAACAGGCTTACTTTAAGATCATCAGCAATTTCATCAAACCCTGCAGGGCTCTGACTTAATTTTACTATCTGCTTTTCTGACATGTATTGCTCATTTATATTGTTTTGTCGGAATGAATTCCGACCTACAGATGCTTAATGTAGGTCGCACTTTAGTGCGACATTTATCTAATAATAAAACTATTTATGAAGGGAAGGCGAAACTAATACCTTCTCTTACACCACTTGACGGCCAACGTTGAGTGATAGTTTTACGTTTAGTATAAAAACGAATGCCATCAGGGCCGTAGGCATGTAAATCACCAAATAATGAACGTTTCCAACCGCCAAAGCTATGGTAAGAAACTGGCACAGGTAATGGTACATTAATACCCACCATACCCACTTGAATATTATCAGAGAAATATCGTGCAGCTTCACCGTCGCGAGTAAATATACATGTACCGTTGCCGTATTCGTGATCGTTAATTAATTGCATCGCTTCTTGCATAGTTTTTACGCGCATTACTTGTAATACCGGTCCAAAAATTTCTGCTTGGTAGCTGTCCATTTCTGCGGTAACGTTATCAATTAAAGTAGCGCCAACAAAGTAACCATTTTCAAAACCTTTAACGACAGGATTACGACCATCAACTACAAGCGTTGCACCTTGGTCTGCAGCACTCGCAATAAAGCCATTAACTTTCTCTTGATGAGCTTTGGTGATTACTGGACCAAAATCGTTATTGGCATTGGTATGATCGCCAACACTTAAACCTTTCATACCTTCAGTCATTTTAGCAACTAAGGCATCACCGGCTTCATCGCCTACCGTTACGGCAACAGAAAGTGCCATACAACGTTCACCTGATGACCCAAATGCGGCACCTAATAATTGGTTTACTGCGTTATCCATATCTGCATCAGGCATAATAATAGCGTGGTTTTTTGCGCCGCCTAAGGCTTGACAACGTTTGCCATTAGCATTGGCTGTTGTATAAATATATTCAGCAATAGGTGTTGAACCAACAAAGCTTACTGCTTTAATGCGTTCATCGCTAAGTAATGTGTCTACTGCTTCTTTGTCGCCATTAACAACATTCATTACGCCATCAGGTAAGCCAGCTTCTTTAAGTAACTGTGCAATTAAAAGCGTTGCACTTGGATCGCGCTCTGAAGGCTTAAGAATAAAGGTATTACCGCAAACAATGGCTAATGGGAACATCCACATAGGTACCATAGCTGGAAAGTTAAACGGTGTAATACCCGCTACTACACCCAGCGGTTGAAATTCGCTCCAAGAGTCGATATTTGGGCCAACATTTTTGCTGTGTTCACCTTTTAATAACTCTGGTGCGCCACAAGCGTATTCAACATTTTCAATTCCGCGTTGTAATTCACCTGCCGCATCGTGAGAAATTTTACCGTGTTCTTCACCAATGAGTTTACAAATTTTGTCGCTGTTTTGTTCAAGTAATTCTTTAAAACGAAACATTACACGGGCACGTTTTGCTGGTGGCGTGTTACGCCATGCAGGAAAAGCCTCTTGTGCAGCGCTAATGGCTTGCTCAACGGTTTGTTTGTTAGCAAGCGCTACTTTTTTAGTTGCTTCACCTGTTGCAGGGTTAAATACATTTTGGCTGCGCGTGTCTTCATTTTTGCTAGTATGGATCATTTCGCCATTGATTAAATGGCCAATTAGTTGAGTCATGTTAATTCCTATATCTTATAAATTGTTAAATAATTAGCTAACTTCGCTACTTGACTTCGTTAATGGTTTCGCCCAAAGCGTTCATTAAACTGTCTATTTCAGGCAACGTACTGGTAAATGGCAAACCTAATTGAATGGTGTCTCCGCCAAAGCGCACGTAAAAACCTTTTTGCCACATTTTCATGGCTATTTCATAAGGACGTTTACCTGGCTCTGCTTTACTTTGCTCTGCACCAAAAGCGTTGATGGTGATACCACCCGCTAAACCATAGTTACGAATATCGCTAATATGTGCACACCCCTTTAAACTATGCAGTGTTTCTTGGAAATACGGGGCGATAGTTTTTACGCGCTCAGGCAAACTTTCTTTTGCTAAAATATCAAGCGACGCTAAGGCTGCTGCGCAAGCAATAGGGTGCGCTGAATAAGTATAGCCATGAGGTAACTCAAGCATGTACTCTGGGCCAGCTGTATCCATGTAGGTATCATAAATTTCTTGTTTGGCAATCACTGCTCCCATGGGTATTACGCCATTGGTTAGTTGTTTTGCTACGGTCATTAAATCAGGAACAACGCCAAATTCTTCTGCACCAGTATTCGAACCCATACGGCCAAAAGCGGTGATCACTTCGTCAAAGATAAGTAATATATTGTGCTTAGTACATATTTTTCGTAAACGTTTTAAGTAACCTACCGGTGGAGGGATAACACCTGCTGAGCCAGCTAACGGTTCAACAATTACAGCGGCGATAGTCGATGCATCATGTAATGCAACCAATTGCTCTAATTCTTCTGCTAAGTAAGCACCTTCAGTAGGCATGCCTTGAACAAATTTATTCGCAGTAATCATAGTATGGGGTAAATGACAAGCTTCGATACCTTGACCAAATAAAGCGCGGTTAGGGCTTAAACCACCTACGCTTATGCCGCCATAGTTAACGCCGTGATAACCTTTTGAGCGACCTATAAAACGTGTTTTACCTGCTTGGCCTTGTTTTTTCCAGTAACCGCGCGCTATTTTTAAAGCAGTTTCTACAGATTCTGAGCCAGAGCCAGTGAAAAATACACGGTTCAAACCGTCGGGCATTAATTCGGTAATGCGGTGTGCAAGTTCAAATGATTTAGGGTGACCAAATTGAAAGGCAGGAGAATAGTCTAAGGTTGCTGCTTGTTTAGCGATGGCCTTTGTAATTTCATTGCGACCATGGCCTGCACCACATGTCCAAAGACCTGAAAGACCATCAAATATTTTTCTGCCATCAGCGTCGGTATAATAGTTACCCTGTGCTGAAACAATAATACGTGGCTCTTTTTTAAAATCACGATTACCGGTAAAAGGCATCCAATGCGCATCAAGCTGTGCTTGGCTTATGCCGTGATTATTTGAGCTGCTAGTGTTGTTTGTCATATTCTGCCTCAATATTTTTCTATTTAGGTTTTGTATTTGCTTGGGAGCATTATCAATGATTTAATAGATTATTAAATCCTTACTTATTAAACTTAAGATAAGTAAACGGTTATCTATCTATATAGCTATCTAATATGAGTACTGATTAATGAATAAAAATAAAACATTATTACCAAGGCAGTTAGGCGATGCCCATATTCGTTTATTACGTATTTATAGAGTGGTGATTGAATCGGGCGGTTTTGCTGCAGCAGAAGTCGAACTCAATATTAGCAGGCCAGCCATTAGCCTAGCAATATCAGAGCTTGAGTCATTATTGAAAATGAAACTTTGCCACCGCGGACGATCGGGGTTTTCTATTACCGAGCAAGGAGAAGAGGTTTATCAATCAACCTTACAATTGTTGGGAAGTATTGAAAATTTCCGCGCGCAAATGAATGCCATCAATACAGATTTAGTGGGTGAGCTAAATATTGGTATTACCGATAACCTGGTAACGAGCGAACAAATGCGAATTACTCGCTCGTTAAGTGCTTTCAAACGCCGAGCACCTGAGGTGGTTATTAATATTAGGATGATCCCCCCTAATGATATTGAAAGTGCGGTGCTTAATGGAAAATTGCATATTGGTGTGGTACCTGAGTTGCGTACCTTACCGAGCTTAAATTATATGCATCTTTATAAAGAGCAGTCATTATTGTATTGCAGTGAGCAGCATCCCTTATTTCAACAAGAATTAGAGGTGATGAGTGATGATGCGTTAGTTCAATATGATGCGGTGGTGCCTAGTTATCCACAATCTGCTGAAATAAAACAGCAGCAAAAAAATCTTCATGCTACGGCAACATCAACTGACCGAGAAGGTATTGCTTTTTTGATTTTAACGGGGCGCTTTATTGGCTTTCTACCAACGCATTTTGCTAACCGATGGCATGGCCAAGATAAAATGCGTACTGTTGAAGCCCACAGTCGGTTTTTTCATACGAATTTTTCGGCTATAACTAGCAAAGGCGCTCGAAGTCACTTGATTTTAGATACTTATATGGAAGAGCTTAAAAAAACTGTTGAAGATTAATAAACGAAAACCACTGGCACATAATCATGTGTAATTTCTTTTAAATCATAAGATTACCTTGTTTTTATTATTTTTTTTGAATCCCTAAACTTGAGTATAAAAAAGAGAAATTGGCAAATCAGGGTCGATGGTTGGGTGAAATTAAGAATTGAGATCATATTAAAGAGGTCTAGCGAATCAGGTAACTCGACCACTTGAAACATTCATAAGTAGTCATTTCATCGACTTCTTTCATTTTCTTTTTTCCCTTTTTATTTTGTAAATTATTTCAACCAAAGATGTTTTTTTTATAAAATTATTTTATTTTTAATTAGGTTGTTTTCTATTTATAAGAAATTTTTTTGATGTTTATTGTTTTTATTTTTCTTTATTTTCTTTTTAATTTCAATGACTAGGTGTTTATTTTTTTTGGATAGAAAAATTTTACTCGACGTTCATTATTTCATTGTGTTACTGTTTGTTAAATCGAACACCTGGTTTATTTAATAAAAAATGGTAATTTTATGATACAGGCACATTTACCCATTGTTGGTATTATTTGTGATAAAGAAATTATTGCTCCTCACCCCTTTCATATTGCGGGTGAAAAGTACATTAAGGCCATTTGTGATTCTAGTCACTGTCTACCTATATTAATTCCTGCCATGGCAGATGAATCTAGCATGGATCAATTGTTGACTATGTTTGATGGGATTTTATTTACGGGGGGGGTATTCCATGGTTGATCCCTTGCATTACCAAGATGAAGCTGCTGAAATCGGCACTAAACTTGATACTGCTAGAGATAATACTAGCCTACCATTAATTGTAAAAGCAGTTGCTCAAAGTCTTCCTGTACTAGGTATTTTCCGAGAATTTCAAGAAATGAATGTTGCTTTTGGTGGCAGCTTGCATCAAAAGTTACATGAAAATGGTCATTATATTGAACATAGAGATAACAAAAAATCAACACTTAATCAGCAATACAGCGCTAGTCACCGTGTCAATGTTATTGCTGACGGTAAGTTGACGGATATTGTTAATAGCGCGTCAATTGAAGTGAACTCTTTACATACACAAGGCGTTGATCGTTTGGCTGAACCTTTAACGATTGAAGCAACCGCTGAAGATGGCTTAGTTGAAGCATTTTCAGTAACGCAAAGTGAGGCGTTTGCTATGGCTGTACAGTGGCACCCCGAGTGGCGAGTAGAAGAAAACCTACAAAGTACACAACTATTTCATGCGTTTGGTCAGGCTTGCTCAGCAAAAAAAGCAGCTAAACAAGCGACAATAAACAATGAGAGAAAATCATGAGTAAATCATCTGGCGAAGCCATGAAAAAAATAGAAAGTTGGTTAGCAACACATAATATAAAACAAGTTCAGTGTGTCGTTGGCGATCATACGGGTGTTCCTAGAGGGAAGGTTCTGCCTTTAGAAATGTTCATTAATGAAAAGGGCTGCCGACTGGCTGAAACTATTTTATTGCAGTCAGTTGTTGGTGGCTATGCCGCAGATGATGTGCTGTGGTCATTATCAGATCCCAGAGATGTAGATATGATATTAAAACCAGATGCTAGCGCTTGCTATGTATTACCTTGGGAAGATGATGCAACGGCAATGATTATTCATGACAGCTTCACTCCTAGTGGTGAAGAGGTAGCATTTTCACCACGTAATGTACTTAAAAAAGTGATTGATTTATATACCAAGCAAGGCTGGCAAGCAGTCGTTGCCCCTGAAATGGAACTGTATTTAACCAAAACGTGTGCCGACGAAAATCAAAGTTTACAGGTACCCGCAGGAAAGTCTGGCCGTATTGAAGCTGGCAGACAATCTTTTAGCCTTGATGCCATTAGTGAATTCGATCCATTAATGAAAGATATTTATGCTTGGGGTCATAGGCAAGATTTAGGCCTTGATGTAGTAGTACATGAAGAAGGCCGAGGACAATTTGAATTTAATTTTAATCATGGTGATCCTTTAAAGCTAGCCGATCAAGTTTTTGTATTTAAACGCACAGTAAAAGCTGCGGCAGCAAAGCATGGTATTACCGCAACTTTTATGGCTAAGCCTATTAGTGGCCAGCCGGGCAGTGCCATGCATGTTCATCAAAGTGTGGTTGATATTGAAAGTGGCGATAATATTTTTGCTGCAAATACTGATGAAAATTCTAGTGACGGGTTCAGTGATTTATTTAGATATTATTTAGGTGGCCTACAAAAATTTACGCCACAACTTATGCCAATGCTTGCACCGAATGTTAATTCTTATCGCCGTTTTTCAACGGGAGAGTCAGTGCCGGTAAACCTTCTTTGGGGAGTTGAAAATAGAACAGTAGGTTTACGTGTACCCAATGCTCCAAAACAAGCAACACGTGTAGAAAACAGGATCGCGGGTGCTGATAGCAATCCTTATTTAGCCATAGCAGCAACCTTGCTTTGTGGTTATATCGGCATGATGGAAAAAGTGTCGCCAAGCACTGAAACGACTTCAAGGGCAAATGATGAATTATCAAAAGATCTCCCCTTAAATATTGAACTTGCTATCGTAATGATGGCTAACAGTGAAGCCATGAAAAAATATTTGGGTGAAGCATTTGTACGCGGATTTACCGCCACTCGCCAGGCAGATTGTGATCATTATAAAAATGAAATATCTGCTTGGGAACGTCGATTTTTATTAACCACTGTATAGAAGTTACAGTTTCGAGTAGCAAGTTTTGAATAATTAATTGGGAGATCATCCATGTACAGTGAAATACAACAAAAAAATATTAACCACCACTTCACACCATTTAGTGATAATAAAGAGTTAGCTGAGAATGGCTCGCGCGTTATCACGCGGGCAGAAGGGGTTTATATTTATGACGAGCAGGGCAATAAATTACTTGACGGTATGGCTGGGCTTTGGTGTGTTAATTTAGGTTATGGCCGACAAGAATTGGTTGATGTCGCTGCGGCGCAAATGAAAGAACTGCCTTATTATAATTTGTTTTTTAAAACCACTCATGCGCCAGCAGCTAAGTTAGCAGAGAAAATCACTTCGCTTGCACCCGCACACATGAATAAAGTGTTTTTTACAGGCTCTGGCTCAGAAGCAAATGACACGGTTTTTCGTATGGTTCGCCGTTTTTGGGATCTAGAAGGTAAGCCAACTAAAAAAACCTTTATCAGCCGTGAAAATGCTTATCATGGTTCTACTGTTGTTGGTGCCAGCTTAGGCGGTATGGGTTATATGCATGAGCAGGGTGATTTACCTATTGCAGGTGTTGCACATATTGCACAACCCTATTATTTTAAGGCAAAGAGCAGCAAAGAATGTGGCGATCTCACTGAAGCAGAATTTGGTATAAAAGCGGCGCAAACATTAGAGGCAAAAATTATAGAATTGGGTGAAGACAACATCGCAGCATTTATCGCTGAACCTTTCCAAGGCGCGGGTGGCGTTATTATTCCACCAAGCACTTATTGGCCTGAAATCAAACGTATTTTGGCTAAATATGATATTTTGCTAGTGGTTGATGAGGTCATCTCTGGTTTTGGTCGCACAGGCGAATGGTTTGCTAGCCAGTATTACGATCTTAAGCCTGATTTAATGCCAATTGCTAAGGGCTTGTCTTCCGGTTATTTACCTATTGGTGGGGTAATTATTGGTGATAGAGTGGCTGATACCTTAATTGAAAAAGGTGACGATTTTAATCATGGCTTCACTTATTCAGGTCACCCTGTAGCCGCAGCAGTAGCACTGAAGAATATTGAATTAATAGAAGCTGAAGGTATTGTTGAACGTGTTAAAAATGACATTTCGCCTTACTTGCAAAAACGCTGGAAAGAGCTGGGGTCTCATCCTATTGTAGGTGAAACACGCGGTTTGGGTATGGTGGCAGGGCTTGAATTGGTTAAAGATAAAGTTAGCAATGAGCGAATTGTGCCGATGAGTAAAGCGGGTGGTGTTTGCCGAGATTTTTCTATGGCGAATGGTCTTGTTATGCGACCCTGTGGTGATACCATGATTATTTCACCGCCTTTAATTATTAGTCATGAAGAGGTTGATGAGCTGATTGAAAAAGCTAAGAAAACTCTTGATGAAACTGCCATGTTTTATAATCTTTTGTAATTAACTTATACCAATCAAATTAATTAATGGTTCAAATTTTAATGAGGATAAATTTTCAAGAACAAGGCGCTTGATTGAGCAATAGCTGGCTATTGGGATTGAAAGCAACGATGTTATTGGATATTTAGACCATTTAAAAAGATCACTTAGTTAGTTTGATTGGTATTAAGGCCACTCTTTGCAGTGGCTTTATGTTGAAAAGTCTATTGTTTTTATTTGTCATACCATAATTAAAAGAAGAAGTATTATGACGGAAGTACCAATGAATCAAGCTGCAGATAAGTCATTAAAACAAGCTTTTATAAGACATTTTCATTCGTGGGGTTATCAAGGGTTTAAGTACCTTATTTACACTTTACTGGCGATAAATGTCTATTTATTTTTTCAAGAAGAATGGCTAGCAAGTAAAGTGGTTTTTGTTTCGGGTATAACGCTAGATAATCTTTTTAAAGCTTTTTCATCTACTATTGATACCGGGGCTTGGTTGGTATTATTGTTACTGTTTGAATTAGAAACTTATGTTATTGATGATGCCAAGCTTACCAGCGCTACTAAGTGGACTTTGCACGGTGTTCGCGCCTTTTGTTATATTTTTATTCTTTATTCTCTTTATGGTTATATGACTAAAATAGGCTTAATTGACCAATTTGTCCCACACCAAGTAACTGATTTATGTACCCTAGCTAAAGAATGGAAATTCATGGAAACAATGAATGTTTATAATGAATTTACAAAAGAAACTTGCCGCACTTTATCTGCAGCAAACACTGAATTTTTTAGCCATAGTCAATATAAAGTTATTACTGATAGCAATACTTTAAAAAATGTTTTTGCGCTGGCTTGGGTTGATGTTATTAATGCCACTGCTTGGGTTTCAGTGGTGTTAATGCTTGAAATTGATGTTCATACTCAATTGGGTAATATTTCCAGTAAACTTTGGCAAAAGTATCATATTTACGTCAAGGTGGTTGTTTATGGAGTGTTATTTCTTGCTGCGGTATACTGGGGCGTAACAGGGAATTTTCTGGAATTTTGGGATGCTTTTTTATGGATAGTCGCTTTTGTGTTAATTGAAATGAATATGTTCGAATGGCAAGCCGAAGTGGCCGAACGTAAAAGCGGCACCCAATGACAATTTATTGCTAGTCATAGTAACTGAGGTTAGTGCCATTATTTTCATCGGTTATCGGCTAGCTTAGTTCTCGATATTGTTAATTAGTCGACGATGAATTAGGCGAGTGGCTACAAAAACTAGGCCGATAACAACAGGAACAGCAAAGCCGCTGACTAGCTCATGATTATACTGAACCCCTAAAGAGGGTAAAGATGATAGCATGGTTTCAAAGAGTTGCATGCCATAATAACTAATAGCAGCAACCGATAAGCCTTCTACGGTTTGTTGTAAGCGCATTTGAATGTGGGCGCGACGATTCATTGATTTAAGTAGTTTTTGGTTTTGTTCTTGTAACACCATCTCTACTCTTGTTCGCAATAAGTCACTAGCACGAGTAACGCGTCGGGAAATATCTTCTAAATGGTTAGCCGCTGTTTGACAGGTTTTAACAGCAGGGGTTATACGTCGCATTAAAAATTCTTGTAAGGTCATATGACCACAAATTTCATCTTCTTTTAATTCATCCATGCGCTGAAGTACTACATCGTAATAAGCGTTGGTTGCAGAGAAACGATAATTACTTTGGCTACGAAAATCTTCAACTTTTGCCGCTATTGATGATACTTGTGTTAATAGTTCGCGATCATCGCTATCTTTACCCAGAGCAATGCAAGTCGTAACTTGTTGTAATTGTAAGTCTAACTGATTCAGCTCACTGTTAATGGCTTGAGCTAAGGGTAAACCTAAGGTGGCCATTAACCTATAAGTATCAAGCTGTAATAGCTGCTGAACCAATCGTCCTAGCTGCTCTGGTGATAATGCTTGTTCGAACACTAAAAAACGGCCAAAGCCATCATCATGGAGTTTATACGAAGTCCAAACTTTGGCTAAGCCGTTGTAGGGAGCACTGCCTGTAAGACGCATATTATCAAAATATTGATCTATATTTTTGTCACTATCAATATCATGAGGCTCAATAATCAGATGTAATGCAGCAATCACCTTGCCAGGCATATGTTCAAGCCAATCATTAGGGGCATAATCAATGGCATTTTTTACAAAAGGCTGATTAGTTAAGGGGGCTTCGTGAATCATAGTGTAAGTAGAATATTCCATATGTCGCTCCCAACGTAAGCTGAATAAACCAAAGTTCTGGTAAAAGCAGGGCATGGTTTGAGCAGGTGAGCTTACTTGGAAACGATTACACAATAGCGATATAAAATCATGTTCTTGTTGCTTTAATTTTCCCTCATGTTGAATAGCAATATGAGTTATTTGCGCAGGGTTGGTAATAGGTCTAAACGGGCGATTGTGCAATTCATTGTACAATTTTTCACGTAACGGGTGAATTGCCATATTACTTAAGGCAGACACAGCAGGAACAGAGGTGGTTACTATCTTTTCAGAATTTTTGCTTAATAACATTTTATAATCACCTCAGTACTTCTAAAACCCTTATCATAAGAGCTTTACTTTCAATAAGCTTATTTAGACTGTGAATAAACAGTATTTTCATCTAATATTGTTTCTACTACTTTTTATTGTTAAGTGAGATATGACTAAAAAGCATCGAGCATTTTGTGATACATCATGCCTAATGCTAGTAGGGGAGAGCGTAAATGTTTTCCGCCTGGAAAAGCGAAATGTTTTACCTGTTCAAAATGTTTTATTCTGTCTGACTCGCCGTGAATGGCTTCAGCTAATAAACGTGCTGCCATATGCGATACATTCACACCATGACCAGAATAAGCTTGGGCATAAAAAATATTGTTATCTAAACGGCCTATTTGCGGTAGTCGATTTGCGCCAATACCAATCATGCCACCCCATTGATAATCTATGTTTATCCCCTTAAGCTGTGGAAAAACTTTTAACATTTTAGGATAAAGTGCCGCCTTGATGTCTTTAGGGTCGCGACCTGAATAATTACACATGCCGCCAAATAGCAAGCGTTTGTCAGCCGATAAACGAAAATAATCGAGATCTATTTTTAAATCACAAACAGCATGATTACCAGGTAAAAGTGCTTGATAAACTTCTTCTTTAAGGGGCTCTGTAGCAATAATATAACTGCCAGCAGGTAGAATTTTGTTGGCAATATTAGGAAGCTTTTTCGGCGATAAATCACCAATATAAGCATTGCCTGCTAAAATCACTCGCTTTGCATTAACTTGTCCATGCTCAGTTTTAATGTTGATTATGTCGCCGGGAATTATTTGAGTGACAGCCGAGTTGGTAAAAATTTGCACGCCTAAGTCTGTGGCCACTTTTGCTTCGCCTGTACATAGATTTAAGGGGTGTAAATGACCACTGCCCATGTCTATCATGCCGCCAATAAAGTTATCAGAGCCAATTACCTGTTTTTGCAATTCATTTTTATCGAGCATCGTCACGCTATAGGGATAATCATGTTGGCTGATGGTTTGATAGTCTTGTTCTAATACTTTCATATGTTTAGGGCGCGTGGCTAAATCGCAATAACCCATGGTTAAATCACAATCAAGATTATATTTTTTAACGCGCTCTGTAATAACTTCATTGGCCTCAGTCCCCATCGCGGTAATAGCATCAATACCTTGCTGACCTATAACCTTTTTAAAACCCTCTAAATCATGGCCTATACCACGGATAATTTGACCGCCATTGCGCCCTGATGCACCCCAGCCAATTTTATGCGCCTCGAGTAATACCACCTTATAACCACGCTCTGCTAATTCAATAGCACTAGCAATACCAGTAAAACCACCACCTATAATACAAATGTCTGCGTTAACTGACTCTGCTAACTTAGGGTAGTCTTGTTGGTACTTTAAGGACGAAAAGTAATATGAAGGCGGATATTGGTCAGTATGTATTGCGCTCATTGTATTATCCAAAATTAAAATAAATTAATTGTTGTAGTGTAAAAAATAAAAACCATTGTAAATTATATTGAACGATAATAACGTATAAAAACGCTAAAGCCAATGGTTTACTCTATTATTTTAAACACTAGCTGTAGTACAATATTGAACACTTAAGCTTTCTAAATATAACTGAACAAAGGATATGCCTATGGACGTAGGTGCAAGATTAAAATCTATTAGACAACTTAGACAAATATCACAACGTGAATTGGCTAAAAGAGCAGGGGTAACGAACAGCACTATTTCTATGATTGAAAAAAATAGTGTTAGCCCGTCAATCAGTTCTTTAAAAAAAGTGCTAAACGGTATTCCTATTTCATTGGTTGAGTTTTTCACTGAAGACTTTGAAGAAAAACAAAATCAACAAATTGTTTATACGCCAGACGAATTGATGGATATTGGCTCAGGCAACTTGCACATGAATTTAGTGGGAAAATCTTTTCCTCGCAGACAAATGACTTTTTTAATTGAAGCCTATGCTGTTGGTGCCGACACGGGTAAAGAGATGTTGCAAAATGATGCCGAAGAAGGCGGTTATGTTTTAGCAGGAAAAATAGAACTAACGGTTGGTAGCGATGTATATGTGCTAAACACTGGAGATAGCTATTATTTTGATAATAACAAACCACATCGTTTTAGAAACCCTTTTGAAGAAGAATGCAAGATCGTCAGTGCGACCACACCCGCTAATTTTTAAATTGGCTAATTATACCAATTGAATTCATTAATTCAATTGGTATTAGATATAAGCTGTAGAGTTACAAAGGTTGTGATGCTAGTACCTAAAGTTAAGTAAATATTTTTACTTTTATAGGATGTCATAACCGCGACTGTTGCAGCTAATAAGTAAGGGTTAGTTAAATTACTATTGAAACTATTGTCTTTAATAAAAATAATAGGTACCCAAATAGCCGTTAATACTGCAGGCGCGCTGAAACTTAAAAAATGTGTCATTTTTGCTCCCATACGTAACGGTAACTTAGGGTGTAAAAATAGATAGCGGCTAAAGAAAGTGATACAGGCGAGCAGTACAATGGTAAGTAAAGTCATAAGGTTTTATTCCTTTTTATTTTGAGCTTCGCCTGTTTGTGTGCTGTTAAATATCCACAAAACATTGCTATTAACGAAGAGATAACTAATGCTAACTCCCAGTTAGCTAGTTTCAAAACTACAGAGAATAAGCCAGCCACAATAACGGTTATTAACACGGGTAAACTTGTAATTGTTGGCACCACCAATGCGATAAAAGTTACTGCTATTGCAAAATCAAGTCCTAGGTTGGTTAAGTCAGGTAAGTAGCTGCCAGCCGTTATGCCGATAATATTCCACAACAACCAACAAAGGTAGAAACTCCCACCAGCAGACAGTGCATAAACAAGCTTTAACTTGCCTTGTAAAGATTTACTTTCACCAGATAAGGCAAATAGTTCATCGGTTAATAAAAACCCCAAACTACCACGCCATCTAAAAGGCAGGTTTTTTAATTTATCTCTAAGCGCTAAACCGTATAAGAAATGTCGAGAGCTAATGATAAAGGCAGTAAATAATATAGTAGCTAATGGAACATTGTCATTGATCAGCTCGATCACTACTAGTTGTACAGCGCCTGCAAAAATTAAAACAGGCATTAAAATAGCTTCAAGCACACTAAAGCCTCGTTGAATAGCCAACGAACCACACAATATTCCCCAAGGGAGTACTGCTAAATTCAAAGGCAGCATAGCGATGAAACCTTTTTGCATCATTTTCAAATAAGCTTGCTTTCGATTTAAAGCCATAATAATTTTTTTGGTGAGTTTACTTATATTTTGTATGTTTAAGATACTTGACGAGCGTATTGACTGGGCGCTATGCCATTAGCCCTTTTTAAATGACGATGAAAATGGCTAAAGCCATTTGTTGCGTTAATCAAGGTTACAGGTAAAACCAATTCAAAAGAAAAGAAAGTGTCACCCACATAAGCAAAATCAACGGAATACCAACACGCATGAAATCAGAAAACTGATAGCCACCAGCGTTCATCACTAATAAATTGGTTTTATAAGCCATAGGTGTAGCATAACTTAAATTGGCGCCAAATAAAACGGCCAAAATAAAAGGCTCGGGCGAAAGGTTGAGTTGACTAGCAACAGAAATAGCGATTGGTGTACCAATAACCGCTGCGGCATTATTTGAAACAATGTTGGTTAAGATCGCCAATAACAACATCAAAGCAGATAAAACGCCCCCAGGTGGCAGCCCAGACGATAAAGCGACAAAAACCTGTGCTATATATTCAGCGCCACCCGTTGTCATCATCGCAGAGCCCAAAGCAAGAGATGCTGCAACAATTAAAATAACTTGGGTACTAAGTGCCGATGATGCTTCTTCCCAATCTAAACATTTAGTGATTAGCAGTACAAGCACACCACATACCGAACTAATTTCAATCGGTAAAATGCCCAGCGCTGACAATACAACAACAGCAAGTAATGTGCTTAACGCTATGGGCGCTTTACTTGTTTGTGGCAAGGGCTCTGCACCATCAATAATCAATAGGCCTTGTTTGATTTTTAATAAATCAATTTGTTCTGTTTCACCTTGTACAAGTAAAACATCACCAATTCTCAAGCGAGTATTACCTATACTATTTCGTCCTATCTCCATGGCTTTACCTGCTCTGTGTAATGCAACCACTGAAATAGCGTATTTATTGATGAAGTTTGCTTGCTGTAAGGTTTTTCCTTCAACTCCAGAGCCTGCGATAATAACAATCTCTGCTAGTGTTTGTTTGTCAGCTTTTAAAGGATGTTCATCATCAACTTTATGCAGCCCAGAAAATAAGGTTGCGCCCAATACAGTCTCATATTCTTTAAGACGATCTGGGTAATCATGAACTTTTAACCGATCACCCACAGTAAGTATTGTGTCGGGTAAAGCCATAATATTACGATTATCAGGGCCTCGTTGAATACTCTCTATTTTGAGTTGACCATCGGTCAACTTAATGATTTCAGCAATGGTTTTCTCATTTACATCACTTTCTTCGTTTATATTGAGATAAGCACTAAATAAACGCGGCGACGTGTCTGGCATTGATGGTGTTCTAGTGGGTAATAGTTTTGGCGCAACTAACCATAAGTAGAGTACCGCAACAACAGAAGCAATGAGTGCAGGTTGAATAAAATCAAATAAGCCAAACTCAACTGCTCCCATATTTTTTGCAATACTTACCACCAAGAGGTTGGTTGAGGTACCTATAGTGGTAGCCATGCCGCCCACTAAAGTGGCTAGCCCCATAGGTAACAGCATCCCAGATGAAGATGTTTTGTTACGTAATGAGACACTGATCAAAATAGGCAGAAGTAAAACGACAACAGGAGTATTGTTTATAAAAGCACTTAATCCGCCAGCAAGAATAAGTGTTAACAATAAGGAAAAAGCTGGGCTTATTTTCCATAATTTAGCCAAATATCGGCCAATAGGCTCTAGCGCCCCTGTACGCACAATGCCATGCCCAAGAATCATTAGTGAACAAACGGTAACCAAAGCTTCGTGACCAAAACCGAAAAATAATGAGCTTGGTTCAAAATGATTGCCATCAACATAAAATGGAAAGAGTGCAAACATTAAACACAGTATCGCTATAACAGCCAGTGAAGATGTTTCTAAAGGAATATCGTCTCGACGAAATAAATATAGCGCAAGTACAGTGATCAATAAAACTGCTAATGCATGATTGTTGGGTATATCAGGAATATTCAAAAATTGATACCGAGTTAATTAAATCATTTAGCTTTATCCCTAGTATATACACAATATTAATCCAATAGGTACCTAATTGATGTCCTGCTTTTATCCATGGCGCTTACTTTAAGCTAGTGGTGTAAAAAGTCAGGAAGTGACATTATTATCATAAGGTGCATCTTTAATAGGTAGGGATAATAGAACTAATATTCAATTTAGTTTTATTATCAAAAGAATCGAGTGCTAGAATGCACACCACTATAAATTAATGGGATGAGTTATGAAATATGTTATTTTAGTTATCGTTATTGCATTGGTAGTCTTCTTTTTCACTAGAAACTCAAATAATAATAAAAAAGCTGCTATTGAAAATATTGCTATAGGTAAAGATTTTTTAGCAAAAAATAAAGTTGTAGAAAATGTTGTAGAAACTATATCTGGTTTACAGTATCAAATATTAAAACAAGGCGAAGGAGTTGAACACCCAGTCGCCAATTCAAAAGTCAAAGTACATTATCATGGTTCTTTATTAGATGGCACTGTATTCGATAGCTCAGTAGATCGCGGAGAACCTATCAGCTTTGGCTTAAACCAAGTGATAAGCGGTTGGACTGAAGGGGTTCAATTAATGGTTGTAGGTGACAAATTCAAATTTTTCATACCTTCAGAATTAGGATATGGTAATAGCGCTGCGGGGAAAATAACGCCAGGCTCATTGCTTATTTTTGAAGTGGAATTATTGGAGATTCAATAACACGGAATATAATTAATGCATTGATATATATAGAAAAAATTATATTTAACCTACAAGGACTATAGTATAGAATTACAGGTGTTTGAGAATAAAGAGAATATTACTGCTTTATTTGAACAAAATGTATGCTGATTTTTCCTTGAGATTGCCAAGAACAGCGAGTTCCTTGTGGTACAACTTGTGGTACAAAGAAAGAGTGCTTCACCTGCATTGATTTTATGCTCAATGCCTTGATCGTCAGTACAAATAAGGCAGCCATGACGGTTTCCATTTTGCCTGTTTGGTTATTTTTAATTTCACACCTTCTATGATGGTCATAAACTTATCACACGCATAAGTTGCTGCAGTTTCTATCATGTCGGTGGTATCCCCCACACCAATGCATAACCCTACCGCATTAATCATATCATCAAAAACTAAGTCGAGATATGCTAAGGAAGCACGTGCAGTCTCAATATTACCCGCTTGATATTGATGTGGTTTAGTGCCACCTTTGTATTTGCTTAACGAACAATACACACTGTATGCCACTTAATATGTAATCAACCTATGTGTCGTTGGTGTTGATAGCTGTTGGTATTTTATTATTAGTGGCGTTTGGGTTTTGAAGCAAAGATTTCCGGATATAATGTAAACTATTATCAGCTTTATAAAACACGAGAAGTTGCAGTAGAAGTCAGCCGAAACGTTATTTAGAAGAACCTTGCCTTGTGACTACGATGGAATTTAAACGCTAATGAATACATCAGAAATAGAGAAAGAGCGAATTTGTAAGATTAGTTCAATCCTATATAGCGCCAGCCAGCCCATTAGAATACTGTCTCATTTAGAATGGAACAGAGATATTAAGCACCAATTCTTTGTCGATAAAGGTAAAGAACTTCCCAAGGTTAGCTATCCTGCATTTGACCCTAGTAATACCTTAACTTTAGTAAATAAAGCTAGAGATCTGATGAGAAATTCGGACATAGATGAATGGTTACAGCGTATTTCAATTAAGCTTGAACAGGGTGCCTTAATGATGGCATCCGTAGGTACCAAAAAGTTCTATGAGTTCTCTGAAAAGCTCTATGGCAAACCAACCAACCCTTTTACCGACGACAAATCAACGCCACTTGAATTAGCCAACTCGTTTGACAAACAAATTAGCAGTTACGCGAGTTACGATTTTAGTGCTCCATCGCCTATGTGCTATCTAGCCTCTGATATTGCTGAGCAAATGCGGGCAGCCGTTGTGAAAATGTTCGGCGATGAAGCACCGAAAGTTGAAGTTGTTGACGAGCTTTCTGCTAATGCTTTAGCAAATCCAAAACTTATTAGGATCAGAAAAACGGCATGTTTTACCGATCTTGATGCTCAGCAACTAATCAATCATGAAGCACATATCCATGTTGCTACATCGATTAATGGCCTAAATCAGCAGCACCTTCAAATATTAGCGGCTGGCCATCCAGGCACTACTAAAACACAAGAGGGTTTGGCTGTATTTTCTGAATACATTACTAATTCAATTGATTTGGATCGACTGCGCAGGTTAGCAGATCGTATTATCGCTATACAAATGTCGATTGAAGGAGCAGACTTTCTGGATGTATATCACTATTTCTTAGATCGCATTGGCAACGAATCACAAGCCTATGAAAATAGTCGCAGAGTGTTCAGAGGTGGCGTTTTAACCGGCGGTGCGCCGTTTACTAAAGATGGCGTTTATTTAGAGGGGCTTATTCGCGTGCATAATTTCTTAAAAGCCATCGCCGCTAATGGCAGAGCTGATTGCCTTAAGTTATTATTTTGCGGAAAATTGGATATTGAAGACATACCCGTATTATACAAATTAGAAGAAATGGGACTCTGCCAACCCGCAAAATACTTACCACCATGGGTCAAAGATGCGCGCTATCTATTGGCTTATTTAACCTGCTCTGAGTTTCTTAATAAGATGGACATGCCTAAGATTTATGCGCACTACGATGAGTTACTGCACAGCATCCCAAAAACGTTCAATTAGCGCTTATTTATAGGCAAAATTTAATAAAGAGTAAACTGACATAAAACAGACGATGAGATGAATAGCTGCTACTATGCGACAGTGGATATGCATCAAACATGACTTTATTCTACTTAACATCTAATCCATCAATGTGGCTGATCTTTGCCCAATCACATCATAGAACAGTAAATGACTTTACCTAAAGTAACTTATTCAGACGATGACTCATCACTGTTTGAATCGCTCTTTGAATTAATATCCAATGATATTATTGAAAAGGGTTACAGTATTCGTCCTTACGCTTTGCCTAAAAATTTAACCAATTTGTTATTACAACATATTATTGCATTGCCAGAGGAAAACTTTAAACGAGCAGGTATTGGCCGAGCCAAAGACCATGTTATTAATGATTTTATTCGCACTGACGAAATCAGCTGGATAACCAGTAACAGTGAAGCGAGTTGTGCTTGGATCAAATGGACAGAGTCACTGCAATCTTTTCTAAATAGGCGCTTATTTCTTGGTTTGTTTTCTTTTGAAAGCCATTTTGCCCATTACGCTAAGGGCGACTTTTATAAGAAGCATAAAGATGCTTTTACAGGTGAGGGTAACCGCGTGTTATCTGTAGTGGTGTATCTTAATCCAAACTGGTCTGTTGATGATGGTGGCGAGTTGGTGATTTATGATAAAAATTTGCCAACTTCTTTAGTCATTGATAACACCAAAGTTACCGTGATACCTAGTTTTGGCACAATAGTGGTGTTTTTAAGTGAAGAATTTATACATGAAGTATTACCCGCAAAGCGTGATCGTTACTCTATTGCGGGCTGGTTTCGCTTAAATAACAGTATTGCTAATAATATTGATCCACCAAGTTAATGGGAAAAATAATTGTCTACATTGAATAATGAACTTCATTTAATCAGTGAGTTAAATGATATTGAGAATGAACTCATCCCTTTAAAGGATATTGCAGACAGAGAGCTAGCCTCTATTTATGGCTTAACTGGCATGGTTTACACTCCGCACCTAGATGCCTATATGCAAGTTTGTATAAAAAAGGCTGCGATATTAGCCTGTTTAAAAAAGCAAAAAATACTACCGATTTCAGAGGTCGAGTTGATCAGTACCACATTAGATAGCTTACATAAGCGAGCCAAAAGTAATGCGGTTGTTGAGTATAAAGGGAAGTGTTATCAACGTCGGTTTTCGCCGCTAAAATTAAGTAAATCAGGAAAATCTGTGCAAAAATGGGCAAGATTTTGGCTTTTACACTTGCCCGATGGAAAAATTGACCCACATTGGGAAAGGCAAGTAAGAGAGATTTGGCCAATCTATTTTTTAATTAGAACAATGGATTTGTAGGGGGAATTTATTGCCCCATGTCTAATTAAACCTTTGTCTAGTGAAACCCTTGTCTAATGTGACTGTTATCTAATTAAGCTCAGTATTTCTTTAAACTCAGTTGCTCGACAATCTTTAACGAGTTCATACAAACACATTTCTAACCCCGAAGTATCAATACCTCTATTCACTAATTTGTTTATTGCTAAGTTTTTATTAGCGAGTGTACGTGAAGAAATACAGTCACAAACCAGCTGTACTTTCAAACCAGATTGCTGCAAATGTAATGCGGTTTGATAAACACAAATATGCGCTTCAATACCACAAATAAGCCATGTATCTACATTAGCAGCCCTAATTGCATCCATAAACTGAGGCGCTTCACAGGCGTTAAAAGTAAACTTGGTGATTGGGGTAAGGGGCGCTAGCAAAGCACTTAGTTCACCAACCGTTGCGCCAAGTTTTTCTGGATTTTGCTCCAGAAAAACTATTGGTAAACCAAGCGTTTTTACACCTTTAATGAGCTTTTCACAATTTGAAAGTAAAGCGTCACTATCATGAACCAAACGAGCAAGCTTCCCTTGTATATCAATAACAATAAGACCTGTATTTTCTTGTTTTAACATACGACACCCCTTAAGAATAATATCTGTATCTAGTTTACTTAATTTATCAGAGAAAGGGTAAAATTCAATGATATGTTTACTTTACTGGTGTAGACAACTGACTTTTCTTTTTTCTAATTATATAATGTGCTTAATTAATTAAGAAATATAGAATGGCTATTATGTTAAAAAAACTACATATGAATACGTTAAGTGAACTTTACCAATATTTAGACCACCTGTTTGAAGAAGATGTTGATAGTGACACTTTATTTGCAAGTGGTTATCTTCGTGGTTTTATTTCTCTAGCGGCAACAGATGGCGGTGATGAGCAACAATTAATCTCAGGATCATTCATTGACAGCATTTCAAAAAAATTAGCTGATGCGAAAACTGAACTTAGCCCACAAGATAATGTGATAGTGCAAAATTTTTGGTGGGCTTTACAACAAGCGATAATAACTTAACCGAACTTATTTTATAGTTATTTGAAAAATACTGTAACGTTTTAATACTTCGTGACATCCAAGCATTAAGTACCAAAGAAAGTACACAATATTGGCAATATCACCAGCATCAGTAAAAACACAATTGCACAGAGCTAGGTTACTTCTAAAAGCTTTAAATGAAAGGTAAGCAAAGATGTTAATGATTAAACGGTTAATGACAAAGTATGTTCCAGGCATGTTAACTTGCCAAGAAGTTGATCGTTTTTTGTATGACTTTCATCAAGGCAACTTATCTTTTAGCGAACAGTTAAAATTTAAATTTCATCTTTCGATGTGTCGTGAATGCCAAGCTTATGTGAACGGTTATAAAGAAACTATTAGACTTTCCAAAGAAGGTTTTTCTCTTCCTGAGCCAATAGAAAAAGTGCCTGAAGAATTAATGGCTGCTATTTTAAAAGCAAGAAAATTAACCGAACCAACGACAAAACCACGCAAAGAAGAAAAGGATTAGCCATGCTAACAAGCCAGTTAGAAATCATTCAACAAGGACAAGATTACCTTCATTCACTCGTAATTAATGGTGTTAGTGAAAACTATAGAGAAGTAATATCCCCGCTTTTTATCAGTTCTGCTGGTGCTCATATGCGTCATATTATTGATCATTACTTAGCGATTATTTCTGGTTTAAATCAAGGCTTGATTGATTATGATGTTAGGCATCGTGGCGATAAACTTGAGTTAGAGCCAGAATTGGCACAAGCGAAATTAACTCAAATCTCTCATTGGTTACAATCTTTAGCAACGACTGACTTAAATAGAACACTGGTGTTATCAACTGAGATTTCAGTGACACAAACAAAAACACAATCAGTGCCAACCTCATTAGCACGAGAATTAGTTTTTGCAGGCAGCCATGCGGTACATCATTATGCAATGATTGCTCAAATTGCCCAACAGCAAAAACTAGCCTTATCTGCTAGCTTTGGTATTGCCCCTGCAACCGCGACTCACCTTAGAAAAAGTGCCTAAGTACCAGTCTAATAGGCATCGGTCCATTAGGTATTTATCTATTAGGTATTCATCTATTAGGTATTTGCCCATTAAGCGTTAAAAGCTAAATAATCTTCTTTTTTGTCACCTAAATATAACTTCAATAATTTATCTGGAGCGCTTGGTAAATGCACACTTAACAGCAAACCTGGGGTTTGATTGAAGTTACTGTCAATGGCCATGCAGTGAAAATTAGCACCAAGTTTATAGTATTGTTTTAGTAATACGGGAATATCTTTTCCATCTTGCTCTAGCGTTGTAATCATTGCGGATAAGGCTTCTAAACTAATCGTTTCTTGTGCAATAAAATGGTTAACTTCTGGGTGTAATTCACCTGCAAAAGTACTGTTAGCGGTAACACCTGCAGGTTTGTTTACCATTACTTTTTCCATAATGGCGACAGAGCGAGGATCATACAACTTACTGAGTGATACCGTGCCATAAAGGGTGCGATACCTTGGGTTTTGACAAACAAATGCGCCAATGCCTTTCCACAATAATAATAGGCTGTGAAAGCTTTTTTGTTCAGAGGCTATGATAAAAGATCGACCCATTTCTAAGCAAGGTTGTTGTTGGTTGATGAAGTTTTTTTCAAAATAAAACATTTGAGCAAGGTATAATTGTTCAATTCCGCCTTGTTTTTGTAGTAGATCAGTTTGACCAATACGATAAGCGGCAGTGATTTTTTCGTTGTTGCTATCGAAGATGAACAAATGCAGGTAAGTGGCATCAAACTTATCGGTATCGTAAGGTTGGCCTGAGCCTTCATTTAAGTCTCGAAACGTTAATTCTCTTAATCGGGCTATTTCTTTTACACAATTAGGAATTTGCGCTTGATAGCCGTAATAAACGTTATAGTGTTTAAAGTTTAATAAATTTTGCTTTGCAGGCAGTTGGGCTAATTCTGATTTTATTAATTCACTATCCGTTTCTTCTGCCACAGACAGCATCACAGCTGACACTTGTTCTTGTAAAGTATCGGCTTGTAAGCTACTAGTTGGTAAGTCATCAACTTGCGGCCAAGGGGTAAAATAGTTTTTATCATTTAGGTAGCATTGCAAGCGAGCAAAGGTGTTCTTTGCTTCAATATTCTCGAATGCTGATAACTGTTTTGCTGTGATCAAGTTATTGGCGCTTAAGGTAATTTCATGACCTTGTAACTTAAACATTTCATGAGCGAGCATAAGTAAACGAAATCTGTAATAAAGTTGACCTAAACGATGAAATAGCGGTGAGTTGGTGCCTGAAATAAAAACCGGTAAAATGGGGGCTTGTGTTTTTTTAGCAATTTTTACGGCTAAACGATTCCAGTGTCCATCACTAATGATTTTTTGCTCTTTTTGATAAAAAGAAACACGACCAGCAGGGAATATTACTAATAAGCCATCATTTTTAATATGTTGGTAACATTGTTTTATTGCTACAGCATTAATAGCCGCACTGGGCTTTAATGGGTTAGCAAAAATGAAATAATCGTTTATTTCTTTAAATGCTTTTAAGGCAATGTTTGCCATTACCTTAGTATCACTGCGATAAGCACTTAATAGCTGAGCAATAATCACCCCTTCAACCAAGCCGTAAGGATGATTACAAACAACAATACATTTTCCTGTTTTTGGAATTCTTTCAATTACTTCGTCACCAGCTAGCACTTTTACATCTAATCCTGCTAGAAGCTTTTGGCTAAACGCTTGTTTTTCTAAGCCGGATAACTGCTCTTTAAGGTAAATGTTTTTTAATTTATTTATGCCTAAAATTCTGTCTAATAGTGGCGCAAGACTTTTAATAATTTTCCCTGAAAAAGAGTTTGTGGGAAAAGCACTGAGGGATATGTTAGACATTTCAGCCGTTTTTGGGGACGCTTTCGACGGAGAAAGCGTCGATACGAGGGTGTTGTCAATATGGGTGTTGTCAATCGGAGAGTTGCTCATTTAATAATCCAATGAATGCTGTTGTTATAAAGTAATTGCTTATGAGTAATTAATTGGATGACGGCAATGAAAGAAAGGTTACAGTTTTTCCATAATTTTTATTTGCTTCATCAAATATTTCAACAAAGATCAAGTAAGTGTTTTTCGTCTAATAATATCTCGAATGACGAACCGGTTCGGACTTAAATTAAACAGCATATTGTTGTCAACAGGGTAGGGGATTTTGCATAAATCGGCAGCAAGAATATCGGCGGCCAATGGCGCTGAACATAACCCACGAGCACCAAAGCCCATCATCACATATAAATTATCAATCACCGGGGCAACTTGGTTATACTTCCAGTTTTTGTCTTTTGCTAAGTGTGGATAAGTGTCAATATGCTGTTGAATGTCAGGCATAGCGCCAACCATAGGCATATGGTCTGGGGTCATGCAGCGTAATCTTGATTTACTGTTAGTAATGTCTTGGGTAGACCAATTAATTTTTGCGGTTAACTCAGGCAGACAAGTGGATAACATGTTTATATTGAATTGATCTTCTTCTGGTTTTGCTGTTGTACGCGTACTATTTTTATTGAAAGTAGCGCCGATACAATGCATATTTTTATGACTAGGAGTTAAATAGCCCTTATGGCAAATAACTGTTGAAAGTTGATTGATGTTTTCATTAGTTTTCATGCTAGTCACTTGCCCTTGTACTGAGCTAAAGGGCAATTGGTTTATCCAGTCTAAATGAATGGCCTCTGCGCCACCACAAACCACTAATACACTGGCGTTAAATTCCCCTTTATCAGTGGTTAGTTGCCAGTTGGCTTGATTATTATTGGTATTTGTATTGGTATTATTGTCGTTATTTTCTTTATCGATCTGTTTTTGTTCTATTTTTGTGACCAAAACATTATTTTCAATTCGAAGTCGCCCTGTTGCTTTAGCGGCATTAATAATTTGTTTTACGCCATCTTGTGGTGATAACCAGCCAGCATTAGGCATAAATAAACCGCCATAAGCTAAGTCAACATTAGCGAGTTCACTCGCTGTGCTAGCATCAACACCATGAATTAAATCTGTTGACCAGGTGCCAAGTTCGGTAAATTTCTGCTGGCGTTTAACCAGAGATTCTTTATAGGCTACCTCTAATAAGCCACACCATTGATGGGGAAAGTTAAAACCTTGCTCAATAACGCTGTTATAAACTTCTTTAGCGCGCCAAAAGGCTTGTTGATAAAACAGGCTAATATCGTCTACTTGTTGGTGTAGTAAAGGGTATAAAGCGCCAATAGCATTACTTGATGCGCCTTGGGCTAGAGAATTATCTTTACAATACAGTGTTACTTTTATGCCTTGTTTCGTTAGTGCTAATGCTGCGCAAGCAGAAGCTATTCCACCACCAATAATGCTTACTTGCTGTGGTTTGGTGATTGTAGCGCGAAGTTGATAGCCTTTATTTGATTTGGGGTTTTGTTGAAAAATGCCAGTTAACATCTCATGTTTATTACCAATAGCGGCCTTTTTCTGCGTGCGAAAACCAGCGTTTTGCATATGTCGTTTTACAAAACCAGCAACAGTAAAGGTAGCAATGCTTGCTTGTGGTTTAGATAAACGACCGATTTGTTCAAATAATGCTTCACTCCACATCTCTGGATTTTTAGCAGGTGAAAAACCATCAAGATACCAAGCATCCATTAAACCATTTTTTGATGAGTTAATATTTGATAACCCTTGTGCCGCATCATCAATAATTACTTTAAGGGTTACTTGACCATCAAAAAAAGTAATGGAAAAATCTTTTATGCTTTTACTTTCACTCGCACTCGCACTACCATTCGCATCATCACACGCAACTGTTGGATATTGAGCTAATAGTAAGTCGGAAAAATAACTTAATTGTGGTAATGCTTGTAGTGATTTACGTAACTGTTTTTTAGTGAGTGGAAACTTTTCAACGCTAATAAAATGGAGTTTGGCACATTTCTTATTTAGTATCTCGTGTTGTAATTTATGATACATCTGTAGGGTTAGTAAAAAATTAAGACCCGTACCAAACCCCGTTTCACCAATAACAAAAGTGTCACTCTCTTGTTTTATCCTATTGCTTATATCGTTTGCAGAAATAAAAACGTGTTTGCTTTGCTGATAGCCTGATTCACTATCAAAATAAATATCATCAAATTGAATTGAGTAAGGCGTTCCGTCTTGTTGAAAGCTTATTTTAGGAGCAGTGGTTAAAAATTTTGACAAAGGAAGTAGAGCTTAATATTTTATATTTAGGGTTATTTTACTCGAATAATTGCTCAAAATCCGTGTTATTGTGTTTATATTAATTAAAGGACGTAGATATTCTATATATAAAAATATATTATAGCGTACATGTGTACGCTGGTTGTTGTGGTTTTTATCTTATAGGGTAACTTGTTGTACCAGTTAATGGGGTAAGTTCAGTATAATACCCAGTATGATGCTCAATATAGTATTCTGAATTAGTATTCTGAATTTTCAAAATTCTTATTCTTATTTAATTTTTACGAAACAATGGTTGTTTAAATGAAACGTGTAGTGATCACCGGTATCGGTATTGTATCTAGCATTGGTAATAATGCGGATGAGGTTTTAGCCTCTTTAAAATCAGGAAAGTCAGGCATTACTCACTCAGAGAGTTTTGCTGAACAAGGCTTAAGAAGTAATGTTTGGGGTAAGCCCAATATTGACATTAAAGATCATATTGATCGTAAAGCGCTACGCTTTATGGGCGATGCAGCAGGTTATGCATACATCGCTATGGATCAAGCCATTAGCGATTCAAAATTAACACCAGAGCAAGTATCTAATGTTCGTACCGGTATTGTTGCAGGCAGCGGTGGTGCATCTTCAGCCAATATCGTTGCTTCAAGTGATACTTTACGTAGCCGTGGTATTCGTCGTGTTGGCCCTTATGCTGTACCTAAAACTATGGGCAGTACTGTTTCAGCTTGTTTAGCAACACCCTTTAAAATTAAAGGTGTTAACTATTCTATTAGCTCAGCGTGTGCTACTAGTGCTCACTGTATTGGTAATGCGATGGAGCTTATTCAATTAGGTAAACAAGATATTGTTTTTGCTGGTGGTGGTGAAGAAGTTGATTGGTCACTTGCAATGATGTTTGACGGTATGGGCGCGTTATCTGCTGGCCGTAACGATACACCTGAATTAGCTTCACGTACTTATGATGCAGACCGAGATGGTTTTGTAATTTCTGGCGGCGGCGGTATGGTTGTTGTTGAAGAATTAGAACATGCACTTGCTCGTGGTGCACATATCTATGCTGAAATAGTTGGTTACGGCGCAACATCTGACGGTTATGACATGGTAGCACCAAGTGGTGAAGGCGCAGTACGTTGTATGCAACAAGCCATGCAAGGCGTTACAGGTGAAATTGATTATTTAAACACCCATGGCACATCAACGCCTGTTGGTGATGTTAAAGAATTAGGTGCTATTCAAGAATTATTTGGTGAAAAATCACCAGCAATTAGCGCAACAAAAGCGATGACTGGTCATGCATTAGGTGCAGCGGGTGTTCATGAAGCGATTTATTCAATTTTAATGATGGAAAATAGCTTTGTAGCACCTTCTATTAATATTGATAATTTAGACGAACAAGCACAAGGCTTAGATATTGTTACAGAAAAGCGTGATGCAGAACTTAACTTAGTTATGTCTAACAGTTTTGGTTTTGGCGGAACTAATGCAACTTTGGTTATGCAAAAATATAAAAGCTAGTGACGAGTCGCGAGCTTTAAGCTTCGAACTATAAATTTAGAAAAAAGCCATATTAAGTATTTTACTTAATATGGCTTTATTATTTCTAGCCGAACAGGGGGAAATTACTTTATAATTATGCTAATGAATTCTTTAAATTCCCTGCTACATTAATGAAAAGTTTATAAAAAGTTTATAAAAAGTTAATGAAAATTTATTATGATGAAAACATGCCTTTCGCTAAAGAATTTTTTAGCGATTTTTGTAAGGCAAATGACTTAATACCTTTCTCTGGGCGAGACGTAAACGCACAGCAAATAATTGATGCTGATGTGTTATTAGTGCGCTCAATTACCCAGGTAAATGAAGCACTATTAAAAAACAATAAAAAACTCAGTTTTGTTGGTACGGCAACTATTGGTACGGATCATATTGATCAAACCTACCTTGCCAAGCGTAATATAGCTTTTCATTCTGCGCCTGGTTGCAATGCTATTTCTGTTGCCGAATATGTTATCAGTAGCTTAGTTGTTTTAGCGGAACGTTATCTGTTAGACTTGAGCAAGCTTAGTGTTGGCATTGTTGGCGGTGGAAATACCGGGACACGTTTAAGCGAAAAATTAACCGCGTTAAGCATTCCACATAAAATTTGTGATCCACTACTCGAGCAAAGTAAACATGACACAAGACATTTCTCGTCACTAGATGAAGTGCTCAACTGCGATGTTATTTCCTTGCATGTACCTAAAATTGTTGACGGTGAATATCCCACTTACCATTTACTTGATGAAGCGCGATTAAATAATTTACAAGAAAGCCAAATATTAATCAGTACTTGTCGTGGTGAAGTTATTGATAATAAAGCTTTATTATCATTAAAAAAGCAAGGGCATGGTTTAAAAGTAGTGCTTGATGTTTGGGAAGGTGAGCCTGAGGTATTAATACCACTCATTGAGCATACTGAAATAGCTACAGCACACATAGCGGGTTATAGCTTAGAAGGAAAAGCGCGTGGCAGTGAAATGCTTTATCAGGCATTATGCTCTCATATAGAACAGCGCCAGCATATTAATATTGAGCCTAAATATCAGTTAGTTAACTTTTTACCCCCAGCAAATATTTCTGCTATAAAATTAAATCAAGAATTTAATGAAGTATTGCTAAACCAGTTAGTTAAAATGGTTTACGATGTCAGGCGAGACGATGCAATTTTTCGTCAGCAATTATCAAGTCAAGGTTTTGATAGCCTCAGAAAAAATTACCCGATACGACGGGAGTTTTCAGCAGTGCAAGTCACCTTGCCATCTAATACCTCAAGTGATGTACCCCATCGCTTAGGTTTTAATAAAACATAACTAGCATTAGTCTAGCTTAATTTAACAAGAAAAAGAGAGAGGATCATGGCACAGAAATTTGATGTATGCATACTTGGCGCAACTGGGCTAGTTGGCAAAACCATTATGGAAATTTTAGAACAACGAGATTTCCCAATTAATAAATTGTACCCCTTAGCAAGTGCTCGCTCTGCTGGTGAATTTGTTGAGTTTAATGGCGAAAGCATTGAAGTGCTTGATGCAGATAACTTTGATTGGAGCTTAGCTCAAATTGGATTCTTCTCTGCTGGCGGCGCAACCTCAGCTAAGTATGCGCCTATTGCGGGTGAGGCAGGTTGCATTGTTATTGATAATACGTCTGAATTTCGTTACGACGATGATATCCCATTAGTTGTACCTGAAGTAAACCCTCAAGCTTTGGCTGAATACCGCAACCGTAATATTATTGCTAATCCTAACTGTTCAACCATTCAAATGTTGGTTGCATTAAAGCCGATTTATGATGCTGTTGGCATTAATCGCGTCAATGTTTGTACCTATCAGTCAGTTTCTGGTGGCGGTAAAGCAGCCATGGATGAATTAGCAAAACAAACTGCAGATTTATTAAGTGGTAAACCTGTAGAAACTAAAAACTTCTCTCGTCAGATTGCCTTTAATGTTATCCCGCAAATTGATGTTTTTCTTGAAAATGGCTATACCAAAGAAGAAATGAAAATGGTGTGGGAAACTAAGAAAATATTAGGTGATGATAACGTATTAGTTAATCCTACAGCGGTTCGTGTTCCGGTATTTTTTGGTCATGGCGAAGCACTGCATATTGAAACAAATTCACCTATTTCTGCTGAAGAGGTAAAAGATTTGTTATCACAGGCGCCTGGCATAGTTGTTTGTCGCAATGATGAAGACTTCCCTACTCAAATTGGCGATGCTAGCGGTAAAGATGAAACTTATGTTGGCCGTATTCGTGAAGATATTAGCCATAACTGTGGCATTAATATGTGGATTGTTGCCGATAATGTACGTAAAGGTGCGGCAACAAACAGTGTTCAAATAGCGGAGTTATTAGTTAAAGATTATTTAAGCTAATAAAATATTAACAGTGTTTTTTAAATTATAATGCTTTTTTCATTTTAATATAATCGTTATATTTCAATAGCTACCCTTTAGAAAATAAGAAACTCGCCGTTAACACTAGATAGAATGTGTTAATCGCGAGTTTTTTTGTTTTAATTTCTCAAAAAGCTGAAGTATTTCTCATGAATTTGATATGATTCTTAATAATCGAAACTAGCACGCTTTATTAGAAGGAATGAGGTGGAATGAATTTTGCTTTAATTAATTTTAATTTATAAAGCTATCTTTCATCTTAATTCAGTCAAATAACTGACATGTAGCTAGTTTTGTGAAAAAAATAATAACTAGGAAAACTTTGATGCAAAAATTATTACACCTGTGCCTTCGACAGGTTTTTCTTAGGATATCAATAGCTAGCATGCCAATAGCTAGTATATTAAGCGCTAGCATTATCATCGCTAGTGGATTCACTATTGGCTTTCCAGCCTTTGCTCAAGAAGCGCCTGTACAAGAGCGCGGAATTCGTATGCGCGGCCCTAAAAGTAGCGATGTTTTCCCTTATGATCGCTATGGTCCATTAACTAAAAGAGATACATTATGGAAAATAGCGTTGACGGTTCGCCCTGACACCCGTTTAACTGTTTATCAAGTGATGCAAGCGCTGTATCAAGCAAACCCAACGTCTTTTGTTGATGGAAATTTAAATTATTTAGTTGAAGGACAATATTTAAAAATTCCATCATTTGATCGCATGATGTCAGTAAATCCAAGTGCTGCTCAGCAAAAATCTAAAGATGATGATAAAGTTTGGCAAAAAAATAAGCCTGAAAAAAGTGCTAAAAAATCAATTCCTGCACTACCTAGTGTTAATAAAAAGGACTTAGATACAGTAAAAACTGAAATAAATGATCAATTAGAAAAAATAGACAATGAACAACAAAAGCGTTTAGAAAATATTCAAAGCGATGTTTTAGATTCCATTGATGGTTTACAAGCTATTTTAAAAGAAAATGAAGCTTTACGTCAGCGTTTATCTTCATTTAATAGTCAACTAGGAACAATGCAAAAAGAGGTTGCTAAAGGTAAAGAAATTAAGCTGCAAATGGATGACATGATCAAATTGCAGCAGGCTTTACTTGCTAAAGCGCAAGCAAGAGAGCAGGACCTACTATTAGAAAAACAGCAAGCAGCGCTAGAAAAAGACAATATATTCTCAAGTACATGGTTTATAGGTTCAATAATAACATTTGTAACACTATTATTTTTAATAGCGTTAGTACTTATTTACAAAAGACAAAAAATTGAAACAACCTCTGATGATTTATCATTCGAAGAAAAACCTACCAAAAAATCTAAAGCTAAACCAGAAAAAATAACGGAAGAAGCCTCAGATATTGCTATAGATGATGGTGAAGATCTTTCGCTTGATGATGAATTATCACTTGATGATGATTTATCTATAGATCTTCTTGAAGATGAAGAAGTTGACGTTATTCATTTAGATGATGATGACGAAGATTCATTAGATGATCTTGATGATTTGGACGACATATTACTTGATGATGACTCAGATGTTCTTGAAAGTGGAGAGTTAGATCAAGATGCTTTAGATTCTTTACTAATAGAAGCTGATGATGAAGATACTTCAAAAGACGACGATTTAACGAACAACGAACTAGATCAAAGTGATCTTGATGATCTTTTAGGAGAACTTAGTCATCTAGATGAAGATGAAGATAAAGAGCAACCAGAGGAATCGGATGCTCAATCTGAAACTCAAGAAGAAGTAACTGATCCCGATGATATTGATGCATTATTAGATTCAA
>CAXBEX010000005.1:0-254896 GCA_963974965.1 uncultured Colwellia sp. | reverse complement strand
CCGCCAGCGTTCAATCTGAGCCATGATCAAACTCTTCAATTAAAAATCGTTTGTGTAACCTCATCGCAAGCGATGGGTTACTGCTCAATGAATTCTGTCGTGTTACCAATTCACTTAATTAAAAGTAAAGTGATAACGCATTACATAGTCGTTACCTATCTCGCTAGAAATAAGTAACTGTATTTATTTGCATGAACATCATTCATTAAGCGTTTTATTTTGTTCTACTCTTATAAAAGAGCAGAACTAGGTAAAAACAAGTTAATGTGAGTATTCACACAAATTGCATGATAACTAATTATTAAAGAACATCTTCTAAAGAAGATAGGCATAAATCGCATTCGTTTATACCTTTAAAAAATCTTTGCACTTCGTGGTTAACGTTACCGTTGCCCCGAAGCAGGATGCGTATCATACGCTTCCGAGTTTTGATGTCAACGCTTTTTTGAAGTTATTTGAAAGTTTTTACAAACTCTTAAATGATTACCTTTAAAACGTTAAGTTAGCTAATTGACTTAAAAAGTCAGCAGTTAACTTATCAAAACATCCAGTTGGTTAAGCTTATTGCCTGAACCCCTTGGAACTGGAGCGCATTGTATAGAGTTATACTTTCAGGTCAAGCGTAAAAAGAATTTTTTTTCATTTTTTTCACCAACCCCCCCTAAGTGTTTAAAGCTTGAGCAATTCACACAAAAATCAGCCAAAGCAAAGCTAAAAGACAGCTTACATTGCCAACCCACCATCTATTTCAATAACTCTACCGGTGAAAAATTCATTCTCAAAAATATACTTTGCTGTATGAGCTATTTCTTCTGGTTCGCCTAAACGGCCAACAGGCTTCATTTTTTCTAACCTATCGCGCATTTCTGGTTTCATTGCATCGGTCATGGCTGTACGGATTACACCTGGTGCTATTGCGCCAACGCGAATACCGTGGCGACCTAACTCTCTTGCCCAAGTCGTTGTCATTGCTACCACACCTGCTTTCGCTGCCGAATAATTGGTTTGTCCTATATTCCCACCACGCGCAATAGATGACATGTTCACAATGACACCTTTATTACCCGATTCAATCATATGAACTGCCGCTTCTCGGCCACACAAGAATACACCAGTTAAATTGACATCAATCACTGATTGAAATTGTGCCAATGACATTTTTTTACTCACAACACCATCTTTTGCTTTGACAAACATGCCATCACGCAAAATCCCAGCATTATTGATTAAACCATTGATGCCATTAAAGTCGTCATTGATCTGTTTAAACGTACTTTCGACTTGTTCCTCGTTGCTTACATTCGCTAGGTAGTATTTAACCTTTGCACTTTCTGAGCCATTTTCTTCAACGAGTTTGACTGTTTCTTGCAGTAATTCTTCATTTAAGTCAATTAACGCAATACTGGCGCCACTTTGGGCAAAACTAATTGCCATAGTACGACCGAGACCTTGACCACCGCCAGTAATAACGATAGTTTTATCTTTTAAATTCATAATATTCTCTATTTACACTTTCACTAAACTTTACTTGTTGAATAGGTTAAATATGCTGGAAAAATCTTTCCCACCATTACCAGATGCTGCATGCATAGCATATAAATTACGTGCTAATGCGCCCATAGGTGTAGATGATTGACTACCAACCGCGGTGTCCATAGCTAAACCTAAATCTTTTGCCATAAGGTCAACCATAAACCCCCCTTGATAATTATTTGATGAGGGCACATTTTCCATCACATCGGGGCAAGGGTTATAAACATCTAACGACCAGTTACTGCCAGAACTTTTACTCATGATATTGGATAACACTTTAGCATCTAATCCATTTGCTAAACCAAGTTGCAGCGCTTCACTCGTGCCAATCATCAAAACCGATAGCAACATGTTATTGCAAACTTTAGCTATTTGCCCTGCACCATGTTCACCCGCATGGAAAATATTTTTCCCCATCGCATTTAAAATTGGCTCTACTTGCTTAAATTCATCATCGCTACCACCCACCATAAAGCTTAATGTGCCAGCAACGGCCCCACCAACACCGCCAGAAACGGGTGCATCAACAAAATTGATTCCCTGCGCCGCTAATGCAGCAGCTACTTTACGTGATGTTGCTGCATCAATAGTTGAAGAGTCAATCACTACGCTGCCTTTTGCAATATGGTTAATCAAACCCGTTTCAGGTGATAAATACACTCCATCAACATGCTTACCTGCTGGCAACATAGAGATAATAAACTGTGCATCCTTAACACAATCTATTGCACTGGCTTTCGTGCTAGCGCCTTCTCCTACTACTTGAGCTACAGCAGACTCTGATAAATCAAAAACACAAACTTGGTGTCCTGCTTTAACTAAATTAATGGCCATTGGGCCACCCATATTACCTAAACCAATAAATGCGATATTTGCCATTGTTCTTTCCTTATGATTTTTTAAATAATAGTTTCTTTAATGATAGTTACTTTGATAATAGTTTTTTAAATAATAGTTTTTTTCTAAAAGTTGACTTAAATTTTTATTTCTTGTCACATGTTTCAAGCAGCTAAAGGCCTAAACTAGCTAATGGATGCTGCTCTTTTGACCACTTAGATTCAAAAAACCAGTCAACTACCTTTTTATCAACCGCAGCTATCGAGTCAAAATGCCATTTTGGATCATTATCTTTATCAATTAAAAGCGCTCTTACGCCTTCACAAAATTCACCAAATTGACCTGATTTAATTGATAGATTTAATTCCATACGGAAACAATCAGCCAAAGATAATGATTCACCGAATTGTATTTGTTGATAGGCTAAAGAAGCACTCAAAGCACTGCCATGTTTGAGAGATTTTTGTGCTCGGTTGAACCATTTATCATCGCATTCAACGGTTAATATTGTATTTACAATATCGTTAAGGTTATCAAAGCTAGTCACTTGCTTAATTAATGCTTTGTGCTCGTTAAGTTTGCTTTGGGGTAAATGGCTACTTGAACCTTGCTCAAAACTGGTTAACAAATTAGAAAGATTGTCATGATTAAGCGCTATTGATTCTTGCCAATCTAACTGAGTTAACTGTTCAATAAATGACTCTTTATTATCATTAACAACAAAATAATCAGCTAAGTGGCAATATTTAGCATCCGCGGCATTAATAGACGCCCCTGTTAAACCTAAAAACAAACCACACTTATTTGGCATGCGATTTAAAAAGTAGCTGCCACCAACATCAGGATAAAGACCAATACTAGTTTCGGGCATAGCAATGCGTGAATTTTCAGTAACTACACGATGACTACCACCAACCATAATGCCAAGACCTCCGCCCATGACAATACCGTTACCCCAAACAATAAAAGGTTTACGATAAGTGTGGATGAGATAATCAAGTTGATACTCTTTGGTAAAGTATTCTTCAACTTCAGGAGAGTATCCATCTGAACTTTTTTGCATTTCGCTTTTTTTCATCGCTTGGTACATGTGCACGATGTCACCACCCGCACAAAAGGCTTTTTCGCCCTCACCTTGCAAGAATACCGCTGCAATATCACTTTGGGTTTGCCAGGCTTTTAATTTTGGATAAAGTAAATCAATCATTTCACCACTTAAGGCATTTAATGAACGAGGAGAGTTTAATGTGGCAACTGCCATTTTTTTACCGTTCTCACAATTGATTTCTTGAAAAGTTACTACTTGAGTCATATAAAATTCCTACTTACCTTCGTGAGTATAATAAGTTAACGAATGCTTGGCGCGCTTGTGGTACTTCTGCATAAAACACTAATCAAACTGCGTTAGAAGGTTATTAAAGCAGTTGTCCTGCCCCTTCAGTTAATAAACGACGAGCAATAATTACACGCATAATTTCATTGGTTCCTTCAAGAATTTGATGAACACGCACATCTCTAAAATGACGTTCTAATGGATATTCTTTGATATAACCATAACCACCATGAATTTGCAGCGCGGCATCACAAACTTGAAAACCAATATCAGTAGCAAAACGTTTTGCCATAGCACAATAGGCTGTTTTCTCAGGATCGTTTTGATCCAACTTGTAAGCGGCTAATCGTACTAGCTGACGGGCAGCAACTAATTCAGTTGCCATATCGGCTAATTTAAATTGTAAACCTTGAAAAGCAGCAATAGGTTTACCAAATTGTTCACGTTCTTTCATATATCCCATAGCAACATTTAAAGCTTGCTGCGCGGTACCAATTGAACACGTTGCAATGTTAATGCGACCGCCATCGAGGCCTTTCATTGCCATTGAAAAACCTTCACCTTCATTACCTAATAGATTTTCAACCGGCACTTTAACGTTATCGAACGTAATTTGGCGAGTTGGCTGTGCATTCCAACCCAGTTTTTCTTCGGCTTTACCGTAGATGACACCCTCTAAATCAGCAGGAATGACTAATGCAGAAATCCCCTTAGAGCCTGCTTCCCCTGTGCGTACCATCACCACGAGAACATCAGTAGCACCAGCACCAGAAATAAATACTTTTGAGCCATTAACAAGGTAATGATCACCATCTTTTTTCGCTGACGTGCTTAATGACGCAGCATCAGAGCCAGAGCCTGGTTCAGTTAAACAATATGAAGCTAATTTTTCACCGGTAACTAATGATGGGCACCAAGCGTCTTTTACTGAGTCTTTTCCCCAAGTCGCTATCATCCAAGTCGCCATATTATGGATAGTCATCATGGCGGTAGTTGCAGTACACCCCATTGCCAATTGTTCAAAAATTATTGATGAATCTAAACGGCTTAAATTTAAACCGCCCGCTTCTTCTGGTGTATATAAAGCACAAAAACCTAATTCACCGGCTTTAGCAATAACATCTTTAGGAAAAATATGCTCTTGATCCCATTTCGCGGCATTAGGCAATAATTCACTATCGCTAAATTGTTTCGCTGTATCAGCGAACATTTGTTGGTCTTGTGTTAAATCAAAATTCATAGTTATTACCTAATAAATTAAAGCATTTCTAAGGCGATAGCTGTCGCTTCACCGCCGCCAATACATAAAGAAGCAACACCTTTTGATAAACCTTTATTTTTTAAGGCATGAATAAGCGTTACCAGAATACGTGCGCCACTAGCACCTAATGGATGACCTAAGGCACAAGCGCCACCATGAATATTGACCTTGTTAATATCTAAGTTCATCTTCTTAACCGCTAGCATTGTTACCATAGCAAAGGCTTCATTGATTTCAAATAAATCAACATCGCTTGCTGTCCAACCAGCCTTATCTAATAATTTATTCATAGCACCTACTGGCGCCACCGTAAATTCAGCCGGTCTTTGTGCATGAGTAGCATGAGCAACCACTTTGCAAAGAGGCGTTAAACCTCGTGCTTGCGCAGTTGAAAACTTCATCATTACCAGTGCTGCACCGCCGTCGGAAATTGAGCTAGAGTTAGCTGCAGTTATAGTACCGTCTTTTTTAAAAGCGGGTCGTAATGAAGGTATTTTGTCGGGGCGAGCATTACCTGGTTGTTCATCTGTATCAATAACCGTTTCGCTTCGTCTGCTTGTTACGGTAACTGGCGTAATTTCATTTTTAAAAGCACCTGATTTAATCGCTGCATTAGCACGTGATAAAGAGCGAATGGCAAATTCATCCATTTCTTCACGACTAAAGCCTGCTTCATCAGCTGTTTCTTGAGCAAAACAGCCCATAGAAATACCATCATAGGCATTTTCTAAACCATCAAGCATCATATGATCAAGCACTTGACCATGTCCCATTCGCATGCCTGCTCTCGCATTTGGCAAAATATAGGGCGCATTACTCATGCTTTCCATTCCACCGGCTACAGCAACTTCGATTGAGCCAGCAAGCAATGCATCGTGAGCTTGCATTACCGCTTTCATGCCTGAGCCGCAAACTTTATTGATAGTGGTACAAACCGTTGACATTGCTAAATCAGCAGCAAGCGCTGCTTGTCTAGCTGGCGCTTGTTTTAAACCTGCAGGTAGCACACAGCCCATGATCACTTCATCCACTTGATCACTGCTTAAATTAGCTTGAGCTACGGCAGCTTTGATTGCAGCGGCACCGAGTTCAGGTGCTGTAACATTCGCTAAACAGCCACTAAAACCGCCCATTGGGGTTCTTAATGCTGAAACGATTACAATAGGATCACTATGTGACATGAAATTCTCCAAAATAAAAAATGATCTAATTTTTAATTAGTATTGCTAAATAGCCTACCTCAATATAACGTTTACGCCAACGTAAACTTTAGTACTAGTCTTTATTTTTCTTTACAACTTTGTAATGACTTAGTTACAGTTAATAGAATTAATACGGTTAAGAAGCATGAAAAAGTTAAACGCTATAAATATTCTATTACAAGTATACTACTAAAAACATACTTTACGTTTACGTAAACTTCATGTAGAGTTATTTTAAGAATTATATGAATTGTAAGTAAGTTATCGTAACAATGAACATAAAAAATATAACAAGTCAGGCCAACTATTCTATTGGAGAGTTATCAAAAGAGTTTGATATTACTACCCGTAGTATTCGATTTTATGAAGATCAAGGTTTACTTTTACCAGCACGTAAAGGGCAAACTCGTATTTATAATCAAAGAGATAAAGTTAGGCTTAAACTAATATTAAGAGGTAAACGTTTAGGGTTTTCATTAGCAGAAACAGGACGATTATTTGAGCTTTATGATGCAGATAAATCTAGTGCGAAACAGTTATCAAGCATGATGGAACTAATTGCCCAAAAAAAGAACGATTTAAAACAGCAGCTTGATGATATTAACGCCGTATTAATCGAACTTAATGATTTAGAAGATAATTGTCAAAATATACTAAAAAAATTAACCCGATAGACAAAAACCAAATAACCGTAACTAATAACTGTAAGTAAATAACTTTAGTTAATCAGATTTAAACAAAAGGATAAGCCATGATTTCTCTATTTAGCTCACTTAATTTTAATTTAGGCGAAACCGTCGATATGATCCGCGATCAAGTCAATGCCTTTGCTCGTGATGAAATAGCGCCACGTGCAGCGCAAATTGATATCGACAATGAATTTCCTAGTGATTTATGGCGCAAATTTGGCGACATGGGTTTATTAGGGATGACAGTTGAAGAAGAATACGGTGGATCTGGCTTAGGTTACTTAGAGCATATTATTGCTATGCAAGAAATCTCTCGAGCTTCTGCTTCAGTTGGTTTAAGTTATGGTGCTATGTCTAATTTATGTTTAAACCAACTACGCAAAAATGGCTCTCATGAGCAAAAATTAAAATACCTACCTAAGCTTTGCACTGGCGAGCATGTTGGCGCATTAGCGATGAGTGAGCCAAATGCTGGTAGCGATGTTGTTAGTATGAAACTCTCTGCTAGGAAAGTCGTTGATGCACAGGGTGATAAGTACATTCTTAATGGTAATAAGATGTGGATTACTAATGGCCCTGAAGCCAATGTTTATGTGATTTATGCGAAAACCGACACCAGCGCAGGTTCAAAAGGTATTACTGCTTTTATTGTTGAACGTGATTACCCTGGATTTTCTCGCCACCAAAAGCTCGACAAACTAGGTATGCGCGGTTCAAACACTTGTGAGCTAGTATTCCAGGATTGTGAAGTTCCAGCGACAAACATTTTAGGCCAAGAAGGTAAAGGTGTTCGTGTACTGATGTCAGGTTTAGATTATGAACGTGTTGTTTTATCTGGCGGCTCATTAGGCATTATGGATGCTTGTATGGACTTAGTTGTGCCCTATATTCACGACAGAAAACAATTTGGACAGTCAATTGGCGAATTCCAATTAGTACAGGGCAAAGTAGCTGATATGTACACACAAATGAATGCGGCTAAATCTTACGCTTACATGGTTGCTGCAGCTTGTGATCGCGGTGAAACTACTCGTAAAGATTCTGCTGCCGTTATTTTGTACGCAGCAGAATTAGCAACCAAAATGGCACTTGATACCATTCAATTACTTGGCGGCAATGGTTATATCAATGAATTTCCTGCTGGACGTTTATTACGTGATGCAAAATTATATGAAATTGGTGCTGGTACTTCTGAAATCAGAAGAATGTTGATAGGACGTGAGTTGTTCAACGAATCAAAGTAACAATTTATTTTATTGCTAGTTAATCCAACTACTGCGTTAAATAATACTCATTGACTAACGTCAACTCCGTGTTATCACCTTGTATTTAGAGTAACTAGCTGCAAACTAAACTATTACGCATTTAATTGATTTTATTTTTAAAGAAAACTACTAACTATATAAGGTCTCCCGTGGCTAAGATCATTTCAAAAATTAACACCCGCAGTCAGGATTTCTTAGACAACGCTGCTCACATGCAAACACAAATTGATGATTTGCGTACTAAGCTTGATGAAATAAAACTTGGCGGTGGTGAACGTTCTCGCGAACGTCATCTTAGTCGCGGGAAGTTATTACCACGCGATAGAGTAAATGCCCTACTTGATGGTGGCTCTGCGTTTTTAGAGTTTTCACAACTGGCGGCCTACAAAGTTTACGAAGATAATGTACCTAGCGCGGGCATTATCACAGGTATTGGCCGTGTTAGCGGTCAAGAATGTGTCATTGTTGCTAATGATGCGACAGTAAAAGGTGGTACTTATTATCCGTTAACGGTGAAAAAGCACCTTAGAGCGCAAGCCATTGCACAAGAAAATAACTTGCCTTGTATTTATTTAGTTGACTCAGGTGGTGCTAACTTACCTAATCAAGATGATGTATTTCCTGATAAAGAGCATTTTGGTCGTATTTTCTTTAATCAAGCGAACATGTCAGCCAAAAGCATTCCACAAATTGCCGTGGTTATGGGCTCATGTACTGCTGGTGGGGCTTATGTACCTGCGATGGCAGATGAGTCAATTATTGTTAAAGAGCAAGGCACAATATTTTTAGCTGGCCCTCCTCTTGTAAAAGCAGCAACTGGTGAAGTAGTCAGTGCAGAAGATTTAGGCGGCGCAGATGTGCATTGTCGTACTTCAGGTGTGACCGATCATTATGCGCAAAACGATCATCATGCGCTTGAAATAGCCCGCTCAGCCGTTGCTAATTTAAATAGAGTCAAACCTGTAAACATTAATTTTCAAGAAGTGATAGAGCCCGATTATCCAAGTGAAGATATTTACGGCATTATCCCAAAAGATACTCGCCAACCTTATGATGTACGTGAAGTGATTGCTCGCCTTGTTGACGGCAGTGAGTTTAGCGAATTCAAAGCACTTTATGGCAGTACTTTAGTGTGTGGTTTTGCTAACATATTTGGCTATCCTGTTGGTATTGTCGCTAATAACGGCGTGCTATTTGGCGAATCTGCAGAAAAAGGCGCACACTTTATTCAGCTGTGTGCTCAGCGAAAAATCCCCCTCGTGTTTTTACAAAACATTACCGGTTTTATGGTGGGCAAGCAGTATGAGTCAGGCGGTATAGCCAAACATGGCGCCAAAATGGTAACCGCGGTTGCCACAGCGCAAGTCCCTAAGTTTACTATTTTAATTGGTGGCAGCTTTGGCGCCGGCAACTATGGCATGTGTGGGCGCGCTTACGATCCACGTTTCTTATTTATGTGGCCAAACTCACGTATTTCAGTGATGGGTGGCGAGCAAGCTGCTGGTGTTATGGCGCAAGTAACGCGCGATAAGAAAGAAAAACTAGGTGAAAGTTGGAGTAAATCCGACGAGCAAGCCTTTAAACAGCCAATTATCGATAATTACGAACATCAAGGTCACCCATATTATGCTTCAGCGCGATTATGGGATGATGGCATTATTGACCCTGCTGATACACGTCAGGTTTTAGGTTTAGCTATTTCGGCCTCATTGAACAAACCTATTGCTGATACCAAGTTTGGTATCTTTAGAATGTAAGAGCGTATGTAAAAAGCCAATGTATGAGCGTATGTAGCATAAATCTAGGTTAAAAATTATGAATACAAATAACGAAAAAGTATTGTTTGAAGTAAATGGACAAGGTATTGCTACCGTAACGTTAAATAATCCTGACAAACACAATGCCTTTGATGATGAAATCATCAAACAGTTAACTGACCTTTTTAATAGTATTAGTAAGCGAGAAGACATCAGCATTATGGTGTTAGCCTCAAATGGTAAAAGTTTTAGTGCTGGTGCCGACTTAGCTTGGATGAAACGTATGGCGAGTTACTCTTATGAAGATAACTTAAAAGATGCTAATGCCTTAGCTCAAATGTTAAAAGCCTTGAATTTTTTACCACAAACCACTATTGCCAAAATTCAAGGCGCTGCTTTTGGTGGCGCAGTAGGTCTAGCAAGCTGCTGCGATATTGTTATTGCTAGTACTAAAGCAAGCTTTTGTTTAAGTGAAGTGAAATTAGGCCTTATTCCAGCAACCATCAGTCCTTATGTGGTTGATGCCATAGGGTTAAAAGCCAGCCGCCGTTATTTTCAAACCGCTGAACGATTTTTTAGCGATAAAGCACAGCAACTCGGTTTAGTGGATGAAATTGTTGAACCAGATGATTTAACCAACGAAGTAAACGCTATGATAGCTAAATTACTAGCCAATGGCAGCCAAGCTAGGCGACAAGCGAAAAAGCTTAGCCAAGATGTTGCTTTTCAAACCATCAATGAAGCCTTATTAACTGATACTAGTGAGCGTATTGCCGCCATTCGAGTGTCAGATGAAGGCCAAGAAGGTTTAAGTGCTTTTTTTGAAAAACGTTCGCCAAATTGGCAAAAATAAAAAATATTAACGGTTCTTATTGAAGGAATTGAAGGGAAAAAAACATGTTCAATAAAATATTAATTGCTAACCGTGGTGAAATTGCCTGCCGCATCATAAAAACAGCGAAAAAGATGGGCGTTTTAACCGTCGCGGTTTATTCAGATGCAGATAAAGATTCTTTGCATGTCCATATGGCAGATGAAGCTATTTATATTGGCCCTTCGCCCTCGCGTGAAAGTTACCTTTTAGGGGATAAAGTGATTGCTGCGGCCGTAAAAACTGGCGCTCAGGCAATTCACCCCGGTTATGGTTTTTTATCGGAAAATGCTGATTTTTGCCGCGCTTGTGCCGCGCAGAATATAACATTTATTGGCCCACCCGTTGGTGCAATTGAAGCCATGGGGTCAAAGTCAGCCGCTAAAAACATTATGGAAAAAGCCAATGTGCCCTTAGTGCCGGGCTATCATGGTGATGATCAATCAAGCGCAATAATTAAAAAAGCGGCCGACGATATGGGTTACCCTGTATTATTAAAAGCAACCGCAGGTGGTGGCGGTAAAGGTATGCGCCAAGTATGGAGCGAACAAGAGTTTGATGAAGGTTTAGCTGCAGCAAAACGTGAAGCAATGTCATCTTTTGGTGACGATACCATGCTTGTAGAAAAATACTTAACTCAACCTCGTCACGTTGAAATTCAAGTTTTTTGTGATAATCATCAAAATGCCGTTTACTTGTTTGAGCGAGATTGTTCGGTGCAACGTCGCCATCAAAAAGTTATCGAAGAAGCGCCTGCTTTTGGCATGAGTGAAGAACTGCGTGCAGAAATGGGTGAATCAGCAATCAAGTCAGCCCAAGCAATCGGTTATCAAGGTGCAGGTACAGTAGAGTTTTTACTTGATGTTGATGGCGCTTTCTATTTTATGGAAATGAACACTCGCTTACAAGTTGAACACCCGGTGACTGAAATGATCAGTGGTCAAGACTTAGTTGAATGGCAATTGCGTGTTGCCGCAGGTGAAACACTGCCTAAAACTCAACAACAACTTGTGCTAAATGGCCATGCTTTTGAAGCCCGAATTTATGCTGAAGATCCTAATAATGATTTTTTGCCTGCAACGGGTAAATTAAGTCTATTACAAACGCCAATAGAAAGTGAGCATGTTCGGATTGATACTGGTGTACGCCAAGGAGATGAAGTTAGTGTTTATTACGACCCCATGATTGCTAAATTGATCGTCTGGGATGAAAGTCGTGGAAAAGCGTTAAAGCGCTTAAGTAAAGCATTGAGCGAATATCGTATTAATGGCGTTACCACAAATATCGATTTTCTTTATAACTTAGCTACTTCGAAACCTTTTATAGACGAAGATATTGATACGAGTTTTATTGAAAAATACAATGATCTTATTTTTCATGACACCAAACAAGTCTTGCATAACGAATTGCCTATCGCGGCTTTATACTTAGTGTTATCAATTCAGAAAAAAGCACAACAAAGTGCTCAACAAAGCAATGATCCTCATTCACCTTGGCACAATGCTAATGCTTGGCGTTTAAATGAAGCGCATACACATACGCTAGTATTAGCTCATAATAAAACTGAATATACCGTTAAAGTTGAGCAGCTATACCAAAGTCAAGGCCAAGGCAGTGATGCCTACTATTTAATTAACATTAACGGCGAGCAGTTTGATTGCCAAGGCATGATGAAGGACGACATCATTGTTGCGAATATTAATGGTCACCGTAGCCAAGCAACCATCAGCATTGATGAAAGAAAACTCAGTTTATATCGAGAAAATGGTGTATTTAATTTTACTCATATTTTACCTGATTGCGGTCAACATGATGATGATGACAGCCATGGTGGTTTAACGGCGCCAATGAATGGCACCATGGTCAGTGTGTTAGTAAAAACTGGCGACAGTGTTACCAAAGGTCAACCGCTTGTTATTATGGAAGCCATGAAAATGGAACATACGATTAAAGCGCCAAGTGATGGCACCATTAATGAAATATTCTTTCAAGCAGGTGAGATGGTTGACGGCGGCGCTGAACTGTTAGCTTTCTCAGCTAGTGAGGAGGCATAGTATATGAGCATAAATAATAACTTTTCACCTCTCTTGCCTGAACAAATAAAAATAGTAGAAGTAGGTCCAAGAGATGGCTTGCAAAATGAATCTACCCCCATTAGCGCCAGTGATAAAGTTGCCCTAATAGAGAAGCTTAGCGATGCCGGTATCAGCTACATAGAAAGCGGCAGCTTTGTCTCGCTTAAATGGGTGCCACAAATGGCAACATCTACCGAAGTATTTGAAAAGGTTAATCGTAAGCAAGGGGTGACTTATGCTGCACTAACGCCAAATATGCGCGGATTTGAAGGTGCGATGGCTGTTAATGCAGACGAAGTGGCAATCTTTGGCGCCGCATCAGAAAGTTTTAGTCAAAAAAATATTAACTGCTCTATTGAAGAAAGTCTTGAGCGCTTTGCCCCTATTATGAGTGCAGCAAAAAAAGCCAATATCAAAGTGCGTGGTTATGTTTCTTGTGTTTTAGGCTGTCCTTATGAAGGTGACATTGCACCAGAGCAAGTAGCCAAAGTTGCTGCGAAGTTATACCAAATGGGCTGCTATGAAATATCGCTTGGGGATACTATAGGTGTTGGCACACCAGCTAACGTAACCAAAATGATACAGGCCGTTAGCGCACAGGTACCAATAGATAAGTTAGCGGTGCATTTTCATGATACCTACGGACAAGCGTTAACGAATATTTACGTTGCGCTGCAAATGGGCATCAAGGTAGTCGATAGTGCTATTGCAGGCTTAGGTGGTTGTCCTTATGCTAAAGGCGCATCAGGTAATGTAGCCACTGAAGATGTTGTGTATATGCTTAATGGTTTAGGCATAGAAACAGGAATAGATTTTAAACAATTGCTCGAAGCTGGCTGGTTTATCAGTGATAAGCTTGGTAAGGCACCTATATCAAAAGTATCTTGTGCTTACCTTGCAAATAAGCTTTTCGAATAAATAAAAACAAACATTGAGGAGAAGATAATGGCAGGATTTGACAAAGTAGTGTCTAGCTATGAAGAAGCTATGGCTGGGCTAACAGATAACATGACTGTTATCGCTGGTGGTTTTGGCCTCTGCGGCATTCCCGAAAACTTAATCAAGGAAATAAAGCGTAAAGGCACCAAAGGCTTAACGTTAGTATCCAATAATTGCGGTATTGATGACTTTGGTTTGGGAATTTTATTACCCGATCGTCAAATTAAAAAAATCATTGCCTCTTATGTCGGTGAAAATGCCGAATTTGAACGTCAAATGATGGCTGGCGAACTCGAAGTTGAATTAACACCACAAGGCACCTTAGCGGAAAAAATGCGTGCAGGTGGCGCTGGAATTCCCGCTTTTTATACAGCAACAGGTGTAGGTACTCCAGTTGCGGTAGGTAAAGATGAGCGTCAATTTAATGGTCGTGATTATATTTTAGAAGAAGCTATTACTGGTGATTTCGCTATCGTTAAAGCATGGAAAGCCGATCGATACGGCAATTTAGTCTTTAGAAAAACCGCCAGAAACTTTAATCCAATGGCCGCTACTGCTGGAAAAATTACCGTTGTTGAAGTAGAAGAAATTGTCGAACCAGGAGAGTTAGATCCTGATCAAATTCACACAGCAGGAATTTATGTTGACCGTTTGATTCAAGGCACTTTCGAAAAACGAATTGAACAACGAACTATTCGTGCATCTACAAAACAAGGAGAGAAATAATGGCCTTATCAAGAGAACAACTGGCTCAGCGTGTTGCCCAAGAGCTTCAAGACGGTTATTACGTTAACCTTGGCATAGGTATTCCAACACTTGTTGCTAACTATATACCGGACGGCATGGAAGTGATGCTGCAATCTGAAAATGGTTTATTAGGAATGGGGCAATTTCCTACTGAAGATGAAATAGATGCTGATTTAATTAATGCAGGTAAACAAACGGTTACTATGGCTAAAGGCGCTTCTATTTTTGATTCTGCCGAATCATTTGCCATGATCCGTGGTGGACATGTAGATTTAACCGTACTAGGTGCTTTTGAAGTAGATGTAAATGGTAATATTGCTTCCTATATGATCCCTGGAAAACTCATCAAAGGCATGGGCGGTGCAATGGATTTAGTTGCGGGTGCCGATAACATTATTGTCACCATGACTCATGCTTCAAAACATGGCGTTTCTAAACTGTTACGTAATTGCACGCTACCGCTTACCGGAAAAGGATGTATCAAAAAAGTATTAACCGACTTAGCTTTTATCGAAATTAAAGAGGGTAAATTTCATTTATTAGAGCGTGCACCTGGCGTTTCTGTTGAGGAAATAATAGCGTTAACGGAAGGTGAACTCGTTGTTACAAGTGAAATACCTGAAATGAAATTTTAATAAAACAACCATCTACTCTAAAATATTTCAATATAAAAACAATGTGTTATAAATAAAGTTGCAATTTAACACACTTTTAGCGATACTTAGCATTGACAAAGAAAAGGCAAAATACATGAAAGTGTGTTACGCAAAACCACCGGCCTACGGGGTTTTCTAATTGTGGAAAATCTACGGCAGCGGAGTCACCTCGTTAACAGGTACATCCCGTGGTTTTTTCTTTTAATAATCCATTTATATAAAAGGTTACTAAAATGAAAAAATTATTAATAGCTTCTACCATCACTGTTTTAACATTAACGTCTGTTGTATCGACACCTCAAGCACAAGCTGCGAACATTGCGCAAAGTATATGTGAGTATGTGGCTGCTGACGATAAGAAACGCATGCGTTCATTTTTAAAGACGAACAAATTAAAAATTCGTCGTATCTTCGACGGTATTCAGTGTAATGGTAAAAACTTATTAGAGTTTGCTTCAGCTAGCGGTTCTGTAGAAACAGGTTCTTTGATGATTGGTAAATTACCGAAGAAAGTTGTTTCTGAAAACTTAGCTGCTTTACAAACTGGATCGCAACCATTGATTGATGCTGCAAACGAACGCGTTAGCAGCTAATAAATTATTTTCAGCTAGGCATACAGCTTAACGCTATTTTTACTTTTTAGGTAAGAGCAGTGATAGGTAAGAAGATTAATTGTTAATAATTCTATGTCATTTAAAAAAGCCAGCTTTTTAGCTGGCTTTTTTTTCGTCTTTTTCTTAATTTTTCTCGTTTTTTCTTATGTACCCAACTTATATTTTAACGATCATTATTTAAATTATTACTTAAATTATTATTTAAACACATCATTTCGCCAGTTTTCACCTAACCTATTTTCAATATACTCTCTTATCATTTGCCGAACTTTTTGAGAAGCATTCACATCATCTAAAGCACATAGCTCTTCAAAGGTCGCTTTCTTTTTAGGGTCTATTAACACCGTAAGTCTAGCCGTTCTATTTTCCATAGTAGTCCCTTTTTATATTTATGTTAATTAGATTGTAATTTGATTATAATTGTATTGTATTTAAATTGGAATATAATTACAACCTAGTTTAGCTGCTAATAAAATCCTATACATACGAGAAGGTTATTTATGAAATACAGAAAGCACTTGTTTTCTTTAAGAATGGCTAATGCGCTAAGAGAATCTTTAAGTGATAAGCCATATAAGCTAAATACCTTTTTAAAAGATTTACTTGCCGGTGTTACTGTAGGCATTATTGCCTTACCTTTGGCTATGGCACTCGCAATAGCCGTAGGCGTTGCCCCTCAGTATGGCCTTTATACCGCAATAATTGGTGGCTTTATCATTCCCTTAATGGGCGGTTCACGCTTTAGTGTTTCAGGACCTACTGCTGCTTTTGTCGTTATTTTATATCCTATTGTTCAACAGTATGGATTATCAGGTTTGCTTCTGGCGAGCATTCTGTCTGGTTTGATTTTGATTGTGATGGCTTTGCTCAGATTGGGTCGTTACATACAATATATTCCTGAGCCAGTTACTTTAGGGTTTACTGGTGGAATCGCGGTTGTAATTGCGGTATTGCAAATTAAAGACTTTTTTGGCTTAAATATTCCTGATATGCCGGAGCATTTCGTAGGTAAGGTGAGTTTGCTTGTGCAAATGTTACCTAACTTTTCGTTTTCTACACTTATAGTTGGCAGCAGTACTTTAGCGGTAATGTTGATTTGGCCTAAATTTAAAACCGCTATTCCTGCACATTTAATCGCCATTATTGTTGCCAGCTTAATTGCTTACTTATTTAATAATCACGGCGCTGATGTTGCCACGATAGGTTCTACCTTTAGTTTTACTTTGGCAGATGGCTCTATTGGCCATGGTATACCATCACAATTACCCAGCTTTGAATGGCCTTGGTTACGATCACAACCTAATGAAGATACCTTAGTCTTTTCCTGGCAGTTAGCTAAAGATTTATTATCAGCTGCTTTTGCGATAGCTATGTTAGGGGCAATTGAATCATTATTATGCGCCGTAGTACTCGATGGCATGTCAGGTACAAAACATAGCGCAAATAGTGAATTATTAGGTCAAGGCATTGGTAATGTTATCACACCGTTTTTTGGAGGTATAACGTCAACAGCCGCTATTGCTCGTTCAGCAGCAAATTACAAAGCAGGTGCTGTTACACCTATTTCTGCAATGATTCATGCTGTTATTATACTAATTTCACTGTTATCTTTATCTGCCGTTCTTTCATACCTCCCAATGGCGGGTATGGCCTCACTATTACTAGTTGTTGCATGGAACATGAGTGAACTTCCTAAAATTATACACCTAATTAAAAAAGCTCCATCGAATGAAATTATCGTTTTTGTTACCTGTTTCTCCTTAACGGTATTTTTTGACATGGTCATCGCTATTGTTGCAGGCATTGTATTGGCATCTTTGTTATTTATGAAGCAAATAGCAGAAATGACAAAAGTACACGATATAACCGATCATAAACGTCTTATTCACGTCCCTCTGCCTGAAAAATGGAAAGTATATAAAATTAATGGCCCACTTTTTTTTGCTGCTGCAGATAGTGTTTTTGGTGAGTTGTCACACCTTAGTAATGATCAAAATGGCGTTGTATTGTATTTTGATGGCGTATCCATTATGGATTCTGGTGGCGTTGCTGCTTTGTACAAATTTATTGATAAATGTAAAAGTACTAACACAATTTTATTTCTTGCCGATTTTCAGTTTCAACCTTTAAAAACGTTAGCTAAAGCTGAATTTGTTCCTGATGGTAAAACATGCAAAGTTTTTGCTACGTTGTTGGACGCCATTAATGAAGTATCGACGTTAGTAAAACAAAGCTAACCGTTGTAGAAATTAATTATTTATAAACCTAATTTTATTTTAACCTTTAACCTTTAAACACTAAGAGAGACAACTTTGAAAAAAATATTATTAACGGTACTTTTATCCTGTATCGGGGTGACACCCGCTTGGGCATCTGAAGCTGCTGCGGGACATTTAAATATGACCAACTCAATGTTGGGTATGGCAGCATTGGCTATTTTTGTTATTGGCTATGGCTTAGTTATAGCCGAAGAATTTATACATCTTCGAAAATCAAAACCCGTTATTCTTGCTGCTGGCATTATCTGGGTTTTAGTTGCTCTGCTTGCTAAAAGCGTAGAACATGGTACTGAGCTTGTTGAGCATTCTTTAAATCACAATTTATTAGAGTACTCAGCACTATTACTCTTCTTACTTACTGCGATGATTTATGTCAACGCGATGACAGAACGAAATGTTTTTGAAGCGCTAAGAGCTTGGCTAGTGAAGCGAGGATACAGCTACCGGAAATTATTTTGGATCACAGGTTTTTTAGCCTTTTTTATCTCCCCCGTTGCCGATAACTTAACAACCGCCTTATTAATGGGCGCTGTTGTATTGGCTGTAGGATCAGATAAACCAAAATTTGTCTCATTAGCCTTTATTAATATAGTAGTCGCTGCGAATGCTGGTGGTGCATTTAGTCCGTTTGGTGATATAACGACATTAATGGTTTGGCAATCAGGTAATGTACCGTTTTTTGGCTTTTTCTCCTTATTTATTCCTGCCTTGGTTAATTTTACTTTACCTGGCATTATTATGAGTTTCGCCGTACCAAATGAAACGCCAAAAGCAACAGGTGATAAAGTTGTCCTGAAAAAAGGGGCAATGTTAATCTGCTTACTTTTCCTTTGCACTATTATTACGGCCGTCGCCTTTGAACAATTCCTACATTTACCCCCATTTTTAGGTATGATGACGGGAATGTCTTACCTTTTCTTTTTCTCTTATTATTTGAAAATTTCAGATAAAAAAATAGAAGACAATACTACTGAATTTAATATTTTTACCAAAGTTGCTAAAGCAGAATGGGATACTTTATTATTCTTTTTTGGTGTTATTTTTTGTGTTGGCGGTTTAGGTACAATAGGCTATTTGGCTAATGTATCTCACTTACTTTATGATGGATTAGGTGCAACAAATGCCAATATCATCGCTGGCCTTCTTTCTGCCATTGTTGATAATATTCCGGTAATGTTTGCCATATTAACAATGAACCCAGAGATGGGTACTTATCAATGGCTGTTAGTTACAATGACCGCTGGTGTAGGTGGTAGCTTACTTTCAGTTGGCTCAGCGGCAGGCGTTGCCTTAATGGGACAATCAAAAGGCATGTATAGCTTTTTTAGTCACATGAAGTGGAGCTGGGCAATAGCTTTGGGTTATGCAGCTAGTATTTATGTTCATTTTTTAATTAATGGCTAATAAACCATCTTTATCTTTAAAGCCTTTAACTAAATAACAATGTTAAAGGCTTTATTTTTTCCATGTTGTTCAATAAATTTATAGGATATTTAATTGAAAAAATATAAAAACATTACTAAGGACACTGTATGAAAGTTATCGAATTCATTAGAGAAAAAAAAAGGAATTTACAGCATCAAAACGATCAATTCATTGCCAAGTTAGAGCCTCGTTTTAGAAATTTGTCTAACCTTTTTAATGATAAAATAACCATTCCTCTTATTAATACTTTAAATAACCCTTGGTTTTCTCATTTTGGACCAACAGATGTGGATGAGCCTAAAAAAGACGAAGTTTTAGTACAGGTACCTGAAGCAAAAAAAATGTACGAAAATCTTGTACAGCAAATTGGAACCGAAACTTTTCTAGGGGAATGGCATTTGGTAGAGCAAGATTGCATTGATCAATTTGCTGAAGTAACCGGCGATAAACAGTGGATACATACAGACCCAGTGCGTGCAGCTAAAGAGTCTCCATTTAAGTCAACAATAGCACACGGATTTTTAACCTTATCATTAATCCCCAAATTAACTAATTCAGTTAATTTAGACAATAATCCCTATCCAGAAGCAAAAATGGTTATTAATTTTGGATTAAATCAAGTTCGATTTCCTTATCCCGTTAAAGCGGGTTCTCGTGTTAGAGCCCGTATTAAATTGGTCAACTTGACTCCTATGAAACGTAGTATTGAAGTTGTTAACGAGGTAAGTATCGAAGTTGAAAACAGTAAACGGTTAGCATGTGTTGCTGAAACGGTCTTAAGACTTTACGTTTAATGAGAGAGATAAAAATCAAACTAGCGATATTTTATAAAACAACTTACACTTAGCGTGATACTCAATGATTTTTTATTTAATAACAACAAGCTATGACTCGAAGACGTAATTATGTAGAAAGCAAAAATGCATTAGTGCTAACGGGTGGCGGTGCGCGAGCAGCCTATCAGGTTGGTGTGCTTTCTGCTATCGCTAAATTTGTACCTAGAAATCATGGTATTCCCTTCCCTATTCTTTGCGGAACCTCAGCAGGAGCTATAAACACCACAACCTTAGGTTGTTATGCTTCATGCTTTCAGCTAGGCGTTAAAAAACTTGAATGGGTTTGGAAAAACCTCGATACCAGTAAAATTTATCACAACGATACCCGAGGTGTTTTCGGTTATATAGGAAAAGGCATGCTGGCTAGCTTTCAAGCTGACTATGCTAATAAGTTACCTCATAGCTTATTAAACAGCGAACCACTAAGGCACTTATTAAACTATGTTATGAACTTTAAGCGCATTGATAATAATATTTTACGAGGCTACCTGTCTGCTATTGCAGTGACCGCATCCAGTTATAGTACAGGAAATTCCATTAGTTTTTTTCAAGCTAATGACAGTATAACTCCTTGGGAAAGAGCAAAGCGTTGTGGACAAGCCGCTCAACTAAATACTGAACATTTAATGGCATCATCAGCAATCCCTTTAGTGTTCCCATCAGTAAAAATTAAAAACCAGCACTTTGGTGATGGTTCTGTCCACCAGTTATCCCCCCTTAGCCCTGCAATTCATTTAGGAGCAGAACGTATTTTTGTTATCGGCGTAGATCAACCCAAAGAGCCTATGCATGCTAATGAGAATACTCCTCACCCGCCCTCATCAGCCACTATTGCAGGCCACCTTCTCGACTCAATTTTCGCCGATACCATGAATAGTGATTTAGAGCGAATGATTCGAATTAATGAAACTTTAAAGTTAATTCCAGAAAGCAAAAAATCAACTATTGAAGGTTTAAAGCATATTGATAGCTTTATTATTAACCCAAGTCATAATTTTAATGCTATCGCACTAAACCACTATAACGACTTACCTTTGCCCGTAAGACTTTTATTACGAAGCGCAGGCATTAGTAATGATTCTGAATCAAGTATTATTAGCTATTTGCTATTTGAAAAGAATTTTTGCACCGAATTAATAAAATTAGGCTTTGAAGATGCAATGGAGCAAGAAAACCAAATAAAGCATTTTTTAAATTTATAGCCCACAAGTAAACATGAAACCATAACAATCACCTATAACAATCAGAAATAAGCTTGCGTATAAAACTCAATTATTTACTATAAAGGGAGTTCTTTATAATTATTAGCTTATAACAATGAAAAAAATCATCAGTTTTATCTTAATTACCCTTGTACATTTTTCCTCTTTTTCACAAACCACACTGTTAAAAAATATCAATGGCTACACATTGAATGCAGCAGGTCAGCTGATTCAATTTTCTGCGATACAATTTACTCAGGATAAAGTAGATAAACTTTTTTCTTCTGATGATGCACTACCTAAAAAAGGTATTCAAATAATCGACGGTCAAGGAAAAACGCTTTTGCCTGGCTTAATTGATGCACATGGCCATGTACTATCTTATGGATTGAGCTTAATGCAGGTTAACCTAAATGGCACCTTATCTGAGCAAGTGGCTGTTCAGCGAGCCATCGACTTTTATCAAGATAATAAAGAATCTCAATGGTTACTCGGACGAGGCTGGAATCAAGTTTTATGGGAAAGCAAGCAATACCCACAAGCAGTATCACTTGATGAATATTTTAAAAACACGCCTATCTGGTTTAAAAGAGTTGATGGCCATGCAGGTTGGGCAAACTCAAAGGCAATGCAATTAGCCGGAATTGATAACACATCTGTCTCTCCTGATGGTGGTGAAATAATTAAAGATGCAAAAGGTAAACCTACAGGCGTTTTCATTGACAATGCCATGAGCTTAATCACAGATAACATACCAAAAACTTCGTCACAAGAGATGAAGTTAGCATTAGTTAAAGCCATGAAAGCATTAGCTAAAGTAGGTTTAACGTCAGTTCACGATGCTGGAATTAGCAAGGTTAATATTGAAGCCTATAAAGCATTGGCTGCCGAAAATAATATGCCAATAAGAGTTAATGCCATGATTGACATTAATGACCAAAATCTTAACGTTTTATTGAAACAGGGGCACTTTAAAACACCTGATGATAAATTTATTATTAATAGCGTTAAAATTTCAGCTGACGGTGCCTTAGGAAGTAGAGGCGCGGCACTAATAAATGAGTATTCAGATTTAGCCAATCATAAAGGGCTATTACTTTATAACCAACAAACCTTAGCATTACTCATCAAAACAGCAATGGAGGCTAGCTTTCAAGTAAACACTCACGCCATTGGTGACCATGCCAATAAAATTGTTTTAGATCTCTATGAAAAATACATAACAACCAAAAAAATAAAACAAATGCGCCATAGAATAGAGCATGCGCAAATTCTACGTTTGCAAGATATTCCTCGCTTTGCTGAGCTTGGCGTTATTGCCTCAATGCAAGCAACTCATGCTACAAGCGATAAAAATATGGCACAAGATAGATTGGGCAAAGCAAGAATTTTAGGTGCTTATGCTTGGCAAAAATTAATCAAAGCTAATGCAATTATTGCTGGTGGCTCTGATTTTCCCATTGAATCAGCTAATCCATTCTACGGATTACATGCCAGTATTACTAGGCAGGACAAACAGAATCAACCAGAAGCGGGTTGGTTCCCTAAAGAATCAATGTCGATTACTCAAGCATTTAAAACATTTACCTTAAATGCAGCCTTTGCTGCTCATCAGGAAAATATTATTGGCACATTAGGAAAAAACAAAAAAGCTGACTTTATTTTAATTGACCAAGATTTATTCCAAGTAAAAACCGCTGAAATATGGAAAACAAAGGTTTTACAAACGTGGGTCGAGGGTAAAAAAGTGAGTTATAACTAACTATTTTTAAAAGAGTAAAACACTAATGTCCTTCTTGCACAAAGCGCTCAGCCCTTTCTACACGTCTTGGCTTACCACGTACAATTAGCGTATCTTGAGCTTGTAACACTGTGTTTTCATCTGGTGATTCTGTTTCAGTGTCGCCTCGTTTCAAAGCAACCACATGAACACGTCGTTTATTAAGGTTTAAAGATTCAATAGTTTTACCACAACCAAATGAATCAGTGTTAATTAACATAGCATGAGCAAATTCAATTCTGTCAATCGCTTCGGGGCTCATATCAGTATGCTCACCTTGGAAGAAACCATGTAAATGATTATAATGGTTTTTACGTTCCTTTTGTACTTGGCGCATAATTCTTGAGAAAGGCACACCTGTCAATGACAACACTTGTGAAACTAACATTAAGCTTCCTTCTAAACTTTCTGGCACCACTTCATTTGCGCCCGCACTATGCAGAGTTGCTAAGTGGTCATCGTTGCGGGTACGTACCAAAATAGGAACATCTGGCGACAATGAACGTACTTTTTGAATAACTTCTACTGACTGCTTATCTTCTCCAAAAGCAATAACCACTAGTTTTGCTTGTGACAAATGTGCAGCTTTTAATAGTTCTGTTTGCCTTGACGAACCAAACAAAACATTTTCACCCGCTTCACGTGCTTTACGCGTACGTAGTGGATCAATATCTATTGCAACAAAATCAATTGATTCTTGCTTTAAAAACCGACTCACCGTTTGACCTACTCGACCAAAACCACAAATAATTACGTGATCTTTTAAGTCTTTATTTTCTGGTAACTGCTCTAAGTCATTTGTTTGGGGAGACTTTTCCTGACTCAAAAAAATTGACCATGAACGAGCATGATCAATCATATAAGGCGTAATAGCCATACTCATAACGCCTGCACCTAGCAACATAGATGAGACCTCACTAGGTAATAATTGTACTTGATTGGCAAGTGCAATAAGCACAAAGCCAAACTCTCCCATTTGCGCAAGCATTAATCCTGATGCCCAAGCATCTTTGGATGACTCTCCTGCTCGACTAGCTAAAACTTTAATGACCATAATCTTAACTAACATAAAGCTCAGCATAAGAGCGAATAAATTTAAAGGAGATGACAATAATAAACCAACCTCTAACTTCATACCGACAGTGATAAAAAACAGACCTAATAAAATATCACGATATGGCCTGATATCAGCTTCTAACTGGTACTTATATTCACTCTCTCCTAGCATCATCCCCGCTAGAAATGCGCCTAATGCCATAGACAAACCGAACCACTGCGTCAGCGCAGAAGCAAGTAAGGTCACTAATAGTGTTGTTAAAACAAAAAGTTCATCTGTTCGCACGCTAGCGATAATATTAAACACTTTAGGCAATAGCCATTTGCCGATGAATAACAATAAGGTAACAACCACAATACCTTTGAATATCGCAACGACTAACGCCGAAACCATTGAGATATCTTTGTCTAACGCCAACATTGGAATAATAATGAGAATAAGTACTACAGCAACATCTTGGAATAAAAGAATGGCAACGGATAACTGCCCTGATTTTCGTTTCATCGCCCCCGTTTCACTTAACTGACGAATGACTATAGCGGTAGAAGATAAAGCGAGAATACTGCCAACAACAAAAGCAGATTCAAAGCTCAGCCCAAAGAGCATGCTAGCGATCATAAAAATAAATAAAGAAATACCAACTTGTAGACTGCCTACCGCCAATACCAAATGGCGCATAGCCATTAAACGAGGAAGTGAAAACTCCAAACCTAAAGTAAATAATAAAAAAACAATACCAAGCTCTGCAAAATCATCGTAATCAACCTGATCTTGAGCTAAATTCAAACCATGCTCACCTACAAGCATTCCAGCGACTAAATAAGCCAAAATAGCAGGTAATTTCAGACGGCGAAACAACCAGACAATAAGCACCGCACTAGATAAAATAGTGAGTATTTGAAAATGAACGCTCACATACACTCCTTAATAATTAAATAGCATTGCCACACGGCAAGTTATTGCCGTCAAGTTACTGACAATAACATTCACTGAACATCCCAAAATAAATACTCGCTGAATATTCAAAAAAACACCCTGCGATCTTTAAAAAACGCATTAAAAATCATACGGTTAATAAAAGAAAAATCTTACTCTTTTTTAAATAACACAAATAATTATCGCTTGGAACGTTTTTTGCTTAATTGTATACATTAATAATAAAGCGACTAAATAGTGAGGTGCAAGTATGCAAACATTGAATATACTTGAAAATACTATCCCTACATTTAATGCCTTAAATGCCTTAAATGTATTAGCTAATAGAACTAGCGCTAACAACAAGAGTAACTCAAGCTTATTAGAACAGCTTCAAACAACCCTTGCTTTAGATAAATTACTTGATATTTTTGCTATGGAAGCCGCTCGTTATATAAAATTTTCAGGTTTGTATTTTAAAAGCAAAATAGTGAGTAAAACATTACGTGGCAGCCGTAAAGCAAAACACGAACGTCAGTTTGAATTAAAGTTAAATGATGAATTTATTGGGACTATCAGTTACAGCATTGATAACCCTATTAGTATGCATCATTACAAAGATTTACAGCGTATTCATCAAATAGTATTGTACCCGTTGAAAAATGCATTGCAATACCATCAGGCAATACAGCTTGCCATGCAAGATTGTCTGACAGGCTTAGGGAATCGTAGATACTTTGATGAGCAGCTAAAACGTGCAATGCATAATGCTAATCGCCATCATGCACAGGTTGGCTTGGTTTTAGGCGATTTAAATAAATTTAAAGCAATTAATGACTCTTATGGTCATAGCGCGGGCGATCAAGTATTAATACAATTTGCGAATATTTTACGAACCTGTGTGCGTGACTCCGACAGTGTGTTTCGTTTTGGCGGAGATGAGTTTGCTGTTATCGTTGAAAATGCTAGTGAGTACGCATTAGATATAATTCACAGTAGAATTAATAATGCTTTAAAAAGCAATATAATACTAGCAAAATATCAAGTAGGTTGTAGCTTAGGTACAACCTTTATGAACAGAGCTGATAATGAACAAGCATTTTTTGAACGGGCTGATCAAGCGCTTTACCGTCAAAAAATGAACAAGTCAAAAGGATTGAGTGTTGTCTAAGTAGCAATATTTATCAGCCAAATATTTATTAGCCCCCATATTTATTAACCCCTATATTTATTAACCACAATATTAATTGCTACAAAGTAAAATTAAAGAAGAATTAGCGCTTCTTCTTTATTTTTACATTGTATTTTGTATTACTTAAGCGAGAAGCTTGCTTTTTCTTTTCTATTGCTTGATTCTTTTCTTGACTCGCACGATAGCGGTTTTTACTCGCACGCTTTTCGCTAATTTGCTGATGCTCTAATGTTTCATCTTGCTTTAACTCATAACCTGGTACGACAATTCGTTCAAATTGACGACCAATAAGCGCTTCAATATTTTCTAAAAATCGCTCATCTTTAGGGCTAACTAACGAAATAGCCGTACCTGATTTTCCTGCTCGGCCAGTACGGCCAACACGGTGAACATAATCTTCGGCCAAAAATGGTAGGTGAAAATTAACTACATAAGCTAAATTATCAATATCTAAACCACGTGCTGCAACATCCGTTGCCACTAATACTCTAACTTTACCTTCACTAAAATCAGCCAACGCTTTATTGCGAGAGCCTTGAGATTTATCGCCATGACAAAGTGCGGCTTTTATGCCGTCCAGTTTTAACTCTGTAGCCAGAATATTGGCACTTTCCTTTGTACCAGCAAAAACCAGCACTTGCTGCCAATTATTCACGCCAATCAATTCAGATAATAATTCACGTTTTCTTGCTTCACTAACCCAATAAACTGACTGTTTAATTTTACCTGAGGTGGAATTTGGCCTTTCTGACCCTATCGTTTTTGGTGCTGTCAGTAATTGATTAGCTAAAGACTTTACCTTATTAGAGTAGGTTGCTGAAAACATTAGTGTTTGATGTTTTTGTTTTACGGCTAAGGTCAATTTTTCAATATCCGCAAGAAAACCCATGTCTAACATGCGATCAGCTTCATCAAGTACAAGATATTTCACTTGCGATAAATTCACATTACGTAAATCTAAATGCTCAAGTAAGCGACCTGGTGTTGCTACTAAAACATCCACACCTTGTTTTAATAAATTAGTTTGTGATGCCATTTTACCGCCACCGTAAACCACACCAATTTCTAAAGGCAAAAACTGACTATAGGCCACCATATTTTCAGCCACCTGTGCTGCTAACTCACGCGTTGGTGTAAGCACTAAAGCTTGTATATTTCGACCACTTTTACTCGCAGAAGCTTCTTGTGATATTGTTTTTGCTAATGCATCTAATATTGGTAAACTAAATGCGGCAGTTTTTCCTGTGCCTGTTTGCGCACTAGCTAACAAATCAACCCCTGAACGAATCATAGGGATAGCTTGTTGTTGAATTGGTGTTAAATTCTTATAGCCACACGCTTTAACTGCTTTTAATAAATTGGCGGATAAACCAATAGCATCAACACTCATATATCACCTAAAAGAACAAAACAAAAAAATAAGGATGCGGATTATATACCAAGCAAACTCAAAACACAGTGCTTAATATAAGGAAGTGATAAAACTAACATAAATAAAAGCCCTGACAATTATTCATTGTCAGGGCTTTACGTTGTGCTAGTTGAAAAGAATTACTAAACAGCTAATTGAAAGCAGTTAATTACAAAGACTATTTTTAAATACTCTTTGCAAATGCTTTGACTTATAAAAGTGCCGACAAAATAGTATTCAATGTTTCACTACATCGCATGGCTTTTTCAGCTTTAGCGGTATCTGCAAAATAATATCCACCAATATCCATTGCACGACCTTGTGCATCATTTAGTTCGGCAACAATTTTCTTTTCTTGCTTAGCCAACGCTTGTGCAATACCAGTAAAGCTAGTTTTAAGCTCACCGTCACTCGTTTGCTCAGCCAAGGCTTTTGCCCAGTACATCGCAAGATAAAAATGACTACCACGGTTATCTAACTCACCCACTTTACGTGATGGTGACTTATTGCTGTCTAAAAACTCACCTGTGGCTTTATCTAGGGTATCAGCCAACACTTGCGCTTTAGCATTACCCGTAGTTACGCTTAAATGCTCTAAAGAAGCCGCTAGCGCTAAAAACTCACCTAAAGAATCCCAACGTAAGTGGTTTTCTTTTTCAAACTGTTGAACATGCTTAGGTGCACTGCCGCCAGCACCTGTTTCAAATAAACCGCCACCGTTCATTAACGGTACAATTGAAAGCATTTTAGCACTGGTGCCAAGCTCTAAAATTGGGAATAAATCGGTTAAGTAGTCACGTAAAACGTTACCAGTTACCGAAATAGTATCTTCACCTTTTAGAATACGATCTAAGGAGAATTGACATGCATCTATTGGGTTAAGAATGCGAAGATCTAAATCAGTCGTATCATAGTTAGCTAAATACGCATTAACTTTTTTGATCATTTCTCTGTCGTGTGCACGATTTTCATCTAACCAGAAAACAGCAGGCATACCAGATGCTTTAGCGCGGGTAATCGCTAATTTAACCCAATCTTGAATGGGTAAATCTTTAGCCTGACACATACGCCAAATATCACCCGCTTCAACACTATGCTCAAGTAACGTTGTACCAAGAGAGTCAACAACTCGAACAGTACCAGCAGCGTCCATAACGAATGTTTTGTCATGTGAGCCATACTCTTCAGCTTTTTGCGCCATTAAACCAACATTTGGCACAGTACCCATTGTTGTTGGGTCAAATGCACCATGTTCTCTACAAAAATCAAAAACAGCTTGATAAACACCAGCATAACAACGGTCTGGAATCATCGCTTTAGTGTCTTTTAACTGGCCATCAGGTCCCCACATCATTCCAGAAGAGCGTAATGTTGCTGGCATAGAGGCATCAACAATCACGTCACTTGGTACATGTAAGTTAGTAATACCTTTATCTGAATCAACCATGGCAAGTTCAGGACGGTTAGTAAAAACCTCAGCTAAATCAGCTTCAATTTCAGCTTTCTTATCGCTAGGTAAGCGTGAAATTTTACTATAAACATCACCAATACCATTATTTGCATCAACACCTAATTGATCAAAAATTTCTGCATGTTTTGCAAAAACATCGGCGTAGAATACTTTAACGGCATAACCAAAAATAACAGGATCTGATACTTTCATCATGGTCGCTTTTAAGTGCAAAGATAATAAAACACCTTCATTTTTTGCATCTTCAATTGATTGTTGATAAAACTCAACCAAAGCCGATTTACTTAATACCGATGAATCAATAATTTCACCTGTTAATAAGGCTAAATTATCTTTTAAAACGTTAACACTGCCATCTTGAGCAACAAATTCAATTCTTACATTAGTTGCATAATTAATCGTTGCCGATTGCTCTGATTCATAGAAATCTCCGCCAGACATATTTGCTACATGAGATTTTGACTCATTTGACCAAACGCCCATTGAGTGCGGATTTTTCTGAGCATATTTTTTAACTGAAGCAGGTGCACGTCGGTCTGAGTTACCTTCACGAAGAACAGGATTTACCGCGCTACCTTTGATTTTGTCATAAGTATATTTAATTGATTTTTCTGCTTCATTTTGTGCTTCTTCTGGGTAATTTGGTACTTCATAACCCTTTGCTTGTAATTCTTTAATTACCGCATGCAATTGAGGAACAGAAGCACTTATATTAGGAAGCTTAATAATGTTAGCATTTGGGCTAGTAACCAAATCGCCTAATTCAGCTAAAGCATCATCAACGCGCTGCTCTTTGGTTAAATATTTTGGAAAATTAGCTAAAACACGACCAGCTAAAGAAATATCGCGCGTTTCAACATTAATGCCAGAAGATGCGGTATAGGCTTGGATAATAGGTAATAAAGAATACGTTGCTAAGGCTGGTGCCTCATCGGTAATAGTATAAATAATTTTTGAGTTATCAGTGCTCATGAGCTTCCTACTTTATTTAACTTGAGTGGATTAATTTACAGTGACTAATCCTAAATATAATTCAGATTTAACATTTATTTTTCGCGCGTTATATTATAATAATTTACAGCACATTAATATAGCTGAGCGTAGACACTACTAGCTTACCTCTAATGAAAGACAGACAAAAATGAACAAAAACAAAGAAAACACAAGCCATAGAGCGCAACAGCCTCAAAAGGTACGACCAGTAGAGAATAAGCGAAGAATTGTACTTTTCAACAAACCTTTTGATGTATTATGCCAATTCACCGATGAAAAACATGATGGAAAACAAAAGCGAAAAACGCTAAAAGATTTCATCCCTGTTGAAGATGTGTATGCTGCCGGACGGCTAGACAGAGATAGCGAAGGTTTATTACTGTTAACTAATGACGGTAAATTACAACATAAAATAGCCAATCCAAAAAAGAAAACAGCTAAAACCTATTGGGTACAAGTAGAAGGCAGCCCAAGCGATGGTGACTTAGCAAAACTTCGCAGCGGTGTAGCACTAAAAGATGGCATGACATTACCTGCAAAAGTAACGCTAATGAAGCAGCCAAAAATATGGGAACGTGTTCCTCCAATTAGAGCGCGCGCAAACATTCCCACCACTTGGATTGAAATAACCATTACCGAAGGACGTAATCGTCAAGTACGACGCATGACAGCAAACATAGGTTTTCCAACACTACGGTTAATACGTTTTTCTATTGGTCAGTGGACAATAAATAACATTGATAATGGCACATATAGGGTAATTGACTAAAGTTATGACAATTGTTCTTAAATATGACTATTTAATCGTGATAAGGGGCATGCTATAATTCTGCGCCTTTTTATCAAGTATTTTTACTTTTAAGACCATTTTTCAAGATAAGAGTTTTTCCATGCCTATTGAGCTTCAAGATCTACAAAACAAAGCACCAGAGCACTTTTCGCCACAAGAAATAAAAGTGATTGTTGGTATGTCGGGCGGTGTTGATTCTTCTGTTTCTGCTTATTTATTAAAAGAGCAAGGTTATCAAGTGGAAGGCTTGTTCATGAAGAACTGGGAAGAAGACGATACTGATGAATATTGCGCGGCAGCACAAGATTTAAAAGATGCTCAAGCCATTTGCGACAAATTAGAAATAAAACTACACACCATTAATTTTGCTACAGAATATTGGGACAATGTTTTTGAGTATTTTTTAGCTGAGTATAAAGCAGGTCGTACACCCAACCCTGATATTATGTGCAATAAAGAGATCAAATTTAAAGCCTTTTTAGAGTTTGCTTGTGAAGATTTAGGCGCAGATTACATCGCTACAGGTCATTATGTACAACGCCGATTTAACGATGGTCATTGGACTATGGTACGTGGCTTAGATGACAACAAAGATCAAAGTTACTTTTTATACACCTTAAATGAGCAACAGCTATCACATACATTATTCCCTGTTGGCAATATTGAAAAACCTCAGGTGCGTGCTATTGCAGAAAAAGCAGACTTAATAACGCATAATAAAAAAGACAGCACGGGCATTTGTTTTATTGGCGAGCGAAAGTTTAAAGACTTTTTAGGACAATATTTACCCGCACAACCAGGCATTATTGAATCGGCAGAAGGTGAAGCTGTGGGTCATCATGACGGCTTAATGTATCATACCTTAGGGCAACGCAAAGGTTTACGCATAGGCGGCTTAGCCAATGCAGGTGAAGAGCCTTGGTATGTAGTAGAAAAAGATTTGTTACGTAACGTACTTATTGTTGGTCAAGGGCATAATCACCCTCGTCTATTTTCTAAAGGCTTAATTGCCAATCAATTACATTGGGTTGATCGCCAAGAATTATCTACGCCAATAAAATGCACTGTAAAAACGCGGTATCGCCAAGAAGACGTAGCTTGTACGGTTACACCACTAAAACGTTCTACCACAGAAAGTGAACATAAGAGTACCGAGTATCAAATAGATTTTGATAAACCTCAAAGTTCAGTAACACCAGGGCAATCGGTTGTATTTTATCAAGATGACATTTGTCTTGGTGGTGGTATTATCAATACTCTTATCCGTTAGTTTTTATCAAAAATAATTAAACTAATTCATTTTAATTTAATTTAATTTAGAGAAGTAATTTAAAACATCAATGAAAGATCAAACGATAACTTTAGCCGCTATATGCCAAGCTGCACACTTTGTACAACAGGTTTCACGTACTGGGCAAATTGATGAAAATGAACTTGCCGTATTAGTTAACAGTATTACAATAACTTCACCAGAAAATACTTTAGCGGTATATGGTGGTGAGTTGGCAAACCTAAAACAGGGACTTAAACTACTAATAAATCACTTAGGTGATTCATCAAGCACTAACGGCAACACTAATACCGAAGGTAAGAAAGTAAAAGATCCTGAGCTTACCCGTTATATCATTAGTTTAATTAATCTAGAACGAAAATTGATAAAGCAGCCAAAGCAATTAGCACAACTTGGTGATCGTATTGACGCGAGCAAAAGACAGCTAGCACATTACGGTATTACCAGTGAAACACTTATTTCCAGCTTTGCTAGCATATATAGCGATATTATTAGCCCGTTAGGCTCTCGCATTCAAGTTACTGGTGAGCCAAGCATATTAAAACAAACAATAAATCAGAACAAAATTAGAGCTTTATTATTAGCCGGCATACGAGCCGCAGTATTGTGGCGACAAGTTGGCGGTAAACGAAGAAATATATTATTTAGCCGCAATAAAATAGTGAAAAGTGCTCAACAGCTTTTGAATACCATTTAATCTGTTTTAATAGCAGTACTTTAAGGCATATATTTAAACCTTACCTTTTAAGCTATACCTTTTAAGCTATACCTTTTAAGCTATACCTTTTAAGCTATACCTTTAAACTATACCTTTTAAGACTTTAAACTAATACTTTTAAACATAAATTTTAACTTAGGAATACATCATGGAACTTTCAGCGTTAACCGCAATATCGCCAGTAGACGGCAGATACGGCAGTAAAACAAGTGACTTACGCCCTATCTTTAGTGAATTTGGTTTAACCAAATACCGTGTGACCGTTGAAGTGCGTTGGTTACAAAAATTAAGTGCGAGTAAAGCCATTGAAGAAGTTCCTGTTTTTAGTAATGCGGCAAATGAAGCGTTAAATAGCATTGTTAGTAATTTCAGTGAGCAAGATGCCTTACGTATCAAAAAAATTGAAGCAACTACCAATCACGATGTCAAAGCAGTTGAATACTTCTTAAAAGAGAAAATTAGCGACAATGCTGAATTAAATGCGGTTACTGAGTTTATTCATTTTGCTTGTACTTCTGAAGATATTAATAACCTTTCTCACGGCTTAATGTTAAAAGAATGTCGTGAGCAGGTGTTATTACCTGCTATTGATGAAATTCTTGCACAAATTAAAGGTTTAGCAATTGAATATAAAACTATCCCTATGATGTGTCGTACTCATGGACAACCTGCCTCTCCTAGTACTTTAGGTAAAGAAATGGCGAATGTTTATGTACGTTTACAACGTCAACGTAAGCAAATTGCAGCGGTTGAACTTTTAGGTAAAATAAATGGTGCTGTTGGTAACTACAATGCTCACTTAAGTGCTTACCCAGAAGTTAACTGGCATCAATTTGCTGATGAGTTTGTTAGTTCATTAGGATTAACCTGGAATGCCTTTACAACACAAATTGAACCGCATGATTACATTGCTGAATTGTTCGACGCTGTCGCGCGTTTCAATACCATTTTAATTGATTTTGATCGTGATGCTTGGGGTTATATTGCTCTAGGTCATTTCAAGCAAAAAACTATTGCAGGCGAAATTGGTTCATCAACCATGCCACACAAAGTTAATCCAATTGACTTTGAAAATTCAGAAGGTAACTTAGGTATTGCCAATGCAATATTTAACCACCTTGCTCAGAAATTACCTATTTCTCGCTGGCAGCGTGACTTAACCGATTCAACGGTTTTACGTAACTTAGGTGTTGGTTTTGGTCACACTATCATTGCTTACCAATCAACATTAAAAGGCATCAGCAAGTTACAAGTTAACGAAGAAAACCTATCGAAAGAGCTTGATAATAACTGGGAAGTATTAGCCGAGCCAGTACAAACAGTGATGCGCCGTTACGGTATTGAAAAACCATACGAAAAACTTAAAGAGTTAACGCGCGGTAAACGTGTTAATGCTGACTCTATGCGTGAATTCATCAACAACCTTGAATTACCTGATAGCGTAAAAGCCGAACTATGCTTATTAACACCGGCTAGTTATATTGGTCGTGCGGTATCATTTATTGATGAACTAAAGTAATGCTTCACTAAGGAAAATTTTTAAACGATCACTTTTAGTTATTGAACGATCCCGGCAGTACATTAAGCTAGAGCTATTACCTGATAGCACTAGTCTTAATGAATTTAAACAGCCTAAATATCACCAAAATTGTTAAACAAACTTAAGCTCTGCTTCAAGACTACTTACATGCAGGAAAGTGGTCACTGTCAGTGATTATGAAAAACACGTTGAAATCCGCGACAACAATGAACGTAAGACGATCACAGCTATTAAAATTACTCCCTAATGCAATTGAAACATTTGGCTATATTACCAAGGAAAATCGCTATCATCACGGTATCGAAAAATTACACAGTAATGATGCTTTTGTGATTGCGGGTGGATCTAATCAATATAGAGCAAGTGAACGTACAATTACTTTTAAACGCAAGAATAATCGGTCTTTGCAGAAAAACAGAAATGGATTTTCTCCGTCGATTCGCAAGCAACACTCACAAATACAACCTGAAGATTTGATCACATGGAATGGACAAATCTATGTAGCTCAAGGTATGCAGAACAAAGGGGCATATCTTAAATTCACGAACGGTATGAAATCTTTTGTGAAGAATATGAAGCAAATCGGCATCGTCTTTCATCAAAAAGGACTTATTTATTCATGAGTGACTACAAAACAATGAATCACGCAAAGTTCCTGATCGCCTATCACATTATATTTGTTGTGAAATATAGAAAGAGATTGCTAGACCAATATGGCGATATTATTAAACAACTTGTCTTGACGATAGCAAAACAATCTAGTTTTGATATTTCAAAAATGGAGGTAGACATTTATGATGTATCACGTTAATAATATGATTAAGCTAAACTTATAGTCTGTAAATCAAGTGCTCTACCGTAAACAATAAATGCAATGTAACTTTAAAATGTATTGTATATTGAACACTATTATTTAGAATAAAAGGTTTAAAATGATTAAATGGATATTAATATTTCTATTATCTTTGACTGCAATCTCACCTATTTTAGCGAATGAAGTTAATGTTGATTCGTTAAAATCAACATTAATAGAACTTTCTCTAAATGATGAAGCTCGAAAAGAGCCATTAGTTAAATTGGCACATTATTATCTTTATATTGATCCAAAAAAATCAGCACATTATTCAGCACAAGCATTAGCCTTTTCTATCCTACATGATAATAATTTAGTTAAAGCAAACGTATTACGCTTGCTTGGACAAGCTGAAATGTACCAAGGCTTAAATCAAGAAGCTTTTGCTCATTTGAATCAAGCAATTAATAGCGCAAATGATAGCAAAGATTATCATTTAATCTCTGTTGCAAATAGAGTAATGGGCGTATTTTACGAGTATCTTATTGATCATGATAATGCAATAAAATACTACATTGAAGCGTTAAAATTTGCTAAATCAAGCGATAATAAAAAAGATTTAGCGATGGTTTATAATAACCTAGGAAATGTATTAAATTCTCAAAATGACTACACTAATGCCGCTAAATATTTTGAAAGATCAATAGCAATTAATACAGAACTTGATGACATTGAAATGAAATTGAATGCTTCTGTTGGCTTAAGTGTATCTTTATTAAAGTCAGGAGATGTACTCAAAGCCCAAAAATTATTAGAAAAAGTGATAAGCAATAAGTCTTATATCAGTGACTTTAGCTTTAGTGAAGCATCTGTTAATTTAGCTCATGTGTATAATTCATTAAAAGAGTTTTCAGCTGCTAAATCTCTCTATAAATTTGTTATAAACGATGAACAAGGCAGCTCTTATCCGCCTGCTGTTGCAGCAGCATATTTAGGACTAGCTGACGTTTTTATTCAAACGAACCAAATAAAAGAAGCCATTGACTTATATCAAAAGGGCATCATTGAAGTAAAAGATAAAATATCACTGGAAAGTGAAATGGCACTGTATGAGAATTTAGCCAAATTAGAATTAAGCCAAGAGAATTTTGAAGCTGCTGCAACAATTCAGTCAGAATACATTGAGAGAAGAAATAAAATTCAACCTTTAGTACAAAAAGGTATTGTTCAAAAATTAGAAAATCAATTACAAATGGAACGAGATTACATAAAACTACAAGAAGAATTACTGATTAGCGAACGAGAATCTCGACACGCTTCATTGTATTTATTTGCGGTTATTGTTATTTCGTTAATCAGTTTAGTTTTATTTCTCGTATTGATGCTAAGAAAACAGGTAATCGCTCGTTTAGAAGCCAAGAATAAAACATTAAAAAAAGTCTCTGAAACCGATCCTTTAACGGGGATTGGAAATCGTCGCTTTCTTGATCATAAAATCAATGCATTTCAAGGGAAGGACATTCAAATGGCATTTTTACTGATAGATATCGATCATTTTAAAGATATTAACGACAATTTTGGTCACGATGCTGGTGACGAGATCCTAGTCGCTATTTCAGATACTATTAAAAGGCTCTGTCGCAAGAATGACTTATTGGCCCGTATAGGTGGAGAAGAATTTGTCATTTTGAGTATGAATAGCAGTGATGAATCTGCATGTGCGTTTGCTGAAAGAGTTAGAGGTTGTATTGAAGGTATGGCAAGGTCCTTTGAATCAACAATCACAGCAAGTATCGGTGTTGCTTTAGGTAATATGAAAAAAGCTAATTATGATGACCTGTATAAACAAGCTGATATTGCACTTTACTTAGCTAAAGACCAAGGGCGGAATAAAGTTCTACTGTACTCGAAAGAAAGTGTCACCAGCGCTAAGAGTGATTGAATAAACACTTGTTCTATTTACTTTTATCCCCTGGCTAGGGCTATATTTAAATGCTTTTAATGTACAATACAAACAACAATCTATTACAACAAAGACTCACTAACGAATATAAAATGACAATAAAACGCAAAACGCTTTTTTGGAAGTTGTACCCCTCTTTTTTGATTATTTCATTTATCTCATTACTCGCCATTGTAATGATTGCGCTTTGGTCATTTAAATCGTTCTATTATCAAGAGCGTGCTGTCGACCTAGAAATAAGAGCAAAAATTTTAACACCTGAATTTTCTCGGCTTATTCAATCGAAAAATTTTCAAGAAATTCAAAAAAAATCTCAACAACTAGGTGACGACTCATCAACTCGAATTACTATTATTTTGCCTTCAGGAAAGATTATTGGGGACAATAAAAAAGATCCCGTAACAATGGACAATCACAAAAACCGCCCTGAGATTGCACAAGCAATACTTGTTGGTAAAGGTTTATCAACAAGATATGGTCACACGCTAGCAATAGATTCAATGTATTTTGCTATGCCTATAATCGCTCAAAACAAGCTAATTGGCATAATGAGAACGTCAACCCCATTAGATACCCTGCAAAATGCTTTATGGAGTATTTATTATAAAGTATCCTTAGGCTTTTTTATTCTCATCATCATTACAGCCTTTGCTAGCTGGTGGATGTCTAAAGCTTTAGTTAGACCACTAGAAGCAATGAAAGTACAAGCGCAACGATTAGCCAAAGGCGACTTTTCCAGCCGCGTGCAATTAAATTCAAATGACTCGCTTGAGTCTGAACAATTAGGCCAAGCATTTAACGAAATTGCCATTCAATTAAATCAACGCATTGAAACTATTCTTAACCAAAGAAATGAACAAGAAGCCGTATTTTCTAGTATGGTTGAAGGGGTTATTGCCGTTGATAGTAGCAAAAAAATTCTTCGTATCAACCAAGCAGCCTACAATATTTTAAAAATTTCAGAAAAAAACATTGAAGGTGTTAAGTTAAAAAATGTTATAGAAAATATTGAATTACATAACCTTATTTTATTTGCCCTGCAACAAAATACCCCTGTAGGGCAAGAAATTATTATTCATAATAACGTTGAACATGAACAAGTACTATTTGCCCAATCAGCGCCTTTACTTGATATACATAAAAACAAATGTGGCACCCTAGTAGTATTTAATGACATAACCAAACTAAAAGAATTTGAATTGCAAAGAAAAGAATTTGTTGCCAATGTATCGCACGAGCTGAGAACACCTCTTACCGCTATTCAAGGACTTTCTGAAACGTTAATAGAATTTCCTGACTTAGTTCAAGAAAAAAGGGCTTATTTTATTGAAGTTATACATACACATTCCATTCGTTTAGAAAGTATTATTGAAAACTTATTAACCTTATCTAAAATAGAAAAAGAAACAGAAATTAATGAAATTGACTTTGTAGATGAGTCTATTACACTCGCGTTAAGTAACGCTATTTTTCTTTGTAAAGACAAAGCGTTAAAAAGAAACATAGACATTATATTAAACAACGCCGAAGAAATAACACTTAAGCATAGCTCCTCATTAATAGAACAAGCGATTATCAACCTGCTAAACAACGCGATTAAATACAGTAATGGCAACAGTGAAATAAAAATAACAGTAATAAAGCAAAACCATGAAGTAAAAATAAGCGTTGAAGATAAAGGCAGTGGTATTCCAGAAGAACATTTATCGCGATTATTTGAACGCTTTTATCGCGTAGATAAAGCACGTAGCAGGCAGTTAGGTGGTACAGGGTTAGGTTTATCTATTGTTAAACATATTGCATTAGCTCACAAAGGTAAGGTAACGGTGACCAGTGAAATAAATAAAGGCAGTATTTTTTCGATAATATTACCGTTAAAAGATTAGACTCAATAATTAAACATTAAGGTACAAACATATGATCTATCAGTTAGGTGAACTTTCTCCATATATTTCAAAAAGTTGCTTTATAGCACCAAACGCCAGTGTAATTGGCGATGTAGTATTAGGCGATAATACCAGTATTTGGTTTAATGTGGTGATCAGAGCAGATTTAGCACAAGTCAACATAGGGGACAATTCAAATATTCAAGACGGGTGTATTTTGCATGTCGATGAAGGTTTTCCCATTACCGTTGCTGAAAATGTCACAGTTGGTCATAAAGCAATGTTACATGGCTGCTCTATAGGTGAAGGCAGTTTAATTGGTATAAATGCCGTAGTGTTAAATGGTGCCAAAATTGGCAAAAACTGTTTAGTGGGTGCCAATGCCTTGGTAACAGAAAATATGATAATACCTGACGGTAGTTTAGTATTGGGCTCGCCAGCAAAAGTGATTAAACAACTCGATGACAAAACCAAAATCATGCTTGAAAAAGGCGCTGCTCATTATGTTCAGAGTAATCATCAATATAAGAAAGAGTTGAAATGTATTGAACGCGATTAATCCCATCGAATATTTAAATTAGTATAAATTGGAAATTTGCCGCTTTATGAACTTTAATTATTACCGAACATCACCTATCTGATTAATGAACACTTAAAAGGAGATTAAGATGTATTTAATAACGAACAGAGTCATAAAAAAAGGCAAAGGGCTCGGCATTTTTGGAAAAACGCCAAATCCTAGCGGACCAAATGAATTACGTGCAGTTAACGTAAATAAAAAAGGTACAGGTTGGTCTGTAGAACATGTTGACAACAAGCTTACTACACAAGAAGTTAAACGTTTAAAAGATAAGTTTCATTTAAATATTGATGAACAAAAAAACTGGTATGGCTCACTGACTGTTGCTTGTGAATTATTTGAAAAAGCTCAAAAAGAGCGTAAATCCATTCTCTTTTTCGCGCATGGTTATAATAACGATGTTAGTGATGTTTTAAAAACAGCTTACGAGCTTGAGACGCTTTACAATGTCATCGTTGTTCCTTTTACTTGGCCAGCCAATGGCGGTGGTGCCATTTCAGGAACCGCTTCATATCTCAGTGATAAATCTGATGCCCGAGCCTCATCTGGTGCTTTTAATCGGTTTGTTGAAAAAATTAATTTTTTTCACTCCTTGTTAACAGAAGCAGCTATTACAAACATAAAAATCAAGGTTAATACTAAGTACCCAGACAATAAAAACCCAATGGCAGCTTCTGCTTTGTATTCTCAGTTAGTTGATAAATCTTGTGTTGTTAAAATCAATTTACTATGCCACAGCATGGGAAATTATCTGTTAAAACACTCTTTAATGACAAGTGATAATTCAACTTCAAAATTAGTGTTTGATAATATTTGTTTAGTTGCTGCAGATGCCAATAATAACAGGCATGCTGATTGGGTTGAAAAACTTGATGCCCGAAAACGGGTTTATATTGTAATTAACGAAGATGACTCGGCATTAAAAGCTTCACGTATTAAGCCAGGAAAAGAACAACTTGCACGACTTGGACATTACCTTAAAAAGTTAAACAGTGCTAATGCAATTTATATTGATGTAACTGACGGTGCAAACTCTGAACATAGTTATTTTAAGGGCGATAGCGTTGATAAAAATGAAAAACTTAAAGCTGTTTTCAACAATATGTTTAACGGGTTAACGGTTGAGAAGCACTTAGACTATGTTAACGGTAATAATAGCTATCGTTTGTAATATAAGGATAGACCCTGTAACAAAGGCACTGTAACAAATTTTGTTACCGTGCCTAGCCAACTGGCTTTTAGCATTGTCAATTAACTATTTTTCTGAATTCTCTTCAGTGCCTTTTGACTGCTTAGTCATCAAAACATCAAAAGGCTTACTTTGAGAACCCGCATAAAGACTAAGATGAGGAAATGGTATTTCGATGCCCTGTTCATCAAACGTTTTCTTAATATTTTGGTACATTTCGTTTTTGAGTGTTAGAAAATTTTCTCTTTTTGACCAAACTGAAAACTGAATATCAACAGATGATGTTCCAAACCCTGTCAAAATAAATAGTGGTGCTGGCTCTTCCAAGCAAATAACATTTTTTTCCGCTATTTTTAATAAAATATCTCTCACTTTTTCAATATCTTCTTTATACGCAATACCTAATTTGAGATCAGCTCTTCGAATAGGAAATTTTGTCATGGTTGTCACGGCACTTTTTATCATACTTTCATTCGGTATTCTGACAAATAAATTATCAAATGTTCTTAGCTTAACCGATAATAAATCAATCGAAATGACTTCACCGACAATGTCATTTACTTTAATCACATCACCAATTGAAAAAGGTCTTTCTATCATCAAAAATAAGCCACTTATTAGGTTAGACGCTGACGTTTGAGAAGCAAAACCAATGGCAACAGTAAAAATACCCGCCGCGCCAAGTAATATCGTTAAATCTATACCAATATGTTTTAATGCTGACAAAGCAAATAACACTAATAACGTGTAAAACACCGTTCTTTTTAATAAAAACCGGCCGTGTGTTGTCATTTTGCTTTCAGCAACTCTTTCAATGGCACTGCTTATTGCTTTCGCAATAAAATAACCAACGGCAAATAGAATTAATGCCTGTATTAAGGTATACAAATTAGATGCTTTAAACATGTTAAAAAATTCATTGATGATTTCCATATTATATTACCTAATTAATGATGACCTAACTAACGGCTAATGCCTACCCAAACAAGTTACTAATTCTGCGGATCAATCTTCCATGCTCTGAAGATATTCGTGGACTACTGATAAAAGTGAGTGGTTCAAATTCAGCAGAAATGCTTTTATCAATAATTAATTCAACATCAGCTGATTCATTTTCTATTTCTATTGAGATTCCGGATGTCCACAATTGGTTTTTATCATCACTATATAAATTTAAATAATTTACCGGCACATTAATTCGGTTAATAGTTAAGGCTTTATCATGGCTATTAATAACCATGATGGGCGTTGTTGCCCTGTGGGGGTGTAACTCTAGCTCTTCAAGTTTAGTTTTAGCCGTGGTAAATTTTGCATAACATAATTGTCCATCAATCGTTGAACTGCCAAACCAGGAATCAGAGGGTCGCCAAAAAGGTAAATCTACTAAGCATTTGCCACTTGGAAATGTTTCAGCATAAAACCATATAGGCGTACTGATAAATAGCTGAATTTTTTCACCCGCAAGAATAGTTAACGGTGATGAAGGACGAGCAATAACGGTACGGTCTGCTAATAAAGGAGCAACCTTTATTTTTTCTGATGTTGTTTTTTCTAAAAAGCGACCGATCACTTTGGTGTCATCTAGGTTAATATTTACGCCATCAGCCACTAAAATATCATGCTCTTCTTCTTTACTTTCGATATTCCAGGCATTCCATTCAGTCGCTTTTCGTTTAATTAAAATGGCTCGTTCACCAACACTCCAACATTTTGTTTCTTGAAGATCAAAAGTAAATTCTCCCCACCAGACATTGTTACTCATAGTTCACTCATTAAAGGTTAAAATTATCTTCAATCGTATTAATTTATTTATCAATAGTTTCTTTAGCTGCTTTTTTTTACGTTATAACCATCGTTTCTTTTTGAACAAAACGATAAGCCCGATAGAAATAACAGACATCACACCTAACAAACCAAAATAGCCATATCGGAACTTAAGCTCTGGTATATTTTCGAAATTCATACCATAAATTCCAGCTAAAAATGTTAAAGGAACAAATAAGGCCGTGATAACGGTTAATACTCTCATTGTGGCATTTAGTTGATGCGAGGTAACTGACATATAGCCATTAATTAAATCACCACAGATATCGTAATACATTTGAGACAGGGTCAACAAACGATCAAGACGCTCTCTTAAATCATTGACTGTATGTATTTCTTTATCGGTAATTAATGTTGTTTCGTCATCTTCTAGGTAGGTATTTAGGGTGTCACCAATCGTAACATGATAATTAAATGTCCTTCTAATCTTAACGAGTCGAGAACGATGTGAGGTGATTTCTCGCATCATTTTATCGTTGCCACTGTTTTGAAATTTGTCTTCTATTTTTTCTAGATGAGACTCAAATTCGAATAATTGCTGAAGGTAACTTCCACAACTACTATGAAATATTTTTAATGCTAAATGTATAGGACTTCGAGTTAAATATTTTTCACTTCCTGTGTTAAATAAAGCATTTATCGCGATTGAACTTTCAGGGTGGCAGGTAATTAATATACGGTGTCCTATGAACATGCTAATTTGAACATGCTCAAAGGTTAAATGATCATCTTTTGCAACAAAGCCTCGATAAAGAAGAAAAATATAATCTTCAAACAACTCGATTTTCGGGGGATGTCTGTCTCGTTGTGCATCTAAAATAGCTAAAGGGTGGCAGCCAAACTGAGTTAAAATCTCTTTTTCTTGACCTTTTTCAACCTTATTAAGGTCAATCCATAAGAGTGTGCTTTCATCTTGTTCCCATTCATTCACCAACTCCTCATTGCCCATTTTTACAGGAGATGATGGTGAGATTAACATACAATTAATCATGAAAAATCCTTACGTTAAGTTACAAAAAGCTACGGGACTGATATTACCAAGAACAAGCCATTTACACTTTTTATTTGATAAGAAAGTATAAGCTATATTTATGCCTTAAGAGCAATTAAATAGTTGTTATATCAGCAGGTAAAGTTAATACTTCACACTGTTAAAGTGCTTAACAACTTTTATTAGGAATATTACATGTCAACTGACGTCATTACTTGGTGTGCTATCGCCTTTTGTATTTCGCAATCTGCAATTTTTTCTGGGTTAAACTTGGCATTTTTTTCAATAAGTAGACTTCATTTAGAAGTAGAAGTAAAAAAGGGTAACAAGTCGGCAGAAAAAGTATTAAACCTTCGAGATGATTCAAACTTCCTCCTTGCCACTATATTGTGGGGGAATGTCGGTATCAATGTATTGCTAACCATGTTATCTGATTCGGTGCTAGCTGGAGCCAGTGCTTTTTTATTCTCAACCATCGCAATCACTATACTTGGCGAAATTACACCACAAGCATACTTTTCTAGAAATGCGTTAAAAATGGGTAGCATTCTGTCCCCTATAATACGCTTTTATCAATTTTTATTTTACCCGGTAGCAAAACCTACCGCGCTTATTCTCGATGGCTGGCTAGGAAAAGAAGGTATTACTTATCTTGAAGAAAGTGAGCTTAGAAATATTATCCGACAGCATATAACGGCTGAAGAAGCAGATCTTAATCAGGTAGAAGGTATAGGCGCATTAAACTTTTTTGCTTTAGACGAGATACACGTTACAGAAGAAGGAGAAATAATTGATCCTAAATCAATTATTTCCTTACCTACTAAATTAGATTTACCCATTATCCCTACAATAAAACAAAGCGCCGATGATCCATTTTTAACGCAAGTTAATGAGACTAATCATAGTTGGGTAATTCTTACTAATGAAGAGGGTTACCCGCTCTTAGTGTTAGATGCAGATGGTTTTTCTCGCGCAGCTTTGTATCATTCAGGTGATTTTGACCCTTACAATTACTGTCATCGTCCTGTTGTGATCACTGATGAAACAACGCCCTTAAATGAAGCTATTCTAAAAATGAAAGTGAATACCTCCATTGATAAAAACTTCGATGGTGTGATTGAACACGACGTGCTGCTAATTTGGGGAGCAAATAAACGCATTATCACTGGCGCAGATATTTTCGGATTACTGCTTAAAGGAATGTTGCCTGAGAAAATGTAATTACAACTTTTATTTTTCAGCGGTCTATTTTTCAGACACCCAAAGTTTAATATGGCCTTTTACCACCACAACACCTTCGTTGTCATAGGCGGTTACTGCCACTAGAAGATCACCAACTTGCCATTGCTCGGGCTCCACTTGAGCAACACAGCGTATATCTGATCCTGCCTTAGCGGTATAATCTAGCGACATGCCTTTTGGAATCCATCTTAAATGCTTAGGAATAGAGGCTTCAGCCATGACGCCCATTGCCATCTCTAAACCATTACAAATAGCAATAACATGCATAGTTTTTATATGGTTATGCACCCTATTGTGTTTTTTGATAAAGCATTCACAATAATTAGGCCTTAATTCAGTAATCAACGGTTTAATAGTACTGAAATAAGGCGCCATTCGCGCAACCATCACAGAAAATATTTTATTGCCAAAAGGGAGACGAGTTACTCGATTATAAAGCGCCATTACTTTAGTCGGTTTAGCTTTGCTTGGCTTAGCCTTATTAGCCTGAGCTTTGGTCGGTTTATCTTGCGCCATGTTTAATCTTCCTGAGCAGTTATCGTTCTGGTCGGATGAGTTTAACATTATTTAGCTAAGATTCAAGATCACTTAAATCACTTAGCTCATTTAGCTTATTTAGCTTATTTAGTTCATTTAGCTTAGTGCTTTGAACCTCGGGCTTGATGAAGTTTTTTGTAGCTGCCAATTAGTCTTAAATGTTTATCTAAACCTTCAAGTTTCATACTGGTTTTGGTTAAACCACAAAACCTGACTTCACCAAACACTGAGCCAACCACATTGTTCATATTTTCTTCACCGAACATTCGATTAAAGTTGTCGATAAAGTCTTTCAGCTCTAATTCATCGTCCAAAGTGACCTCAAGTACTGCGTTAACCGCTTGATAGAACAACCCACGTTCAACCGTGTTGTCGTTGTATTGTAGGAATTCTCCAACCAATTCAATCGCGTCTTCAAGCGCACCTAAGGCAAGACAAATAAGAATTTTAAGCTCAAGAATGGTCAACTGTCCCCACACGGTATTTTCATCAAACTCAATACCGATCAAGGTTCTAATATCAATGTAGTTATCTTGTTGACTGTCTTCTAAACGCTCAAATAAACTTTTTAAAGCGTCATCACTCAGTATATGAAGATTCAAAATATCTTCACGGTAATCTAGTGATTTGTTGGTATTATCCCAAATAAGATCTTCAACGGGATACACTTCTGAATAGTCTGGCACGAGAATGCGACAAGCAGTCGCGCCAAGTTGATTAAATACAGCAATATAGGCTTCTTTACCGAGTTCTTTCAAAATAGCAAACAAGCTTTCGCACTCTTGTTCATTTGTGCCCGAGAAATCCCATTCACAAAATTGATAATCATGTTTTGCGCTAAAGAAACGCCATGAGATCACACCCGTTGAATCAATAAAGTGCTCAACAAAATTTTCTGGCTCTGATACCGCCATGCTATTAAACGTTGGTTTTGGTACATCGTTTAGCCCTTCAAAACTACGACCCTGTAATAGTTCAGTTAAACTGCGCTCTAGCGCTACTTCAAAGTTTGGATGAGCGCCAAATGAGGCAAACACACCACCCGTTTTTGGATTCATTAGCGTTACACACATCACAGGGAATTTGCCACCGAGTGATGCATCTTTAACAACAACAGGAAAGCCCTGCGCTTCTAGCCCTTTAATGCCTGCTAAAATGCTTGGATATTTTTCAAGTACGTGTTGTGGCACATCAGGTAAAACAAGCTCTTGTTCTATAATTTGTCTTTTTACCGCTCGTTCAAAAATTTCTGATAAGCATTGTACTTGCGCTTCATGCAGGTTATTACCTGCGCTCATACCATTACTTAAAAATAAATTTTCAATTAAATTAGAGGGAAAATAAACCGTTTCACCATCACTGTGCCGTTTATAAGGAATAGAGCAAATGCCACGTTCAACATTTCCCGAATTAGTATCAATTAAATTAGAAGCACGTAGTTCACTGTCAGGATCGTAAATGCTCAAACAATACTCATCTAAAATACCTAGCGGTAGCGCATCACTTGCCTCAGGCTTAAACCATTTTTCATTTGGATAATGAACAAAATCGCTATTAGCAATTTCTTCACCTAAAAACTGATCATTGTAAAAGAAATTACAATTAAGTCGCTCAATAAATTCACCAAGCGCCGAACAAAGTGCGCCCTCTTTAGTAGCGCCTTTACCGTTAGTAAAACACATAGGTGATGCGGCATCACGAATATGCAAAGACCACACGTTAGGCACAATATTGCGCCATGAAGAAATCTCAATCTTCATTCCAAGAGAGGCCAAAATACCGGTCATGTCGGTAATAGTTTGCTCAAGTGGTAAATCTTTACCTAAAATATAAGTACTAGCATCGCCTTCTGGATGCCCCATAAGCATAGCTGCGGCATCTTCTTCAAGGCTTTCAACTGCTTCAACTTTAAACTCTGGCCCGTTCTGCACTACCTTTTTTACGGTACAGCGATCAACCGATCTTAAGATTCCTTTTCTGTCTTTATCAGAAATACTTTCTGGCAACTCAACCTGAATTTGAAAAATTTGGTTATAACGATCTTCTGGATCAACAATATTGTTCTGTGACAGTCTAATGTTTTCAGTAGGAATGTTACGCGACGAACAATACACTTTGACAAAATAAGCGGCACACAAGGCAGATGAAGCCAAAAAATAATCAAAAGGACCTGGCGCTGAGCCGTCTCCTTTATAACGAATAGGTTGATCGGCGATGACGGTAAAATCATCAAACTTAGCTTCAAGTCTGAGGTTATCGAGAAAATTAACTTTGATTTCCATGAAATAGTTTCCACATTTTGGGTTGCAATAAAAGCGTTTAAACCATTTCTACTTGAGGGATTTAACAGCTGCCAATTGGAACATTGATCATAATTGAGGTAATTATCGGTTTTTTCGCCGCAATAGTCTTGGAAAAAATACAAAAAATTGCCGAAATAACGGTTTTAAGAAAAAATGATAATTGGAATTACTGAAATTACTAAAAATTACTAAAATTACTAAAATTACTAAAATTACTGAAAATAATATACGCTAGCGGATTTTTTATGTGGTTTTTATTTGAATGCCTAGAAAAACAAATGAAAAAATGCAGCTCATAGAGCTGCATTTTTGTAACTAGCTTATATGCATCCTGCATTTTATTCAGTGTTCTCATTTTCATCCATGAAAACTGTCCTTAGTATATCCTTTGAGTAAAATCCTACTCATTGTCCTTAGCTATACATCCGTATACTTCCTTGCTAATACCTTTCTATGTCCTTATATTCTTTTATGTTAATTCATGTTAATTCCATGTAACACTAATTTTGTCTTCCAGACACTGTCTTCCTAACATCAATTATCCTTAACTGACCACATCCTTGTTTATTTCATCCCTCAGTGAAATCCTACTCACTCGACTTAATCCTTAAGCCTCCTTCAAATATTTTAGTACTCCGTACTGCTGTAGTTCTTACACTAGGTAATCATTACTCTAGTAAACATACTAAAGAGCTTCCTGCTCTGTGCCTTCCTGACAAGATTAATAATACGCGTAAAGCAAATTTTTAGTACGATGTTAAAAAATAATTTTTATTTGCAACTTGTTTGCAACATATAGACAGATATATTAAATCAACATATTCAATCACTTACCTTAAAATTGTAATTATTGTGATAATAAATGAGCAATATGTCTTACGAGCTTGTAAGACATGTCTTACAAAATTATGGGCGTATGTCTAATTAAGGAGTTTTCTAGTGGATTTTTAGATATACAAGCGCGATTAAAATTCCGCCTACAATTTTTGTTCAATAATATAATCAAGCGCACCTGTTACCGCGGCAACTTGCGCAATAATACAGTTTTCATCATCTGACTTAGGGCTGTCAGGGTAAACTTCTGTTGTAGTAACATAACTCGCTTCGGTTAACCCCATACAAAGCCCTAGCTCTCTTGCTGCATAGTTAATTACACCCAATTGTTCTAAATCGACACCAATAAGCTTGCCACTTTCATCGGCAGGCGCAATATGAGTGACTTTTTCAACGCTTTTAATGATTGCTCGATGAAAATCAGCTTGAGGGCCAGGCGTGTTGCCGACTAAATAAAAACCGTCAGGAATATTCCAAACTTGTTGCTCTATGGCATCACGCGCTGAAAGTGCTGGCCTAAACACGGTATTGTCTGTATCGGTGGTTTCATGTAAATCCACATGCACAAAGATATCAACATCAAGCGACTGAACAAATGCCATTAAGGCTGCAGCTTCTTGTGCTGGGCTATTAGCATAAAACGATCTATTGGGATCAATGGCTTTATGGTTCCATCGATTAATCGTTTCATAACCCCAAGGACTAACGCAAGGGACAACCAATAAATTAAAAGATTCGCGGTAATTTGATTTATTATTTAACAGAGTGTTTAAGAGAGGATTTAAGTGATGATTAGTGTGATGATCATTAACTTCATTTTCTAAAAAACGAAGCGCGCCTTGTACGCCACTCGTTTCATAGCCATGTACACCACCCGTAACAAGTAATGTTTTTTTATCATTTTGCCAATGCTTACTTTTTAAGGCAAATAATGGATATCGCAGCTCATCAACTGATAACGCTCCATATTGGATAATGTCAAAGTGAGGTGATAAAACGTTAATTTTACTAATAACCTCGTCTTGATATGAACGTTTTATAGTTTGCTGTTCAAGCCATTCTTGCTTGTCGGCTTCGTCCCATTTTTTTCCTAGTGTGCCAATAGGATATTCAAGGTTATTAGTCATATTTTACCTGTAATCATCGTTTTTTTTTGTGTATTTAGTTTTTACTGCATACCGTTATTTAGCATCTGCACGGCCCATAAACTTACTCTCACTGGTGTTTACTTTAATTTTATCACCGGTAGAGATATGTTCTGGTACTTGCACAATTAAGCCAGTTGATAAGGTTGCTGGCTTAGTTCGTGCTGTAGCACTACCTCCTTTAATCGATGGATCTGTTTCTGTAATAACTAAGTCAACACTCGCAGGAAGATCAACCGCTACTGGTACATCATTAACAATAATTATCGATAAACCTTGGGTATCTTCATTAATGAATAAAATTTCTTCACTAATGCTACCTTTGTTTAAGTTATAAGGGGTGTAATCTTCATTATCCATAAAAATATACTCATCACCATCTACGTATGAAAACATTGATGGACGACGGCTTAAATCAGCAAAATTGAGCATATCTTCGGCTTTGAAAGTTTCGTCTACTTTTGCACCAGTGACCACATCGTATAAGCGCATGCGGTATAAACTACCACCAGCTCTGCCCTGAGGTACTGAGCGCGTTATATCTCGAACAATTAACACTTTACCGTTGTGCTCTATCGCAGCGTTTTTCTTTATCTCGCTAGCTTTTGGCATGGGAAATTCCTTAAATTATGAATAATTGAAAATTAGCAAAGAAAATACCACGAACGAGCGGTAATGCAAGTATTGGATCAAACATATGGACTAAAACAAATGATCGCAAACATGTAATAATCCAAACATTAGTTCAAAAATAGTTCAAAAATAAGTTAAAAAATACTTCAAAAAAGCCCTTGTACCGTTATTTTGAAAACAACAAAAAGGCTAGTGTAAATAAATACACTAGCCTTTTTTATAGTTGTTTATTACCGTTAGCTTTTAAAACGTTACTCGTATGAGCGCTCTAACCATACTATTTGCAGCTTTAACTCCGCAATTTCACTATTAGCATCAGCTAACTGTTGTTGCGTGGTTTGTTGTTCATTAATGCTGTTTTCAGCACTCAACTCAGTATTTTTTGACATATTACTTCTATCCTCGTGGGCCATATAACCCCCTCAATATTGGTTGCTATGGTTGTATTATTACATAACAAGTTACAAAAGTAATAGTGTTACTTAATTATTATTACTATTCACATCACTAATAATTAGAACAATAAACATGGCAAGTTAACTTACCACCATTAGCTACCACATCAAATCATCTGGAATTTGATAATCAGCATACGGATCGTCTTCATCAACTTGTTCATCCATAACCTTATCGTTTTGTACTAGCACAACATTTTTATCTAATTGTGCTAGTTTTTCTGCCGTTTCACGGGTAACAAGATAGGTAGCATCATCCAAACCACATAAAGATAAACGACCATTAACCAATGCTTTGTGAGTAATAGAATCTAAAGAAAGCTTCTTAATTTTACTGCCAAAAGTATAATTATATTCATTATCCCCTTTAGTATTTTTTATTTGATGATGAATTAAAATTTGTTTAATACGTAATATTTGTTCTTTATCAGCAAGCTGCTGCTTTTTTTGCTCATTTAACGCATTATCTTTCTCTTGCTTTTCTGCTTTAGCTATAGCTAAGTCTCGTTTGACTTGTTCTTGCAAAGTTTCATCGTGCTGTACGCCACTGCGCTTTTGTTTGTTTTTTTTGCGTTGATCAGCATTTGCTTGTCGTGATTTTTGTTTGGTAGTTAAACCTGCTTTGAGTAATTGATCTTGAAGTGATGCCATGGTGGTTTTTTAACCGTATTTTGTTGGTGCACAATTGTTATGCGCTATTGTTGATGCACTATTCTAACAATAAAAAATGATGAGACAAACCTTAACAGACCTGTCTCATCACAGTATTTTATTTGGTTGAATTTGAAGTGTTCTATGTAGGTTGGACTTTAGTCCGACAAAGGGGCAATAAATTACCCCCTACAGTCGATACAACTCTTTTTCCTGAATGAAATACATAGGCACAAAAATATCAAATAATATCGTATTGATTCAATGGCAGTTCCCTATAACGCTTACCTGTTGCCGCAAATATAGCATTACAAATGGCAGGGGCTACGGGCGGAACACCAGGCTCACCAACACCGCCAGGAGGCGCATCACTCATTACAATATCCACTTCGGTAGGCGGTACATCGGTTATTCTAGCAATAGGATAATCATCAAAATTCCCCTGCTCGATTACACCATTTTTAGCGGTCACTTCACCATAAAAAGCCAAAGAAATACCAAAAACAACAGCACCTTCCATTTGAGATTTTATCCGTTCAGGGTTCACTGCTGTGCCACAATCAACACTCATGAATACTTTTTCAAGCTTTATTTTTCCTTGATCACTGCTTGAAACCTGCACTACACAAGCAACATAACTCACGAAACTGCGATGTACAGCAATACCCAAAGCATGCCCTTTAGGCAACTTCCCTGCTTTAAAATCTTGCCAATTTGCCATCGCACTCACGCGCTCAACAACATTTTTCAAACGAGCACTATCAAGCGGGAATTTGTCTAAGGTTTCGCCATAATTTCCATATTCTGCTTGTTCTTTATTAACATCTATATGACGATCTTTGCCGATTAAAGACAAGAGATACTCTTTACTATCAACCTTGCTTGCTACAGCAAGTTCATCAGCAAAAGAACATACCGCAAAAGCTTGGTTAATATTAGTTACCGATCGCATCCAACCAATACGAGTATGAGCAGGTGCTTTACCTGCACCGCAATAAACATTGGCAATATCATAAGGCATATCAATCATGCCTAAACTGGCTTCAAAACCGATAGTATCAGCACCCTTTGCAAAAGTTGAACTGATAGTGGGCGCAGCTTCAGTATGTCGCCATGCTGTTACGTTATTATTCTCATCTAAGCCCGCAGATAATTTTTGATAACTGACAGCATGATAATAACCATTTCTGATTTCATCTTCCCGCGTCCACAGTACTTTTATCGGCACATTAAGCTTTTGGGATAGTATAGCGGCTTCAACGACAAAATCAGGCTTAGATTTTCGACCAAAACCACCACCAAGCAAGGTAACATTAATATTAACTTTTTCTGCGGCAACACCCGTTGCTTGAGCAACATTATTTTGCGCAGATTGTGGTGTTTGTGTACAAGCCCAAATATCAAAAGTGTCATCGTGAAAATGTGCTGTTGCCGCTGGTGGCTCCATTGGCACATGAATTAATTGTGGTACGTAATAGTTAGCGTTGATGACTTTACTGGCATTTTTCATCGCTGAGCTAACATCACCCTTTTGACGCAAAGCTGTCGTTGGGTTGTCACAACTTTTTGCTAATGCTTGTTTGTAAGTTGCAGAGTTATAACTTGCATGATCACCATCTTGCCACACAATTTCGAGGGCATCACGACCTTTAATCGCCGCCCATGTATTGGTTGCAATAACAGCAATTCCTCCTAAAGGTTTAAACACCGCAGGCTCAGTTAAATCTTCCAATTGAATAACATCAATTACGCCACTGATTTTTTTAGCTTGCTCACTATTGAAACTTTTTACCTTACCAGCAAGTACGGGCGGACGAGCAATGACTGCATAACGCATATTAGGTAAATTCACATCAAAACCAAAAATAGCCTTACCTGTAACAATATCTTTGCCATCAACTAGCGGCACATTAGATTTACCGATAAAACGAAAATCTTGCTTACTTTTTAATACTAATGTTGCCTTATCTGGCACTGATAAACTGGCAGCAATTTCAACCAACTCACCAAATGAAACCTTTTTATTCGAATTAGCATGGTGTACTTGGTTTTTTATAGCATTACATTCATTGACCGGAACTTGCCATAATTTAGCAGCAGCTTGCTCTAACATCATCCGCGCTGATGCACCTGCTTCACGCAAAGGTTGATAAAATTCACGCACAGAACGCGAGCCATCAGTGTTTTGGCTACCGTATTTCTTATCACCTAAACCTTGTATCACTTGAATTTGTTGCCAATCGGCCTCTAGTTCATCAGCTACAATCATAGGAATACTGGTACGTATTCCCTGTCCCATTTCTGAACGATGAACAACAATAGCGACACTATTATCACGATTGATAGTTAAATAGACATTGGGCTGAAAATTTGTTTTGTTTGTGCCTGTTGAAGAAGCGAGTCCCTGAGCGATTACTTTTGGAATAGGAAGTAAGGCAGAAAACTGTACCCCTAATACCAACGCGCCCGACCCTAAGCCTAAGGTTTTTAAAAAACCTCTACGACTAACATTTTCGATTTTATTCATGATTGGCCTCCTGCTGCTTTAGCACTTACTTTGCTAATTTCACTTACCTTAGTTGCATCAATAGCTAATGCATCAATTAAATCGTCATCTAGCGTAAAACTGGTTACGTCCATGCCTGCTGCTAATTGAATACCCGCTTTAATGCGATTATAAGTGCCACAACGACAAAGGTTGCCACTCATGGCTATGTCAATATCTTGCTCTGTTGGTTTAGGATTTTCTGCCAACAATGCTGCTGCTGACATCAATTGCCCCGATTGACAATAACCACATTGCGGCACATTTAATTGCTGCCATGCTTGTTGTAATGGATGCTCGCCATTTTTTGCTAACCCTTCAATCGTCGTGATTTTTTGTTTTCCAATCGCTGAAACAGGCATAGTACAAGAACGAATAGGTTGACCATCTAAATGCACAGTGCAAGCGCCGCATAAGCCTTTACCACAACCATATTTAGTGCCGGTGAATTTTAAAACATCGCGTAACACCCATAAAAGTGGCATATTTTCATCATCATTATAGTGATGCTGTTTACCGTTTATCATTAAACTGATCATGTTATCTTCCTTCGTTATACTGATGTAATTTATTTTTTTATTTTGCTTTATCTTGCTTTATCGCTTTATCTAACTTTATTTAGGTCTTTCAATTGTTCAGGTGTATCTAAGTCGGCAAATGCTGATGGCATTTCAGTTAACATAACTTGTTGCCTATTATTTTTGATCACTTTTTTCGCGCCATAATCCCCAGCTAGCTCCATAAGCTCTTTAAAAAAAGCACGTGGAAAAATAACCGGTGGACTAGTACTATTGCCATCACTGGCGATGTGAATGTTTTCTGGCTGTTGTTGCCAATTGCTAATTAAGGTTATTAAGTTCTCGGCGGTTAATTGCCACTGATCAACTAAAAAAATAAGCACCGCGCTAATATCACTACCAAACTCACTTACGCCTTTAGCAATAGAGCCTGATAAGCCTTGCGACCAATTAGCATTGTCAATCAAGGTTAACTGCTGTGCAGCTGGAAAACTAACTAAGTGTTCGGTTAGTTTTTCACGTTGAAAACCTAGCACACAAAAAGCTTTAGCATTGTGAGACAAACACACGTTATTCATCAAGGTTACTTGCCTGCGCAATAAGCTTTGGGGCAGCTTTTGTATTTCAGTTATTTCAACAAGCTGCTTCGGTTGGCCAAGGCGAGATGAACTACCCGCAGCCATTAATAACAAGGCTATTTTTTGAGGAGTCAAGTCAGGCATATTCAATATCATTTTTAATGTTAACCTTAAGGGTTTTAGCCCTAGCATTAATAATTTCAGCATCATTAACAGCGCAAATAACGCTTTTTTCGCTATTTTGTTTTGTGCTTAAGTGAGTAAAGAAATGCTGCTGAATTTCACTGATTATTGATAGCGCTATCGCTTCAGCGCCTCGACCGCCTAAATTTAAACCTATGGGCCCACGAACTCGATGTTGAACCTGTGATAATTCAATATCACAAACGGTGAGTAATTTATCACGGCGAGATTTAGGGCCAAGCAAGCCGATATAACTTAGCTTGATTGTTGAAGTAGCAATCAATTTTGCTAAATACTCGCCATCCATTGTTAAATTATGGGTCATCACGATGGCGGCATCAAAAGCACTATAATCATCAATAGTTGACTCTTTAGCTCGAATACATCGCCGCTGATATAAGTTAAACGATGATTCTTGCAAATGATTTTTACGATGATCCCACAAGGTAACTTGCCAACCCATTTGCTCTGCAAATTTCGCAACAGGGACAACATCAGGACCAGCACCGCAAATAAGCAAATTAAGTGGCGGCTTTATTGGGGTGACTATGCAAAATTGCCCCTGTTGCATAGCATTAGAAACAGAAACAGTTTTTATTTTTGAGTAATCAATATCTTGTGACAGCACAAACTCAGCAAAAGGCTTAGGCAAAGCCTCTAACGGTTCTAAGAGATCTAACGTTCCTAATGGTTCTAATGGAAGCTTTTGCAGATAATATCCCGATTGTTGTGCTTTAACACTGCGCAGTAAACAACCAAATCCCAGGTAATTATTCGTCAATAACAACGGCTGTAATAAAATATCTATTGCACCATCACAGCCTAAACCTAACCCCCAAAGTAAGTCTGCATCAGCACTCAAATCATAACTAATAACTTGGCTCTGCGTGTGTAATAAAACTTGCTTGGCATGCAAACTAATATCTGCTTCTAGGCACCCTCCGCTTAATAGGCCAAAACAATCACCCTGCTCATTTATCAACATCATCGCGCCTGCTTTTTGATAAGTAGCACCGCGAGTTTCTATTATAGTCGCTAAGACATAGTTATTACTTTCGTTGAAAGCTTTTGCTATTTCACGCCAGTTTGCTTGCACTAGTTAAGATCCTTATGTGTCGAAAGTAGTTTGTTTAACGTTTGCCAAGGTAGTAATGCACATTGCTGACGTACAGGATATTGTGCAACAGTACTTAAAGGTAAAAAAACGTCTGTAAAAGCTTGTTTACCATTAAGGCTAGCAAAAAATTGATAATATAGTGCACTGCAATCAGTAATACTGAGCTGCTCAACCTGTTGACACATAATAGAAGCTGATGCACGGCAAATTGCACAGCTGTCACCTGAAAAAGCGCTTTGTGTTATCACTGAGCCAACTATATTTATTTGTACCGTGATATCATCACCACAAGCGGCATTGTGACCATCAAGTTCATCCGTTACTTCTATATCTCGTTCAAAGCCAACAGGGGTTTTGTGATGAGCTAACAAAGCTTGTTGATATAATGTTTGCTCTGAAGAATTCATCTATTTCTCATTTTGTTTTTTAAATTATCTTTTACATACTCAATTAATAGCCAAGAGCTGATGTACTTTTTGTAAAGAAGCTACTAAACAATCAATATCTGCGTGACTATTGTATAGACCTAAAGACACTCGAATACTAGCATTGACGAAAAACTTTCGATGTAGCGGCTCTGCACAATGATGACCCGCTCGCACAGCAATATTGTCATCACCGAGAAAAGTGGCAACATCATGACTGTGAACGCCTTCAACAATAAAACTACAAATACTAGGTGCTATTGTAAAGCGCTCAAAAGAAATTAGTGGCCGAATAAATTCGAGTTGGTTCATTTCATTCAATAAGTAAGAAGATAACTGTTGTAAATGGTTTTGCCGTTCTATTAAGGAAATTGCAGATAAATAATCAACTGCCGCACTTAAACCAACAATACCCGCAACATGGTGAGATCCCGCTTCAAATTTTAACGGTGCAGGCAATAAATTATATTCTGTAAAACTAGTTTTGCTAACCATTCCGCCGCCAACAATCAACGGCTGCATCTGTTCAAGGTAAACTTCTTTTGTGTATAAAATACCAATACCAGTAGGGCCATACATTTTATGAGCAGAAAAAGCATAAAAATCACAACCTAGCTGCTCAACATCAACATGATAATGGCCAACTGCTTGTGCGCCATCTACTAAAACTGGAACACCTTTTTTATGAGAAATTTGACAAACATCACTGATAGAATTAACACAGCCAAGAACATTCGACACATGATTAACCGCAACAATCACGCTATTATTATCAAGTAAGTTTGAAAGTGAAGTTAGGTCTATAGTGCCACACAAACTTATTGAGGCAATGCGAAGCTCTGCCCCCGTTTCTTGCGCTAAAGCCTGCCAAGGTAATACATTAGCATGGTGTTCAGATTCGCTAATAATAATATTAGCAACTTTATTTTGCTTGGTTAAGCTCATTATTTGTTGCTTAACATAACCTTGAGCAACTTGGTTTATAGCGTGAGTAGTGCCAGCAGTAAAAATAATTTCTTGTGATTTACTTGCACCAATAAAGTTAGCAATTTTTATCCGACTGTTTTCAACTATTTTTGTGGCATTAGCACTTAAGGGATACAAACCTTTATGACTATTAGCATGTTCAAAACACTGGTAATAATGTATAGCATCAGCAACCGCTTTAGGCATAAGGCAAGTGGCTGCACTATCAAGATAAGTTAACTGAGGTTGAGCTGAGAATACAGGAAAATTTTGTTGCCAAGGTGAACTGTTGTAAGCAACATTTTTATCCAGTGTTTGGGTTTCTAAAACAAAAGGAGGCATAACAAAGGAGCAAGTTATTATGATAATTTATTAACGTTAGCAGTCAATAAACCAATTAACAATATCCTAAATGTAATTCTTTATTTATTTCAAGCTGATTTTTAAGAAAACAGCGCTATTTTACTAAATGAATTGGACTATTATTTTTGATGACATTTGGCTCTTCTGGAGACGTTATCATAACATCTTTAGTTTTCGATTCGCCATTTTGATATCGATGGTACGAGCATTGCTTAAGACCCATATGATGACAAAATTCATTAAAGCTTTTAAAATCATTACGAGTGAAATTTTGCCCTTCTTGGGTTAATAAGCCATCAATATACATAGCATCACCGTTTATATTGCAATTAGCAATAGCTGAATACGGTTGACCATACTCGGTAACTTTTAACGCCCTCACCATTTTAACTTCGAAAATCCAATCTCCAATTTGCACATGCTTTGACATTGATTTTGACTCTGTCACTTAAAACTCCGAAAACGAAAAACACTAATGAGGAATTGATAATTATAACATTTGATTAACCTTAAAATCTAAAGAAAATATCAACTTTTTTATCTTCGTAATAAAAGAGACAAAACATATACTTAAACTTTAGTATAATTGATAAGCTAATAAAAATAACAAAAGCTTCGCTAGTTTATGTTAATCAGTTATGCTTTATTTCACTACTTATCATCATTATTTCCAACCCTCTTTATTATGTTAAAAAGTACTATGATAAAAAAAATCGCTATTTCTTTATTGCTTATCAGTTCTCTTATTATCGCTTCTGGCGCAACTTGGATTTATAGTCAAATAGAGGGTGCTTTACCTATTTTAGACGGTAAAAAAACGGTCTTTGGGTTAATTAAAAGCGCTACTATCGAACGAGATGAGCAAGGTATTGTAACAATAAGAGCAAGTAACCGTTTGGATATAGCAGTAGCTACAGGTTTTGTTCATGCTCAAGAGCGTTTTTTTCAAATGGATTTACTTAGACGTAACTCTGCAGGAGAGCTATCGAGTTTATTTGGCTCTGTAGCGCTTAACTATGACAAATCTATTCGTATTCACCGTTTCAGAGAAAGAGCCACAAAAATAGTTAATAATTTACCCAATGATCAAAAAGCATTATTAAAAGCCTACACCCGTGGCGTGAATCAAGGATTAAAGTACATAAGATCTCAACCGTTTGAATACCTTTTACTACAACAAGAGCCAGCTCAATGGAGTGAAGAAGATTCAATTTTAACTGTTTTTAGTATGTATATTGATTTGCAATATAAAGATGGACAACGTGAACGTACTTTAGGGCTAATGAAAGCCATTTTATCTGCTGATGTTTATGCTTTTTTAAATCCTAAAGGCAGTATTTGGGATGCTCCTATTGATAACAGCCAATACCAACCATCCCCAATGCCAAAAGAAGCATGGCCGTCAGCCTCATCTGCTAATAGTAAAAATGAAAAAAAAGTACTTGAATTGACGAAAAACAATGCTTCCTCTCAAGATCAAACCGATTATTCCCCTGGCTCTAATAACTGGGGTATATCGGGCAAAATAAGCAGTACAGGCAGTGCTATTATTGCCAATGATATGCACTTAGGTATCCGAGTTCCTAACACTTGGTTTAGAGCTAGCTTTGAATACCCTAACAATGAAAAACAAGTAAAAGTCACTGGTGCAACACTCCCTGGCACGCCTAGCATGGTTATTGGTAGTAATGGCAATATAGCTTGGGGTTTTACCAATAGTTACGGCGACTATAATGATGTAATAAAGATTGAAACAATCAATGGTGGCAAGCAATACATGACCCCTGATGGTGCTAAAGATTTTAGCTTTCATAAACAAATTATTGCGGTAAAAGATGAGCAACCCGTTGAAGTTATCATCAAAGAAACGGTTTGGGGCCCTATTATTGGTGAAAATCATCAAGGCCAACTACTTGCGTATCGTTGGGTTGCTCACGACAAGCAAGCGGTTAATTTTACAGCAACAGAATTAGAGCTTGCCACTAAGGTGACTCAAGCGTTTACTATTGCTGCTCGTAGTGGTATTCCATCGCAAAACATGATGGTAGGTGATAAAACGGGTAATGTCGGTTGGACAATTATGGGTCCTATCCCTAAAAAGTTTGGCGAGGTGGGCGAAACACCAACCTATTGGCATCAAGGAAATAATGGCTGGCAGGGCTACTTAACACCAAAAGAATATCCAAGGGTATTAAATCCTAAAAGCAATAGACTCTGGACAGCAAACTCGCGCGTTGTTGGCGGTGAAATGCTACAAAAAATTGGTAATGGTGGTTATGCTTTAGGCGCTCGTTCAGGACAAATTCGTGATGATTTATTTGACCTTAAAACCGTTGATGAAAAAGCTTTATTGGCAATTGGGTTAGATGATCGCGCTTTGTTTTTAAAGCGCTGGCAAGTTTTTTTATTAAATACTGTATTAAACGAGCAAGCATTAAGTGCACATGAACACTTTAAACAAGTCAAAATGATTCTATCTAAAGATGAGCCATTAAGGGCTAGCATCAATTCTGTTAGTTACCGCTTAGTCAGAAACTTTCGACTTAATATTCGTGATTTAGTTTTTAGTGAGTTAAACGAGACTTTCGAAAATCTAGATAATAGTTATAAATTTTTCAGTATTCGCCACCAAATTGAAACACCATTATGGCAACTAATAAATGAACAACCAAATAACTTTTTGATGCGCCCATTGGCCAATTGGCAAGCGATTTTCAACCAAGCTTTACAACAAACCATTGACGATATGACCACATTAGCATCTGGCAAGAAACAAGCCTTAACTAAAGCGACTTGGGGACAACAAAACACTACGACAATCAAACACCCGTTAAGTAAAGGTGTTCCTTTTATTGAACAATGGTTAGATATGCCAGCTCATGCTTTATCCGGTGACACTAATATGCCAAAAGTGCAAGGCAAAGCCTTTGGCGCATCAGAACGTATGGTGGTTTCACCAGGGCATGAAGAAACTGGTATTTTTCATATGCCAACAAGTCAAGCCGGACATCCGTGGAGCCCTTATTACGGTATGGGTCATAGTGACTGGGAACAAGGAAAATCATCCCCCTTCTTGCCAGGAAAAACCAAGTATAAATTAACGTTACTAAGCTACTGATATTTAAAAAATATAACTATAACTATAACTATAACTATAAAAAGGAACAATCATGACAACATTAATTTGGTGCCTATTTATCGCAGCATTACTGCCCTTACTTGCCAAAGGCCCTGTCGCTTTTGCTATGAATAAACTGGGCGGCTACAACAATAATCACCCGAGAGAGCAACAAAGTAAGCTTACTGGTTTTGGTGCTCGAGCATTGGCTGCGCACCAAAACGCTTTTGAATCATTCATAATATTTGCTCCCGCCGTTTTAATAGCGATTGCCACACAGCACACCGGAGAAAACATAGCCTTACTTGCTATAGTTCATGTTTGTGCTCGCGTGGTATACAACATCTTATATCTGATGAATATTGACAAGCTTCGTAGCATTGTTTGGTTTATCGCAACTTTCAGTAGTTTTAGCATTATTTTTCAATGTATCCCATAAAATAGTCTTGTAATAAAAAATGGTCTAAAGAAACTATTGACACAATTCAGTCAAGCTCGCTAGAGTAAGCGCTCTAGTGAAATATTTATTTAAAAATCTTCATTTGAAGGTTTTTCTTAAGCAAGCAGCCTAAATAGCAAAGTAGGAAATAAAAGTGAGCGAAAAATTAGATTTAAATGAAATACGTAAAGAAATAACAAGCTTAGATAATGAATTATTAACCTTATTTGCTAAACGTCGCGCGCTCACACTTAATGTTGCTAAAAGTAAAGTACAGCAAATTCGACCTATTCGTGATCAACAACGTGAACAAGAGTTATTAATTCGCTTAATTAAACAGGGCAAAGAATTAGGTTTAGATGCGCATTATGTTACCAGTGTCTTTCAAACAATTATTGAAGACTCGGTATTAAATCAACAAGCTTACTTACAAAGCTTAGCCAATCCAGAAATTCAAACCCCCACCGTTAGCGTTGCTTTTTTAGGCGATAAAGGCTCATACAGTTATTTAGCAAGTCATCGATACTTTTCAAGACGCGCTGAAAAAATTATAGAGTCTGGTTGCCAAAATTTTAGTGACATTTTACAGCAAGTTGAATCAGGTCAAGTAGACTACGGTATGCTGCCTATTGAAAATACTAGCTCTGGTAGTATTAATCAGGTTTATGATTTACTTCAACACACTAATTTGTCTATTGTTGGTGAAATTACCCAACCGATTGAGCACTGTTTATTGACTGCAGTGAATACCAGTTTAGATAAAATAAAAACGATTTATGCTCACGGCCAACCTTTTGCTCAATGCAGTAATTTTTTAGATAAACAAACCGACATTCGTATTGAATATTGTGATAGTACTGCAGATGCTATGGTACAAGTTTCTGAACTGCAAGATGAAACTATTGCGGTAATTGGTAGCGAAGAAGGTGGCCAATTATATCAATTGCAAGCATTAGAAAAATCAATTGCTAATCAAAACGAAAATCACTCTCGCTTTATTCTTGTTGCAAGAAAAGCGGTTGATGTTGCTGAGCAAATTCCAGCGAAAACGGCAATTATTCTAGCAACAGGCCAAAAAGCAGGCGCTTTAGTGGAATGTTTGTTAGTGCTAAAAGAAAAAGGCATCAACATGTGCAAACTTGAATCTCGTCCAATTCAAGGTCGTCCATGGGAAGAAATGTTTTATATTGATGTAGAAGCCAACTTGAAAAGCTTTGCTTTACAAGAAGCCATTAATGAAATTACCGAACATACTAATTTTATAAAAGTATTAGGCTGTTACCCAATTGAGCATATCAGCCCGACAAGTGTACCGAGTAGCGAAATTTAATTTTTACATTATCAAATAAAACAGCAAATTAATTATTCACTCATTGTGGCTAAAGCCATTAATTTGCTGTTTCCCTTCTTAATTATTTTCTTCGTTCAATGACAATTCTTTTTGTTTTTTCGCTATTTCGTTAGCAATAGCTTGTGGTGAACTGGTATTTCTACAAAGCCAATAATAAGCACCTGGTACAATAAACAAAGTAAAAATACTTGCTAATGAAACGCCTGCAAAAATAACCACACCGATAACCATTCTACTTTCAGCACCTGGGCCTGATGCTAATACTAAAGGTATGGCGCTAGTCACCGTAGTAAAAGTAGTCATTACAATAGGCCTTAGTCGTTGCTTTGCCGCACCAATTAAGGCTTGTTCAAACACAATTCCTTTATCACGAAGTTGGTTAGCAAATTCAACAATTAAAATACCATTTTTCGCCGCTAAACCAATCAACATCACAAGACCAATTTGGCTGTATATATTTAAACTCATGTCCATGAATTCAAGTCCTGCAAATGCGCCAACTAACGCTAACGGTACTGTCAACAAAATAACGAAGGGATGAATAAAACTTTCAAACTGTGCTGCTAGCACTAAAAAAGTGATTAATAACGCTAACACAAAAACAAGTAAAATAGAGCTTCCAGACTCTTTTAACAACAGCGATTGCCCTTTGTAGTCTATTTGTGCTTCTTCAGGCAGTTGTTGATCGGCAATATTTTTCAGAAAATCTAAAGCATCACCCAAAGCATAACCATCCGCTAAGTTTGCGGTAATAGTAACGCTTCGTAAGCGATTATAACGATTTAACTGTGATGAAGTGGCGCTTTCAGAAATGGTTATTAAATTAGATAATGGAATTAGCTCCTTTGAACTAGGTGAACGTACGTAAATATTGTCGATGTCAGCCGGGCTACGGTACTGCCTTTCATCTCCTTCGATGATCACATCATACTCTTCACCGCGATCAACAAACGTAGTTACGCGGCGTTGCCCTAACATTGTCTCTAATGTTTTTGCTATATCACCAACAGGCACGCCTAAATCATAAGCTCTGTTACGATCAATCTTCACCATTAACTGTGGGTAGGTTTCTTTATAGTCACTGTTAACAGAGGATAAATTAGGATTTTTTTGTGCTTCGGCAATAACAATATCACGCCATTTGGCCAGTTCACTATAAGTGTTCCCTTGTAGTACAAAAGCCACAGGTGAGTTACTCCCTCCGCCACCAAGGCCTCGGCGCATAATAGCAAACGCTCTTACGTCAGTAACACTTTGTAATTCTTTATTTATTTTACCAATAAACTCAAAGGTATCAAAGCTTCGTTCGCCCCAATCAGGCATACCTACTATTGCAATACCGCCTGTACCGCCAAAACCGGGCACTCGTACAATAACCCGGTCAAGTTCATCACGGTCTTTATACGCTAATAACTTTTCTTCAATTTGCTCCATATTTTTAACATTGTTTTCGTAACTTGCGCCCTCTGCACCTTGCATAATAATAAACAAGTTGCCTCGGTCTTCTTTTGGTGTGTATTCTGATGGTAATTGCATAAACAGCAAATAGACTGCCACAAGTGACATGGCAACAATGCTAATAATAAGGATAGGTTGATGGATACTTTTTGCTAAAGCTCGACCATAAGCCGCTTCAAAACTAGCAAATTTTTTATCTAAAAATTGACCAAAAGAAGAGCTACGTTCTCGATGCTTCAACATTTTAGAGCACATCATAGGGGTGAGCGACAAGGCGGTAATACTTGAAAAAATAACAGCAGCAGCAATAGCAATGGCAAATTCGGTAAATAAACGTCCAACATTTCCCGACAAAAACACTAAAGGAACAAATACAGCAACCAAAACTAATGTGGTAGCAATTACCGCAAAAGCAACTTCTCGGCCTCCTTCATAGGCCGCAAGTAAAGGATGTTGCCCGTTTTCAATACGACGATAAATATTTTCTAATACCACAATGGCATCATCAACCACTAATCCTATTGCTAAAACAAGTGCTAATAAGGTCAGTAAATTAATAGAAAAACCAAACCACGATAAGGTCATCATTGAGCCAATTAATGCCACAGGTACGGTAACCGCCGGAATGATTGTTGCTCTAACATTACCTAAAAATAAGAAAATAACTAAAACCACCATCAACATAGCAATAATTAAGGTGTTATATACTTCATCAATAGAGCCTTGTATAAAAACAGAAGTGTCATAGCTATTTGTGATCGTTGTACCCATGGGTAATGAACTGCGCACGGCAATCATTTCTTTACGCGCTGATTTAACGACATCTAGCGTATTGGCTTTTGACTGCTTTATAATGCCTAGCCCCACCATGTTTTTGCCATTACCGCGAAACATATTTTCATCATCTTGGGCGGCAACATTTACCTGGGCAACATCACCTAAACGTACAAGAGAATTATCTTTTGCTCGGGTAATAACCATACTAGAAAAGTCTTGTGCTGTTAAATAACTACGTTGTACACGAATTGAAAAATCTCGATCAGTAGATTCGACTCTACCCGCAGGTAATTCAATATTTTCGCTACGTAAGGTTGATTCTATGTCTTGTACCGTGACGTTTCGAGCAGCCATAGTGACACGATTTAATGATACTTTCATGGCATAGGTACGACCACCGCCAACGCGCACTCGTGCAACACCATCAACCACAGCAAATCGGTCAACAATATACCGATTAGCATAATCCGTCAGCTCTAAGGTGCTCATAGTGTCACTTTGCAACACAAACCACACAATAACGTTTTCATCATCATTTGCTTTGAACACTTCTGGCGGATCTGCCTGTTCTGGTAAGTTATTCAGTGCACGTGAGATACGATCACGAACATCATTGGTAGCTGCATCAATATCACGGTCTAAATTGAATTCAATAGTGATATTTGATCGCCCTACTCGAGAATTAGACGTAATGGTTTTAACCCCTTCAACACCACTAATTCTGTCTTCAAGTACTTGGGTGATTTTTGTTTCAACTATTTCGGCTGAAGCACCAGGATATGACGTATTAATACTGACCACGGGCGGATCAATATCAGGGTATTCTCTTAAAGGTAAAAGTAAAAAAGCAACAATACCAAAAGTGATAATAAGTAAATTAATTACCGTCGCAAAAACAGGTCTTTTAACAGAAAGATCAGATAAAATCACTTAGCTTCATCCTTTAAACTTTGACTTTGACTTTCAAGCGAATTTATCACGTTAACTTTATCCCCATCACGTAACTTCAATGCCCCCTCAGTCACGACAAGCTCATTTTGATATACTCCTTCAAGTACTTCCACCACACCAGGTGAGCGACGACCAATAAGAATACTTTTACGAACAGCCGTTTGGTCTTGAGCGCTTTCACCCTTAATAATGAAGACAAAATGTTTATCTTCTATAGGAATAATAGCACTTTCAGGTAATTGTAATAGTGTTTCAATTTTCCTTACTATCTCAATATTTAGCAACATGCCTGGGCGTAACGCTAAGCTTTTATTAGGAATTTCTGCTCGTACTTTTAAGGTACGAGTAACTGGGTTAATTCGCGTATCAATTGAACTAATCTTTCCGATAAACTGTTGATTTTTGTAGGCCAAATTAAGTGCAGTTATCGTTTGCCCTACCTTAATGGTCGGTAAAAATCGCTCTGGTAAAGTAAAATCAACTTTAATCAAAGATAAATCATCAAGGCTTGTGATAACACTACCCGTATTGATATAAGCCCCTAAACTCACTTCTCTAAAACCTAACACCCCATCAAACGGTGCTTTGATACTCAAATCATTTAATTTAGTGCGTGCGCTTTGTAGCTGTGCAGCGATAGCTTTGGTTTTAGCCTCTTGTTGATCAACTAATGACTTTGACGTGGCCTTTGAACTTAACAATTCTTGAAAACGGTTTAACTGCGCCATAGATTCAGATAAATTAGCTTCCAACTCACTTACTTTTGCCGACTCTTCCTGATTATGTAAACGAATTAGCACATCACCTTGTTTAACTAATTGTCCATCATTAAAAAAAATCTGTTCTACTAAGTCTGAATACTTACTGGTAATTAATACTTGTTCATTAGCTCTAGCGGTACCGATAGCCTCAATGCTATCTTTGAATTCAGCCAGTTTTGCCGTTGTTACTTTTACTGAAACAATATGTTGATATTTTTGTTCTTTTTGCTTTGCTTTAGGCCATTGAATATAAACCACGAGAGCGACAAGTAAAAATAAAATAATAAATAACGGTAAACGGTTAACTATCGGATTATCATTAGGCATGGATGAAATATCTCAACATTATTAGAGTAAGAAAGCTTCTCTATTATAACGTAAAGAATTAAACATGGCATTTACCCAAACGTCAATTTACCTTAAAATATCAGCCATTAACCGCAAATAGAGATAAAACTTTGAATAAACTCGCTGTATTAGCCTTTGCCTTATTGTTATTTTTTAGCACTATGCTTTGGTATTTAGCTTCCGGTTCACTAAATGAATATTTAAAAAGCCAAATAGAATTGCAAGGGCACTATTATAGTGGACAGAAAACAACACTTGCGCTCGCTGATTTTTCTTCTAACACCGGCATAGCTACATTCAATCAGCTCAGCTTAGCTAATTTGAGCCATTATCAAGCGCAAAACGCACTTATTATTGATGAGGTTCACATTAAGGTATCAACAAAGCAAAGTCAGTATTTGCTAACTGAAATAAGTAAAATAACCATTAACAAACTCACCTTAAATATTGAACAAGAAACTAATGAAATAAATAATATTGATCAACTCATCCAGAAAATCAGTTTACAGCTTGCTAGTGATTACCCTCAGTTATATCCACAGATAAGCGCTAAAATTTATGCTAAAAACAACCCTGATCTTAATGCTGAAAAATATGCAAAGAAAAACCCACAAGCAGGCCCTATTATTGAACACACAACGCATAAGAAAAGCCGTGGTAAACCTCAGCAAAAAATAATTATTTCAACGATCAATATTAAAAACCTAACACTGAATACAATGCAAGCGGGTTCCACCAACTCAATACAAAAACACAATATTAAGTTAGCAAAAATAGGTGGTATGGAAGGCTTGGTAATGAATCAAATAGGGGGTGAAATTTTGCTGCATTTACTCAAGTTAGCAAATGAGTAAATAGATAGTAAATAGATAGTAAATGGCTAATCACTTATATTATAGATCTTGTATTTTACCTAGAGCAGAGTAAGCTTATGACTATAAACAAAAAACACTAAAAAATACGTAAGCAACATACATATAAAAACATTCATATATCTATAATAAACAAAGGACATTCAATTATGCCCCCATTGAAGTTTTTCTCTCGCGCTAACCGCGCTTACATAGTCTTTTGTGCACTGTGTTATGTACAGTTATTTTCAATTAATATTCAAGCAGTTGAGTTTGAATTAACACCGATGATTGGCAACAATTTCAGCCCTGAACTTATTGATGGCGATAAAACCTCTACTTTACCAACCACTAACGAACCTAACGTTGCTTTAGCTTTTTCTTGGCAAGGCTCTCCTACAGGCCAAGGACAAATTTTAGTTAATTATATTTCTCGCGACTTTACAGATAATATTGATCAGTCAACTCACTCTTTTGACACGGTTTACACTCACTTTAACGGGGTAGCTTTCTTTAAAGAAAGAAACTATATAACCACTGTAGGTTTAGGTGTTGGGGCAACTTATTTTAACAGTGATTTTGATAATGTTATTTATCCCTCATTAACCGTTGCAGTAGGAACACGATATGAATTTTCTAACAATTTGGCATTAGTCACTGAATTGCGTGCTTACGCCACACTAATAGATGACAATGATACTCTTTTTTGTCAAAACGATACCTGTTTGGCTCATTTCGATGGTGCAGTGTGGTTTGATAGTCAGGTTTCCATTGGGCTTGCCTACCGTTTTTAATAGTATATAAATCATATTTATTTTTTGAAATATGATTTATTGTCGATATAGATCAAACAAATTTACTACCTTTGCATTATTATACTGCCAATATTATACTGCCAACTTTTACTTATAAGCGTTGTGACATCTATTATGACATCAGAAAATCAGCAATTAATCTCTGTTACTAATCGCACTGGTCAATTTATTTACGTAAATGACAAGTATTGCCAAATAACAGGTTACGAAAGATCGGAGTTACTGACAAAAAACATTAAACAGTTAACGCATTCTGATATGCCAAAGATTGTTATTGATGAATTGTCTGCCACGCTATCAAAAGGGTTTTCATGGCATGGTGTCATGCGGACAAAAAACAAAAAACAGCAAGATCTCTGGCTTGATACTTTTACCACACCACAATATGAAAATGGCCAAATAACTGGCTATCAATCGATAAGTCGAGTAGCCAAAATTCAGCTTCAAAATAATGCCGAACATATTTATAAGGCATTAAACAAACAAAATAAATGGGTAACTTTTGAGCTAACTAAAAACCATAAATTTACTTTTCTAATGATAATTTCTCTTATCGCCCAAGGTTTTATTTATACAAGGCTAGGCTTAACTGCTTCTATTATTGCTGCAATAATTGCCATAACACCTATTCTTATTTTCTGGTCAGATATTATTCCCACTGCGCAACGAGCACAAAAAATGCAGAATATGTACGATTCAATTTCACGAAAAGTCTACTTTGGCAAGGGTACGGCCAGTGTATTTGATTTTAATTTTTCCATGATGAAAACTAAAATAAAAGCGATTTTAGAACGAACACTTGATGCCGCCACACCAATAAAAGCAGTAATGGCGAAAGTAAGCCAAGGCCTTGATGAAAGTAGAAAGGCATTAGCAGACCAAAAACAAGGCATAGAGCAACTCAATGTTGCCATGGTACAAATGCAAGACTCAACAACCGATATTGCACAAAACACTACGACTGCTGCCAGTGATTTAGAAAGTACATTTGCTCAATGTGAACAAACCCAACAAGATATTTACCAAACTACAAATAAAATACAAAGTCTTGCCGCGGCCTTAGAAAGTGCTTCTAGCTCTGCCGATAGCCTGACACAATCTGCCAAAAGTGTTGGTGATTTAATGGCAGATATTCAATCTATTGCCGACCAAACTAACTTACTTGCTTTAAATGCTGCCATTGAGGCTGCTCGTGCTGGTGAACATGGGCGAGGTTTTGCTGTTGTTGCCGATGAAGTTAGAAATTTATCTTCACGTACTCAATATTCAGCAAAAGAAATACATCAACGTTTAACTATTATGCTCAGCACCATTGAACAATGGGTCGCGTTGATGGACAAAAATAAAAATGAAGCTAACTTTTGTGTTGAAAGTTCACAAGCTTCACACCACAAAATAGACGTTGTGGTTGATAGAATGCAAAACATTAGTCATGCTGCAACACAAATAGCCACCGCAGCAGAAGAACAAAGTGTCGTTTCAGCCGAAATTACTAACCATATTCACAGCATCATCCAAACAACAGATAAAACATGGTCTGAAACTGAAAACGTTGCCCAACAAATGCAATTACTTGCCAAAAGTGTTGATGAAATTGCGGATTTAGCGAATACTTTTACTCCTAAAAAATAATATCAACAAAGTTCTATCTACGAGTACACGATGCAAACACGATAATATACAATAATAAAGGCTAGTGCTTTTTCAATTCATTAGCCTTTAACAACATGGTTTTGCTTTCTGCCAAAAAGTCATCGGCATAATCACCAAACCAGTTGGAAACCTGCTTAAACATAGTAACAAACGCTGCTTTATCACCTAACTCTACATCTTCTAATAACTCTAAAAAGCGGTATGCAAACCGTTTCATCATCGTGATATTGTCAGGGTTAGCAAAAATAATATCTGAGTATAAAATAGGATCTTGAGCAAACAATCGGCCAACCATAATCAACTCTAATCGATAAATAGGTGAACTCATATTGACCAAATTTTCAATATCTGCACCTTCTGCCATTAAATGATAGCCATAAGCTATGGTAGAAAAATGTCTCATTACCTGCACCATTGACATCGCTTGATCGTGCTCTTGGGCCGACACTTGAAAAATTTTAGCGCCCCACACTTGAAATTGTTTTAATAACCATTGGTACTGCTCTTTTTCACGGCCATCACAAACAATAATGGTTTGCTTAATTAGCCCTGTCACATCAGGGCCAAACATGGGGTGTAAACCAACCACTGGCCCTTGGTGTGCTTTCATCATTTCATATAATGGCGACTCTTTTATACTGGTAAAATCAGCTAAAACACAATCATCAGGCAAGTTATTTAAGTGATGAATCACCAACGAAGTCAAGCGAATAGGTACAGCAACAATAACTAAACTGGCATCAGCTAAAATAGTATCACTATTGGCCCAATCCTCTTGTTCAATAATAGCAACCTGATAGCTAGATCGCTGAAACAAATCAACAAAAATACTACCTAACTGCCCTTTACCACCAACAACCACCACTTTTTTACAATTAGGGTTAATGCATTGATAACCGCTCGCATCTTGACTGACATAAGAGTCACGCATTAACCGACGTAAAACATCTTCAATTAAATCGCCACTCAGCCCAGCTTGTTCTGCTTGCTCACGACGCTTGCTAATTAACGCGGCTTCTCGCTCTGGCGCAAAAATAGGCATACCTTCAGCGCTTTTTAGCTCACCCACTTTTGTTGTTACCGCCAACCGTTTAGTTAACAACCTCACTAATTGGCTATCAATTTCATCAATTTCATCGCGCAACACTTTAAGATTGTCGTCAAAATTACTCATAGTTTCTCTTATTATTTCTTTAATAAACAACTAATTCGTGTATTTAATACTTCACTAAGCATTGTATTAGCTTCATCTAACAATGCTTTAGTGCTGTTTAAATCAATACAAGCATCAGTGACCGACACACCATATTTCATGTCAGCAATAGCTAATTCGCTACTTTGATTACCTGCGTTTATATTACTTTCAAGCATTATACCAATGATTGATTTATTACCTTCAACAATTTGATTAAAAACGTTGATAGCAACTAGCGGCTGGCGGCGGTAATCTTTATTCGAGTTACCATGGCTACAATCAACCACAATACCGGGCTCTAAGCTATGTTTAGCTAAAACTTGTTCACACTCATCAATATTAACACTGTCATAGTTAGGTTTCTTACCACCACGTAAAATAACATGTCCATCAGGATTGCCCGATGTTTTAATCAAAGACACCTGCCCTTGGCGATTAATTCCCATAAAGCGATGTGATGACGCCGCAGACTGTAAGGCATTAATTGCAACATCTAAACTGCCATTGGTACCATTTTTAAAACCTATTGGCATAGATAAACCACTCGCCATTTCTCTATGAGTTTGTGATTCAGTAGTTCGCGCACCAATAGCAGACCAACTAAATAATTCAGCTAAATATTGAGGACTAATCGGGTCAAGTGCTTCGGTTGCAAGCGGTAACCCTAATTCAGTTAAGTAAATCAATAATTCACGCGCTTTTCTAAGGCCCGATTCAACATCAAAAGAACCATCCATATGTGGGTCATTAATTAAACCTTTCCACCCTACTGTTGTACGAGGTTTTTCAAAATACACGCGCATTACAATGTATAAAGAGTCTTGATACTTGTCATGTAGCTTCTTTAATTCTCGAGCATATTCTTTTGCCCCTTCAACATCATGTACTGAACATGGACCACTAATAATAAGTAAACGGGGATCTTTCTTATGAATAATATCAGCAATAATTTTACGTGCTGATTTTACAAAGGCTCTGCCCAGATCTTTTAATGGTAACTCTTCTCTCAGTTGTTCTGGCGTTATTAATATATGTTCTTCATTAACATGAATATCATTTAAGGTACTTTTGTGGGCTTTATTGTCAGCAGTTAAGGTTGCCATGGTTCATTCCTAAAAATTAATTTTTAATACAAGGTTAAAAATGCGCAGGATAAAACAAGATTTACAGAAAATATTCAAAAGATCAAAGTGTAGTTTTAAAGGCTTACAGCTTACTTAAAAATAAAACGTTAAATTGTAAAGATTTAGTTACGCGATTTGTAAGGTTATTTTTACACATAAATTTATCAGAGTACAGCTTCTATTGAAGAAAGTTTGAAAAATTTAACGCTTTTTTCTTCATGTCACATAACCGTAATATTTCAGTCATTTAATTGTCACATTAAATTCTTACACTGTGCTCAGATTAATTAAACACCTTTAAATTAAATGATTTTTATAACGCTTAAAAAATTTAACAAGTGAGAAATATTATGAACAACATGATGAAAAATAGATTAACAAAAACAATCATTAGCATCTCAATAAGCACCGTTGCACTAATGGCTAACGTTGCCCATGCACAAGGTAATAGCCGAGACACTATTACCGCAGTAGGCTCTTCAACGGTATACCCATTTTCAACAGTCGTTGCTGAACGCTTTGGCAAAAGCACAGAATTTAATACACCCAAAATTGAATCTACCGGTACGGGCGGTGGTATGAAATTATTCTGTGCCAGCAACGCGATTAATACGCCTGACTTAGCAAATGCTTCACGTCGCATGAAAAAAAGCGAATTTGAACTGTGTGCTAAAAATGGTGTCACCAGCATCACTGAAGTACTAGTTGGCTACGACGGTATTGTGGTTGCAAATTCAAGCACAAGTAAAGCGATGAAAATCACTCGGAAAGAGCTTTTTTTAGCCTTAGCAAAAGAAGTACCAGCAAAAGATGGCAGCGAAAAGCTTGTTGCTAACCCTTATAAATTATGGAACGAAATCAACCCTGCGCTACCAGCCAATAAAATTGAAGTGTTAGGTCCACCGCCAACGTCAGGTACTCGTGATGCTTTTGCAGAATTAGTATTAGAGGGTGGTTGTAAAAAATTCTCTTGGATTAAAGCGATTAAAAAACAAAACAAAGCTAAATACAAAGAAATTTGTCATAGCGTTCGTGAAGATCATGCTTACATTGAAGCAGGCGAAAACGACAACCTAATAGTACAAAAATTGGCAGCGAACCCTAAAGCTTTCGGTATTTTCGGTTTTAGCTTTTTAGACCAAAACAGCGACACCTTACAAGGTTCAATTATTGATGGTAAAGGGCCTACTTTTGAAGCGATTGCTGATGGCTCTTACCCTGTATCTCGTCCATTATACTTCTATGTGAAAAATTCTCACGTAGGCAAAGTACCCGGAATTTTAGAATTTTTAACTGAATTCACCAGTGATGCAGCAATGGGTGAAGAAGGCTACTTAACGGATAAAGGCTTGATTCCACTAGGTGAAGAAAAATTAGTGATTGTACGTCAAAACGTATTAGCACTTACCCCGTTAGCGTTGAATTAATAATTTTAAATATACTAACGTATAAATAATACCAAGTGATATAAGGCGAGAATTAATTTCTCGCCTTACTTTATTATTTCATTTGTAATAACTGGCCTTAAAATATGAATTCATCCCTGCTTTTTATTGTTCTACTTTCCTTAACTTTATTTAGCTACTGGTTTGGCATAAAGCGATCGTTAAAAGTTGCCGGTGGCGCAATGCATAGAAAAGATCTAACCTGCCTACCTGAGCAATTTGGTTTATTAACTGCAATGGTTTGTGGTTTACCGGCACTGATCACACTGTTAATTTTTAATAGTGTTGAGCAGCTTGTTGTTGAACAGCTACTAACTACTACTTTGCCTATAAACATTCAATCTCTTTCACGTATTGATTTAGGCTTATATCTTAATAATATTCATTCAATTGCCTCATCAGAAACAACGCAATCATTGTTGAATAATATTACGTTACAAAGCGCAGATAGTAGTCACAACGCCACTGTACTAGCACAATTAAAAGCGGCCTTTACTTTACAAACATTAAACCAGCAAGCAACTTGGTTAAAAACAGCGTTAGTGCTAATTATTGCCGTAGTCAGTGTTATCCTACTCGTTAGCAAATTTAGCCTTACCTTTAAAGCACGACAAAAATCTGAAACCATAATACGCGCATTACTAATTGCTTCTTCAGCCATTGCCATTTTAACCACCCTTGGCATTGTCGTTTCAGTATTATTTGAATCCATTCAATTTTTTAAAAGTGTCTCCCCTGCTGAATTTATGTTTGGTACTCAGTGGAGTCCACAAACGGCAATACGTGCTGACCAAGTGGGTGGCTCAGGCAGCTTTGGTGCTGTTCCCTTATTTGCAGGAACCATGCTAATCACCTTCATCGCTATGTTATTAGCTGTACCTGTAGGCTTGATGATTGCCATTTATTTATCCCAATATGCCAGTGCAAAATTACGTAGTTTTGCTAAGCCTATGTTAGAGGTATTAGCGGGCATTCCAACCGTGGTTTATGGTTTTTTTGCTGCCTTAACGGTTGCGCCTGTCATAAGAAACCTAGGTGAATCTTTTGGCTTGAGTGTCGCTTCAGAAAGCGCTTTAGCGGCGGGGCTAGTCATGGGTACAATGATTATTCCTTTCGTGTCGTCATTGTCAGAAGATGCGATTAGCGCCGTACCTAACGCGCTAAAAGAAGCGTCATTAGGTATGGGGGCTACAAACAGCGAAACCGTTATAAAAGTATTATTACCCGCAGCGCTACCCGGTATTGTTGGCGCTATTTTATTAGCTGTTTCTCGCGCCATTGGTGAAACCATGATTGTGGTTATGGCCGCAGGTATGGCGGCCAACTTAACAGCAAATCCGCTAGATTCAGTGACAACCGTAACGGTGCAAATAGTGACCTTACTCACGGGCGATCAAGAATTTGACAGCCCAAAAACGCTCGCCGCTTTCGCCTTAGGATTAATGTTATTTATTACCACGCTTGGCTTAAATATATTAGCGCTTAAAGTCGTTCGAAAATATAGAGAGCAATATGACTAACTCAACAGAGAATACTAAGATGAACAAATCCATGTCTTCTAATGCTCTTTCTACCACTGAGAAAGTAACCTTAAGCCTGAAAAAACGGCATCAAAAAGAAAACCGTTTTAAAAACCTTGGTCTTTTAGCCGTACTTTTTGGTTTTATGTTAGTGATTGTTTTAATCAGTGACATCACGTCAAAAGCCCTACCTGCCTTTCATCAACATTGGGTGAAACTTGATGTAAATTATAAAAGTAATTGGTTAAATATTGATAATTCATCTTCGCAAAACCTGTTAGCAAAGCAAATGGCTGTTCAAATGAAAAGTGCTAATTACCGTAAGGTCTTAAAAAACTCTGTTTATCAAATGTTTGCAACAACATCAGCTAAAAAGCTTAGTCGTAACGAAAAGCGTCAACTATTTAAGTTATTTTCAACTAATGCTGAATTTACTATTAAAGATGCCTTAATTGCTAATCCATATTATTTAGATAAACAAGTACATATATGGGTTAGACTTGATGATGACGTAGACAGCTACCTTAAAGAAGGCTTCCCTGTTGGCAAAGCTGGTTTGCGTATCAGCAAACAACAAGCACTATGGTTAGCAAAGTTAACCACTGAACAACGTATTGAAAGCCGTTTTAATTTCAGTTTTTTTACCGCAAGTGATTCTCGTGAGCCTGAACTTGCCGGTATTAAAGGCGCATTAATGGGAACTTTGCTAACGATGTTTGTTACCTTGTTATTATCGTTTCCTTTAGGCGTAGCAGGTGCACTTTATTTGGAAGAGTTTGCGCCTAAAAACCGTTGGACAGATTTGATAGAAATTAACATTAACAACTTAGCGGCGGTGCCCTCTATTGTTTTTGGTTTACTGGGTTTAGCGGTTATTATTAACCTATTTGGATTACCCCGCTCAGCACCATTAGTCGGTGGTATCGTGTTAACGTTAATGACACTACCCACCATTATTATTGCCAGTCGAGCAGCAATCAAAGCCGTGCCGCCATCGTTAAGAGAAGCCGCGTTAGGTTTAGGCGCTTCAAAAATGCAAGTGACCTTTTCTCATGTGCTACCACAAGCGATGCCCGGTATCATTACGGGTGCCATCATAGGTATAGCTCAAGCATTAGGTGAAACAGCACCGCTATTAATGATAGGTATGGTTGCTTTTATTGTTGATGTACCAACAAGCATTGTTGATTCAGCAACCGTATTACCCGTACAAATATTTTTATGGGCAGACAGTCCAGAAAGAGCCTTTTTAGCCAAAACCTCCGCAGCTATTTTAGTATTATTAGCACTATTATTAGTGATTAACATAACGGCAACGGTGTTGCGCGCTAAGTTTGAGAAGAAAATAAAATGAATAATACCAATTTAAAACAAAATAATTTAAAAAAAAATAACGCATCGCAAGTAGAATTAAAGCAAATAGAGCTAACTGAAACCGTTGGTAATATTTATGCTGATAACGCTAAAATGTCAATTCGCGATGCTAATGTTTTCTATGCTAATAAACAAGCCATTCATAATGTTAGTTTAGATATAGCAAAAAACCAAGTAACCGCACTTATCGGCCCGTCAGGCTGTGGTAAATCAACCTTTTTACGCTGTTTAAATCGTATGAATGACACCATTGATATTTGCCGTATTACAGGCCAATTAATGCTCGATGGTGAAGATATTTATGCGAAAGATTTAGACCCTGTACTACTACGTGCTCGTGTTGGTATGGTATTTCAAAAACCAAACCCTTTTCCAAAGTCTATTTATGACAACGTAGCCTACGGTGCTCGCATACACGGTTTAACCAACAATAAAGCAGAGTTGGATGAAATTGTTGAAACGAGCTTACAAAAAGCCGGTTTATTCAATGAAGTGAAAGACCGATTAAACGATGCCGGCACAGGTTTATCTGGCGGACAGCAGCAGCGTTTATGTATCGCTAGAACCATTGCCGTCAGTCCCGAAGTGATTTTAATGGATGAACCTGCTTCAGCGCTTGATCCTATTGCTACCGCTATTATTGAAGAGTTAATTGATGAGCTGAAAGAAAAATATACTATCGCCATCGTCACCCACTCAATGCAACAAGCAGCACGTGTTTCACAACACACTGCTTATTTTCATATGGGTAAGTTAGTTGAAATGGGTAAAACAGAAGACATTTTTACCCGTCCAAGTCACAAATTAACTGAAAATTATATCACTGGCCGCTTTGGTTAAATGGAGAATAAAATGACAACATCTGACAACACTAACAGCCCTTCAGGCTTTACCTCAAAACTACATTTAGATAAGCATATCTCACGTCGTTTCAATGCAGAGCTAGAACAAGTGAGAACCCTAGTAATGAACATGGGTGCTTTAGTTGAACAACAAGTTAATGATGGTCTTAGCGCCGTATTAAATGCAGATTCAGAACTCGCGGATTTAGTGATAGAACGTGATCGAGAAGTTAATACTATGGAGCTAGAAATTGACGAATACTGCACGCAAATATTGGCCAGACGACAGCCTGCCGCAAGTGATTTACGTTTAATCGTCAGTGTTATTAAAAGTATTACAGATTTAGAGCGCATGGGTGATGAAGCCGTTAAATTTGGCAAAAATGCGATCAAACTAGCCAAAGGAAACTTTGCTGAAGAAGAAGGTGCTAGACCTTTAGTTGAACTAAAACATTTGGGTAAGCATATAAGTGAAACGTTGCATAAGGCGCTAACCGCTTATGCGCAAATGGATGTTGATGCCGCATATAACATTATCAAGAATGATAATATTATTGATGAAGAATTTGACAATATTTCACGTTTATTGGTCACTAAAATGATGGAAAACCCACGTGAAATTAAAAATGCATTGCGCGTAACTTGGTGTGCCAGAGCACTTGAGCGTATAGGCGATCATACCACCAACCTTTGTGAATATATTGTTTATTTGGTTGAAGGAAAAGATGTGCGCCACGCGACAATTGAGCAAATAAAAGCGACAATGAAAACTTAACAGCTAATAACACTAATACTCAGCTACTTATTCTTTGAATTTAAGAGATATTTATCTATGCAAAATACCGTTAACCAAAAATCATGTCCATTTTGTAAAGGTATAAATAGCTGTATGGTAAACGATAAAAACCCATGTTGGTGTAATGAGGTAGATATTCCAGCAGAACTTAACGCAATGGTGCCAACATCATTGCAGCGAAAATCATGTATATGCGTAGCTTGCATTAACTTATTCAATGAAAACCCTGCGTATTTTAAAGAAAATCATTAGTCAGGAATTATTTATCAGAAACTATTTGTCAAGAGTTATTTATTACTAACCATTTGAACTAACCATTTGAACTAACCATTTGAACTAACCATTTGAACTAACCATTTGAACTAACTGACAGATTCTTACTCAAGGTTAAAAAATATTCAACAACCTCTTGTGTTAACCCTTCAAAAAAATCAGAGTTTTTATTTTCTAAAATGGCTTTGAGCAACATAAAATCTTGCTGCTCTTGGGTCACACCAAAACCAACGACAGACGTACTTTCAGCTGATTTTAATAACTCAACCAACTTAGGCGGTAATTTATGTATGTTGATTAAGCTGTATTGCGAATGTTTCACTTGCTAAAGTCCTTTTTTACAATGATGATGATGACTATTAAAAATCTATTCTATGACTACAAACCTATTCAAACTTTTACATCATAAGTGACATGATTAGTAACATGATAAGAAGAGGCATAAATAGATTCATTAACATTAGCACAAAAATATAAAAAATATATGTAAACACTAGTCTAAAACACCAACTCGGTTTACCAAATAACAAATTTTACATTATCTCTTTCTATCTACTGATTAATTACCTTATAATTCGCAATTAATTTATTGAAAAGAAATATGCTTATTTATGCTTAAAAATCGTTGTTTGATATCTCTCGCTTTGCTTTCTCTTATTCAATCTTGTGGCGGTGGCGGTGGTAGTTCTTCGCCAAAAGTGCCTGAAGTTCCAGTAGAGTACACATTTAATTTATCTTCAGTTTTGAGTAATGAATGTGGCGGAAGTTCTTCATTTTCAGATGTTGAATTACTTGTTCAAGATGATAACTGGCAAACCGTTTCAAGCCACACTGCTGATATAAATGGAAAAATAAGTTTTGTCACCTTAAACAAAACGATTAATTATACGCTTATAGCTAAAAATCAAGAAGGTGACGAGGTTGAAGGTTTAAATGTTATTAGTTATACCCAAGCTAGCACCACAACACCTGCAATGTATAATGCTAGATATGATAGTCGCGTCGACAACACTACATGTGAGTGTATCACACAAGATGTGTTATTGAGCCACCGTACATTCAATGAACGCACTAACGTTAATGCTTCAGCAGCATTTGAACGTTGGGACGCAGTTGATGATCAAACCACCCATTTTATCAACGTAGAAGCTTGTCGCACCATGGATGAAGCATGGCCTTTACATTCTTTTTCTGTGGTAGGTACCGACATTAATGGCAATGCCATTGGTGTAGCACAGTTTTTATCCACCTTTAATGCAAATGCACAATTAGAGTGGTCTTTATCAGCGGTAGAAGTGGCCGATAAAGTTTTATTGCTTGCAAACCACCAGGCTTTTGAGAGCACTCAAATTATTCAATCCGCAAGTCATTTTGCTCTGTCGGTAAGTGAAAATGATAATGCTGTGGTTTTATTTGATAGCCATCCTTATATTAATGAGTCTGTTTATCAGTCGAACGCACGTTTTATTTTTCAAGAAACTAGCTCTATTTTTGGTAGCACCAAAATTGAAAGTTTTCAGCAAATCATTTCAACAAATTATGATGAATCTTTCTCTGTAAAAGCATCTAAAATAACACCTAACATAGATACAGTTAACTTTTCTGAAATCAATCCCGATGGCAGCTATGACTTTAGTAACGTTTCTGGCTATCCAATGGCCATAATTATCATGACATACCAAGCATTTAATCCAACGACAGGTTTACCAATGCCAGCTAAATGGACAACATTTGGACCTGTTCAAGGTCAATTACCGATAAATGCAGTATTAACAGGTTATGAAGATATTATTAATGCCAATACTGATAAAAAGGGTACTGATGTGACGTTAATTAAAAGCCAGGCAACAAGTAGTTACGCTGATTATCTTCGTTACTATCAAAATGGTGACCTCTCAACTTTTGCCAATAATTTACAACGTTACCATATTGAAATTACGTTAAATTAAGCAACCCGAATATATAAATATATATTCGCTAATAAAACTATAAGTTGTTTTACATGGATAAAATCAAACATAGCACTTCTTCTCAAAACACTAAAAACCAACCAAGTATTCTTTGGCACAATTAGTCCACCCATAACTAACCCTGAATCTGCAGTAGTATTTTTTCTAGGTTCAACAATCAAATCTGCACCAATTAACGCTAAGGTTTTCATGATGATAATCAAATCGAATTTTGATGGAGCATTTTCTAATTTAGACACCTCAGGTTGATGTATCCCAATCTGTACAGCAAGCTGACTTTGATTCCAACCCTTTTCGCCCTTTTGCGATAAGTCTGCCTAAATCTTTTGGCGTATTGATATACATATTTATTGCTCTATAGGATATTTCATATAAATCAAGTTTATCGTAAATACACTATAAATTTATTTATATGCTTGAGTTCACTTACTCAGTTTAACCTTTAACACCCTTTATTCAAGTAGCTAATTTATTACTTAACTTACCTATGTTCTTTACTCAGGAGTTCATTAATAACGTTATCCTCAAGTTGACCTGTTGAGGACGAAGAACCATTGTCTTTACTTGTATTCAGGAGAATGTCTCCTGCATTCTCCACATAAATCATCCATGTGACGTCAGCCTAAAATACTGCTGGAATGACATTTTTTGTCAATAGTAAGCTTTACTTGCGTTATGATAAGGTTGTGTGTCAATCAAGATCAAGCAGGTAATTTCTAAATGGATAGTTCATCAATAATGGTTTGGAGTGTTTTATTTGGCGGTATCGGTATTGGCTATTTCATATATGGCAAAAAGCAAAAGGCAATTGTACCGCTTTGTTCTGGCTTGGCACTTTTTGTGTTTCCATATTTTATATCTAGTGTAGCTATATTGCTTATCGTTGGTGTTATTTTAGTCGCAATACCCTACTTTATTAAGATTTAAGACACTTTATCAGACATAACATTATTAATAGTTGTGAATTTACGGACATAACAACGCTTATATTCAGCTCTATAATGGGATTTTCATCTTTTTTTCACCCTTTTTTCACTATAGCCGTAATTGTGGGATATTATCTCTTGCCTGTGCTAAAGTCAGATCAGAAAAGCGACATAGTGTGTACACAAACAAGATAAAAAATAAGCTAATAAAAAGATATATTAGTGAACCAAATAAAAACTAACAAATTGTTTTACATGGATAAAATGAAACAAAACACTTCAAATCAAAACACACAAAACCAACCAAGCATTCTTTGGCACGATTATGAAACATGGGGAATTTCCCCTAAGTTCGACAAGCCTTCCCAGTTTGCTGGTATTCGCACCGATCTTGATTTAAACATTATTGGTGAGCCTGAAATGTTTTATTGCTCGCCGCCTGTTGATTATTTACCGCACCCAGAAGCTTGCTTGGTAACGGGTATTACGCCACAAAAAGCGCGTAGTGAGGGTTTGTCTGAGGCTGAGTTTGCGGCACGCATTCATGCTTTGTTTTCACAACCTAATACTTGTGTTGCCGGTTATAACAACATTCGCTTTGACGATGAAGTAAGCCGCTATTTATTTTATCGCAACTTTTACGACCCTTATGCGCGCGAGTGGCAAAATGGTAATAGCCGTTGGGATATTATCGATATGGTGCGTGCTTGTTATGCATTGCGTCCTGAAGGCATAAAATGGCCTACTGTTGAACGTGATGGTGAAGAGGTAGTGAGTTTTCGTCTTGAATTACTTACTAAGGCAAATGGTATCAGCCATGAAGCTGCTCATGATGCGATGAGTGATGTGTATGCCACCATTGCGATGGCTAAGTTAATCAAAGAAAAGCAGCCTAAACTCTATGATTTTATTTTTAATTTAAAAAGCAAAAAACAGGTAGCCGAATTACTTAATGTTGCAGAGATGACGCCAGTTGTGCATACCTCATCTAAAATATCATCAGCGCATGGTTGTACTAGCTGGTTTGCGCCAGTAAGTTATCATCCGGTGAATAAAAACGCGGTGATTTGTGTAGACTTAGCTCAAGATATCGAGCCATTACTTTCACTAACAAGTGATGAAATAAAAGCCCGTTTGTACACTCGCCATGATGATTTAGCCCCAGATGAAAAGCCTATTCCTGTTAAATTAATTCATATTAATAAATGCCCTGTTGTTGCCCCCGCTAAAACGTTGTTACCTGAAAATGCACAGCGTTTAGCAATACCACGAGAGGTGTGCTTAGCAAACTTAGCGTTATTGAAAAAGCATGCTGAACTTAGAGATAAGCTTAGTGATGTTTTCGCCACATCAGACTTTGATAATGATGAGGTTGATGCCGAGCAAGCATTATATGGTGGAAGTTTTTTTAATCATGCCGATAAAGCACAAATGAATATTTTGCACTCTTTATCACCAGAGCAATTAGCTAACCATCCATTTCAATTTCAAGATGAGCGTTTAAAAGTATTGTTATTTCGCTATCGAGCAAGAAACTATCCGTACACGTTATCAACCGAAGAGCAGCAAAAATGGCAGCAGCATTGCCAAAATAAATTGCAATACGGCGGTAAAGGTATTTTGTCTATTGATGAGTTTATGATCAAGATTGAGAATCTGGCACACGAACATGAAACTGATAAAGTAAAAATGTCCGTGTTAAAAGCGTTATATGAATTCCTACAAGGATGACTCGCTTTCATCAAATAATTGGTCTATTTTTCAAATAAAATCACTTTGTAGGTAATAAAAATGTTAAGTGGCGGTTTCCCACACACCTGTCTTTGCTTTTGGGTGGGTTTAGATACTTAAAATGGGGTAAAACAATTGGTGTAAAAAATAAAACACTTTACTAACAATAAGATAAAAACATGGCAATGTCTTTGCACATCATAAATAAGAAATACTATAAAAAATAACATAGTGAGAAATTTATGACCGGTATTCACAACAAAGCAACGCCAATACGTATGCTGTTATTAGGCCCAGCATTAATGCTGATCACGTTATTAACCCCATCCCCATTTGATGGCATGTCTCCTGAGGCATGGCACACCTTAGGTTTAGCATTGTGGATGGCTACCTGGTGGATTTCTGAAGCAACGCCAGTTTCAGTAACTGCCTTATTACCTTTAATCGTTGCGCCAATTGTTGGCATAGCACCTATTAAGGTAACCACGTCGTCTTACGCTCACCCTTTAATATTTCTATTCCTTGGTGGCTTTTTTATCTCAATTGCCATGGAACGATGGAATTTACATAAGCGAATAGCCTTAAAAGCAATGTCGCTTGTTGGCACTAAACCGAGCCATCAAATTGGCGGGTTAATGCTCGTAACTGCTTTTTTGTCTATGTGGATGTCGAATACGGCAACGGCGGTAATGATGTTACCTATCGCTTTATCTATCATTGAAATGGTTAAACAAAAACAAAGTAGTAACAGCCCAGAAAGCTTTTCAAAACCCATGTTATTGGCCATTGCTTATTCTGCAAGTATTGGTGGTTTAGCCACATTGATTGGTACGCCTCCTAATGCGCTTATGGCGGCTTATTTATCAGATAGCTATAATATAGAAATTGGTTTTGCCCAGTGGATGATTATTGGTGTCCCGTTAACTTCAGTACTTTTAGTGCTGTGCTGGTTTATTCTGACGAAAGTTTGTTATCAAGTTAATGAAGGGGAACAAGTTGATACGCATAAAATGTTCAAAGAAAAGCTTCAGGAGTTAGGACAAATGAGTAAAGGCGAAAAGCTTGTGCTATTTTTCTTTGCCTTTGCTGCTATCAGTTGGATATTTAGGCCTTTACTAGTCAAAATGACAGGACTTGCCATATCAGATACCGGTATTGCGATGTTTGTTGCTTTATTACTGTTTGTTGTACCTGTTGACCGTAAAAAAGATATCCGCGTTTTAGCTTGGGAAGACACCAAGAAATTACCTTGGGGTGTACTATTACTTTTTGGTGGCGGTTTAGCCTTGGCTGGTTTAATCAAAAAATCAGGTCTTGCTGGTTATATTGCCACTCAACTTGAAGCAACGTCAAACTTTCCTGTTATTGCGGCCGTTTTAATCGTCACTATTACCATATTATTTTTAACCGAAGTAACGAGCAATACCGCAACAGCGGCAAGCTTTTTACCTTTATTAGGACCAATAGCGGTTACCTTAACTGATGGACCTTTGATGCTAGTAATTCCAGCAGCATTAGCAGCCAGTTGCGCCTTTATGATGCCCGTAGCAACACCGCCAAACGCCATCGTATTTAGTTCAGGTGAGTTACGTATTGCCGACATGGCTAGAGCGGGTTTTTGGCTTAATATCGCCGCTATAGGCATGATAGTTTTATTAATGTTAACTTCAGTGCCTATGGTATTTAATTTGTAAAGCATATTTTTAAACGCCAGATAGTTAGTCTGGCGTTATTGGGTCTTTACTAGGTATATGTCTGGTATTAATCGAATAAACTACTTCTACTGCTTATTTTTTAAAACGAGAAATAAGGCTTGAGGTATCCCAACGATTACCACCACTTTCTTGAATTTCTTGGTAATAACCATCAAGTTGTTTAGTTACTGTTAAATCAGCACCGAGTTTTTCAGCTTCTTCAAAGGCAATCGCTAAATCTTTTCTTACCCAATCGACAGCAAAGCCAAAATCAAACTCACGCGCACACATTGTTTTACCACGATTATCCATTTGCCAAGAGCCTGCAGCGCCTTTACCAATAGTATCGAGTAATTTATCCGTGTCTAATCCTGCTTTTTGCGCAAAGTTCAACCCTTCTGCCAAGCCCTGTACGGTATTAACAAAACAAATTTGATTAACCATTTTCGCAAGCTGCCCTGAGCCAACAGGCCCCATTAATTGACTAAAACGGGCAAATGCTGCCATAACAGGCTCAGCCTTATCAAATACAGCTTCGTCGCCACCTATCATGACAGTTAGCACACCATTTATCGCGCCTGCTTGGCCACCAGAAACAGGTGCATCTAAAAAGTATTTATTTTGTTCTTTAGCAATGCCCCCTAATTCACGGGCAAGTTCTGCTGAAGCCGTGGTGTGATCGACAAATATACTGCCTTTAGAAAGACCAGCAAAAACCCCCTCTTCTCCTAAAGCAACTTGGCGAACATCATCATCATTACCAACACAACAAAAAACTATGTCACAATCTTTTGCAGCTTGCGCGGGTGTTTGAGCAAAACTGCCCGAAAACTCAGCTTGCCATTTTTGCGCTTTTTCCACACTACGGTTATAAACACAAACGTCATGACCCGCTTTTTGTAAGTGTCCCGCCATAGGATATCCCATCACGCCTAAACCAATAAATGCTACTTTCATTATACTAATCCTTATCTAAAATTTGGGGCTAAACTGATATTAATACTGAGCTAAACTAAGGCTAAGCTAACGTTACTTAATTTCGATAAGTAAATCTGCTAGGGTAACAATGTCGTTATTTTTCATTATCACTCTACAAACCTTCTTTTAGTTTAGATTTTGCTGCTTCAACTTTTGAAAAATCTAACCCTAGTTCTTCCACAGCTTCTTTAATTAGCGCAGGTTGAGTCATTACTAACCCCATAATGGCTTGCAACTTTTCAGGTGGAATACCCAATTGTTGAATAATACCCATCGCCATTAACGGATTCTCTGTTAACGTTTGAAAAAGCTCACTAATTTTTTCTTCGCTAATATTTTGTTCTTTTAACATTTGAATAATTGGATTCATTTATTTATTTCCTGACGGTTGTTTTAAGGATTAGGTTTATGGATTAGATTTAAGGATTAATTCTTAAGAGGGAAGTTTACCCTTTTTTGCAATTAAAACAAAAACAATATAAGCTGTACAAAATTAAATTGCTCACAATACAATTACTCCCAATTTAATCACTCACAATTTAATAACGCACAGACTCGCAACAGAAATAAACTAAGCCAAAGGAATAACAATGACTAATGATATCTACCAATTTACAGCTAAAGATAATGCTGGTGAATCTGTTGAATTAGCACACTATAAAAATAAGGTCATGTTGATTGTTAACACGGCGAGTGATTGTGGATTCACCCCGCAATACAAAGGATTACAAGATCTTTATCAAAAACATCAAGCCCAAGGCTTAGAAGTACTTGCCTTCCCTTGTAATCAATTTAAGCAACAAGAAAAAGGTAGTAATGAAGAAATAAAACAGTTCTGTGATTTGCGTTTTAACATCAAATTCCCTTTATTCAGTAAAGTTGATGTTAATGGTGACAATACTCACCCTTTGTTTACTTTTTTAAAGTCACAAGCACCCGGCATACTGGGTTCGAAGGGCATAAAATGGAACTTCACTAAGTTCTTAGTGAACAAAGAAGGTAAAGTGATCAAACGTTATGCACCAACAACGAAGCCTGAAGCCATTGAATCAGATATAGAGAAGCTTTTGTAAGCTATGGGCAATTTTTTATGAGTACTTTTTTATGAGTAATGATGAAAACTTAAAGCTAGAAAATCAGTTGTGCTTTCAACTTTATAGCTTAACAAAACTAATGAATCGCCATTATAGCCCAGTATTAAAGAAGCTAGGTCTGACTTATTCTCAATATTTAGTGATGCTGGTATTGTGGGAAAACACTAATACTACAAACAACATCACAGCCGCTATTTCAGTTAAGCAATTAGGTGAAAGGCTTGATTTAGACTCTGGAACCTTGTCACCACTATTGAAACGGCTAGAAAAACAAGCGCTGCTTTGCCGCATTCGTAGTAGTGGTGATGAGCGCAGTGTTGAAATAAAACTAACCGACTCTGGTTGTCAATTAAAGGCACAAGCTCAAGACATTCCCGCATACATGTTTTCTGTTACCGGAATGTCTCTCGATGAATTACAAGCAATGAATAGTCAATTAGATAGCTTATTAACGACCATGAACACAAAATAACTCAATCCGCGCGATTAAAATCCCGCCTACGAAATGACGAGGTAAACGTAATTCTGAGCAATCCCGTCATTCTGAAAATTATATTAAAAGTGATTAAATAAACAACTTACGATGAAGTTTTTCAACAACACTGTTAGCATCTTGTTCATTGACTAGAAAACATAAATTATTAGCACTGGCTCCGTGACAAATCAAACGAATGTTAATGTCATTAATTGTTTGAAAGATAGTCTGCCCTAGGCCTTTGGCGCAATTTAAACCATTACCAATAACAGCAACTAATGATAAGCCATGCTCTACCGTTACTTCACATAGTTGCTCTAGTTCTTGCACCACAGTGGTTGTTAACAATGATTGGGTTGAACCACTCGGATTATCAAAAGTTAACGCGACACTAATTTCACTGGTAGTGATCAAATCGACACTAAGTTCATGTTTAGCTAAAATGCCAAATACTTGTGCCAAAAAGCCACTGGCATGTAACATTGCTGGGCTTTTAACAGTCACTAAGGTTTGCTCGCGTCTTAACGCGATTGAGCGATAAGTAGGATTAGATTCTACTTTTTGCTTTATGTGCGTACCGCCCTTTTCTGGCTCTTTACTTGAACCAACAAAAACAGGAATATTGTGACGCATTGCAGGAATTAACGTGGCAGGGTGTAATATTTTAGCGCCAAAGGTTGCCATTTCAGCGGCCTCACCAAAGCTTATTTCTTTAATCGCCCGCGCTTGTTCTGTAATACGTGGATCGGTGGTGAAAATACCAACCACATCAGTCCAAATAGCCAAATTATTAGCATTAAGCGCTTCAGCAAGTAATGCGGCACTATAATCAGAGCCACCGCGCCCTAACGTTGTGGTTTCACCTAAACCGTCTTGTCCAATAAAGCCTTGAGTAACTAATACTTGCGTTGACAGTTTTGGCATTAAAAACGCATCACAGGCTAAGCTTAATTGCTCAATATCAACCACGGCTTTACCGTATAGGCTATTGGTTTTCATTACTTTTTGTACATTAAAGTAAGCACCATTAACGCCAATAGACTGTAGTACTTGCGCAAATATACGCGAGCTTAACTGCTCACCAAAAGCAAGAATAGCATCAGCTTGCTTTACACTATAATGCTTTGATTGTTTTAATGCATGTATTGATAACTGCTCAAGTAAGTTCGCTATTTCAGTGTTTAATGCTTGCTCAACATCATTGGCTAAATGTTGAGTAATATTTAACTGAATGGCCTGAATTTTTTCTATTATTTCAGCTTGTTCTTTAACTGATATGTTTTCTTGACTTAAACGCACTAAATAGTTGGTAATGCCTGCACTAGCAGAAACAACCACTAATCGATTGTTGCTATCATTTTTAATAATATGCGCGCAACGTAGCATAGCCTGATAATCAGCAACACTTGTGCCGCCAAATTTAGCAACGGTAAGGGATAAACTTTCTTTAGATGATTCTTGATGTAGCATGGATAATCTTCCTAGGTGCTATGACTTAAATTAGTTAAAATTAGTTAAAATCATTCACGAATTAACACAGGAAGAGCATGACTGAACAGTTTGGTAGGCTAACGTATTAACAAAACGATCATACGCGCAATGTAACTTTTTCAGCCAGAAGCTCTCCACCTTAGTCTTTTCAGACAGTAAAATCAGGTGACAGTCCTAAGGATTCAGCCTTAGTGACCGAACAGTAACAGCCACAGTGTTAATGCTCTCGGCGATAATCTCCCTCAATAACGCGTGTTGGAATGTGGTTCCTAATACCTTACGGTATAGCGTTATCTACCTAGTTATCGCTCCTCTTCTGGTGTTGCCAAAATATTTTAATTAACAAATTTGAGCAACAACTCTATTAAACCTTAAATAAACATTAATTGCAATAGACTTTTAGATGGCTAAGGTTATTGTTATTAACTCAAGTTATTAACTCAAATTATTTTACTAAATAAAGTACACAAAACTTTGATATAGTGATCCTAATCTTCATATCTCATTATTGAATCTAATGGATTTATTTTTACTAAAAAAAATCATTTCAACTGTCGTCATGCCAATAAACTTAGTGTTGATTTTGTTAATACTCTCGGCTTTTTATTTTCGAAAGCGACCGAGCAAAAGTTTCAAATGTTTGATTGGTGCATTATTACTTTTGATTGTTTCTTCTATGCCCATAATTTCTGACCAGTTCATGGTGAGTATTGAAAATGATTACCCGGCTTTTACGCGCGCCAGCAAGCCTGTCGATTATATTATAGTGCTAGGAGGTTGGCACATAAATAATGATGCCTTGCCTGTTACTAGCCAGCTCAGCATAGATTCACTACAACGGCTTGTAGAAGTGCTACGAATATACAAGTTGCACCCTGAAGCTAAAATAATCACTTCAGGTCATCATAAAGTAGATAAAGTGTCTAACGCGCAAAAAATGAAACAAGCATTAATGCTTTTAGGTGTGCCTGACCAAAAAATAATTACCGAGAACTTCCCCAAAGATACGGAAGAAGAAGCACAATTAATTAGCCCTAGAGTGCAAGGAAGCAATGTGGTGTTAATTACTAATGCCGATCATATGCCAAGATCGATGAAATATTTTCAAGCGCAAGGGGTTGAGCCAATAGCTGCACCAACAGGATTTTGGGTGAAGAATATCAATAGCCCAAAAGATTGGAACTATTATATTCCAAGTAGCAAAAAACTACAGCAAACAACTACCGCTTGGTATGAAAGTTTGGGGCTTTTTGTGCAGTGGCTGAAAGGGTTTATTTAGGCATAAAAAAACCAGAGTATGGTTATCACTCTGGTTTGAGTATACACAACACACTGGTTTTTAGAATTTAATTTAATTTAATTTAACTTAATTTAACCTTGTTACCTGTGTTCGTTTACATATGATCACTTACATATGTTCGATAATGCAATCGCCAAACTGTGAACAAGTCACTAAAGTCGCATCATCCATTAGCCGTTCAAAATCGTAAGTAACTGTTTTCGCACCAATAGCGCCTGACATACCTTTTAAAAGTAAATCAGCAGCTTCAACCCAGCCCATATGTCTTAGCATCATTTCAGCTGATAAAATTACTGAACCTGGATTAACCTTGTTTTTACCGGCATATTTAGGTGCTGTACCATGAGTTGCTTCAAAGATAGCCACTTCATCATTTAAATTAGCGCCAGGAGCAATACCAATACCGCCAACTTGAGCCGCTAAAGCATCAGACAAATAATCACCATTTAAATTAAGGGTTGCAATAACACTATACTCTGCAGGGCGTAACAACACTTGTTGTAACATAGCATCAGCAATGACGTCCTTAATAATTATTTCTTTACCTGTTTTAGGGTGTTTAATACGACACCAAGGACCACCATCAATTAATTCTGCGCCAAATTCTTCACAAGCTAATTGATAACCCCAATCTTTAAAAGCACCTTCAGTAAACTTCATAATATTACCTTTATGCACTAAAGTTACTGAATCTCTATTATGATCTATGGCATATTGAATCGCTTTGCGAACTAAACGTTGGGTACCTTCTTTTGAAACAGGTTTTATACCAATACCGCAATTTTCAGTAAAACGTATTTTCGTCACGCCCATTTCTTCAGTTAAGAAAGATATGATTTTTTTAGCATCATCACTACCCGCTTGATATTCAATACCGGCATAAATATCTTCGGTATTTTCACGGAAAATCACCATATCGACTTCATAAGGCTTTTTAACTGGGCTTGGCACTCCGGTAAACCACTGTACAGGGCGCTGACAAACATATAAGTCTAAAATTTGGCGTAAAGCAACATTTAACGAACGCATACCGCCGCCAACAGGGGTAGTTAATGGGCCTTTAATGCCTACTTTATATTCTTTAAACATCTCTAATGTTTCATCTGGCAACCACGTTTCAGAATCATAAACTTGCGTTGCTTTTTCACCGGCATACACTTCCATCCAAGCAATTTTCTTATCGTTTCCGTAAGCTTTTTTGACTGCAGCATCAACAACTTTGATCATAGGCGGAGTTACATCAATACCAATACCATCACCTTCAATAAAAGGAATTATAGGGTTATTCGGTACTATTAACTTGCCATTAGATATTGTAATTTTGTCACCTGAACTGGGGATTGTGATTTTACTTGTCATAAAGCGCGCTCCTAATTGGAAGAATGGACATTGAACAATGTCTATAAAATATATATATCCATGTTACCTCAAGATACCCAATTCAGCGAGAATTAAGTAGCATGGATACATAGAAAAAAATGATAAATCAATTAATATTCACAATAAATATCAATTTTGTTAACTTCGCTTATATTAGCTTTCTAATATAGTAATTTAAGCTTTGATTTTATCTAAAGTAAAGCAAAAAGAGCAATGACAGTAACTCATCATCTATAATGTCGAATATTTTCCTGATGAGTAGTCTGTTTTTCAAAAAAAAGGTTAAGTGTATACTTAACCTATATTTCCTAAATTTAACGGTGTATTACAAAGCTCTAAATATCTTTTCAACCGTTTCTTTAGCATCACCAAAAAGCATTTGAGTGTTGTCTTTAAAGAATAATGGATTTTGAACACCCGCATAACCTGTGCTCATTGAGCGTTTAAATACTATCACTTCTTTTGCATGCCAAACTTCAAGTACCGGCATACCGGCAATAGGGCTGTTAGGATCATCATTAGCTGCTGGGTTTACCGTATCGTTAGCACCAATCACTAGCACCACATCAGTTTCAGTAAAATCGTCATTGATCTCATCCATACCCAAAACAATGTCATAAGGCACTTTTGCTTCAGCAAGTAGTACATTCATGTGCCCGGGTAAACGCCCTGCAACAGGGTGAATAGCAAAGCGTACTTTAATGCCTTTATTAATTAACTGTTGAGTTAGTTCATACACAGGATATTGTGCTTGTGCTACGGCCATACCATAGCCTGGTGCTATCACTACCGATTTAGCTCCACGTAATAAATCAGCAACCGCCTCAGCTTGTACTTCTCTGTGTTCTCCATAATCTTTATCTTCATCAATAATTACGGTTGTGCCAAAGCCACCCGCAATAACACTGATAAATGATCGGTTCATCGCTTTACACATGATATAAGATAAAATAGCCCCTGAAGAGCCAACAAGCGCACCCGTAATAATAAGTAAATCATTGCTTAGCATAAAACCAGCGGCGGCAGCGGCCCAACCTGAGTATGAATTAAGCATAGAAACAACAACAGGCATATCAGCGCCGCCAATAGAAGCAACAAGATGCCAACCAAAGACTAAAGCGACAACAGTCATTAAAAATAATGCGGTGTTAGAGCCGCCATTATTAACAAAAGTCAATAGCAGTAAAAAGCTGAATATACCGGCGGCTAAATTCATTTTATGACGATGAGGCAGCATCAAAGCACTTGAGCTGATAGAACCACTTAATTTAGCAAAGGCAACAATAGACCCTGTAAAAGTCACTGCACCAATAAATATTCCTAAGAAAATTTCAGTTAAATGAATGTTCATAGCCGTTTGTTGAACAGCGGTAAGAATAACACTGTGCCCTGCATCAAAATAGCTATTAAAGCCAACCAATACAGCAGCCAAGCCCACAAAGCTATGCAATATGGCGACAAGTTCAGGCATTTGTGTCATTTCAACTTTATTGGCTAATCTTAGCCCTATGCCTGAGCCTATAACCATAGCAACAATGATGATTAAAACATTAGAAACTCTTGGATCAAAAATAGTTGCCAATAAGGCAATAGCCATACCTATCATGCCGTACAAGTTACCTTGTTTAGCTGTTTCTTGTTTGCTTAGCCCCGCTAAACTAAATATAAAGAGTAATGCGGCAACCACGTAGGCTGCGCTGATAAAACCGTTAGACGCTATTTGTGTAGATTCCATACTGCCCTCCTACTTACTAAACATTTTTAACATGCGACTAGTCACTTTAAAGCCACCAACAATATTTATTGTTGCCACCAAAGTTGCTAATGCTGCGAGTACTTGTACCAAGGTATTATCAGAGCCTATTTGTAATAGTGCACCAACAATAATAATGCCCGAAATAGCGTTGGTAACACTCATCAATGGCGTATGCAGTGAATGACTAACATTCCACACCACGTAATAACCAATAACACAAGCCAACACAAACACGGTAAAGTGAGTAAGAAAATCGGCAGGAGCAACACTGGCAACCCAACCAAACAAGGCAATTCCTGCTGCCATAAAGGCATATTTTTTGGTTGGTGATGCTGGTTCTTCTTCTACTTTAGCAATAGGCTCAACTTTAGCTTTTTGAGCAGGAGCAGCACTAACTTGAATTGGTGGTGGCGGAAAAGTCACCTCATCGTTTTTAACGACGGTCATATTACGAATAACAACATCATCAAAATCAATATTGAAAGTGCCGTCTTTTTCTTTGCACAGTAACTTAGCTAAATTAACTAAATTATTAGAATAAAGTTGTGATGCTTGATTCGGCAAACGAGAAACCAAGTCGGTATAGCCAATCACTTGAACATCATGTGCATTCACTACTTTACCTGCAACGGTACATTCACAGTTACCACCACCGCCAGCGGCTAAATCAACAATCACACTACCTGCTTTCATTGACTTAACCATCTCTTGTGTAATGAGTTTGGGTGCAGGTTTTCCTGGAATCATCGCGGTAGTAATAATAATATCAACCTCTTTAGCTTGTTCAGCAAAGAGTGCCATTTCAGCATCAATAAAAGCTTTACTCATTTCTTTCGCGTAACCATCACCAGGGCCTTTTCCTAATGAGGAGTCATCTGGCTCTTCATAATTAAGCTCTAGAAATTCAGCGCCCATACTCTCTATTTGTTCTTTTACTTCAGGACGCGTATCAAAAGCGCGAACAATTGCCCCTAAGCTACCCGCAGTACCAATAGCGGCAAGACCAGCAACACCCGCACCTATAATCATTATTTTTGCAGGAGGCATTTTACCCGCCGCGGTTATTTGCCCAGTAAAAAATCGACCAAAATGATGAGAGGCTTCGATAACTGCGCGGTAACCGGCAATATTTGCCATAGAACTAAGGGCGTCCATCGATTGAGAGCGCGTCATTCGAGGCACCATTTCCATGGCTAACGTAGTAATTGATTTAACGCGAAGGGCTTCTAATAGTTCAGGGCTTTGTGCTGGTGCAATAAAACTAATAAGTGTTGCGCCATCATTCATTAATTCAACTTCGTCTACTGTGGGAGCATTTACTTTTAAAATAATATCGCTTTGCCAACAATTTTTCTTAGTAACGATTTCTGCACAACTACTAATATATTCTTCGTCGGTAAAGCTCGCTTTAGTACCAGCACCTTTTTGTACCTGTACGGTAAAGCCTAATTTGATTAGCGCACTAATAGAACTTGGTGAGCCTGCAACACGGTTTTCACCCTTTAGCGACTCTTTGGGAATGCCAATGATCATAAAACACCTTTAAACAGTTGATAAAAAAGACTAACTGTTTAATGTTTTACCACTTATTGCTCCAATATTAAACACACATTTGAAAATAAATTCACCTTTATCTTCCTTTACTTACCGACCATGTTTCAAAAAGCGCCGCACTTATCACTAAGAGCCCACCAATAATGGTCAATATATTTACCCTTTCACTCAGTAATAAAAATGCTAGCACACTAGCATACAAAGGCTGTAGGCAAGAAATAAGCCCTACGGTTGTTGCAGATAAGTGACGTAAAGATGAAGCAAGCAAGGCATGAGGCGCAGCAGTAAAAACAACACCAACTAATAAAATAAGTGACCAATCACGGTTAGTCACTTGTGCTAGTGGCACTTCTACAAACAGACCCAACATGAGAAACGCTATTAGAGTTTGATACAGCATTGCATGCGGCCCTGAGTAATGACTAAAATAACTTCGGTGGAGAATATTTCTCAACGCAAAGAAAAAAGCAGAAATAACACCTGTTGCTATACCTAACGTAACTTGATTACCTAAATTAATTTCAGGAATTAATAAGAAAATGCCAATCAACACAATAAAGGCAATTGCAACATCTTTTACTTGAGGCTTAGTTTTACCTGTGGAGCGATTTAAAAGTGGTTCTAAAAATACGGTAATAACGGGGTAAGTAAAAAAGGCAATAATACCAATAGTTACGCCTGCCATTTGCATGCTAGCAAAATAAGTAACCCAATGAATGCCAACCACAACACCAAGCAATACAGCAATACCGTAGTCTTTAGTACTTGCTAAGGTTATTTTTTTCTTTTGCAATGTTAATAAAATAAATAACACAATCGCCGCAACACCAGTACGGTAAACAGTTATATCTAAGGCGGGTAATCCGATGAGTTTTGAAAATAAAGCCGTGCCGCCAAAAAGCAGTACCGAACAATGTAAAAACAAAAGGCTTTGTTGCTGAGCTGTCATAAAGGTGTTTCGATTTTACATTCAATGAGTGAAAGAATAATTGAGATGCTAATCAAGATCATTAAGCGGCCAAATAACAATATAATCTTCAAAATCTTCAAGCGCTACATCGTCATCTTTCACTATTTTTCCACGCACCGACATGCCAGCTTTGTGCATTGCCGATTTTTTACCTTGGTGAAGTAATGGGTGCCAAGACGGCATACCTCGCCCTTCTTGCAAGCGTCGGTAAGTACAACTTGGCGGCATAAAAAAAACATCCGCTAAGTTATCTTGTGTTAATTGCACACAATCTGGTACTAAGGTAGTTCTTTTAGCATATTGACTACATTGGCACGTTTTTTCATTCAATAAGTAACAAGCAATATTAGAATAGACTACCTGTTCACCCTCTTTTAGGTGATCCGTTGGTTGCAACTCACTGTGGTCATCGGTGTTTTCATCATCAATAAATTTATTGAGGCAACATTTAGCGCAACCATCACATAATGATTCCCATTCGCTACGAGTCATTTGGGCTAACGTTTTACGTTGCCAAAATGGAATGTTTATTTGGAGATCTGTCATAGTTAACTGTTATTTCTAATGAATAGGTGGGAATTGGATTCGATCAGACAAATGACCAACCGAGCTAACAAAGTAGTATGATAAATTCCAATGCATCAAGCTTTTATAATTATCATAGGCTAAATAGGCACGACCATGTTCATCATCAGGAAAAATAAGCGCAGCCTTAATATCGACATTAGGAAGATTTGTACCGTCAGTACGACGCACCCCTAACGCTTCCCATTGCGCTAACGTTTTTTCTGTTTCAGCCCAAGCTTTTAACCAATTTTTACGACTACCGGTATTTTTAGGTATGGCCAATGAAGTATCAAAATTTTGCGGCAATTTAACCTGACGCCCCCAAGTTAGGTCACCATTCCAACCTTCTTTTTGTAAATAATTTGCCATTGACGCAAAAATATCGACTTGGTTCTGCCAAATATCTTTTTTTCCATCGCCATCGCCATCAACCGCATATGCCAAAAATGACGTTGGCATAAATTGATTTTGCCCCATAGCGCCAGCCCATGAACCTTTCATGTCGTCAATTTTGATGTGCCCTTGTTCTAAAATAGTTAGCGCTGCCCACAACTGTTTTTTAAAAAAAACTTCACGGCGCCCTTCGTAAGCTAGCGTAGAGAGTGCTGAAACAACATTATAACCACCGGTAAATTTACCAAAATTAGTTTCCAAGCCCCACAAAGCAACAATAAATCGGGGCTGAACGGCATAATCATTCCCTATTTTAGTTAATATTTCTTGATGCTTTTTATACAATGTTCGGGCTTTTTTGACTTTCCAACTTGGCACGCGTTTAGGTAAATAAGTATCTAATGTTTCGACTTTTTCAGGTTGTTTTCGATCAGCAGTTATCGCTCTTTTATGAAACTTCACCTTAGCAAAGCTTTCATCAATTAAATTTTGCTCAAAACCTTGCGTTAAGGCTTCTTTTTTTAACTCACTAATATATTGCGTAAAACCTTCTTCACTCAAGGTTTTTGCTTGCAAGTCTTTAAAAGGTAACAAGGTAATACTAACCGCTATCAGTGCGGCAATAACGTGATTGAATTTCATTTATTAACCTCCTTTTTAGCCTCATTTTGTTCCGTCATATCCGCTAAATGCTGCTTTAATAAATCTTCTTTTGGTGGTGGTAACTGCAAATAGTAACCTTGCCCATTTAAGTTAGCTTTCACTTTCGCTAAATCGGCAAAGGCTAGTTTTTCTTTGGTTGCCAAGTTAATAATAGTCACCAAAGTAGGCGTACCAAAAGTAAGCATTAATGGCTTGGGCACCGAAGAGAAATCATCGCGGGTTTTAACGAAAAGGTAGGTTTGTTCTTTTTTTGTACTTTTATAAATAACACATAGCATAATGCAGACCTATGAATTTTGCTTATCTTGAATACAGCTTGAATACTGATGACTAAGATAAATCGAAAATGAATGCCTAATATATCACGCACTCGCATTGATATGCGATATAATGACGCAATAAATTACATTTTAATCCGCTTTATCAAGCAATCAAAATCAACATTAGGCAAACCAATGAAAGCACCTTTATACGATGAAATACTCGATATTTGTCAACAAATAGCTAACGCATCAACAGCCGAAAACGATGAAGTTAGAGATAATGCTTGTAAAAACTTACAAAAACTATGTGCTACCAATCAAAACACCCCTAAAGATCACCCTTTACAGTGGGAAGCATTAGGCGATTTCACCGAAGATGGTGATTTAGCCATGGATATATATGAAATAGCATTAGCGTGTGCAAATAAGCTAAAACTGTCAACGTTTACTGCCTCTATTTACTTAGCAATGGCACAAAGACAGCAAGAGTTTGAAGAAAAAGATAAAGCCATTGAATATGCTAAACAAGCTGAAATAGCTAGCGAAAATAGTGACGACGAAGAGTTAACACAAGAAATAAAAGCGTTTTTAGCTGATATCTAAAAACGGCTTCAAATACACCTTTTATTTAGTATAGTTTTAATAGGGTTATTTAAAGCCATTATCAGCAAACGCTTGTAGGGTTTTACCAAACAATTCACTACGCCAAGCCGTTAAAATATCAGGATAAATCCCAGTATCATTGCTCAAGCTTTTAGCCTCATTTAAATCAAAAAACCACGTTAAAAACTGATTGATTTGTTTTTTTGAGGCTAGGTTTTCAATGGCTAAATTTTGCTTATCACTTACTGCATTGATAAACGTTTTTACCTTTTTAAAGGTTTGTTTGTAACCCGGGTATTCGTCTAAACGTTGCATTGCTTGTGGATAATAAGCTTCATCAATTTGCGATGCTTGATTTAAAACAGCTAACATCACTTTACCTTTGTGACGAATATCAAGTACCTCGGCGCCATCAAGTTGATTCATAGCTGATAAGTTTTCGGGGTTATTAGACGCAACCGCCATCAAAGTATTTTCTTTAACAACAAACCCCAAAGGTAAATCACGCAATTTGGCTTGTTGATAACGCCACCTAACGAGATGCTGTAAAATATTCAACTGCTTGGTGTTTAACCGCCAAGCCAACTTAACTTGACGATATAATTGGTTTTCATCAATAGGCGTAAATTTTCTGTCTATTAATAACTGCGTTTCTTGCTTAGCGTAACTAAACCACCCTGCTTGTTCAATTTTAGCAACCAACGTAGGGTAAATGTTAAATAAATGTTCAACATCTGCACTAGCATAATTTAATTGTTTTAAAGAAAGCGGCCTTTTAACCCAGTCTGTACGAGATTCAGATTTATCAAGTTTTATCTCGGTAAAATGCTCAACCATAGCAGCATAACCCATTGATAAACCATGTCCTAAAAAAGACATCATTATTTGGCTATCAATTAAATTAACTGGTTTACAATTAGCACTCGTTAAGAATACTTCTAAATCTTCTGAGCAAGCATGTAGTACTTTAACAATATTTTCATTGGTTAATAATTGCCAAAAAGGGGATAAATCATCAATAGCTACGGGGTCAATCAAGGCTAGCTGTTCGCCGTCAAACACCTGTAATAAACCTAATTTAGGATATAAGGTACGCGTGCGAACAAACTCAGTATCTATGGCTAAAACACTGGCTTTGCTGTATTGCTGGCAAAGCGTTTGTAAACTGATAAAATCTTCAATTAATTGATACTGCATAGTTTATACGTTCTTTATCGCTTGGCTTAATTTAGCTTAAGGCTTAAGTAACTAAGTTGATTTTTTCGCTCGAAACTCGTGACTTACTGATTGTTACTTTACCGATCGTTACTTTACTGATTGTTACTTTACCGATTGTTACTTTCTTCTACGACGCGTTGATTGTTGATGACGTTGTTGATGTTTTTTCACCGAGCGACGAATACGACGGCTTTTAGCGTTATCCATCGCCTTTTCATCAACCTTAACTTTTGATTGTGTTTCGGGTGTTAACTGCACTAATTTACGAAAGTAATTAACTTCTTTTATGCCCAGTTCAGTCCAACCACCTAAAGGCAATTGACGCTGCATTTCCATATCACCATAGCGAACACGAATTAAGCGACTCACTTGCACGTCTTGGCTTTCCCATAAACGTCGAACCTCACGATTACGACCTTCAGAAAGTACAACATGGAACCAATGATTTCTACCTTCACCGCCACGATAGGTGATTTGTTGAAAACGTGCTAGACCATCTTCTAACTTCACACCTGTGCGCAGTGTTTGTAGCATAGCTTCATTAATTTCACCGAACACCCTAACGGCATATTCACGTTCAACTTTTTGTGAGGGGTGCATTAAACGGTTGGCGAGTTCGCCATCGGTAGTAAAGAGTAACATGCCTGAAGTATTGATATCTAAACGGCCAACGGCAACCCAACGACCGGCCTCTAAAGGAGGTAAGCGATCAAATACTGTTGTTCTACCTTCGGGATCTTTGCGCGTACACATTTCACCTTCGGGCTTGTTGTACATTAGCACTCGACAAATGTCTTCTTCTTGCGCGGTTAATTTTACTGGATGACCATCAATACGTATTTGCTCGCTACCATCAACTCTATCGCCTAGAAAAGCTGTTTTGCCATCAACGCTAACACGCCCTTGACCAATAATAGTTTCCATTTCACGGCGTGAGCCTTTACCAGCTCTAGCTAAAACTTTTTGTAATTTTTCAGAGTCTTTTACCGTCGCTTGTTGAAAATCGACTTTTATTGGTTTCTCTTCAACTTTTTTACCCTTGCCTTGCCCAGCTTTACTTGACCCAGCTTTACTTGGCGTATCTTTACCTTGCTCTATTTTACTTTGCCCTTTTTTTACACTGGCTTTGTTACCCGTGCCACGGCTTCCATATTTGTTACTGGCAGGTTTAGAATCGGTAGAAGTTTGCTTACCCTTAGGCATTTTTTTGTCTTGTGACATGTTTTTTTTACTCTGTTACGTCAGTAGCAGTTCCCTAGAAACTTACTTCTGGCTCATTTATACATTATTTAAAATCGTGACTATATTATTTTAAATCGTGACTACTGAGTTAACACTACTCAAATGGCGTAGGATCACCCTCTCCCACTCGAATAATTTCAATATCATCGTTAGAAAAATCAATTACCGTGGTTGGGTGTTCACCTAAATGACCACCATTGATGATTAAATCGACTTGATGTTCCAATAAGTCACGAATATGTTCTGGATCAAATTCTGCCATGGTTGCACCAGGCATGATCAAACTAGTCGACATTATAGGCTCTGCCAGTTCAGCCAACAAGGCTTGGCAAATATTATTGTCGGGCACTCTAATACCAATCGTTTTCTTTTTCGGGTTTAGCAGTCGTTTAGGAACTTCTTTACTGCCTTTAAAAATAAAGGTATAGGCACCAGGAGTATTGCTTTTTAACAGTCGGTACGCCGTATTATCAATACGGGTATATTCGGATAATTGCGATAAATCCTGACAAACTAAGGTAAAATTATGCTCTTTACTAATATCTCTAATTTGACAAATGCGCTCTAGCGCTTTTTTATCACCTATATGGCAGCCTAAGGCATAACCTGAATCTGTAGGGTACACAATCACACCACCTTCTTTGATGATTGCCACAGCTTGCTTCATTAAGCGCCCTTGAGGATTATCTGGGTGTACATAAAAAAACTGACTCATGGGGTTTCCTTTTTAGCGCCTCTAGTTTGTTACTCAAACTTTTAGCTATTATTTCCACATTGTCCAGACGGGGTTAGCCCCATCAGGCAAAATCAAATTGCGTCCTAAATCTGACCACTTATTAGGGTGATGAAAATCAGAACCAGTTGAGGCATGCAAATCATATTCTAAACAGTAGTTTAGCATTATTTGGCGCTGTTGGGGATTCATTTGCGGTAAAACCACCTCTAAACCATCCCCTTGACTTTCTTTAAAATGAACAATTAAACGTCTTAGCCATTTTGCTGATAAATCATAACGTATAGGATGTGCCATAACGGCACTGCCACCCGCAGCGTGTATTACGCCGACCGCTTGTTCAATTGAACACCACCGTGGTGTAACATACGCGCTTTGAGTGTTACGACCTTTTTTACCTAAATATTCATCAAAGGCTTTTTGCATGGTAGCAACATGACCTTGCTGATATAAAACTTTAGCAAAATGTGCTCGCGTTATGGTGCCGTTACCGGCAAGTTTTTTGGCATCGTGATAAGCATCAGGAAAACCACATTTAGCCAACTTTTCACCTATTGTTATCGCCCGTTGTTCTCGTGCTAATTGTTGACTAGAAATTAACTGCTGTAATATTGAGTTATTTACATCAAAATTTAAACCAACAATATGAATTTCAAAACCTTGCCATGCGGTCGAAATTTCAATACCTGAGACTAATTTAATTGGACTATTTTTTTCCATTATATAATCTTGAGCTATATGAAAACCTTTAACGGTATCGTGATCGGTAATGGCTAAAACAGCTATTTGATAATTAACAGCCCTGTCTATCAAGGTTTGTGGCGATAAGCTACCGTCAGAGCAATGGGTATGACAATGCAAATCAATACGACCATGAGAAAAGCCGTCGTTTTTTTCAATTAAAAAAGGGAAATCAGTGGTTGACAGTAACGCCATAATAAGGTCTTCTATAGGAGCTCACTTGCAGGTAGACTTAACTTATAAAGAATAACTTATAAATAATAGCTTATAAATAACAGCCTACCAAACCTAACCGCAAGTTTACTGATAAGAACGAAATAATGATACCAGCAAAGCAATTTAAATTAACCCATAGCCAATTCAGTTGGTGGTGGCATAACTCTACCTAAGTGGGTTGTGATAATTGCGTGTATCTTGGTTAAAGCTTAATAAAATAAAAGCTGAAGCAGATCAAAAACAAATTTCAAAAACCCGCTACCCTGAGCTTGTCGAAGGGGCGGGTTTTCTGCTTTTTTAAGACCCATACTTTGAAAGTTCAAATTTCCAAAACAATAACTTTTAAAACAACAAATTTTACTACAACGACAACTTATAAGAGAAAACTCAATGAATAAAACAAGAACATGGTTTCTTTGGTGGCTACAGCCAATTTATGCAGGATGACTCCATTTAAAAGCTAACTAATATAAAGAAGAAGAAGATGACAAAATATAACCAAGCCACATATAGTCAAGTTACAGCAACAGTATGCACGTTAACAGATGACGCTAATTACCAAAGCGACCCATTAAGTGTTTATCAACTGCTTTGCCATAATAAAGACAATAATTTACTGTTAGAATCAGCCGAAATAGATCAAAAGCATTTATTAAAAAGCTTATTACTAGTCGATGCCGCGTTAAAAATAGTTTGCAATGGTAATACGGTTATTTTTAACGCGTTAACACTTAATGGCCAAGCTGCACTACAATTTGCAGCTACTCAGTTACAGCCACATGCCAAGCTTTCCCTCTCTGACAATAAACAAATATTAACCGCCATTTTTTCAGACATCCCTACCGAGCTTGATGAAAAATCACGCTTAATGGCTATTAATCCTTTTGAAAGTTTGCGTTTATTTACCCGTATAAAAAACAGTAACAACCATCATTTTGCTATTTTTCTTGCTGGTGCATTCGCGTTTGATATGATCAGCATGAGTGAAGTTTTGCCCGAAGTACCTGATGGCGAAAATACTTGCCCAGATTTTGTTTATTATTTAGCTGAAACTGTCGTGGTTATTGATCACGAAAAACAAAGTACAGAAATAATTGCCAACCTATTCTCTGCAACGAATGATGAAGAAAATAAAACTGCGCAAGAGCTAGAACAAGATCAAGAACAAGCGCAAGAAATTCAAAAGAAGACCACTGAACGTATTATACAAATAAAGCAGCTATTATCAAATAACATTACCTCTGATAAAATTGCATCACTCATCAAAACAAATTTATCCAATATAACAAACTTACCAAACACTGATGATTCACAAACAGTTTCTGTTGATATTAGCGATGAAGAATTTTGCCAAAACGTTGAGCAATTAAAAGAAAACATCCGCGCTGGAGATATTTTCCAAGTGGTACCATCTCGCACCTTTTCATTACCTTGCCTTGACAGTATCGCTGCCTATCAGGCTTTAAAAGTGAGTAATCCAAGCCCTTACATGTTTTACCTTAAAGACAGTGATTTTTGCATGTTTGGTGCATCACCCGAATCAGCAATAAAATATCAGCAAAACTCCTCAGAAGGTAAGCGTCAAGTTGAAATTTATCCTATTGCAGGTACTCGCCCACGAGGCTTGAATAAAGACGGTAGCATTTCGTTAGATTTAGACTCGCGAATAGAATTGGAATTAAGACAAGACAAAAAAGAGTCTGCTGAACATATCATGTTAGTTGATTTAGCACGTAATGATATCGCCCGTGTTTGTAAAGCAGGCACTCGCCATGTAGCTGATTTATTGAAAGTAGACAGGTACTCTCACGTTATGCACTTAGTTTCACGGGTTTGTGGCACTTTATTAGAAGAACTAGACGCATTGCATGCTTACCAAGCCTGTATGAATATGGGTACCTTGTCAGGTGCGCCGAAAGTAAAAGCGACCTCACTTATTAGAGAAATTGAAGGTAAGCGCCGTGGCAGTTATGGCGGCGCGGTAGGCTATTTAACCGGTGAAGGAGAAATGGATACCTGTATTGTTATCCGCTCAGCTTTTGTTAAAAACAATATCGCCCATGTGCAAGCAGGTGCTGGAGTCGTTTATGATTCAATTCCTCAAGCTGAAGCTGATGAAACCAAACAAAAAGCGCAAGCCGTGATTAACGCCGTGTTAGCAGCAAACAAATCGATAAACCGAGGAGAAAGCTAATGATTTTAGATAAAAACAAAACTAACACAAAATTATTTATGCTCGATAACCTCGATTCTTTTACCTATAACCTAGTCGATGAATTTCAATGTTTAGGTTTCAAGCCAACCGTTTATCGTAATACTTTAAGCAGCGATTTTATCTTCAATAAAATGCTTGAACATACTAGGCAAACAGGTGAAAAAGTTATATTAGTTTTATCACCTGGCCCAGGTGAGCCAAAAAATGCTGGCTGTTTAATGGCATTAATAAATTTATGTGCAGGTAAAATTCCCATGCTTGGCATTTGCTTAGGTCATCAAGCGTTAATTGAGCATTATGGTGGCACGGTTGGTCGTGCTGATGAAATTGTTCACGGCAAAGCATCTTCCATCAATCATTATGGCAAAGGTCCTTTTAGTAACATTCAAAACCCTTTACCGGTTGCCCGCTATCACTCGTTGGTTGGAATAAAGGTGCCTGACTCTCTTACCGTTATTGCCGACTATAAAAATATGCCGATGGCTATTTGCCGAGAAAGTGATGCTGTATTAGCTTATCAATTTCATCCTGAATCAATTTTAACAACTTTTGGTGCGACATTATTAGCGCAAAGCTTTGATTATTTACTTAGCTTAAATGAGCAATTAAACATGAACAAACAAGAGGTTTCCCATGACTAACCCACTAGATCAGTTAGTTGAAAACAATAACCTTTCACAACAAGAGACAGAGCAATTTTTCAAACAAGTGCTCAACGGTGAAATTGAGCCTGCATTATTAGCTAGCGTACTCACCGCCTTAAAAATCAAGGGTGAAACGCCTGCAGAAATTGCGGGTGCTGCGGTTGCAATTCGCAGCGCTGCAACGCCTTTCCCTCAAAAGAGTTATTCCGTTGCCGACTGTGTTGGTACTGGTGGTGATGGTGCTAATACCATTAACATTTCCACCACAGCAGCAATTATAGCTGCAGCCTGTGGTTTAAAAATGGCAAAACATGGTAATCGCAGTGTTTCTAGCATGTCTGGCTCAGCTGATTTATTAGAAGCGTTTGGGGTAAATTTAAACATGTCACCCGCTATTGCCAGTAATTGCTTAGACAAAGCCAATTTGTGCTTTTTATATGCGCCTGCATATCACAGTGGTTTTAAGCATGCAGCGCCTGTTAGAAAAGCCATGGGCATTCGCACCCTCTTTAATATTCTAGGCCCATTAGTTAACCCCTCTGCACCTACTATTATGTTACTTGGGGTTTATACTCCTGAATTACTGCATCCCATTGCACAAGCATTACAACTTACCGGTGTTAAACGTGCCTTTGTAGTACATGGCAGTGGCTTAGATGAAATAGCGCTTCATGGTGATACTCAAGTTATTGAACTCAACGAAGGGCAATTAATTGAACGTACTATTTCACCACAAGATTTTGGCTTAAAAAATTATACCCTTGAAGAGATCAAAGGTGGTACACCACAGGAAAATGCTGACATTATTAAAGCAATTTTATCAGGTAAAGGCCAAGAGGCTCATAATGCAGCAGTAATCATCAATTGTGCCGCATTGCTTTATTTACATGGTAAAGCCAGTGATTTAACAACAGCGGCTCAACTTGCTGGTGACGTATTAAAAAGTGGTAAAGGTTTAGCAACCTTAGAGCAACTAGTCGCTCTGTCTAATCAGGAATGCAAATAAACATGGCTAACATATTAGAAAAAATAGTCGCCAACAAACGTATTGAAATAGATGCGTTAAAAAAGGCAAAACCATTATCAAGCTTTATTGATGAATTAACACCGACAACAAAAGATATGTACGCAGCGCTACGACGCACTGAAGAGAAACCTGAAGCGGGCTTTATTTTAGAATGCAAAAAAGCATCACCATCAAAAGGTTTAATTCGCCCAGATTTTGATGTAAAAGCAATTTGCCAAATGTATGATAAATACGCTGCGGCTATTTCTGTGCTGACCGACGAAAAATATTTTCAAGGTAATTTTGATTACTTAAAACTAGTGACAGAAACGGTAAAGTGCCCTGTTCTTAATAAAGATTTTTTCATTGATACTTATCAAGTCTATTTAGCCCGTTATTACGGTGCCGATGCCATTTTATTGATGCTTAGCGTTTTATCTGATGACGAATACCTTGAACTAGCAAGCGTTGCCGAGCAATATAACTTAGCCATATTGACCGAAATATCGACGACCGATGAGCGTGATAGAGCGATTAAATTAAACGCAAAAATGATCGGCATTAACAACCGTAATTTACGTGATTTAAGTACTGATATTTCTCGCACTTTTGATTTTGCCCCGACACTGCCTAATGACAGGATCATTATTTCAGAGTCAGGTATTTATAATAACGCCCAAGTACGTGAACTAGCCCCTGCTGTTGATGGTTTTCTTGTTGGCAGCTCATTAATGGCAATGGATAATAATGCTTATAACGATATCGACTTAGCGTGTCGTAAGCTTATTTATGGTAACAATAAAGTCTGTGGTTTAACCACACCTGAATATGCCATTGCAGCGGCTAAATCAGGCGCTCGTTTTGGTGGCTTAATATTTGCCGAAAAATCACCGCGTTGTATAACCAAAGAGCAAGCCTTGGGTATAATCAACACTCAGCCACATTTAGACTATGTTGGTGTATTTGTTAACCACGATATTAGTGAAGTCACTGATTTAGCCAAAAGCTTATCGTTAACTGCGGTGCAATTACATGGCAATGAAGATAAAGCCTATATTAAAGCACTCAAAGCACAATTAAATGAAAATAATTGCGATAAATGTCAAATATGGCAAGCCAGCGCTGTAATAGATAAGGTTCCTGAATTAAACACAAATGTGACTCACCATATACTTGATGGCAAGTCGCCTGGCTCTGGACAAGCTTTTGATTGGCAAGTGTTAGCCAATAGTGAGCAAGACTTGTCAAAAAGCCTTTTAGCGGGTGGACTAAACAGCGACAATATCAACTTAGCACTAGCACAGTTAACCGATTTAGATTTATTTGGCTTAGATCTCAACTCAGGTGTTGAAACAAGCCCCGGTATAAAATCCAGCGAAAAACTAGCCAAAGTTTTTGCGCAAATAAGGAATTATTAAAAAATGACTAACACCAAAGAAAACACAAAAAAAAGCACGATAAAAAACCCATTAAAAGAGCCATTACCCGCCTATTTCGGCGAATTTGGCGGCATGTTCGTCGGTGAATTACTTGTTCCTGCATTAGAGCAATTAGAGCAAGCATTTATAGCATCACAAACCGATGAAGCATTTCTCACTGAATTTAATAACTTACTGACCAAGTATGCAGGTCGTCCAACGCCACTGACTTGTTGTCGAAACATTGTTAAAAACCCGTTAGCAAAAATTTACTTAAAACGTGAAGACTTATTACATGGTGGTGCCCATAAAACTAACCAAGTATTAGGACAAGCCTTACTTGCAAAGCGCATGGGTAAAACAGAGATTATTGCGGAAACAGGTGCTGGTCAACATGGCGTAGCTACGGCAATAGCGTGCTCGCTGCTCGGTTTAAAATGTAAAGTTTACATGGGCGCCGTTGATTGTCAGCGTCAACAACCTAACGTATTTCGTATGAAATTGATGGGTGCAGAAGTTATTCCTGTAACAGCAGGCTCGGGTACTTTAAAAGATGCCGTTAATGAAGCCTTACGTGATTGGTCTGCTAATTATGAAAATGCGCATTATTTATTAGGTACCGCCGCAGGCCCACACCCTTTCCCAACCATTGTAAGAGAATTTCAAAAAATGATTGGCGAGGAAGCAAAAGCCCAATTCTTTGAAGAAGAAGGTCGTTTACCTGATTATGTTATTGCTTGCGTTGGCGGCGGTTCAAATGCTATCGGTATATTTAATGATTTTATCCAACATGAAGAAGTTAAACTTATTGGCGTTGAAGCGGGTGGAAAAGGCATAGACACTGACCAACATGGCGCAACTTTAGTTGCAGGCACTAAGGGGATGTTGCACGGTAACTATACTTATATCATGCAAGATAAGTACGGACAAATTCAAGAATCTTACTCAATTTCAGCGGGTCTTGACTACCCTGCTGTAGGGCCTCAACACGCCTTTTTAAAAGAAACAGGTCGCGCTCAATACGTAGCGATTAACGATGATGAAGCGTTAGAGGCCTTTCAAGCATTAGCAAAAAGTGAAGGGATAATTCCTGCACTTGAATCTTCTCACGCCTTAGCGCAAGCGCTTAAAATGGCTGAAACCGCCACCACTGAAACGATTTATTTAGTCAATTTATCAGGACGAGGCGATAAAGATCTTGACCATGTGCATGCTGTTTTACATCCAAACGAGCAAAGTAGTGACACAACAGGCGTTAAGCACAGAGGAGAATCATAATGACACCATTACAAAAAAAACAAGTACAAAAAAAACAAGTGCAAGAAAAACAACAAGCTGGCCATCGCTATCAACAAAGCTTTTTAGATCTACAACAAAAAAATGAAAAAGCGTTTATTCCCTTTGTTATCATTGGTGATCCTAATGCAGAGCAGTCACTAAAAGTCATTAAAGCGCTTATTGATGCTGGCGCTGATGCTCTTGAGTTAGGCATTCCTTTTTCAGACCCAAGTGCTGACGGCATTACGATTCAAATGGCAGCACTACGCGCATTAAAATCGGGGATAAATACCGATATTTGTATAGATATACTCGCTAAAGTGCGCGAATACGCGCCTAACATCCCTATAGGTTTACTACTTTATGGTAATCTAATTTTTGCTCGTGGTATTGATACTTTTTATCATGATATGGCACAAGTTGGTGTTGATTCTGTTTTAATTGCTGACTTACCTATTCGTGAAAGTTTACCTTTTAGAGAAGCAGCCTTAAAACACGGTGTTGCGCCTATTTTTATCGCTCCACCAAATGCGAATGATAAAACCCTACGTGAAGTATCGTCTTTCAGTCGCGGTTATACTTATGTACTTAGCCGTGCGGGTGTTACTGGTGTTGATGTTATTGAAAATGACACACCTGCAAGCTCTACAGCACAAAACTTAATTAGCACATTAAATGAATATCATGCTGCGCCGCCAGTATTAGGTTTTGGCATTTCAACACCACAGCAAGTTAAAGATGCCTTAGCAGCAGGCGCAAGTGGCGCCATTAGCGGCTCTGCCGTAGTAAAAGTGATTGAAGATAACGTAAACGACCATAATAAGATGCTAACCCAATTATCCAATTTTGTGAAAAATATGAAAGCCGCAACAAAGTAGTGCTGACAATCAAAAATTATTTGCTGGTAAATTAAAAGCTACCAGTAAATAATTTATCAAGTTTAGCGTGAAAGCCACCAATTTCGGCTAACTTCAACACCGCGGCGATATAGCTGCAACATATTGATGATACAAAACTTAATAAAAAGTAATATATTTAAACTTTAATTTGATCTACCCCTAATTAATCTACTTTTATTATGCTTAAATAAACAATGTAGAGTTAAATAACTAAAATAAATTATATCTAATGGAGATAATAAATGTCGGATAATAAAAAATACCGTTTGGTAACTCGTAGTGATTTCGATGGTTTAGTTTGTGCCATTTTACTCAAACATATTAATTTAGTTGAGAGCATTCTCTTTGTTCATCCCAAAGATATGCAGGACGGTATTATTGAAATAGGGCCGAATGATATTTCGACCAACTTACCCTATGTTGACGGCGTTTATATCGCCTTCGATCACCATCATAGTGAAACACTTCGTAATGAAAAACGCGACAATCATGTTATCGATGCTGATGCTCCTTCAGCAGCTCGAGTTGTATATGATTACTACGGTGGGTTAGAAGCTTTTCCTGCAAGTTGGACAAGCATGATGAAAGCTGTCGATAAAGGAGATTCGGCACAATTTAATATGGATGAAGTTTTACATGCCAAGCGCTGGGAATTACTTAATTTCATCATGGATTCTCGAACAGGTTTAGGTCGTTTCAGAGATTTTCGCATTTCAAACTATGAGCTCATGATGGATCTCATTGATTTTGGTAAAGATCACAGCATTGATCAATTATTAACACTGCCTGATATTAAAGAACGCACCGATCTTTACTTTGAGCACGAAGAGAAATTTAAAGAACAAATTAAGCGTTGTGCAACGGTTCACGGTAACTTAGTTGTTCTGGATTTAAGAGAAGAAGACGTTATTTATTCAGGCAATCGTTTTGTTATTTACGCATTATTTCCACAGTGTAATATTTCAATTCATGTTATGTGGGGACTTAAGAAGCAAAATACGGTTTTTGCTACAGGTAAGTCTATTTTTGATCGTAGTTCGAAAACAAATGTTGGCGAATTAATGCTGAAATATAATGGTGGTGGCCATAATGCAGCTGGAACTTGTCAAGTTCCACATGATCAAAATGAAGCATGTCTTGCTGAGTTAATTTTAGCTATTAATGCTGATGGCTAAATATTTTCAAATTCAAATGCCATGGTGTTTATTTATCTGCTTGGCATCGCAGTGGCGGTGCTACGTTTTGAGTAAAACTCTAACGCTTGGAGTTTTATTTTCAGCTGTATTTCAGTGCGACAACTAAATACTAAGCCACTTTAATTTTAGCATTCCAAACAAGATCACAAATACCGTCTTTAGGTACAAATCCCGTAGGCGCTTGTAGTAATAAACGACAAATTTCTTCATGAGCAAATTCATGGCAAGCTTCATCAAGTTTAATTAAAATACTTTCAAGTTCAGGCCAAGGCCAACTTTCATGCGCAGACATGATCCGGCGATTATGATCTTTATTAACGTACTACCATTTGCATTAAACAGTTTTCTAATTGCTCTCGCCAATGAGTTGGATCCTTTATCAAGTTTGAAGCAGAAGAATTCAACACACTAAATTTAGGTCTTTTGGCCGGGGTTGGATAAGCGGAAGAAGCGATAGCTGAAATCAATATTTTTTTATCAAGCAAACCATATTTCAAACCTAATTATTGAATAGCTACAGCAAAGTCTCTTCTTCGACCAACAACTACACTTAATCTTCCTTTGGTCTTTTGAATATCTTGCGAAAGGGATCTTAGTCTTCTTAAGTGTTTTTCTCGATTATAAAATTTTTGCACTGAATATCCCCTGCTGCTTTAATAAGGTGCTATAGCGTTTATTACAACAAGCCATCACCTAGTATCTGCTACTTCAGTAAATAGTAACTTTTTAACGTAGAGATTACTACTGTAGTAAATAATACGTTATTTACAGGGTGATATTAGAGTTCGACAATGTTTTTTTCTGCTTTCTCTTCGACAACCTGAGCTTTATCTTCCATATTATTTAGAACCGTCCTCTGAACCATATTTAGTACATCACAATAATTAGTGTGCATTTCGAATTTAACCGTCAACAAATTTAATTAACTTATCATGTTCAATATTCTTAGCAGCGTACCAGTGAATATTGTTAAATTTAACTTCATTGATGAATTTATTAACTGTGGTGGTAGTAATACTCACAGAGCCACTCGTTTATAATATCTGTAAACTCAAATGCTAACTAATCTAACTCTGCCTCAGTTAATATCTGACGGATAATGCTACTTTTAAATACGCGTATCACTCTGCAAAATCACCCAATTCTTCCGGTGATGCTGCAAGCAATCGTTCAGTACCATGCTCTGCAATTTGAGTTAGACGAGCATGTGAGGGTCTAAAACGCGATGTTTTAGACTGTAATCCAATAAGCTCTACCATTTGCTCATACAGCTCAGCACTAACCATATAACCCGCAGTTTTGTTATTAGATAAAACTGCAACAGGCTCATCTATGAAATAATCGCACGGCTTCTTCCTCAATTCCGTTACCGAAACTGTTTTTTCAGCCAATATAGATTGAACTGCCATAAATCACCTTATCTTTACATAATTAATATCGTACTCAATTAAGTACATTATTAATTATACTCTTCGTTAGGATAAAATCAAACAATACAAATAAATCGTAAATAAAACGTTATTCATTCTCTGTATTTTTAGCCGCAGGAGGTAAATGGGGTCAGAACAACTTACCCCAAGAGAATAAGCTACTATCAAATGGCATTGATGGCTCTATTGTGTAAACACCAGTCTAAAACCGCCACTATTTGCCGAATTTAACAATAGACAGATTTTTCTTCCAAAAAATTTACCTGCTCAAATGATCTCGAACAATAGTGATTTTGAGCAATAAAAAATCAAGAGTACGTATTGGTAAATTATTCATATTTACTTCTGTTTGTATATTCTATTTATTTGGTTAAAAAGTTAATGATGTAACTAGCGGGAGTAAAGACCATGATCACCAATATCTATAAGTATAATTTTTCCATTACTTAAAAGCTTTAACGTTAACAAAACCCGATATTGTATATTTATAGAAATTGAGAGGCAGTTTTTACTGTTAATGTGATGTAATCGTAATGATGGATGCTTCGGGTCTAATGATAGTAAATATAATGCTTTAGTATATTGCTTAATTAATTCAGGATGCTTTTTAAAAAACTTCTTTTCACGCTTCGCATAAGATTCAGGCCGAATTATGCTAAATGTCACTGGCTAGCTCTTTTTCTAGCATAGTAGCATAGCCATCAAAGTCGGTAATTGTAGTATATTCGCCGTTAGCCATACATTTTTCCGCTTCAAGTATTGCTTGGTCAAGCTGATATTCTCGAAATTGATTAAACTCTTCTACTGATAAAATTACGTACTTTGCTTTGCCTCGAACATCTACCACAACACTATGTTCATCACTATCGCACATAGCTCTCTCTATTCCAGCAATGCCGCTACGCTTTAAATCATTTGCCGTTATTGATAACATTTATAAGCACCATTTGTTTATTGTTACAGCACCAATAATAGCACACTGAATAGCTCGAAAATAGCACACAAAAAATCATTTGACTTTAAGTGTTGAAAAATAGTGAACTACCCCGCGACTTTCGCTTCGCTCGGATCACGGGGCTTCTGCAATCTAGCTTTTAACGGCTAGGCTGCTTCTTTTTTCTCAGTTCCCACACCAAACTTCGATTGCTCAAAGACTTTCGTTTTAGATAGGTGATTTCTGCTGAAATTTGGGCAACGCCCTGCCGACTATCCCAGTCGCCATTAAATCTTTTTCGCCTGTATTTGCTACCGATTTAGCTGCCGCTAAATCCCTACACTGCACTAGTCCGCAGCTTTCACAGGAAAATTCTCGCACACTTAAATCGAATTTATGTCTGTGTTGGCATTCGTGACAAATGCCCGATGATTTCACAAATCGACCTATTTCATGATACACAGCGCCATTTAATTCGGCCTTATATTTGGTCAATTCTGTGATCATGCCCATCACATTATCGTTCACCATTTGGCCGTTAAATTGCTGCATACCTTTCACATTTAAATCCTCAAACACGATGATATCACTGGTCTTGGCTATCGAACATGATACTTCGTGAGCAAACGCTAATCGTTGGCGAGAGATTTTTCCGTGAAGTTTATTTAAGCGTACTTTGGTTTTATGCCAGCGATTTGAGCCTTTCTTTCGGCGGCTCAACTGGACTTGAATTTGCTTTAACTTTTTAGATGCTTTTTTAAAAGCTTTTGGGTTTTTAACGTACCAACTATTTGAGCCGACAACTGTGTGCTGACTATTGATGTCGTACCCTACAAGTGTTGATAGCACTTGCTTTGCGCTCTTGCACTCAACTTCTTGAGTCAGTGAGATGTACCATTTACCGTGCTTTAATTGAACAGTGGCAGTCTTAATTTTACTGGCTAATTTGCGATGCAAAACAATCGGCACTTTGCCAACTTTTGGGATGCTGATAGTACCGTTTCCAATGCGGATACAGTTGGAATTATTAACGCATCGAAAGCTATCGTTGTGCAACTTCTTCTGTTTAAAACTGACTTTAAATGTCGGGAATTGTTGCGCTCGACCTTTCGTGAATGAATTTTTCAACCCTATTTCAAGGTCACGAGCCACTTGTTGTGATGCCGCAGAATCAAAGGCTTTAAGCCATGAAAATTCCTCGAACTTTTTCAAGTCCTTAATCAGTCCAGCCATTTCATGGTAGAACACAAACGTTTTATCGTACTGATATCGACGCATGTTTTCAGACAACAACAAGTTCCATACGCCACGGGCGTATGCGCCAAACTCAACGAGTTTGGCTTCCTGCTTTGCTGAAGGTTTGAGCCGAAAGTTGTATCTGAGCGTTTTTTTCATATACTGTATAAGATACTGTATAAGCCGAGGTTGTCAAGTGGAATATCAAACCAATTCACATTGTAAGTATCTAATTGATCTGCACTTAACTCTTGTTGTTAAATATCGAAAGCAACTACTGCATGGTGAGGTTGGGGAGTTCATGAAAATGACTGTTCTAGATATTTCAGAGTCTTCCGACTTTACCGTTGAGGAGATAGAAATTCAGAAGAATCAAGCAGCAAACTAACAAGTTAATTTGGAGGCGATACCCAAGCCTTAAAAAACAGTTTTGGCTGGAGAATACTTTTTGGTCTGACGGGTATTTCGTTTGCTCTGTCGGCAATGCTTCTATTGATACAATTCGAAAATATATTCAAGAGCAAGGTTAGTTTATCGATTCATCCCCGCGACTTTCGCTACGCTCGGATCACGGGGTTTTCTCGACAGATTCGATAAAAGATTACATTGCCAACACGGAAATGGATCAGCGCCAAACATAACCAGTACGCAAGTTCACGCCTTTGTCTCACGTTCAAAACTGACTGAGGTTTACAACAAAACTCACCCATCAGCGTTAAGTAAGGAGGATTTCTTTAGTATTAAGTGGTTATACGTACAATATACGTTTGTTGTGGTTGCTTGTTTTATATGCTATTGTTATCATAATGATACGTACAAAAACCGTATGGAGTTAAATTATGGTTGCATTAGCATTAAAAAAGGATGCTCGATTAGATTTGAAAACAACATTACAGAACAAAGAGTTACTAGCTCAAGCTGCTCTTTTACGAGGTGTTGACATGACAAGTTTTATCATCGAGCCAGCATTAAAAGCGGCAAAAGAAATCATTGAGAAAATGCATTTGCAAAATATTGAGCAAGAAGCATTGTTTAATGCTTTATCAAAACCTAGCGCACCTACTGAAAAGTTAAAGGATTTACTTTCGGCGGGGACGTTTAGTGAGCGATAATCGATTTGTTCTGGAGCAATATGATGTAAGTAAAACGTATTTTCAGCAAAAGAGATTTGATTGCGGAAATAAGATTATTAACAAGTTTGTTCATTCTTCACTTAAAAAGCAGGTAAGTAAGAAGTTTTCTCAAGCCTATACTTTGTTAGACCAAGAAAATAATGACAGCTTTTCTGCTTTTTATACATTAAGTTCATTTAAGCTGTCAGCATCTGATATAGAAAGGTTATCCTCAGGTAGTTTACCAAGAGATATACCCTGTGTTCGACTTATCATGCTAGGTGTTGATAATAATCTGCAAGGTAATGGCATTGGTAAAAAAATGATGTCTGATGCTTTCCATAGAGTGCATAGAGCCTCAAAGGAAGTAGGTATCTATGGTCTATATTTAGATGCCAGTCCAAAAGCGACTGACTTCTACCTTTCTTTAGGGTTTACTCGATTGGATAGTGGTAGCAAAGATGACATTGCCAAAATGTTTTTGAGTATTGAAACCATCAATCAATTGCTTGGATAGTCATATCAAATTGTCAGCATAGGATGCTGGTAATTTAAAATTCCCCAAACCACAAAGATTAACCTGGTGGTATTTCCCTATCTCTTTCCCTTTAACGGGTTCAAAATCTAACCAAACAATATCACTTCGTTGTGGAATATATTGTTGGTTCATCAGTAATTCAGTTCACTATTAACATTAGTAGCAAGTAACTCTTTACCAGAGTTTTCAGCAGAAAGATCAGCTAACAGTTCAGATTCAGAAAATTTCAAATGAGTTTTTTTTTGAAACGGCATTATGGTAATACCCTCTTCACTGGCTTCAATGATAACTTCAGAGCCTTTATGTAAATGTGCTAAAATCCCTAATCTCCACTAATCTGCGCTAATTCGCGGGCAAGTCATTGCTATTACTGTATCAAACAGCCTTCTCTTTAGCATTCCACACTAAATCACAAATACCATCTTTAGGTACAAAGCCAGTAGGCGCTTGAAGTACCACTTAAAGGCTTCTGAAATCGCAATAAAATATCGAGTAATTATTCATATTGAGAAGCAATCCAGTTTTGGTAAGAGCCATCCATCACACTTTGCCACCAATCTTCATTATTCAAATACCAAGCAACGGTTTTAGCAATGCCCGTTTCAAATGACTCTTTAGGTTTATAGCTCAACTCATTGTTGGTTTTAGTCGCATCAATAGCATAACGACGGTCGTGGCCAAGTCTGTCTTTCACGTAAGTAATAAGTGATTCAGTGTTTTGTGCCATCGCCGCTTTAGCTGCCGGAAAACGAGTCGCTAAGTCTTTATTTTTAACAAATTCTTGTTCAACCAATTTTGAAATAGTTTTAACAATATCAATATTTGCCCATTCATTATCGCCACCAATGTTGTAGTTTTCACCAACACGGCCATTTTGTATGACTAAATCAATGCCGTAAGCGTGGTCTTCAACGTATAACCAATCACGAATTTGTTGGCCATCACCATATATTGGCAAGGCTTTATCATGCAAAATATTAGTAATAACTAAAGGGATAAGCTTTTCAGGAAAATGAAACGGCCCATAGTTATTTGAACAATTACTGGTAGTAACATTTAACCCATAAGTATGGTGATAAGCTCGCACTAAATGATCACTGGCTGCTTTACTTGCAGAGTAAGGCGAATTAGGCGCATAAGCAGTATCTTCTGTAAAAGGAGGTTCAGTAGGAGATAACGTGCCATAAACTTCATCGGTAGAAACATGATGAAAACGATGTCCTTCTAAGACACTTTCACCGTCTAACCAAACTTTTTTAGCGGCTTTCAGTAAACTATACGTACCCATAATGTTCGTTTCAATAAACGCATCAGGGCCAGTAATTGAACGGTCTACATGCGACTCAGCGGCAAAGTGCACTAAGGTATCAATACCATGTTCAACCAGTAAGGTTTCAATTAAGGCTTGGTCGCAAATGTTACCGTGCACAAAAGTAAAGTTAGCTTGGTCTTTTACGCTGTCTAAGTTAGCAATATTGCCCGCGTAAGTTAGCGCGTCAAGTACCACCACTTTATCAGCTGAATATTTTGCCATCCAATAATGCACAAAGTTAGCACCAATAAAACCCGCACCACCTGTAACTAATAATTTTTTCATAAAAATCTCGAATTAATAATTTAATTTAATTTAATTTAACTATGCTGCTTCTCGTTCATGTTTTAACGCGGTCATCATATGTGTTAACTGTTCTTGCCAATGCAACAACGAAAGTTCAGGCAAAGCGTTAACTAAGCTGCTTTTATCCAACACACTGTAATGCGGACGTTTGGCTGGCGTAGGGTATTGCGCAGTAGTAATAGGTTTTATGCGTATTTTTTTATCTAATAAACCCAGTTCTACACCAATATTTTGAATAGCTACAGCGAAATCAAACCAACTAGCCACACCGGTATCAGTATAATGATGAACATCAACAACTTGGTTAGTTAAACTGGCAATACAGGCTTTCGCTAAGCCTTTAGCGTAAGTTGGCGTACCAATTTGGTCACTAATAACACCCAACTCAGGTTTACAGGCCATTAAATTCAGCATAGTTTTTACAAAATTATTACCGTGCGTTGAATACACCCAAGAGGTACGAATAATAGCACTATGCTCGGGGTAAATATTAGCAATTAACTGCTCACCCTGCGCTTTACTCGCGCCATAAACGCCTAACGGTTTTATTTCATCGCCCGGTAAATAAGGCGCACCTTTATCACCATGAAAAACAAAATCTGTTGATATATGCACAAATGGCACCGACACAGTTTTACACGCCTGTGCTAAATTACCCACCGCTTTGGCATTAAGCGCAAAAGCATTTTCAACATCACTTTCAGCTTTATCAACAGCAGTGTAAGCTGAAGCATTAATAACACCAACGGCGTTATACTGTTTAAAACGGTTCACCAGAGCTGAAATATTTTGCAAGTCAACATCATCACGCCCTAAGCAGACTATTGTTTGTTCAGGTGTTGAAAGTTGACTTAATTCCCAAGCAAGTTGGCCAGATTTTCCAATAACGATTATTTTCATTGTGTTGTTATCTGTCATTATCTATCAATTTAGTTAAGTATTTATTTAACTAAGTATTTATTTAAATGTTGGCGCATCTTTGAACAACAGCCCGACTTCATCTTTTGTAGATAACGAAGGTTTATTGCCATTCATCAATGGCCATTGAATATTTAATGCAGGATCATTCCATAATAACGACACTTCATGCTCTGGGGCATAATAGTCGGTACATTTATAAACGAACTCTGCCGACTCACTCATTACATAAAAGCCATGCGCAAAGCCTTCAGGCACCCACAACTGGCGTTTGTTTTCGCCAGAAAGTACCACGCCAACATGCTGGCCATAAGTAGATGATGATTTGCGCATATCTATAGCAACATCATAAACCTCGCCCGAAGTAACGCGGACTAATTTACCTTGAGTGTTTTTCAATTGGTAATGCATACCACGCAAAATACCATGGCTTGATTTACTATGGTTGTCTTGAATAAAAGTAACATCAGCCACATTTTCTTTAAACCAGTCAGTACGAAATGTTTCTAAGAAAAAACCACGTTCATCACCAAAAACTTTTGGCTCTATAATTTTCACATCAGGAATGCTTGTTTCAATAATTTTCATAAAACTCCATAAAAAACAATAAAAATAACTCACAGGGAGTAAACAAGGAGAATTGCAGGAGGTTAACTATCATAAACACAACCCTTCCTGCCCTTTAAGGTCTTAAATACCTACTCCTTCCCTTCTCATTCTTTCCTCCCTGTAAAATAATAAAGAAATAACTCACAGGGAGAAGAGAAAGAGGACAGCAGGAGGTTAAACACTAATATTTAGAAGACAAATTAAACCTTCGCAAACCATCTGTTAACTTTTTAACATTAAAATTGATCAATAAGCCTTTATTTATATCGCTTAGCTTCATATAAGTTAACAATTGTGCTGAATACACTGGAATAAGTTTATCAACTGATTTAAGTTCTATTATTAGTTTTTTAGGTAACAATATATCTAAACGATAACCCGCTTCAATATCGATATTTTTATAACAGATTGGCAAAACGACTTGAGAATGTGCGGTAATATTATTCAAATGCAACTCATACATCAAACATTTCTCATAAGTTGACTCTAATAGTCCAGGGCCTAATTGCTTATGCACTTCAATAGCGCAACCTATAACCTTACCCGTCAAATCCATTTCCATACCCTTAATCCTTAAGCTATTAAATAAAAAACACCAACTCTTTCTCCCTCATTCTTTCCTCCCTGTAAAATAATAAAGAAACAACTCACAGGGAGAAGACAAGGAGAGCAACAGGAAATTAAAGATTATAAACACAAAGTGCTTTCACTCTTAATCTAAAGCCTTTTCAACCTTTTAAGGTCTTAAATACCTACTCATTCCCTTCTCATTCTTTCCTCCCTGTAAAAAAATAATTTTCACTAAAACACACGCTCTTCAATCAGTTTTATTAAATACTCACCGTAGCCACTTTTACGCAACGGTTGAGCAATTTCACGCAGCTTTTCTTCAGTCAACCAACCATTACGAAAGGCAACTTCTTCAGGACAGTTAACTTTTAACCCTTGACGTTTATCAATAGTGGCAATAAATTGTGCAGCAGCGAGTAAATCGTCATGGGTTCCGGTATCAAGCCATGCGGTACCGCGCCCCATAATTTCAACTTTTAACTCGCCTGCTTTTAAATATTGATCAATCACAACGGTAATTTCTAATTCACCACGCGGCGAAGGCTTAACATTTTTAGCAAATTCAACCACGCGCTCATCAAAGAAGTATAAACCGGGTATTGCGTAATTAGATTTAGGCTCTAGAGGTTTTTCTTCAATAGAAATAGCCGTGCCAGCAGAATCAAACTCAACCACACCATAAGAACGAGGGTTTGAAACATGATAGCCAAACACAGTTCCGCCAGATTCTTGAGCATTAGCACTTTGAAGTGATTTAGTTAAATCATGACCGTAAAACATATTATCGCCAAGTACAAGCGCAGCAGCAGAACCTGCAAGAAACTCCTCCGCTAAAATAAATGCTTGTGCTAAACCATCTGGACTAGGTTGAACTTTGTAAGAAAGTGAAACACCAAAATTAGTTCCATCACCCAATAAATCTTCAAATCGATGTATTTCTTCTGGCGTAGATATAATCAGTATTTCTTGAATACCCGCTTGCATCAGTGTGGCAAGCGGATAATAAACCATCGGTTTATCGTAAACTGGCATTAGCTGCTTACTAACAACTTTTGTTAATGGGTACAGGCGAGTTCCACTGCCGCCTGCTAGTATTATTCCTTTATGCATAAAATCGTCTCCTTAATCCTATTACCAACATTATCTCTTTTGTTTTAACATAACATCAATTTATATTACTTTGATACTCAGTGGTTTATCTATGCTTGATGAAACGCAAGTAAAGCTCTGAATCAAAAAAATTAAACATTACAAGTTTCAACAATACTGGTTAGTTACGAGCAATTCACGGTGATAGTGCACGACACGTAGTTGGTTATCACTATAGATATTGTCAACAGTAAAAATGTTTTTAAGGCTGTTGCGTTGATATTTTAGCTCAAGACGTTTTTAAAAATACAGCATGTAAATGAGGTCATATAAATGGGGTAAATGGGGTCAGAACAACTTACCCCAAGAATAAGCTACTATCAAATGGCATTGATAGCTCTATTGCTCACAACTATTTTTCGTTTGAAACAATTATTGGTAATGATTTAAAATGAAACGGGAATTTAATCGCACAGCTTTAAATAATCGTGCTTATGCATTTCGCTCGATAAAAACTAAACAGCTCTTATTTTCGCATTCCACACTAAATCACAAATACCATCTTTAGGTACAAAGCCAGTAGGCGCTTGCAGTAATAAACGGCGAATTTCTTCATGAGCAAATTCATGGCAAGCTTCATCAAGTTTCAATAATATTTTCTCTAACTCAGCCCAAGGCAACCACACTTCATGAGCCGACATAATACGACGATGATCTGTTTGAGTAATATCATCACCAATTAATAACTCTTCAAATAATTTTTCACCTGGGCGCAATCCTGTATATTCAATAGCAATATCGCCATCAGGGTTTAGTTTATCATTTACCGTCATACCACTTAAGTGGATCATTTTCGCCGCTAAATCTGAAATTTTAACGGGATCGCCCATATCTAATACAAAAACATCGCCCCCTTTACCCATAGCGCCTGCTTGAATAACTAACTGTGAAGCTTCAGGAATCGTCATAAAGTAGCGTATAATTTCAGGATGCGTTACCGTTACTGGTCCGCCACTTTTAATTTGCTCTCTAAATAACGGCACAACCGAACCAGAAGAGCCAAGTACATTACCAAACCTAACCATACAAAAACGTGTTTGTCCTTTAGCATTTTTAGTTTTCTCTGCTAGTGCTTGTAGTACCAACTCAGCCATACGTTTGGTTGTGCCCATTACATTGGTTGGGCGCACCGCTTTGTCAGTAGAAATAAGCACAAACGTTTCAACTTGTGCTTCTATCGCAGCTTCTGCTACAAATAAAGTGCCAAAAATATTATTTCTAACGCCTTCAATAACGTTATGCTCAACCACGGGTACATGCTTGTAAGCTGCGGCATGGTAAATAGTTTGCACACCAAAAGTGCGCATAATAGTTAATATGCGATTTTTATGCTGAACAGAGCCTAACAAGGGAACAATCGTTAAATCGTAATCAAGCTTGCTCGCTAATTTTTGTAATTCACCATTAATTTGATACAGAGCAAATTCAGACAACTCCATTAGTACTATTTTTTTAGGACGCTGAATTAAAATTTGACGACATAACTCAGAGCCAATAGAGCCACCAGCGCCAGTTATCATCACCACTTTATTTTTTATATTCGCTTGCAGTAATTCGTGGTTAGGAGCTACGGAATCACGCCCTAACAAGTCCTCAATTGATACTTCATGCAACTCATCAATTTTTGCATTACCACTAACTAAATCCGCAGAGCCTGGAATAGATAAAATTTCTACCGATAAACTTTCTAAACGATTTAACACTTTAGCAATGCGTTTTTTATTATCACGTGGCATCGCAAGTAAAATACGTTTAACTTCATATTTTTTGATTAACGTATTTATTTCAGAGCGATTAAAAACAACAATACCTTGAATAAGTCTTTTTTGAATTCTTTTATCATCATCTATAAATGCTACCGGCGAATATTCGTTTCCCTGAATTAAAGACTGCGCAAGTTGCCTACCTGACGAGCCTGCACCATAAATAATTACCGGCTCTTTTCCCTTTCGTTCGGTGTTAAACAAAACAGTGCGAACAAAAAAACGACTACCACCAACCAATATCATCAAAAAAGCAGCAAAAACTACCGGCACGGTTCTAGGCAAAGGGATTTGTAAAAAATAGGATAAAAAGATTAACGATAACGTTGAAAATAAAACAGCTAAACCAATAGAGGTAGCCGCCTTACTAGTAATATAACGAATTACCGCACGGTATAAACCTAACCTTACATTAATTAACAGAGAGATAGGTATTAAAGCGGAAAGTAACAACCAAGATTGCGGATTACTGAAAACCGCTGAAGTGTCTAGCCTAACCAGCATTGCAGCCCAAAAAGCAGCGCCAAGAAAAAATAAATCAGCAAAAATACTAATAACGCGCTTTACTGGACGAGGCGCTCTAAACAATACATTTAAAGGAATACTAGCAATACTCATATTTCAAAACCCAACTTTATTAACTAAATCCACAAACTACATCCTTTTACTTTTTCATTATCCATACACTACTTAAAATAAATTGCCCATTCGCCCTAAGCCCGTCGCCCATGCCGCTTGTCCTGAGCTTGACGCCCTTCGACTACTCGTACCTCGCGCTCAGGATGAACGGTATACTTACCCGATTGTCCTGAGCCTGTCGAAGGAAGCTTGTCGCCCTTCGACTGCTCGTGCCTCGCGCTCAGGATGAACGGAGGGTACCGTTTGTCACAATAGAAGGCTTAATTTTGGGGGCATTATACACCAACGAACATTGGCAAGTAATCGTTTAAATCAATAAATTTACGCTACTTACTTTACAGCATCACCAGAACCTGAACCTGTTGCCGTTTGAATAATATATTTGAAATAATTACTAACTGTTAATGTTTGAATCATCTTTTGATCTGTTTCAGCTAATAATGTTGGTGTAGACATATCAATATTATTAACTTGTGCTAACCCAGTAATACCAGGTAATACGTTATATATACCGCGATTATCACGCTCTTGTATCAACTCGTCTTGATTAAATAAGTTTGGACGCGGCCCGACAAAACTCATGTCACCTTTTAATACATTAATAAGTTGGGGTAATTCGTCTATTTTAGTTTTCCGTAAAAAAGAGCCAAATTTCGTGATTGATGCTGAACCAGCTAAATGGCTAGCAACAGATTTAGTATCTACGCTCATGGTTCTAAATTTTATTAACTTAAATGGTTTTTTATTTCGGCCTACTCGTTCTTGAATGAAAATAGGGGAGCCAGTGTCAAAACAACCAATTAATGTAACAATTAATAAAATAGGGAAAACAAAAACTAAACCAACGAATGCGAATAAAAAATCAAGAGAACGTATGAAGAAATGTGTCATATTATTTAAACCAATATTATTTATTTTGAAGAAAATGTTTTACCGTATTTGCAAAACCTTCTTTTACGGTAAAAGGAGGACCCCAATTAAGAAGTTCTTTGGTTTTCGTTATATCTACCTGCAAGGAGCCACATAACCTTTCAACAACTTCTGACTTACCAGTAATTCTCCCTGCTATTTCAAAAATCTTCGGAGGTATAGGAAGAGACCAACCTTTTCCTCCCATTGCTGTACTTAACTCCTTAACCATTCTTGCCGTTGATAAGTCATCATCATCAGAAACTAAAAAAGTTTGATTTGCTGCATTAGGGTGAGAAATACACTTAACGATCAAGTCTACTAGGTTTTCCACGTAAACCATACTACGCCGGTTATCAACAATACGACCAAACGGTAAAGGGATACCGAAGGAGGCGAGTTTCAACATCATAGCAAAATTAGCTTTAACACCAGGGCCGTAAACCAATGGTGGCCGAATAATAACGACTTCCATTCCTGTTTTTTTACCTAAAACTAATAATTGCTCTTCTGCCTCTGCCTTTGAAATACCATAGGGGTCTTCTGGAACAGGCTTATCTGAGGGTAAATAAGGAACTGTACCAGTTGTGGATGCACCATTAACTTTTATTGAACTAATAAAGACAAATCGTTTAACACCAGCTTTAACAGCACTTTTTGCTAAGTTCATAGCACCAAGAACATTAACTTCACGAAAATCTTCCAATGGGTCAGATGTTGTTTCTTTCATTACATGCACTCTAGCTGCACAATGTATTACAGTATTTATTTCATCAAGATAGTTTTTCCAGTCCGTATTAGAATCAATACCAGAAACAACTACATCATTTGTTTCTGAAATTGATTTTGAAGTATTTCTTACTACAGGAAAAATGTCATAAAAAGAATTTTTCAAAGCTTTTATTAAAGGCTTACCCACAAAACCTGTAGCACCAGAAATTAATATTTTTACTTTTTTCATTTTAATTCCTTAGAGTAAACTTTAAAGAAAGAGTCTAAAATTATAGAATAGTCATATAGCTCAATTGCTGATGTACGACTGTTTCTTCCCATTAACATGATCAATTCAGGTCTCAAAACTAGATATTCGATTGCATTGGCTAGTAAAGTTGACTTTTTCGGTGGAACTAAGATACCATTATTAAAGTTTGATACCATTTGTCGGCACCCTGGAACATCGGTAGTAATTATAGCGACCCCACAAGAAGCCGCTTCAATGAGAGATTTAGGCCTTCCTTCCCTATATGACGGAAGGCATGCAATATGTGCTTGTTGATAGATACTTTTTACATCAAAACTTTGACCTAAGTACTCAATATAACCTTTATCTTCAGCATCAGATATTACATCACGAGTAAGTGATGTTCTATTCTGTTTATCTACAGAACCAACCAATTGCAAGTTTACATTTACCTTTCTACTTTTTAATATTTTACCCGCTTCGATGTACTCTAAAATCCCTTTGTCCCGTAATAGTCTAGCAATAAGTACCACTGTAATTATTTTCGGTTTATTCGATGAAGGAACAAAAACAGAAGTATCTATTCCTGCACCATTAATGACATATGCCATATCTGTCTTTAATACTTTCTCATCAACAAAATATTGCATATCATCATCATTTTCGAAAATAACTGCAGAATTATCACAAGAAAAAATAAAACTATAAACTTTTAACAAGATACGCCAACCAAGCTTACTTATCCAATGTTGGGACATTGCTAAGGTTCCCAAACCAGTAATTGAAAAAACTTTTAGTTTTAAGTTTTCTAACTTTAAAGTTTTACAAACTAAACCACTATAAATAACAGGCTTGACAGTGAATGCGTGAACTATATCGGGGTTAATATCATTAAGAATAGCTCTTATCTTTAAAAATACATTGATTTCATTTACAAAACTTATACCAGCCCGACTTAGAGGAATATGAATAAATTTAAAGCCTAATGTTTCGAAATGGTCTTTTTGTAAATCATTACCAGCTACAATATATACGTCATACTTCTTGCTTAAGGCTAATTCAGCAAGCTTTAAAAAATGAGAATTAAAAAAATTAGAACAGTTAACTAAAAAGACTATTTTCATATAAATTAAAAACACTTGCCATATAGATGTTTTCTCTAGAAGAATACATACAGATAAATTTAATATGAATACTGAACCATTGCTTCATAATTGTATTTACAATAAGAATCAACTTCTTGCATTCACCTTGATATGAAACTTTCCCAAGATTCATTATATTTTTGTAACATCGTATTTAAAGAGAAATTATCAACAATATGCTTACGAGCCAACAAACTTCTTTTATTAAAGCCCTTTATATCTCCTGCATATTCTTCGATAGCTTCTAATATATTTTGAGACAGCTGAAAAGGTGTCTTAGGCTCACAAAGCCATCCCGTTCCTCCTAATATTATTTCTGCATCACCAACTAAAGTTGATACACATGGAGTCCCACAAGCCATGGCCTCACAAAGAACATTAGGAAAAGCCTCAGCTGAACTTGAAAGAATATGAATATCTATACCATTCATAACAAAAGGAATATCGTCTCGGGGACCTAACAATAAAATATTATTATTCAAATTATTTTCTGTTATTAAATTTACCAACTCCGCATTAGCTTGATCAATACAATTCCCCACCAATATACACCTAAACCCTACCCCTTTTGCCTTTAACAGCCCAAGTGCATTTAACAAGTTCCCATGATCTTTAAAGGGGTCATATCTGCCAACTAAACCTAGTAGGGGTAAAGTTCCTGCAAAGTTCAAATCTGTTAAGAATTTCTTTTTCTTATCTCCATCGATGAAGAAAGTACTAAGGTCATACCCATTAGGAATTACATGTCCGATTTCCTTGTTGTACCCTAACTTGTTATGAACATTCAACGCTTTTTCAGCGCAGTATACAATCATATCTGGAACAATAAAACTTAGCACGGTGTTCATTTTTAAAATCAACAAAGTTGTTTTTTTTGACTGTCTATAATTGAGAGTTGAATTATGCACTCCCCAACATATTTTTTTTACTCCCGCTATCTTAGCTACAACTCCGCCAATTAAGTCCGCATGATACATCCAAGTTTGAACCACATCAGGTTTCATATCCTTTATATAGCGATATAACTTATAAATTGTAGATATCTTTTTAAGGTTAAGTGAGAATACATTAACCTCTATTTCTTTCAATAAATTAAAGTACTTCCCCCCTTCAGTTAAAGAAATAACAAAATGCTTGTTTTTTTGTTCATGTTTACATAATTGATATAGTGTTGCCTCTGCTCCACCATTCCCTAAACCCGATATAATATGTAATACTTTCATTAAACCAACTTTTAATTTGAATATAAGTTATCAAATAGTTACTAAATTATTTTTAATATATACCTTTAGCTATTGACGATAAATTCTTTATTTTTTTGAGATTTTAACACTCTATATATTAAGAAGAAACTAATAACTCCAGGTGCCTCATACCATCCATAAGATGTAACAGTAAATACAATTAATGTTAGAGAAGCGATTAAAGAGCAGGAAAAACGAGTTTTATAATTATTGGTTGTTGAAAAGCAATCAAATGAAAGCGAAACTAAATATATAGAGAATAATAAATACATAAAAATCAAAGGAAAGCCTCCAAACTTTCCTACTATTAACCACAAGCCTGTCATTGTACTATAATTAGAGCCTCCAAAAGGATTTTGCAGTAAAATGTCCATTGATTCACGATATGAAGATAACCTTTCTGTTGCCGATGTAGCTTTATTCTCCATTAAATCAAAATTTAAAAGCTTACCGTAGAAAGATAAATTTTCTATTACACTTTCCATATTCAGCATAAACAAAAGCAAACCAGACAGCATTACTATAAAAGACAGTAATGCTGTCCCTTTACTGTTTAAGCGAAATATAAAATAAAATAGAAAAGCAAGAATAAAAATAATAATACAGATAAGAGATGATACAAAGAATAATAAAAATATAAGAATAACTCCCCCTCTAAACTTAAATTTATCATTTAGGAACAAAGATAAAATAATAGGAGGAAGGAAATGAACTATAGCTGACGATGGTTCATTACTAAATGACTTAACCCTTTGCAATTCAAAAAAGTAAAGGTTCAAATTACCCCATGAAGGTAAGCTAAGATAATCAAGAAAAGTAATAGCATTAACACCGTTACTCCCTGTTTCTGAGCTAGCTAATTGAATACTTGACAAATTTAATAATGACGGTTTTATAGTATAAATAACTGAAACAATAATCCCCATAAGTGCAAAAGCATATGCTATGTTTACTATTCCTTTTGATATTATTACAATTCTTTTAAAATCAACACTGATGATAAATAGCGATAAAATAAGAAACAGGCTATTTAAGACAAGAAATTTCCCATACGATAAATTAAAAAACCCTAATATTGATGTATAAAAAAAAAAAGCTAATGTCATCAAAAAAACACTGACATTTTTCACTCTGTATAAATTTTGTAAAATAGATGAAAAACCAATTAACAATGATATTAAAATAGCCTGTTTTAATATCATTGATAAATTAAAAAGATTAAAAAAACGAAATGTTCCGAATGAGAAAAACGCTAATATAACTACAAAGGAAAATACAGTATTAATAGGTAATTTATTTATTTGATGAGTCATTGTTTAGTTATTTTTATATTTTAATTTGGAAACGAATTTAATAAAATAAAAAGATGCTATATCTACAAACATCCAAATCAAAGTACTAGTGAATAAATCCGTCCTTTTTGAATTAATTATGAATTTAAATTTACTATTGAAGAGTTTAACTATTGATAGACACTTACCACCAGAAGCGCTTAAACTAGCAGAGAAAACTCTATACTTAGTTGTAACATTTGAAGAATTAAACATTTTTGCGTTTTCTTTATTCGCAATATCTAACCAAAATAAATAATCTTCAACTGCGGTCACTTCCTTTGATTCATCAAACCTTGTTGTACCTATTATGTCTCTACTCAGTACAACTGTCGACGTATGAATATTGTTATTCTTGATTAAACTATTTAGAGTAATGAAGCCAAAGTTGTTTAACCTAAGCTTTACGTACCACTTTTTTTTAATATGTTCATCATTAGAGTCAATATATGATACAGCGCTACTTACAAAATTAATATTCTCATTTTCAAGTTGAATTACTTGGTCTTTTAATTTGTTCGGCTCCCAAATATCATCAGAGTCTAGAAATGAAATATATTTACCTTCAGCTTTATCAATCCCTAAATTTCTAGGATTGGCTGGACCACCTGAATTAACCTTTACTTCAATTATTGAAATTTTTTTAAAGTTATGACTAAAACTCTTTATTAGTTCCAAACTATTATCGGTAGAGGCATTATCAATAACTACAACCTCATAATCACTAAAGGTCTGCTCTTTAAGGGACAAAAGTGTTTTAATAATATATTTTTCGGCATTAAATACAGGTATGACAACAGAGATCATAGGGCTACTTTGCATAATTATCACTCAATAAGTTGATTATATTTTTTGCTTCATCAATGAACATATTTCTGGTCTCAAATTGAACATATTGAGATAGTTTCCTATTCGATACAGTTAATTTTTTGGGTACGTGTAAATCTTTATTATTAATAACAATTGGTAAACTAATCAGCATTAGCTCTTGAAAAGCTTTTTGAACATAATTAGCAACCGTTAATACGTTATAAGAAAGGCCTGAAGACAAATTAAAAATTTGATTACAACATATTTCATTATAAATACTTCTATCAATAATTTTAATTACATCACCCATCCATATATAATCTCGAAAAGCTTTACCATTGCTATTTAAAAGGATTGATTTATTTTCATACGCTTGCCTGCACAAATCATTTAAAATCAGGTACCATTTATCGCTATTAAAATCTTTGGGGCATCCATAACTATTTGACAAACGAAAAATGATATATTTCAACCCGTGATTTCTTGCATTTTTTTCTATATATTTTTCTGCAAAATAATGGGTCAATCCATAATCATTACTTGGAGATATACTACTTTCTTCAGTTACAACTCCCTCAGCTTGACCGTAAACATGAAATGTACTTAAATACACCAATTTTCCTACACCATGCCTGTGTAATGCTAGACATAAATATTCAGTACCTAATGAATTTATTAATAAAGCGTTTTCTGAATAGTCTTTTTGGAAGTGCTCATTATAACTCGCTGTATGAATACAGGTGTCATAATAACAATCTATTGCATTAGATAATGTTTCATGATTTCTTATATCCGCTTGAATAAACCGATAGTTTTCATGGTCAATCTTAACTTTTTCATTACGGCCTATCACGCTAACTTTATGGCCTCCATCCAAAAAATGATACGTTAGCCATAAGCCCAAGTTACCAAGCCCGCCAGTAATTAACATATTCACATTGAATACCAATTGTAGCTAATTTTATCTAAGTCACAATTCACACTCTCAGTAGGGTCATGTTCAATGCTAGCTATATTTAAAAGTAAGTTTAGGCCAGGCTCTATACCTTGGAAGGATAACCAGACATTTGGGGGGATCGAAAGACGGCAATAATTATCTTGAGATATACTGATTTCATAAAATTGTTGGTAGCTTTTTGAATTAGGTCGTTCGTCAAACATAACAAACTTAATTGTACCAACCGGAACAATTAAATTTAGTGTCATTTGAGTATGCTTTTTCCAGCCTTTGACATCCCCAAAATTAACACTTGAAAAATAAGCCTCTCCAAATTGGCTAAAGCTATCCTCTGAAGATTTTAAGGCATGATAAATATCACCCTTAATATTTTTAATCCGCTTAAGGGGAGTGATCTTTAGATCTTCAATCATCAATTACACCAAATTAAATTTTTTATCTTGGCACTATCTTCATATTCATGAATTTGCTTACGTGTTAATTCAATCATATTGTTTTTATTTTGATAAAAAGCAAAGTACCACTCACTAACAAATTTAATGCATTCTTTGTAGTTTAAATTCGCTTCCCACTTCAAATTAAATAAAGCTTTATCACAATTTAACTTCAACAAGCCAGCCTCATGAAAAGGGATATTATCAGTTACACGATATGCTTCATCAGCACTTTTAAACTGCCAATATTCACTTAAATCAGAAAGTAAATCTTTTACAGTATGATTTTGTTCCGATCTAGGACCGAAGTTATATTGTTCACCATGATTCTTGTTATTCTGTACCAAGCCTTGACCTAAGGCCAAATAACCACTAAGAGGCTCAAGTACATGTTGCCAAGGTCTGGTTGCTTCTGGACAGCGAATTTCTACACTGCTTGATTCACTCCATGCGCGCATACAGTCAGCTACAATTCGGTCAGCAGCCCAATCACCACCACCAATGACATTACCAGCTCTACCCGTGGCAAGTTTTACATTTCCATCAGAGCTAGAAAAAAAGCTTTGTTGATAGGCATGAAATATAACTTCCGCAGCCCCTTTAGAACCACTATATATATCCCGACCACCAACTGCATCTGTTTCTTTATAACCCCAGACCCATTCAACATTTTCATAACATTTATCACTAGTTATAATGACTGCATTACACTTATGCTCTAATGTTCGAAGTATATCTAATACGTTTGCCGTTCCCATAACATTAGATGAAATGGTATCAAGAGGATCACTATAAGAGAGCGATACAATTGGTTGAGCGGCTAAATGAAATAAAAAATCAGGCTCAAATTGATTAATGATACTTTTAATTTTAGGCAAATCTCTGACATCAGCAAAATGATGCTCTATTTTATCTTCTAACTTCAACTCTTCAAACATTGATGGTTGTGTTGGTATATCTTTTGAAATGCCGCAAACTTCAGCGCCAAGCTCTAATAACCATGTAGTAAGCCACGTACCTTTAAAGCCGGTATGTCCTGTGACTAAAACTTTCTTACCTTTATATACATTTGAAAACATATTAATCCCAGCTTTTCCATTTTGCGTTATCAGACTCTAGCATTTCATTTAGCTTATGCTTGTCATTCAGTGAATCCATGCATTTCCAAAAACCATTATGTTTATATGACATCAACTCACCATCACTTGCCAAATTTTGCAGAGGTAATTGTTCAAAGACAGTCGAATCACCTTCTTTTATATAGTCAAAAACTGTAGGTTGACAAACAAAAAAACCACCATTAATCCAAGAGCCATCACCTTTTGGTTTCTCTAAAAAGTTAGTGATTTTATCACCGTCAATTTCAAGTGCGCCAAAGCGACCTTCAGGTTGTACTGAAGTCATGGTTATAGCTTTGCCATGAGATTGATGGTATTCAACAACTTCCTTGATATTTACATCGGAAACACCGTCACCATAAGTAAGCATGAACGGTTCGTCACCAATAATATCCTGCGCCCGTTTTACCCTCCCTCCTGTCATAGTATGAAGACCTGTATCAAGTAAAGTCACAGTCCAAGGCTCTGATGTATTCTTATGGATTTTCATTTCATTTGTTGATAAGTCAATCGTTACGTCACTTTGATGCAAGAAGTAATTCGCAAAATATTCTTTGATAAAATACCCTTTATAACCAAGTAAAATTACGAAGTCATTGTATCCATGTTGGGAATACATCTTCATAATATGCCAAAGTATTGGCTTCCCACCAATTTCAACCATCGGCTTAGGGCGCAACCCTGTCTCTTCGCTCAAGCGCGTACCAAAACCGCCAGCTAGTAGTAACACTTTCATAAACTTAAACACCTTGTAAAATTAAATTTTCAATAATATATTATATATATTTGTGCGATGGCATCATTTTTATTGCAACCCGAACATGGTAAGTATTTCATCTTCAGTTGCATCGCTAAATAATAAACTCTTATATTTTTCGGCTAGAACATATATCTCCTCTATATTAGCAAGCCTGATCTCTAACAACTTCACAGCAATACTGGTGACCTCTTGTACAGTACTAGCAAAATCCCAAATAATACCTTTCCCTAAGTTAAGCAAAGGGTTTGTTGTGATGCCATTAGGATCACCGATGATAATAACTGACTTCCCAATTGCAACAGCTTCTGCAGCAGTTCCTGATGCTGTTACAATAACTAAATTAGCATTTTGCAGGCTATCATATAAGTCACCTTCCACAACGACCCAATTATTGTGTATAAATGACTTTAATGGAGCTAAATTTAATGCTGGGTGTGCTTTTACATATAATTTTTCATGCCTAAACTCGGAACCGCCTATGAGCTGTAATAACCTTTTAGATTCACACTCAAGATATGATAGCAATATAATTGGTGATAATTCAGATTCACCACAAGGACATTTATTTTCGAGCTGAAATATTTGCTTATTTCTCAACGAAGTTCCCAGTTCATAAGGAACTCTGGATTTATTATTTATGGCCGCCCTACCACTCACTAACACTCGATCAGGAGCCAAACCCAAATCAATCTCGCTATCTGGTATATCTATATTCACCCAATCACCAAATCGGAGAAAAAACTGGCAACCAAAAATTTTAATAGATTTATTTGTATCTCTTAAGCCTTTGTATAAATTTTTCTGGATGGATTGATACTCACACCACGAAATTAGTTTTGCCCGCGTTATTTTTTCACCAACACGACGACCTACTAGATACCTAGCATAGCTGTCCCATGTAATTTGATTGATTGTCAATAATAGTTCATCCTTAATTAGTGTCATATCTTTATCTGCAACGTCAAGGCTTCTGGCTAGTCTCATAACAAAGAATGGATAGGTAATAATGAACCCTATTATTTTCACAACATCAACTAAGTTAAGCAACTCATAATCAGTTATGTAATCAACTTTATTTTTCTTAAAAGCATTAAAAATTGAAATATATTTAAAGGGATTTTTTTCACCGTAAAATATAGGCAGGTAAGAATAAACTTTACCGTGCTTTTCAAACGTTTTATCTAACCCCCTCAAACAAGCTTTATCCCTATAGTCATTTTTCTTCAAATTAGAGACGACAAAATATGTATCAATTAAAAGTAGGTTACTAGCATTAGTATTTAAGTTAGAACTTCTATAGCCCGATAAGAAGAAAAAAAACTTTTGAAGTAACCACAAGGACAACTTTGCAAAACTTCGAACATAACAACTAATTAACTTAGCAACAACAGAAAGATAACCTTGCCCGTTCGAAGAAGGGTAGCTATCTTTATAAAAACGTTCCAATAATTTATTTATGTATGGATTCCGGCTTAGAACTCCATTTGAAAGAAAGTAAACGTGTTTATAGGCTAAAATATTTATTTGGTTAATAGCATTGCTAAACCTTGATAAAGCACACTTTAACTTTTCAGTTCTATATAATTCTGTATTATCTCGACCCACGTAAAAACCCCAAAATTTTAGACTCTAATTACAATATTGATAGGAGATTATGACAATAGTAATAAATCCTAGATTTCAACCATTCTAAACTTAGCTTTCTATATCATCACTCATTATTTATCGAAGTTATCATTTGATTAAAAAGCTTTTGATGGTCTTCTCTTGTAAAATGAACTGCATCAAATGTTTTAAGTTTCAAACTATTCACATTTAATAGTGTAGAGCCCACCAAGCTAGCCAGTTCCTCAACTAAATAATTAGTATCCTTTAGTTGTTCATAAAAGCAGCTAGGCCTATCTCTTTTAAATTTAATGTTTATATCTACATTAGAGGTTGTAAGCATAACAACATCTTGAAATCGACATAGTAATTCATTAGCTAAAGCCCTCACATACTCTTTGGGGTATTCCAAACTAAAAAGAGTGATATTTTCATCATTACTTGTGCCGTATCCCCCAAACTCTTTCAAAGATATAACATTAGGATAGAAACCTTTAATCTGTAGTTCAATATCCCGAACAAATATATCTTTTTTAGGGGTGCAATCAACAAAGCCTAAATTGGTAATTAATTTTTTAAAAGTAATATTATTACATTTAAGGAAATTAATTAGAGTAGGGAAAACTGTTATATTCTTAGGCCTTGAAATCGCTAAATAGCTTATTTTTTTTAAATCATAAAATTTACATAATTTATAAAGCCAAGTTTCATCTATATTACAGTCTCGTTCCAAGCCTCTGCTATCAACAAAAATCAACACATCATAATAATTACAAAGTTGTTTACTCGACATAAAAGCTGTATTGTTAATAGAGGTACTTTCCTCTCCATGTCCAAAAGCACATTGTTCACTAACGTGGTGCATTATATTTTAAGTCTCCAAAATCATTCATAACATAGCCGCCGTGCTCTTTGGTTACAACTTTGCCATCACTCCATTCAGATTTCGTGGATATATAAACAAAGTCTAAACCGTACTTTTGAGCAGCTTCCATATCGCTACGGGCGTCACCAAAAAAAACCCCTGGCCCCGTAAGCTTATCTTCAGCTTTTAACGCAGCTAAATTTTCAATTTTTGAAAGCGGGCTCCCAAAAACCCCATCAAAATATGGAGCTAACCCCCTTCTTTTGAATACTTCTATCACTTCCTGTTGATCGCCCCCGGAAGCAACATAACAAGGAATATTTAAGGCTTTAAGACACTTTAGAGTTTCTCGAACACCAGGGATTTCTGAGCACTCTAGCAGCCCTTTTTTACTTAGTGCTGCGTATCGAGATAATGCAAGTTTGAGATCCACAACATAATTCGACTGTTTTTTAATATTCCTAAAAAAATGTTCAAATTTAATATAACGAGAAATACCGCCATTTTCCTGATGGTATTTAACAAATTCATCAACTAACTTAGAGTTTTCATCTGGCAGCGTTAAAGAAAACGCCTCTGATTTCACTTTATTCGAATCTAAAATAACACCATCACAATCGAAGATTGCAACTGAGTATTGGTTAAGAGCTTTCATTCAAGGCATCCTCGACACGTGAAACATCTTCAGGAATATCAACCGCAATGGAAGAAGAAGAAACCTCTATCATGTTAACTTCATAACCAAGCTCTAAAAACCTTAAGATTTCAATATCTTCTATATTTTCAAGTGGTGTTTTTTCATCTACGGAAGAATAATCTTTCAAACTGCTTTTCGGAAATGCATAAATACACACTTGTTTATAAGCCGATTTGAAATCAAGACTTTTGGAAGTAGGAATAGCTGCTCGACTCATGTATAGCAAACGTCCGTCAGGCCTTGTAACAACCTTTGGCACTGTAGAGCTTCTAAAGTCATTTTCTGACTCAATCACACACATAGCATTCACTATATTGTTAGGGGTAAGTTTAGATTGCTCTATAACATCGGTGATATCTTTAGGATCAAGTAAAGGCTCATCACCCTGCACGTTGATGTATGTAGTCGCATCAATTTGCTTAGATGCATCAAACAAACGATCTGTCCCTGTCAAACAGTTCTCAGACGTCATAATAATTTGGATGCCAAGCTCTTGGCAATGATTTGCGATTCGATCATCGTCTGTGGCAACAAAAACAATATCCTTGCTAACGGCTAGACAACACCGCTCCCAGACTCTCTCAATCATACTCTTTCCATTGATAATGACCAAAGGCTTACCCGGAAATCTAGAAGACTTAAAACGAGCGGGAATAATTATTACGTGTTCATACTTCTTCATTGTTCGCCTACTTAGGTGCAAAAATTGAACTTTGAGTAATTGGGTATGTTGTTGGAGTCAAGGCTGTTAACTCAGGTATTGACTGGGACTTAATATACCTGTTCAACATGTCAATCATATCCATTTGCCTATGATCTGCTGCTGAATAACCATCAATGCCAACCATTTTAATAGTCGTTGCGTTAGCAACCTTTGCGATTGAAAGCGCGTAAGCCATAGTAATTTCATAAGGGACTTGGCAAAATTCATCTTGAACGTTGAATTGGTCACAAACCACTTCAAAACCAAAATCAAGAATATCACTTGAATTTACTAATAAACTTTTTTCTTCAGAGGAAAATCTATGAAGGGGTGCAATAATAGGTTTATTTAAATTAGAATATAATTTACCTTGTGAAATAAATTTCGAATTATGAGAAATGCAGTAATAGTCAATATAACTTGGCTCTATTTCAGTGATGATATTAAGTGCTAAAACAATTGGATGATTGGTAGTTATATAGTCTTCAATATGTTTTGCATATTTTTTTGTACTAGGCCCATTTGCTATAATAAGAACTTCTTTGTCAGCAAAGATATCTACTAAAACATTAGTTCCTGTGACTTGACAGTTATTTCCAGAAAATGAAATGGCTAACTTTAAGATATCTCCATTGAAAGAGGTGGTTCCCTCTAATTTACTTAAGTAATCAATAGCAGCAACGATCTCATCATCGCCATATTCATCTCCAGTAAGTAGGCTCTGGATGTAGGTAGGATGAACATCATTTTGAGCGCCTAAGAAATACGGTAAATTGGAACCCCAGCCACACTTCTTTTGCATCGGCGCAAAATATTTAATAACTAACTCGTAAATTGAATCAGGTTGATAATAGCTGGACTCTTTGCTTAACACGGCTAATAAGTTTTCTGTTTGTGCATTACCTGCCCCTCTTCCCATTCCAGTAATAGTTACATCCAACCAAGTAACTCCTTCAGCTTTAGCGCTTAAAGTATTATCGAGTGCTTTGCCCATATTATTATGTGTATGGATACCAACATCCAATTTCCATGCAGCTTTAATCGCCTTAGTTATTCTACAGACTTCAGCATGCTCCATATTACCTAAAGAGTCTGCAAAGTATAAAGCATCAACACAGTTCCAAGAGTCTACAATCTCGGCTTTTTCTGTAATTAAACTACTTGCCTTGCCACCTGCTTGCATCAAATTAAAGCCAACTAAATAACCTTTTTCCTTTAATTTATAAGCGATAACCCCTGATGCTTCAACCTCATGAAAGTGAGCCGCAATCCGAACTAAAGTTAACTTGCTCTTAGAAGCATTTACAAAAAGTTCATCCACAGCATCTTCGACACTTTTCCCTGATTCCAAGACCGTTTTTGCATCAACCATTACACCATATGATGGCCCTTGGGGAAGTTCTAAGTTATTTAAAAAACTTTCTGTTGTATATGCAAAGGCTCCATGAAAACCTAACTTTGCAAAATTTCGAAGACCAAGCTCAACAAAGTCAATTTTCGACTGAGCAACAGCTTTGAGGTACGATGAAACTACTTCTTCATCAAAATCCCAGTTATTGTAATAGCCGCCATCGCGTAATGTACAATCTAGTATTTTTATTCCATGATTCATTTGGTAGCCTTTCTGTAAAATATTTTATTGATGAGAATATCTCGATTGATATTAAAAAAATTAATTGAAAAAATAAGAACCAGACATATTATCAAAATAATGTAGATTACGCCTGAAATAATGAATAAAGTATAAATACTATAATCAAAATAATTTGCAATGGTATATGCAATATAACCACTGAAGATAGTCACACACAACATGTACACTTGATAAAACCAATCATACTGCCACTTTTGGATTTTTGCGATGAAATACATACCAACATTGACAGTCAATACTTGTAAAAAAATCATTTTGTATGCTAAGCCTTCTGAGCCCATATCCTGCCCAGGGAGAAACTTGTTATCATTAGATAATAATAGATACGTAAAAAAAACGCTTGATATCATTCCTGCAACACCTATCTTCGAATAGGTCTTTGTTTGTTCAATAGCATAAAACATGGTGCCATTAATTTGACCAAGAGATTGGTGTACAGGATAAATAAGCATAATTGTAAATGGTATGACTGCATCTTGATATTGCTCACCTAATAAAACATCTATCAATTGTTCTGCCCAAGGTAAAATAATGCCACAGATAGCAGCACTTATAAAATAAAGTGTTCGAGTAGATTGTCGGTACAAGGTGTGAACTTTATCAGCATCCCCCTTTTGCTCTGCATCTGCAATTTCCTTCCACAAAATACGGATTAATGAGGTCGTAAAAATCAAACTGATTGATGCTATTTTTGAACTTATAGCAAAATAGGCCTGCTCTTTTGCCCCCCCATAATGTTGCAACATCCAAGCATCTAAAAAACGATAAGCAAAACTAAAAAAGACAAAGACCATTAATGGCGCACAGTATACTTTAAATTTTGAAAAAATTGAAGATAAGCTCTCACTTTCCTTATTAGATATCAAATCGTTTTTATCATAAATCAATAGCCAAAAAGAGAATAGCGCACAGATATACTGAAAGATGATAAATGCCATCACGTTTTCTATGCTAAGTTTGTTAGTATAATAAAGAACGGTGACAAATAAAAAATTACATAATGCGATACCTAAATTCAAACGTTGGATTTTAATTGTTTGACGACATGCCTCAGCTAAATGAGACAACAAAGTCCAAAGCTGTTGTTGGAAAAAAGCGGCAATAAAAGCTAACAAAACAATATTTTGTTGTTCACCTACAAACAAAGTCGCAAGTATATGGTCTGGTGTTACAGCATAAATGAGTAAAAAACCAATTAATAGCTGTAATAAAACCCAAGTGAAATAATAATAGTAAAAGTTAATGGATTGTTTTGTTTTTGAAATAAAAGTAAAAAAAGCATTCGATGTGCCCATATCTAATAAAGAAATAGTAGATAAGAAGGTAGCTAATAGAAAGCTGAATCGTCCATAATCAACAGGTCCGAGTCCCTTAGCTAATAAGAGTCCAACTGAAAAACCCAAGATAGCTTTTACTATGTTAACTAAAAGGGTGAAAAAAAATCTACCAGAAATATCAGACATCTAATAAAAGTTCTTTTATGATAATATTTCCGTTGGTCATATTGTCATCTCTTTGGCTAATGTATTTAAATTTATACTCATCGTAATAATCTAATGGTAACTTATTTATTAAAGGAAAATCAGCTCCCCCTTCAAGGTTGATCATGCAACTTTTTGTTTCATAGGCCATTAATTTAATTTGCTCATATTGGCCAAGCCTTATTAGTTCCTTGGAGTACAGAAAAAAAATCTCTTTATTATTCAATACACTATGATTTATCGCGGTAGAGTAGTGAGTTACCGTTAATTTAGCTGTAGAAATTAATTCACTCGACTTGTTTAAAAACACCTCCCTGTTGTCAAAGAGCTCTGCATAATTTTTGAGTTCTTGACTCCGCGGGTGTGCAGCAATAACAACCTCACAGTGATACTTTTGCTCTAGGCTATGAAATATCTTATTTAACTTTCTATAGTAAGTAGCAGCATCTACTTCAAATCCATTACCAAATTTAATGAAATCACTATGGTAGGGTATCATTTGATCAATAAATACAATCGTTTCACTACTTTGGTCTACACGTGGGCAGTCTATTAATTTTAATAAATCAACATAATAATCGTAACAATGACAAAGCACTGTACGCTTCCCTGGTAGCTTCGATATTGAAAGGTAGAAATCATAATCTATATTACGAAATACAATGCTGTCATAAAGTTTATCCATTATTTTTTTAATAACTTTAATTGGACTTAATAACTTTGCTAATTTTTGTTTTACGCCTGTATATAGTGGGATACTTCCCCACATTTGAATAGCAACAGTACAATTGTGTTTTTTAGCATTATACAGAATCTTTTTAGGCAAATTTCCAACAGAGATAAAAATGTTGTCATGCGTGTTTTTCTCAAATAAACCATATAATTCATCATTGGTTTTTACATGAAAAATATTACTTGTATCCGACGATATATTGATATTCTTTGTATAGATTTTAGGATATACAATTTGGGATATTTCAAATATATTGACTGTTATTCCTAAACTGATTAGTTCATCAATACCATACCTACAGCTATCTCGATGAGTTAAAGGGGTTGAAATAATATACGTTATAGATTTCATTTTAATTTATCTAAATAATATGCTGCTAGCTCAAAATCAGACTCGTTGTCTATATCAATTGACTTATTCTCATTCATAATAAACCCTAGGCAATTCTCATTTGAAAGAATAGAGTTTTGACTTAATACCTGTTTTGCACTGTTTATATATATAGCACCATTTAATCTATAGCTATCGGGGTAGTCTTGACTTCGTTTTTCATTATCATTAAATAAGCCATTCAACTTGTTATCACTCGATAATGAGTATGTCCATTGATAGGGGTGAGACAGCTTACAAATAGATGTAACTGAACTTGCTTCTTCTTTTATGTATAAATCCCAAGCCTGAATAATATGATCTTCACTTCTAAGGGGCGATGTTGGCTGAAGTAAAATAACGTCAGTAAAATGAACCCCTTTATTTTGATACCAAAGTAGAGTATTTGTTATGACATCAATACTTGAACTGTTATCTCCAGCTAAACTAGCCGATCGAATGAAAGGGACTTTCGCACCGTACTTTTTAGAGATATTTTCTATTTCCTCATCATCTGTATTAACCATCACTTCGGCAAAAACTTGACTTTTAATAGCAGCATCGATAGTCCAAGCAATCAATGGCTTTCCCGCAAGAGGTAATATATTTTTTCTAGGTAATCTTTTACTTCCACCACGGGCAGGAATAATAGCTAAAACTTTACGACCATCAATCATAATTATAAATCCAAGTTCACAATATCAACTTGCGCACGATTAAAGTCATCAATACGTCCTATATCCAACCAGTAATCATGAATTGGAAAATTCAGTATTGTCTTACCTTCTGCGATATTATTTTCAAGCAGAGTCGGCATGTCTATTATCGTATTTTCAGCTACTGATTTAATAATAAAAGGGTTTATTATATATATACCTGCATTCACTAAAAACCTATACGTTGGCTTTTCAACCATCGCTTTAACTACATGGCCTTCATGCTCAACGACACCATAAGGTACTTGGTATTCGTACTCTCTAACACACATGGTAGCATCACCAATTTTCTTATTATGGAAGCTAAGAAGCTTAGAGAAATCTAAATTAGTTAAAACATCACCATTAATCATAATTAAGGGTAATTCGGGTAAACTATCAGGCAATAACCCTAGTGCACCACCAGTTCCTAACGGACTATATTCATAAACATATTCAATACTGACACTCCAACGACTGCCATCACCAAAATGTTCTTGGATCATCTCAGGTAAATAATGAGTTGAAATATAAAATTTAGAAAAACCTGATTTTATAAATTGCAACAATACAGTCTCTAGTATTGGTTTATCACCTACTTTCAACATCGGTTTTGGGCAATTATCTGTGAGTGGCTTTAATCGAGTACCAAAGCCTCCTGCCATAATGAAAATAGGGTTTTCGTACTTAGGTTTATGCAACAAATCATGTAACGTTTCTAAGCCAACAACTTTGCCACTTTTAATTAAAGGAATAGCTAAAAGCTTTTTACTTTCCATCAAAGCTTGAAGCTCTTTCTTTGACGTTCCGTACTCAGCAATAGTTGGAGAGGTATTCATAATATCGACAAGCGGGATATCTAATGATTTCTTTTGAATTAAAGCTCGACGAATATCACCGTCGGTAATAATGCCTAATAATGTTCTGTTATCATTAACAACCAAAGCTAATTGCAGTGCTTCTTTGTCAATAATAGATAACACATCTTCAACTTTAAGCTCTGGTGAAACTAATATATTTTCCCATTTATAACTCATAGTAACGACACCTATTTACTTTTTAAATTAAAACGTGTACCAATTCTAAATTGAGGTATAAAAGACTTTGAAGGCATTCCAGTTTCAATTTCTGCCATTAAAGTAAGCAAAATTGTTTTATCACCAACCTTCACAACAACCCCTTTATTTGTACGCCCTAAAACTTCACCAACAGTAGCAATATAACTAGGAGCATCACTAATGAGCTCACTTAGTTGTATGGCGTATTCAGTATCTTCAATTAAGCATCTTGCACATGGGCCTGGCCAATTAATTGCGCGTATAAAATTATGAACTTGAACAGAAGGCCAGTGAAAATCAATAATTTCATCTCCAAAAGTGCGCATCCCAAAATACGTGCCTACAGGATGAATATCTGTTTGTTTTAATCTTTTTGCCTTATTATGATTCAATTTCACTGTTGCTGAATGTAGAACGTTTGCACACTCATTAATGGCTAACTCGAGCAAACTGGCGTAATCATCACTCAACGATATAGGATATAAACGCTGTTCAATAATATCGCCAGTATCAATTCCTTCATCAACATAATGAACTGTTATCCCAAAGCTTTTTTCACCGTTAATTAAAGCCCAATTTAGCGGATTCCGTCCGCGATAAAAAGGTAAAGCACCAGCATGGCAATTTATAAAACCAAGCTTTGGAGTGTTAATTATTTCTTTTCTCAAAATTTGATTAAAAGACATTGAAATGAACAGGTCTGCATCATACTTTTTAATATCTTGAATAAACTCTTCACTGTTCACATTTTTCACTGGAATGTATGGCACGCCTAATCTATCTGCCCAGTCTTTTAGGACGGGATCTTGAGTATCAAATCTAGGAACTATAAAAGATATATTTAAGCCCTCCGTTTCAGATATCAAACGGATAGCTTCATGTGACCAAGGACCGTCTGCAAAATAACCTATATTCATTTTAATAACTCATCTTCTTCATAGTTTTTTGATGCTTTGGTATGGAGTACATCCCAATAGTTAATTGGGCTTACACCATCCCCAGGTCTTTTTATTTCAATGCAGTCTTCGGTAAGCTCTTGCCCTTTAAGTATTGTTTTAGCAGCAACTAAGCTCTTTCTTGCTATTGCTTTATTTTTGATTTCAGAAGGTCTTGGCCCTTTAATCCCATCACCTAAAGCTTGCTCAACTTTTCTGATACTTCGCACCATTTCTTCAAGCTCATTTGGCTCTAATGAAGCTTTATGATCCGGCCCTTCCATACTATGATCAAGCGTAAAGTGCTTTTCTATTATTTTAGCCTGCAGCGCTGCTGCTGCAATAGGAATAACAATTCCTTGACTGTGATCTGAATAACCTACATCTAGTTTAAAAGCATTCATAATTGTATGCATTGCACTTAAGTTTATATCTTCTAAAGGAGCTGGATACTCGGTAGTACAATGTAAAATAGTTACTTTACCTTTAAGTAACCTTTGTCCTTCAGCAGAAAAGTAAGCATTTTCAAATTTTTCAACTGATGGTTTATCTTTCATTTGTAGTAAACCAAAAGCAATAACACCAAGCGCGGTTTCAATTTCAGAAAGTGTAGCCATGCCTGTTGATAATATAATATCTAAACCCGTTCTAGCATGAGCTAACACTAACGGTGCATTAGTTAATTCACCAGAGGGAATTTTTAACAATTTCTGCCCTAATTCTTCGGTAAGGAAATCTAAACTTTCCTCATCAAAAGCGGTAGAAAGAAATTCAATATTTTTTAACTTGCAATAATCAACCAGTGTAAAGTGATCTTCATACTTCAGCTCAAGTCGCTTTAACATATCGACTTGAGACTCTGCGATACCTGTATTTTTTTCTTGATAAACTGCTTGCTTAGCTGATGCTGAGGCTAATTTTGTTGCTTTAAATGTTTGAAATTTTACAATATCAGCTCCAGACCTAGCTGCAACATCAATCAATTTTTTTGCAAGCTCAAGGCTACCGTTATGGTTAACGCCAGCCTCTGCAATAATTAATATTTGATTATTCATTTATATTTGCATCCATAAATTTTTTAACGCTAAAGCTAGCCAAATCAATTGTTGACAGTATATTTACAATGGCTTCAGCTGTGCCACCTTTACCATAGGGGCTTTGAATGTTGTGAAAGTCCATTTGACATGCATCTTCAAGTTGTTGAGATATTTCTGTACAACTCATTGAAACATCAATAACAGATTTTGCTCTTGGTCTTCCATGCTGCCTAGTCCCAATGTTTATAGTTAAAACTGAGAAGCTAGGAGCCTCTATAATGCCACTAGATGAATTTCCTATAACACAATCAACTAACTCCATTATCGATAAATAACGACGAAAGCCTAAAGATGGAACTATTTTGATGTTATCTAAATGCGCAATTGTATTCCATTGCTCGATAATATCATTTCCACCACCATCAGCATTAGGATATGTAATAACATACATATAGTTAGGGTTTCTCTTGATAGCCTCAACCAATGGTGTAATATCATTTTCTGTAGAATTCATTGCCTTTGTAACGGGATGATAAGTCACTAAAGCAAGAGGCTTATTTAATTTAAAACCAAGACTATCTTCTAATTCTTGCTTACTCATCTTTGGATAGTTAATAATATTATCTACACCAGGAGAACCCACAACAAAAATACTATCACTACTTTCACCTAATTGCTGAATCCTTTTTCCGAATTCAGCAGCTACAGGGAAGTGTATATTAGCCATTTTTGTAATTGAATGCCTAATAGAGTCATCAAATGCCCCCTCGGTTACTTCTCCTCCATGAATATGAATTAGAGGAATATCAAGAAGCATGGCTGTTTGTGCTGCTGCTAATATCTCATAGCGATCACCAAGAACAATTAGACCATCAAGATTTTTAATAGAAAACGCATCTGCAAAGCTCATTGTTGCAATACCTACAGATTTGGCGATGCCTACTCTTGAAGATGATGACATTAACATCTCGACCTGTACTATATTTTCAACTCCATTATCTTCTAATTCGCTAATGGTATAGCCAAATTCAGGAGAAAGATGAGCACCACAAACAAAAACATGCGTTAAAAAACGATCATCGTTTTGCAGCAAATCTATAGTTCGAGAAAGTAAACCATATTCGGCACGAGTCCCTGTTACAATTCCAATAGTCTTTGTCATTAATTTCTCTATATTTTGTCTACAGGTGAACTAGGTAAGTTAATCAAGTGAGCTTCTATCCACTCAGAAACAGGAAGCTCACCTCTTTTAGCATTTTCGAACATAGGTAAGCGATGCATTAATTTCCAAATAGGTCGCGTCATAACACCAAGTCCATTAGTTTCTTTTAGCATTTGATCTCTAGTTTTTACATCAGGACAAATTATGGCATTTAACCAGTAGTTTGATTGAGCATATTCTGGCTCTACTACAAATTGAAAGTCAGAAGCTGAAAAGAATTGGTTATATCGCTCTGCCAAAGCTCTTTTTTGTTCGAGATACTTTGGCAAAACTTCCATTTGAGCACAGCCCAACGCAGCGTTTAAGTTTGGCAGACGGTAATTAAATCCAGCTTCATCATGGAAAAATTCATACGGGTGAGGCACTTTAGCCGTAGTGGTAATATGCTTAGTGCGCATACCTCCTTCAAGGGTCTTACATAGCACCATACCACCACCACCGGTGGTGATAACCTTATTACCGTTAAAACTAACAGCACTAAAGTCTCCAAAGGTTCCGGTATGCTGACCTTTATAAAAAGATCCTAAGCTTTCAGCCGCATCTTCAACTAACGCTATATTCCATTTATGACAAACAGCTATTAATTCATCAAGTTCTACGGGGTGGCCGAAAGTGTGCATTGGCACGACAGCGCGATATATTTGTTTAGTCGATTTGTCTTGGCAAAGACCATCACTGTTGAGTTCAGCATTTTTCTCTAAATAAATATCTAACGCTTTAGGACATAATCCTAAACTAACTTTTGATACATCAACAAAAACAGGCTCTGCACCCATGTGATATAGAGCATTACAAGTGGCAACAAAGGTTAATGCTTGGGTAATAACTAAGTCAGCAGGTTTTATTCCTGCCATATACAAAGCAGTATGCAAAGCAGCCGTTCCATTTACCGTCGCTATTGCTTTAGCGCAACCTGTATACTCTTCAATTTGTTGTTCAAATTGGTCGACGTATTGACCAACACTAGAAACAAAGGTGCTGTCGAGGGTGTTATTTACATACTCTTTTTCATTACCATTAAAACTTGGCGCATGAAGTGGTATAAACTCTTTTGTTTGATAAATATCTTGAACGAATTTTACTAACTTATTATGCATGTCAATTCCAACTACATTTTACTATCTAGATATTTGCCGGTTTCTTTATGACCAAAATCTGGGAGCATTTTAAAAAACAAGTTAACAATTTCATCTTTCGTCCAAGCTTCATCTTGTTTTAAATTAGCGATAGTTTGCTCAAACTCAGTGACTAATTCAGGATTGTATAAGGCTTCGTTTTTGATAACACCTAAGCTTTCAAAACGCTCCATATCAAGTGTTTCGTTATCAGTAAAAAACTCCTCAAAATCTTTTTCCCCTGTTGTATCACTATCTGTAAACAAGCAAGGCCATAAGCCTTTTTCAGGTAACGTTTTAGCTAGCTCTCTTGCTTCATCTTCTGATTCGCATAAATGAGGTTTATAACCCAGATTAGCTAGGTATTTAACCGCTATATCTGCAAAAGTGATCAAGTGAAGTGATTCACTTAATTTAGGAAAGAATATGTCTCTGTTTTCACCAAAGATACAAGACATTAAGCAAAGTTCACCTGACTCTTTTGGTATAACAAAATAGCGTTTGATGTCACGAGGTGCAACGATAGGTTGGCGCTTTTGGATGCGTTGATTAAAGCCATGTAATAATGAACCATCTGAGAAAGCAACATTGGCAAAGCGGGCGGTTGATATAGCGATATCAGCACTACGACGCATTAAAAACATTTCCATGATACGTTTTGATGCTCCCATCATGTTAACAGGGTTTGCTGCTTTATCGGTAGAAACGCAAAAGTACTTTTTACTGCCATTTTCTGCGGCCTGCTTCATAGTTTTTTCAGTATTAAATACGTTAACATCAATCATGCGCATTAAAGTGTAGGGATCTTTTTCACTTCGAACATGTTTTAAAGCAGAAAGGTTTAATACGTAATCATATTTACCATCAGATTTTATAAAGGCATCGTACTCAATAGAACCGATATCAAGCGCAAAGGTCTGAAAATCACCATTGATATAACCAAAAGAACTACGAATATCACGTACTAATTCAACCATGTTGTTTTCACTTATATCGACAACATGCAGTTTTTGAGGGTTGCGTTTGAAAATTTCTTTAGTTACCGCTTGTCCGATTGAGCCAGCGCCACCTAAAACCAAAAATGAAGAGTTAGAAACGATGTCTTTCAACTCGTTCTCGTGGTTATTAATATCTGAAATAAAAAGTTCTTTTTCACGGCCAATAAGTGAAAGCATGGTTGTTTACCTATGTTTTTTTAACTTTGATGTAATCAAATGTTGAAAAATTTCAACATCAATACTCAGGTAACTTTATCACCTGAGACAAATTCTGTCATGATTGAGACACATTTTTGACCAGTCAAAAAACGCTCAACCCTCACTAAATACTGGTACCGCGGGCTTGCCGCCATACCCTTTCAATTTCGGCCAATAGGTTCGCATATTCATCAATACTTCCACATTAAACTTTCTTCTTTTAAATTTAAGTATTTTTAAATCTTTACAGTTTCATTGAAAGGATTAAGAGGGATAGTAAGAAGGATTTAATAGTAAATCCTTCTATGTAGCTTCAAAAACCAAATCCGTTTCTTTATATGCTTAGCAACTATACTTAGCAACGCTAGCTAATTTTGCCCCGCATTATACGCAAATTTATATTTTGTTACAGTAATAAAATCAAAAAAAAGTGGATGTTTACGTTTTATTTATTGATTGGTTGTTTTGTAAGAGAAAAGTGATTTGCCCGCGAATTAACGCAGATTAGTAGGGATTAGAGATTTTTGGTGTAAGGGTGACAGGCTTCCTTCGACAGGCTCAGGACAAACGGGATGGTCAAGGGCTAGAGCAAAGACTTTGCCCGCGAAAAGACTTGCCCGCGAATTAACGCGAATTAGTAGGAATTAGGGATTTTTGGTGTAAGGGTGACAGGTTTCCTTCGACAGGCTTCCTTCGACAGGCTTCCTTCGACAAGCTCAGGACAAACGGGATGGGCAAGGGATTAGTGACTTGCCCGCGAATTAACGCAGATTAGTAGGGATTAGGGATTTTAGGTGGTAAGGGCTAGAGATTAATGCATTATATTATTTTGGTACAAATCAATAATAGGAAAGGCTAGCTCATAATCATTCCACTCTAAATCACCATAGTTTAAATTGAACTTTTTGAACTCTTCAACATTTTTATATTTTTGAATATCTGGGTGAGCTGAAGAACAAAGAAAAGTTTCAAAATCAACATCAAGCTCTTTACCATCGCTAAAACTTAACTTTAATGTATAATCATGGAGATATACTACAGAATTTATAGAAAGGTATGTTGGCATTACTTAACTCTCCCTTCAATTTTTATGCAACTGATTGATTTATGATAAACAAAGTAGTCCACCCACTTTTGTACAATTTCATTCTTAAATTTTTCAACAAACACTTTGAATTCTTTTAACTCTTTAATGGGTAAAGGGCGCTTACCTTTTACCTTTTTAATTTGAATATCAATGATAACACCTTCTTTAATAATAAAGTCAGCTTTTGATTCATGACCTTGGTACTTCCCATGCACATGAATAGGTTCATGCTCATTACTGTAGAACATGATAATTATCCCAAGGTATTCAAATATTTTAGGCATAAATATTTCCCTATAAAGCTTTATATTACCACCGAAGACATCGGATATTTCCCATTCAAAACAAAAAAATAACCACGTTCTGTAGGAAAGAGCCTTCGAGCTACTATGAATATAAATAGCTTAGTGTTTAATGGTACAAGTTTCAAGCTGTATGTAAGGTAAAAGCATACTACTTTGCCCGCGAATTTGCGCGGATTAGGGACTTTTCAGGTAAGGTCAAGGGATTAGTGATTTGCCCGCGAATTTTCGCGGATTAGAAGGGATTAGAAATAATTGGGGTAAGGGTGACAGGTTTCCTTCGACAGGCTTCCTTCGACAAGCTCAGGACAAACGGGATGGTCAAGGGATTAGTTACTTGCCCGCGAATTAACGCGAATTAGTAGGAATTAGGGATTTTTGGTGTAAGAGCAAGGGACTAGTAGTAAACAAAATCGTTTACTCATTGTGCGCGGTCACAGTGATTAAACTAGGACAGGATAGATTTCAGTTTAGCTTCTGCATCATCACTTCCTTGAGCAATAGCTGTATATTCATCAATCAGCTTACTCAAACCAAGATTTTTCTCTCCTCTAAAGTAATCAATATTACGTTCTATTTTTTTAATCAGCTTAGCTAAGGCTACTTCATCGACTAAAGGGCTAGCCTTTTTAGGTTCAAACAGCTCACGCTCTTGTGGAAAATTAACAAAATAACGCAGACCACGTTTACCAGCACCAGACGCTAGCAGTAGGCCATTATTCACTAGCGACCCTAAATCTCTTGTGGCTGTCGCAGGTGGAGCACCAGTGATTGCTCTATACTTTTCATTGGTTAAACCATCACGAACAAAGCCATCAGCACCCACAGAAAATATTTTATTCATCACCTTTTGTTGGCGAGAATTTAATTTAGTTTCTCCATAAGTAGCCCAAAACTTTGATTTCTTCAATACAAACTCAATAGACTCAAGTGACTTAGTTTGAGACTCCTTGACCAGCTCGACGAACCATGCCACCCAATCATCAACAACTAATGTTGAGTTAGTTTCCCTTAACTGTTGGTAGTATTCCATTCTATTTGTGTTGATCACCGTCGAAATACTGAAAAGTGGGGGACGAGCAAAATCTTGAAATAAAGCATGCTCAGCAATAGCTCTACCAACACGGCCATTTCCATCTTGGAATGGGTGAATTGCCACAAACCACAAATGCGCTATAGCCGCCTTTATTGGACCTGATAAAGGGCTACCTTCACAGGCAATAGCATCATCGTTATACCACTGGAAAAACGCATTCATTTCAAGCTCTACTTTATCGCGATTTTGGCCAGGAGCTTTATAAATAGTCTCTGTTTCCCCATATAAATCTTCCCGCACAACATCTATTGGTGAATCTCTATAGTCACCCTTAATAATTGAATGTACGTAATAATCTTCGCTACCATGTAATAGCAAGTCATGCCAATGACAAAGTAAAGATTTAGACATTGCAATTGAGACGCTTTTACGAACATCAACAAGCATCGCAGCAATGCCTTTCTCTTTTGGGAAATAACCACCACGTTCAGGCTCTTTTAAACCAAGAAACCTTGCCACAGAAGAACGGACTTCTTCTCTATTTAGTTTTTCACCCTCAATAGCACTGGTACTTAAAGCTTCTTCTACTAAAAGATGAACATATGCGTCATCATGATCAGTTGAAGACAGTTGAGACATTGCGCCCTCAACACTGTAAGCCTTTTTTGAATACTCATTTAAACTAGCCGTTACACGAGAGACATCATATTTAAATAACGGCCAATCTTTACCTTCCCAATGATACATTTGATTCATACCTTAATTTTCTATAAATCACTTTATAACCTTTTTTGATTTAATAGTCTATTTTTTATAACTCATTTTTCAGTTGTTTCTGATTTAATAAATCATAATTATTAAATCAATATTGTGGTTTAGCTATGAAAAAATGAACTTTTTGCCGAGCTAAGTCATGGAATACTTCGCCTCAATGTAAGAGCAAGGGATTAGTGACTTGCCCGCGAATTTGCGCAGATTAGTAGGGATTAGGGATTTTTGGTGTAAGGGCAAGGGATTAGTGACTTGCCCGCGAATTAACGCAGATTAGAAGGGATTAGGGATAGGGATTTTTGGTGTCAGGGCTAGAGATTGAGGTCAAGGGATTAGTGACTTGCCCGCGAATTTGCGCAGATTAGAAGGGATTAGGGACTTTTGGGGTAAGGTCAAGGGATTAGCGTTAGTGACTTGCCCGCGAATTGACGCAGATTAGAAGGGATTAGGGATAATTGGTGGAAGGTCAAGGGATTGAGGGTGAAGTATTATTTTGTATTTGCAAACCTTTTATATTCTAGTGATTTATTGCCGAAGTTGATTAATATCCCTACTTTACTTTTGGTGATATTTAGGTAATTTATTAGTTGGGATTCATGGCTTGAGTCTAGTGAAGTCACGGCTTTTAGTTCTATTATAATTTTGTCATAACAGATGAAGTCAGCTTGGTATTTTTTATTTAGTTTTTATTTTTATAAAATACTTCAAGTGGTTTTTCTTTATTGTATGGAAGGTTCTGTATTTTGAATTCTTCTTCAAGTGCTTCTTGGTATATTGCTTCTAATAAACCGCTACCTAGTTCTGTATGAACGGTCATGCATGCACCAATTATTTTATAACTTTCTTTTTTTAATAATATTGATTTGTTTTTCATTACGTTACCATCCTTGGCTGGTTTTTATCTAGTATAGCTTAGTTTTAGATATTTTTGGATAAGGTGAAGAGAAAAGTGAATTGCCCGCGAATTAACGCGAATTAACGCGGATTAGTGGGGATTAGGGATTTTTGTTGTAAGAGCAAGGTCAAGAGAAAAGTGAGTTGCCCGCGAATTGACGCAGATTAGAACGGATTAGAAATAATTGGTGTAAGGGCAAGAGACTAGTGCGTTGCCCGCGAATTGACGCAGATTAGAACGGATTAGAAATAATTGGTGTAAGGGCAAGAGACTAGTGCGTTGCCCGCGAATTAACGCGGATTAGTAGGGATTAGTGATAATTGGTGTAAGGGCAAGAGATTAAGGGAAAGGGAAAAGTGACTGTCCGCGAATTAGTAGGATTAGGGATAATCGGGGTAAGCTTGTTTATTGATTTTTTTAGGTGACTTTCAACTTTTTTCTTGTCCATGCTGGTTTTTTCCTAGTATCTAACACGGCAACAACTTTAATCAAATGCGTTTCTTGCTGATAATAGATTGCAAATGGAAATCTTTTAGCAAGTAATCTTAAGAAACCACTGGAATGTGTTTGATGTAAACCTGCGTAAATAATTAAAGAGTCGATATCTGAAAACAAAGAATCTAGAAAATAAGTACCTAAATCTTGTTCGATGTTTTCATAAAATGAAGCGCCGTCAGTTAAGTCTTTCTGAGCCGACTCTAAAATTTCAATCTTCATTTTGGTAAACTATCGCGAATATTTTGTTTAGCTACTTCCCAGTCTGAAAATTTATTGCTTTCTTTAGACTCTATTAATCTCTCTTGCAAAATTTCATCATGCCAAGGTGGCGATGGTATTGGTTGTTCATTATGGCAGAGATCATCCCAAATAGTTTCCATAGCAAAAAGTTTGTCTTTTAAACTCATTTCTTTTATTTGTAAATCAATACTCATAAATACCTCTACTTATAACAACTTACACAAATATTTAGTTACTTTTTGTTGTTGAAAGCTAATACTATCTGGTGTTGTTTATTCTGTATACGTGTTTTTTGGTAGTAAGGGGCAGTTTAGCATATATTTAGCATTGATGCTTTTTAGCAATATCAAGGGACTAGTGACTTGCCCGCGAATTAACGCAGATTAGTAGGGATTAGGGACTTTTGGGGTAAGGTCAAGGAATTAAGAGCAAGGGAAAAGATAGTTGCCCGCGAATTAACGCAGATTAGTAGGGATTAGGTGCAAGGTATTAAGCAGTTTTTTAATGATATTTTGGGTTTTCTTTTCAATATTTATAACAACGTTTTGTTTTCTAAATAAATGTTATTAAGCTGTTTTTTAATCAGATTTATGGTTTTCTTCTCAATATTTAATTCATTGGCAGTATCTCCAAAAGCGTTTATTGCTTCTACAACTTCTTCAATAACTTGTTGTGCGTGTTTCCAGCTGGAAAAATTTGCTTGAGCAGCTAGGTTTTGCATTACTTTCAAATTAGGGTTTTTGCCAAAGCCAGCAAAAGCAGTAGCATGCTCTTTATATGGTGAAGGGCTAAATGTTACATCATAAAAAGGGGTTAATCGCCATTGACCATTGTCTTGTTGCAAAAATGCCCAATTTTTACTGTGATCATCTTGATTTAACGAAAACAAGTTAAATATCATCCGTCTGAACATGGTCTGTCCTGCCGCTGGGCTTTTGCAAAGTATACTAGCCGCTTTGATCAAATCTTCATAATCTAAACTTGGCATTCTATAGTCAGCATCAAGCAAGCCGCTAGCACTGTGCAAATGTAATCTGCCTTCAATACCATCTAAATTTATTGTTGTATCAAATCTTTTTAATGCTAACCATTTTGTTGCACCTGAGCTTTGTGGCGCATCTAATAACTTCCATTGTGGCACTTCAATACCTGCTTCATTTGCCATTGTTAAATAAGCGGCTTCACATAGACCTTCTTCATGCTTTAGTGAAAGTTGAGCAGATGTGAATTTAACCAAGTAAGCATCACTATCTTTGGCAGGGGTTGTGCTGCAAAATTTAGTATCATTTTCTTTTAGGTATAGTTGAGCCTTTGGCCTTGCTCCCCCTGAGCTGCCAACATTTACTAATGCCTGAAGAACGTCTGTAGTTTGACCATCGAATATTGCTTGCGCTTGTAAGCCGAGCTCAGCAAGCGTAATTTGCTCATCATTTTTACTGTTTTGTAATTCTGATACCGGTTGATAAAACAATGATCCCATTGCTCGTTTGCCCACAAAGGCAAGCCGATCCATTGCTGTAATTTGTGTCGGTAGTATTTCAGTTTGTCTGAAAATACGATCCATCAATAACAAACCCCAACCATCAGGAAGTGAGTCCGAAAAAGCGCCATGTAGGCCACTATGAGGAGTATTAGCTGCTAATTGTAGTGATGAATCAAAATGAAGGTTAAAGGGCGATAAGTTTTCATATTTATTTAAATAGTTAGCATGATATTGAAAGTAAACGCCTTGTTTGTTTTGAGCTAATTCACCAACTTTTATGGAAGAGCCGTTAGAAAGCTTTCTCCACACCTCTAATTTGTTTACTTGTGAGTAACTCATTTTTTAAGTACCTCATTTATTGATAAGGGCGTTTTATTAACTTGCGTTGATTTTCTGGTAAGGTCATTCAAGCGTTTCAGTTCATCTACACTTTGCCATAGCAATAAAAATTGACGTAAGGATATTTGACCTGTTGTTTCAAATTTTTTTATGGTGGAGGTGGGTACCGTACTTCGCTGTGCTAACTTTTCCCTAGAAAGCTTTGAAGTCTTCCTTTGCGAAATTATCCATTGGCACAGTGACTCTTGAACATCAGTTGTTGATAATAATGATAACTTACTCATAAACCACCTTTTAGACACTATAATGTCTATTATAACGCATTTTAAGCTTATATGGTTACTATTATATCTACTTTGTATTGCTCGCGAATTAACGCGGATTAGAGATAATTGTGTAATATAAGGGTGACAGGCTTCCTTCGACGGGCTTCCTTCGACAGGCTCAGGACAAGCGGGATGGTCAAGGGCTAGAGCAAAGACTTTGCCCGCGAATTAGCGCGGATTAGTAGGGATTAGTGACTTACTGAAGATAACTCGATTTTACGTAATTATTGCTCTACCCATTGCAGAGCATTTACTTGCAATTCGCTCTAACAAGCATTGCTTTAAATCCTCTGGCAAATTGGAATTGATTAAAACAGGACGTGCTTTTTTATTGATTACAGTGACAAAACTAGCAATGAGTTTTGTGGCGGCTTCTGCTGCTATACCTAATGATTGTGCCAGCAAATAAAAATCCTCAAAAGTATAGTAGCCATAAGTATCATAACTCATACTAAAACGCGCTTCTTCTACTTCAGATTTGAGCAGACTTAAGCTTAGCTCTGTGCCAAAATATTCTTTATATGGCGCGACACTCAGCATGTCATACACGGGCGTGAAACCATCAAATGTGACTGTTTTGTTGGTAGGATTTCTATATAATGAAAAGTTCTTTAAGTGCATATCGTTGTTGCCAACAACATAGCCAAATATCAACATGCGTAATGCAACCAATGCTGCTGCTTGTGCGCCAGCACAACTGTCGACCATCTGCTTTAACGTACTCTCATAAGACAGGGAATCACTGTCTTTATGTCTTGGTGCTACGTTACATATACTAGCGCCATCTTCAATAAATAACCGTTCTTTGAAATTGGATATGAGATCAAAGCGTTTAGTTATATAAGCAAGCTCACCATCTTCAAAGGGAATAACTGAACATTGGGCAGTCTTTAGTCCAACTGCCTCAGATAGTTTCATGATGGCATGTTCATTTTCAGAAAGTGAACGAAATCTTTCAGGTGTCGGTTTAACAATGTACTCACCATTATTACTTGGCATTAGCACACCGTTTTCAATATGCATAAACATCTTCCGCTGAACCCCTGAAATTGATGTTCCTGTGGTGTGATCCATTACAAGTGCATCAAATTCATTCGCGGTGCCTTTAATGTAAACCGAATCGGTTTTCCCATAAAAGGATTTTAAATGACTTTTGCTATAACCATTAATTAAATTGCTCTCTTTAACTGGTTTTAAACTACCTTTGCAAAAAGTATCTACCATGTTAAACCTCCTTGTCTGGGATCACGGATATAGCCCCTATAAGTTCACTTCCATTGGCGAGTAACAAACCAAAATAGTCATCTTTGCTAATGTTGGCTTTTTTACTTTGATGCTCTCGAAGCCAGCCTTCACTGACAAGGTTGGAAAAAAAAGGGGGTAAATGGTCAGTAATATAAGGTGCGCTGGTTAGGGGGTAATGATGACCAATAGGTGAGCCATTTGCTAGGTAATCATGATCATACTCAAAAACATACTCCTCTTTTTTTAGATCGGTATATTCTGAAATCACACCAGCAATAACGCCATTAGCCCGTATTAAACCTCTCCTGTTTAATTTAAGCATTATGATCGCCCAATTAAGATCTGATAACCAATCACTGATGTCAATGCGTTAATGGTTGACATGGAAGCTTTAAGTGGATTTTTAAGGGTTTGGGTAAGCGTGGTGGTTGAAATACCAGCAAGTACGCAAATATCTGCTTTCCTAATACTATTATCAATACAATATGATTCAATTAGATTAGGGAAGTCCTTGAGGATGACAAATTCTCGTGAAGCATTGTTTTGCGCCTCTAATGCTTTAATTTTTCTTTTGAGGTTATCAATATCCTCTATTACCTGTTTGTACTGTTCGTTCATGATTAAATCACAGAAATATTGCAGTTAACTACCATATACTGACTATAATCTAACTTTAGTTTGAAAACAATAACAAAAACAAAGAAATATTTGTATTTTTTGTTTTTTCTTGATTAATATAAAGAAATATTTGATTTTTGTTGTTTTAGTTATTTATGTTTCTTTTAAAGCGCTAAGAAGTGGATAATAATCACAACGTATATGCGCTTCAATTTGTTCTGCTTGTGTTTAATTATAGATGTGCACAGTTAATATGTCTAAGTTAATAACACTGTCTTTTGTATTTTCAATGATATGGCGAATAACGGCAGAACCGATAAATCCTGCACCACCAGTAACGAGTATTTTTATTATTTCCAAATGCCTTTTGTGTCAATAATATATTTTTTAAATATTTTATTCTTTTTAAATTCTTTGTGGTCCACTAACATTAAATGAATATCAGCTTCTTTAGTCGCTATATCAATGCTCACCAACTCTATATTTTCTAGATAGTTTGGCAACGTCTTTATATTGGGCTCTACACCAAAAATTTTACCCGAATGAATTTTAGCAATGCATTGGGTTATTTTTAATGCGGGACTTTCACGCAGATCATCAATATCTGGCTTGAAAGCTAAACCGTAACAAGCAACCGTTACATCTTTTGCTGTCTTATCTGGGTTAGCCTGTAAGAAGTCACTAATCGCTATTTTTACTTTATCTATAACCCACTCTGGCTTAGCATCATTAACCTTACGTGCCGTGTGAATTAATTGCGCTTGTTCTGGTGTTTTAGATACTATAAACCAGGGATCTACGGCAATACAATGCCCACCAACACCGGGGCCAGGTTGTAATATATTTATTCTAGGATGTCGGTTAGCAAGTGAGATAAGTTCCCATACATCTATATCAAGCTTGTCACAGATAATAGAGAGTTCATTAGCAAAAGCTATTTGTACATCACGACAACTATTTTCTGTAAGCTTTGCCATTTCAGCTGTTCGAGCATTAGTTGTAACACAGTCACCTTTAACAAATGTTTTATATAACTCTGTTGCTTGTTGTGAACATTTGGCTGTTAAACCACCAATAACGCGATCATTTTCGACTAACTCTCTTACCACTTGCCCTGGTAATACTCGCTCTGGGCAATGCGCTATACGAATGTCTGAATTTTCTTGGTGAGTTTTAGGAAAAGTTAAATCGCGTCTATATTCAGCTAACCAGTCAGCCATTTGCTCTGTTGCACCAACAGGAGAGGTTGATTCTAAAATAACTAAATCATCTTTTTTAAGCACTGAAGCAATAGCTTTTGCTGCAGCCTGAATATATTTTAAATCTGGTTGAGGTATATCACCTTCGTTTTCAGAAGGTAATAAAGGTGTTGGTACTGCTATCAAAAAGGCATCCGCAGGTTCTGGTGCTAGTACCGCTTTAAGTTTACCGTCAGTAACTGCTTTATGAACAATAGCATCTAAATCTGGTTCTATAATGTGAATTTCACCGCGATTTATGGTATCAATAACATGTTGATTTACATCTACGCCTATAACATTTTTTCCGTATGCTGCAAACATTACTGCTGTTGGTAGGCCTATATAGCCTAGGCCGATTACTGATATTGTTTCAAATGACATTTTGTTCTCTAATATTTTTTATTTTTAACTTCATATTAAGTATGTTCGGTGCATTCCTTCGACAAGCTCAGGACGAACGGTAAAATAATTTTGATTAAAACCAGAAAAAAGTTTTATTTTATTTAGTTAGCTAATATATTCAATATATTACAACAAGCTTTTCCATCACCATAAGGATTATGTGAGAAACTCATTGCCTGGTAAGCTTTTTCGTTGTCCATTAATTCATTAATAGCTGAGGTCATAACCGCTACATTGGTGCCTACTAATTTAACCGTACCTGCATCTACGGCTTCTGGGCGTTCTGTAGTGTCTCGCATCACTAATACCGGTTTACCTAAACTTGGCGCTTCTTCTTGAATACCACCTGAGTCAGTTAGGATGATGTGTGCCCTATTCATTAAATAAATGAAAGGTAAATATTGTTGCGGTTCGATTAGAAAAATATTATCAATATTTTTTAATATGCGATTTACAGGTTCGCGCACATTGGGGTTTAAATGCATAGGATAAAGAATTTGGGCATTGGGATATCTTTTAGCGGTAATAGCCAATGCTTCACAAATACGTTCAAATCCACCACCAAAACTTTCTCGCCTATGACCGGTGACTAAAATAAGCTTTTTCTCTTTAGCTGAAACAACGTCATCAAGCATTGGAAAGTTATTCGCTAATAACCTATTTAAATTCGCATCATTATCTATTCTATTTTTGATCATCAATAAAGCATCAATAACCGTGTTACCTGTTACATGTATATTTTCAGGTGCGTAGTTTTCAGCTAATAAATTATTTTTTGATGTATCGGTAGGTGCAAAATGATATTTAGTTAAGGCGCCTGTGAGTTTACGATTACCTTCTTCAGGCCAAGGAGAATAAATATTACCTGTGCGTAAACCTGCTTCAACATGCCCAACGGCTATTTGTTCATAATAAGCGGCTAAACTTGCAGCAAATGTAGTGGCGGTATCGCCATGAACAAGTACTACATCAGGCTTAAATTCTTGTAATACAGGTTTTAGCTCTAATAAAATTCGTGCAGTAACTTCATTTAAGGTTTGCCCTGCTTGCATTAAATCAAGATCGTAATCTGGTGTTATTTCAAAAAGCTCTAATACTTGATCAAGCATTTCTCTGTGTTGGGCGGTTACACACACCTTCGCTTCAAAGCGCTCGTCAGCGGCCAATGCATGGACTAATGGCGCCATTTTTATCGCTTCAGGTCGAGTACCAAATACGGTTAATACTTTCATACGTTATTTTATTCAGGTGCAAATCAACAAACAGAATAAAGAAGTATTCGCTCCTTTTTTGCTTCTATAGTCTGCGCGCCCAATTAATTCCTTTAATTTGTTAATGTCAGCTAACTAAATTGCGCGAAGAAATTATACAAGCGTTAGACTGAAATTGCAGTAATAAAATATTAACTTGTGTGATGTATTGTCTTTATTTTGTACAAATAGTGGTTGTTGTGTTGGCATGTTTGTTTGGTTTTTTATCGTTTGTCACTCCTTCCTTCCTTCGACAAGCTCAGGATGAACGGAAGAGCTCAGGACGAACGGAAGAGCTCAGGATGAACGGAAGAGCTCAGGATGAACGGAAGAGCTCAAGAAAAACGGTGAAGCTCAGGATGAACGGAGAGATCAGGGCGAGCGGATGGACGAACGGCTGCTTGGGGTGACAGCGCTAGTTTAAAACTATCCCTTCAGCTTTTGCAATTTTGTGAATGGGCTTATAAGGTAAATTTTTATCGTGAAAAACAACATCGACTTTTTGGCCTTCTAATAATTCTTCCAGTGCTAGTTTTAGCTGTATTCTTTTTAAAACAGGAGAATCAATTGTTTCACTTTCTATATATAAGTCGATGTCACCTCCTTTTTTTAAATCATCACAACGTGAGCCAAACAACCATATTTTAGCGTTACTATCTATAAAGGTATGAACTGAATTTACAATATAATTTGATTGTTCTTTGGTAAGTCTCATTTAATATTTTCCAATTTAATTTGATACCTTTTAAGGTATTGTTGAATATTAGTGATGACTAGTAATAATTCAGGTGCTGTTTTATAAGCCAAATTTAATGTTTCAACTTTTTCATTTTCAGTTTCTGGATAATCATGTGAAAATGAATTTATTACTTCCCTAATGGTTTTCCATTACTGAACGCTGTCAAATATCCCTCTTTTCTCGATTGCATTTAATATATCGGGCATTGCAAAGACCTTTTCATCTTCAAGTTTCAATAGACCACGAAATAATTTATTACCCGTGCAGTCTTGTAAATCTGAAAACCTAACTCTAAAAGCATCTAATTTATCAAAAAGATCATCATCAGCATTTACTAGAACATGCTCATTTAATGGAAAGGTTTGATTTAAACGGCTAACGATGATTTTAATCGCTGTGCTGTTCTAATGGCTTCTGACCAATTTGATATAAAAAGTGCTAAATATTTTTCATCAATAAATGACATTATTTACTCTTCACTATTCGGTATTTACATTATAGTTTATTTTAAAATATTCTACTTTAATTATGTAGAGTGTCCAATAATAAAATTGGTTCCTTTACCGTTCGTCCTGAGCGCGCAGCAGTCGAAGGAAGGAAGCTTGTCGAAGGGCTGGCTTCCTTCCTTCGACTGCTCGTTCCTCGCGCTCAGGACGAACGGAGGAGAAACGGTGAAGCTCAGGACGAACGGAGGAGAAACGGTGAAACTCAGGACGAACGGGTGATGAACAGGATTTTTTGTTTTGGCTTTGATAGCCTAGAAATTTCAACCCAATCATCATTTATCAAGGCTATTTTTTTCTTTCTACTCCAGCCCTTTATTTGCCTTTCAATAGTCAATGCCTCATCTCTTGTATTAAAAGAAGCTTGATATACTAGTGTTACAGGCAAATGTCTGGCTGTATAACATTCATGAAAATAAGCTTGGTGATGTTGAGCCAACCTTTTTTCTAACGATTCAGTATGTCCTGTGTAATAACTACCGTCACTGCATTCTAAAATATATATATAAAACATAATCTTCCTTGAGTTTAATTATAATGAGTTGCCCTTACCGTTCAGGATGAACGAAATATAACCGCTTGCCCTGGGCTTGCCCCTCCGCTTGCCGAAGGGCTGATCCTTTACCGTTCGTCCTGAGCGCGAGGAACGAGCAGTCGAAGGAAGGGTCAAAGGGCTGATTTACCGTTCGTCCTGAGCGCGAGGAACGAGCAGTCGAAGGAAGGGTCGAAGGTTCTTCTGATTATAAAAATTAGCAACACACTAAACAGTAGTAAACTGCTAGGCTCGTTTACTTGTATCACTTTTAGGTTCGCATCAATAAATTGTTGATCAATGTTTACGCTACCAAAGGTGTTTTGTTGTGCTTCAACCCAAGTAAAATCACTATACTGCTTACCTTGTCCTGTTAATTGCAATGAAAAACCAACGGGTGTTGTTGATGGCTCTAAAACATTAATATCAACACTGGTTAATCCAAACGCAACTCCAGAGGTTGCTTTAAAAGCGCCTTCATAAGATAAAAACTGAATAACACTGGTACCATCAAATAATACAATGCCGTCTGGTGAGCCATTTTGTATTCCCTTAGTTTCAATTGTTAGCAAACCGAAGTTTATACTGGTGTCAATATATGACCAACGATTAAGAGAAAATGACTTACCCTCCTCACCATTATTCCCATTATATAGACGTAACGACCAGCCAGATAAGTCTATCGTTGCATCACCTGCAATTTCAACGTATTCATTTTCATCTGCGCCATTATTGTCATAGTGAATTTCATTAATAAAAGCATTAGTCATAGGGCTAGCTTCCACTAAAACAGGACAAAATATATGAATAAATATTCCAAAAAGAATAATGAAGACAATTGTGTGATACAGGCGAGAAAACCATTTGAATAGCATAATAAATTCCTTTTATTAATGAAGTATGACAGTAAGTCATAAACGTTCACTGTGATTACGCTTGCTTTGATAAGCCTAGCAAAGAATTTTTAAAATGCTAATTTAATTTGGTACCTTTTAATTTGGTACCTTTAAGGTGTTTTGAACGTTATCAAATATTTTACTTAATTATGTAGAGTGTCTGATAATAAAGCCGGTACCATTCATCCTTCCTTCGACAAGCTCAGGACGAACGGTGACGGTTCCGTTTCTCCTGAGCCAGTCGAAGGGCCTTCGACAAGCTCAGGATGAACGGGCACAATCAGGACGAACGGTGGCGATTAAAGCGCGAACAGGATAATGTGCATCCTGCATTCTCTAATAAGTTGCATCCATGCAACGTAAGTTCCCGCTTACTAGTTACTCGGCTTTTTATTCGAAAAGTAACGAATCAATACTATTAATATTGATAACATGCCGCCAAGCATGGTACCTAACACTACGATTAAAGCGCGTTTAGGGCCTGCTTTTTCATCAGGTACTTGTGGTGGGTCAATAGTTTTTAAAACATACTCTGCATTTACCTTGGTAAGCATCATGTTTTTTGTTTGTTCTTCAATCAGCTGGTAAAAAACAGTTTCCATTGCGGTTACTTGCATATTTTCTAACTGCTTGGTTAAGTAATCAATAGAGTCTTGCGCTTCTTTTTGATCTTGATCGCGCATAAAATCATTTATATCACTGATTAACCAAGTTAACCATTGCTGTGCCATTGCTGGTGAAAAATACTCAATATCTATCGTTACCATTGAGGTGGTTTTATCTTGAGAAACGGCAAGTAAATCAGAGAATTCTTTATAGGCTTCCCAAGAAGATGGTTCTGCTTTTTTCGGCGCTTTAACTTCTCTTATCCATTTTTTGTTTGGTTGGTCATAAAGGTCATCATCTAAAATTAAAGTATTTGTTGCCATATCCCATTTTTCAGCCGCCATAACGGGTACTAGTAAATGATGTTTGGCAATGAAGTTTTGAATGAATGAACGCGATTTGATGATTTCTAAGGCAAGTGCCGTTTTGTCAGCACCTCCACCACCTAAATTAATGCCAGCCATACTGGCTAAGCCGCCAAACTGTCCGGCGAGTGCCGCTAATCCACCCCCACCACCTTCTGCAGATGCAGGCGCTAAAATAGCTGAGGCTTTATAAACATTAGGTTTTGATAGGGCAAAAAGAATTGAAGCAACGGCAAAAAGAAAACTAATGGCGATAATAGTTAGCTTGCCTGCCCAAATGGCGCGCCATAGCTCGCCTAAATCTATTTCATCATCTTGTGTTTGCACTTGATTTTGTTGCATTTGAGCAAAAAGCATTTGCTGTTGTAATGATGCTGCACTAGCAAAAGAAGCATTTGCTGTATTTACATTGTCAGGGGAAACTTGATTTTGTTCATTCGTTCCATGATTTTGATTATTTTTTACGCTGTTATCTAGTTTATTTGACACTTAATTTATACACCAATCAAAAACTTGCATGATATATTGAGCTTATGTTCTATAAGTCAATAAAAGATGCGATATTATATGAGAGATAGCCGCTTGATGTAAAGAGCCTTAAGCAATCCCTTTAAATGATTATGCTTTGTGTCTATTCTCCATCAAGTTCTCCATCATAAATAATAAGGGTAACTAAAGGCTACAAAAAGGGTACGACCTAAAAACAAAAAACAAGAAGAAAGAGAAAGTCGAGAATAAAATCAACCTATAAATTCTAAAAATACTTAGCGATTAACTTTCAACTTAATAACCATCTCACCTATCATCTTATAGCGAATTTCTCTTAGCATACGAAGCTCACCAACTTTATTGTTCACGTCCTCAAAAAGAGTTACTTGTTCAATAATTTCATCTGCTCTAGTTTCTATTTTACTGAGCATTTTATCCAGTTGCCGCTGGGCAATAATTTTACTTAATCCTAAGCTCTCACCGAAAATAAAGACATCTTCACGCGTTAATTCACCTAGCACCTTTGCATTACCCATAGATTGAGATAGTTCAGCACTTACATGGTTGCCACCATCATCATATATAGCAGTAGAGATCAGATCATACATCGGCGATAAAACTAAACCGTTGGGTGTTACTAAACAGGAAAGGTTTTTCAGGTGTGCATCGGTATTCCCGACTATCGCATTAAATATTGCCCAATCTAAAATAGCGATCTTAGCAGCCCCTTTACCACGCAATTTTTCACAAAAAGATTTAAGTTGTTCTACCGTGCTTTGACTATATTTAGCTCCTCGGCTTAGGCCAAGTAATTGGCACCCATCTAAAGCATGTACTCTCTCTTGATGAGGATAGGCACCTTGCCTATCAAATCGTTCAATAACATATGCAGCTTCAGGGAAATAATGAACCGTTGTTGCTGGTACATTTAAACCTATTTTTTTTGCTAAATTCATTACAAACCATTCGTTTCGAACAGTTTGCCAATAGTCGTTAGGCTTCGAATGCTCTGGCTTTAAAATGTGCGATGAAGGCATTGATCCTTCAGGCTCAAGAAAGCTATTCCCTTTTTTTATCACCAGCATTTTATGCTGTGCACCCGCAATAGACATTCGTTTATTAGTTTTATTATTCAGCGGAATATCAGGGAGCTTTTTAATACGGGCATTTAAATGTTCTGAGGTTAATGGAACAGCAGACCCTTCGATAATTTCATCACCCTCTTTAATTAAGGTGATTGCTCCTGCGGACTCTGCCCCTGTAATAGTTAAAATACCAAAAGAATCAGCTTCATCAGCACTTATATCCTTAGCTAAAAGTGTTCTTGCGCCTTCTTCAGGTAAAAGGTTATCAAAGAACCATTGTATAAAGCGCTTACTCGAGCCATCAGTTTGCTTTTCGGCTAACAACGGTATTTGCGGGCAAATAGCGTAACGGTGAGAGTTTTCCAGCCAGGTTTTATCATATTGAAATGACCAGATATCATTTTCTTCTGCCAAAGTGCCAACACTAAATTGGTTAATAAAAATATTAAGTTGTCGCACTGGCTACTCCTCTGCTATTGCATTGTTAATCTTATTGAGAGTCTTTGCAGATAGGTTAGGTGGTAGGTTAACCTCGACTTCAATCCCCAACTGCTCCAATACTTTAAATACTCTGCCTATTTCAATAGTTTCTTTACCATTTTCAAATTGGCTAATAAAGGTTAAACCGTTACCAGAAAGTAAGCCTGTAGTTTCTTGATCAAGAGACTGTTCTTTTCTTATATGCTTAGCTATTACACCAAGTTGTCTTATATTTTGTATTTTAATATTCATACACGACCTTTTGCATGTAATAATTATGCGTTCACATAAATAATAGCATTAAAGTAGTAGGTGGGAAAGTTATTTATATGAACGCATAAATACTAAAACAAAAACAAACAAATAAGACTATTTTTATTCGAACGTATAAAAGGAAAAGTATTGTTGAGTTTATTTTAATACTAACAGGACATGACTCGCTGCAATATTAATATTGTATGACAGATAACATTACCTCACGATCTGTGCAAAACCGCTGGCATTGAGAAAGATGACAAGGTAGAAATATTTGCTGACAGACCAGAAGTTATTTCTATTGAAAAAGAAAATAAAGAGTTAACGCATCCAACACAGTGTAGACCTAATGATATTTCAGGAGCGTTTTCAAACTTCCGAGACGAATTAGGCTTATAAAAGAGTTACCGAAAAAAAAGCCTGAATAATGAATTATTCAGGCTTTTTCTGTACGTCTTGCTTAAAGCAAACTTGGTTAAAAAGAACTTATCTTTTTGCCAATTTCTCTTTAATACGTGCTTTCTTACCAGAAAGTTCACGAAGATAGTAAAGTTTCGCTTGACGAACATCACCGCGACGTTTCACTTCAATTGAATCAACAATTGGGCTATGTGTCTGGAATACTCTCTCAGAATGAAATTTATTATTAATAAACAATAAGTTGATTGGTGATTGAGTTATGTTTTACACATAGAAAGAGAAGAATCACTAGAAAAACAGGAAAAAAAACAATTTAAATATCAATTGATTACAATTTCAAAGATATAAAAAAACACTGTATATTGGATCGCATAAATAAAAAAAATACATTGATAAACAGATACATTTGGTTGAATTCAACAGTAAAATTATTAACTAGATTATTTTTGCTTCTATTAAAAATTTTTGAATAGTCCCGCATAAACAGTCACTTTTCTAAGTGAGTTTGTATAATGACATTGTCAATTTTAATAAAACTAAGTAATAGATAAAACATAACCATTTGAATTTAAATAGTTTAATTAAACAGTACTTTTCATTATATTTCTTCGCAATATAATGCACTTTAAAAAACATGATCTTCATTCTATTGATTTTATTAGCCATTTATCTTTAAGCTAGTAGAAGTTTCTAAAATAATACGGAATTAAAATAGCAAATTTAAATGGATATTTTATTCTCTTTCAAATTTAATCTTCTGAACACTCACTGGACTAATCCCTAACTCACTAGCCACTTTACGAATCGACAGCCCTTGATCTAATAGAGTCCAAACCGGCTGACGAACAATAGTATTTGGCTTGCCTTTATATTTTCCCTTTAGTCTTGCTTTTGCTATCCCTTCCCTTTGCCTTTCTAACATCATTTCTCGTTCAAATTGATACCTGATTACCCACATAACTCAGCCATGCTCTGTTGATATTGGACTATACTTAACTTAGTGACTTATTGAGGATTTCGTTATGGCTAAAAACCAAGTTCAATATCAAAAAGGCTACAGCTTAATTGAGTTATTCAACAATGGAACCGAAGCACAATGTATCTCGCTTTGTTCCATTGGAAGTGGACACAGGGCTTTCACTGCCCTGAATGTAGTTCGACCCGTTATTGCACGTTAAAATCCCGAAAGATATATCAATGTAATCATTGCCATCATCAAACATCGCTTACCAGCGGGACTATTTTTGCCAATACTAAATTACCATTAACGCGCTGGTTTCTCGCTATGCACTTGATAATTCAAGCTAAGACTGGCATATCTTCACTTGCCTTAAAACGAGAAATTGGCGTTTCATAAATACTGCTTGGAGTATGAAACAAAAAATCATGCAGGTAATGAAAGAGCGTGATGATAGCTAACCGCTATCAGGTATTGTTCAAATTGATGATGCCTACTATGGAGGAGAGCGTCATGGTGGCAAACGAGGTAGAGGCTCAGAAAATAAAATAACGCCCCAATAAGGGCCGATAACAATAGTATGCCTTAATATACAAAAGTGACAAAGTTATCACTTAAATGATTAATATACTTTAATAACAGTCAGTTAAAACAAATCAAAAAATGTGTATTTTGTGACATTTAGTCCTATTAACATAGGCACAACCTAAAAAATATATTATTTTTGTCACAAAAAAATAATTATTTGAAAGTGTTAATTGAGTTTGCCTCATCCTCCAAAAAGTATTATTTTAAACATTTCTACATTCAGGAATGTACATCTTATGCATGATTTACTATCAGGTTTCATCTTTGCTATTTTTTGACACCTTTGATGCGTTGAATATAAACAAAAGCCCAAAATTAGCTAAACCAAAATTCATTAAAAACGACCACGGTGTATCCAATTTTTAGTTTGGTTCGTAGTATCGTACAGATATTATTGAAGATGTTATCGATTTTAGAAAACACAGGAACATGATTATAATACAAGCACAACAAAACCAGTGGCGCTAAGTACCCCGCACCGCCTTAGAAGACATTTTTAGAATTTATACTCTAAGGCATTTCGCCCCCTTTCCGACATAGGATCATCAAGTTTATATCTGCTTTTATATCTAAACAGATTTTTCTAAAACCATTTTTCGAACTAAAAAAGATATCCTATAGCTAAATTAAGACTAAAAAAAATTAGTATCATATTGGCTATCGTAGATAACTATTATAGTAATATAGAAGTTTATTATTCACCCACACATGCCATAGTTACTAAGTGAAAATATACAGATAAACTATTATTTCATTTCTACATAATGAGATATTACATGGATACTGAAAATATTGTACGTTTAGGTCAAGATCTGGAAACATTGTTGCCGTTTGGAATAGAGGGAATAATCTCTAAAAAACAATATGAACAAATAACTGAGCTTATTGACCAGCTAACTAATGATAGAAATTGGGCGTTGCATGAAGTGAGACTATGTCACCCTTCATACACAACCAGTCAGGCTTACATCGGCTTATATAACACTTTAATCGTAAAGTCTGTTTATGAACTTATTTTTGCCAACCTATTAACCTACGCAAAAATAGAATTCGATTATAACGTTGATAGCGGCATTCAAAAGAAGACAAAAATTACATTATCGATTTCGAAGTATTTTTTGGTGAGCAATCGGTTTTAATTGAGCTTGCACAAAACCTTTACGTTGATAAGTCATGTAAATCGTCTCGTCGTAATGAATATGCAGCAAGCATTGAAAATAAACGTGATGCTTATTTACAAAATTTTTCCAACAAGAATGTATATTTCATTGACACAGATATGCCTTATCGAGCCTTTTATAATGACATAGTTCAGTGGCTAAACCATTTGGCACCACAGGCAGATATACCAGTGATCATTGAAAGTGCTTGATTTTTTCGTTAATGAGATCATGATAGTAGTATGAAAAAAATCGAACTCACAGCAGATCAAAAAGAAGCATTAGAAACGCGTCACAAAAAATCCTGTGGTAAACGTGAAAGTGACCACATTAAAGCTGTTTTATTGCGCAATAAGAATTGGTCAACATCAATGATTGCTCAAGCACTACGTCTACATGAAACCAGTGCTGTTCGATATATTGATGATTATCTCACAAATGTGTTAACAGTCAATAGTGGCGGCTCCGACGGTTATTTAAACCCAAAACAAACCAAAGAACTAAGAAGTCATATCGAAAATAATCTTTATCACCATAACCATCAAATAGTGACTTATGTAAAAGAGGAATGGGGTGTCAGTTTTACCGTTTCGGAAATACATAAATGGCTACAACGCAATGGATTTGTTTACAAACAACCCAAAGGAATTCCCTATAAAGCTGAGGTAGCAGCACAAGAAGATTTTATTGAGAAATACACTGAGCTAAAAGCGTCTGTAAGCTCTGACGAGGCTATTGTTTTTGGTGATGGAGTGCATCCAACGATGGCGACTAAAATAAGCCATGGTTGGATAAAAAAAGGCACCGAAAAACATGTCAGAACGACGGCAAGCAGAACGCGATTGAATATTTTTGGCAGTATTCGCCTAGGTCACTTAGGTGAAACGCTTACGAGTCAATATAAGACGATTAATGCGGAAAGTATTATCGATTTTTTACATCAGTTGCGAGAGCAATATAGCGATGATAAGCGAATTCATTTTATCCTTGATGGTGCTGGATATCACAAGGCAAAAATAGTGACAGAAAAAGCGAAAGAGCCAACTATTCAAATACATATTCTTCCCGCGTACAGCCCAAATATGAACCCAATCGAAAGGCTATGGAAAGTGATGAACGAGCATGTAAGGAATAATTATTTTTTTAGCTCAGCGAAAATTTTTAGAGAGCGAATAGATGACTTTTTTGAGAAAACGCTACCTGACATTGCAAACTCTGTAGACTCTGTAGACTCGCAAATTAATGATAATTTTCAGCGATTAAATCCTGTATTTTGATTTCCGACGAGTATAGATCCACATAGAATGAAAATTTTGAACTTAATTTTCCTTTAATAAAAGCATACCTTACCATATGAGTGTATAATTTTTATGGATTTTTATATATAGGTAATAAAATGATACACAATATAAAAATATATAAATACAAGACATTACTGATTTTAACTCTTCAAGTTATCTGTTCCTCCATTTTTATGAGTTCAGTCAATGCTAAAACGTTGATAGTTGTCAGCACTTCGTCCCCTTTTGTCAATATTACTCATAATCAGGCAAGAAGTCTTTGGTTGGGCATGAAAAAAAGACTACATAATATGCCTATAATCGTACTTGATCAAAACCAAGGTAAAACACAAACCGAGTTTTATCTTGGTCTACTCAGAAAAAGTCCTGATGAAGTGAATGCATATTGGACAAAACTAGTTTTTACTGAAAAAGCTTATCCGCCAACAAAACTTACCGGTGATAAACAAGTAAAGGAATGGCTAGATTTAAACCCTTTAGCAATAGGTTATATTGATGCTAGCTCATTGGATAGTTCAGTACGTGTTTTACTAGAAATTCACTTACAAGAGAAATTAAATGATGAAAAATAAATTGTTTTCTATCGTTGCCCTCACTTCATATATTACATTTTTTATTCCTTGCTCTCTGGCAGCCGACTTCAATATATTTGGAGATGTAGCTTTAACTGGCAGTGATAATGAAGGAACCAGCAGTAAGTTTGTTCTTGGGGACTTAGATTTATTTGTCGCCCATAAAATAAATGAGAAGACCTTTGCTATGCTCGAAATGGTTTTTGAAAAAGAAGAACATGATTATATCGTTGATATAGAAAGACTTTGGATTAAACATGTTTTTTCTGACCAATTTAGTATCTCCGCGGGTCGGTTTCATGCCCCTCTTGGTTATTGGAACAGTAATTTTCACCATGGTACATTGCTTCAAGATACTACAGGACGACCATTTTTTCTCGATTTTGAAGACGGTGAAAATGGTATTTTACCTGTTCATACTGTCGGATTAATGACTAGTGGTTTTTTACTTTCTGATACCGAAAGTTGGAAATATAAAGTTATTATAGGTAATGGACCCTCTCTTAATTCTAGTAATAAGCGTTCCCTCGATGAAACATCAAAAATTGAGGTCAACGACATTTCAGATAAAAGTAATAATAAAAGCATTGTTGCAAGATTCACTTATCAGCCAGAAAATAGCCACTGGGCATTAGGTGTATTCACTAACATTCATAACATTATTGAATCTAGTGATACCGGCTTAGTACCTAAGGGAGAAACGTTGATAAAACAGAAAATATTCGGTACAGACTTCCAATGGAACATTAACAATTTCAATATATTAGCTGAAACATTCATTCTACAACATGAGGAAAACTTTCTTAATAACACCAGTTATAATAGTTTGGCTTTTTATGTACAAGGAGGTTATAAAATAAAGAAAGACCTTAAAATAATTTACCGATATAGTGATTTAAACTTTGATAATAATGACATTTATTTTCAATTAATGGGGACAAAAGAACAGTCCCATCATGTTGTCACGTTAAAATATGACTTTGACCACTATAATTCGTTAAAATTGGAATACAATAAACAACTATTTAGTGATCCCCTACTCAGTAGTAATAGTTATACCATTCAATGGAGCTTTATGATTCCCTAAAAGAAATCATTCAGGTATTACAATCAGATCAGGCTGCGTACATCAAATGGTTATTGTTTTCCAATTGAATTTCAGCAGTCGACAATAAATGTATCTTATGCCGCTTGACCAAATATAGACTGGTGCTTGTATAAATACAGGCATTTAGTTGAGAATGCTTTTTACGACTAAAACATTTTCGGGCGATAGCCACAAGATACGCAGGGCAAGATCATGAGATTTATTTTATAAGCAAAGTGTGATCAAATAGACGAAACACTACATTTGAGTTTCTTATGCTATCAACCATTGAAGAACATTTTGCCGCCATTACCGATGAACGCCAACAATATAAAGTTAGATACCCACTACTAGACATACTACTGATCACACTTGTAGGCGTGATAGTTGCGCTGATGGCTGGGAAGCTATTAGACCTAAACACCTACCTAGGTATTTAGCTGAATTTAGTTACCGCTTTAATCGACGCTTCCAACTAGAGGATATGTTACCGCGGTTTGCTTATATTGCTTTGCGAACACCGCCAATGCCAAATAAGTTATTGAGTATGGCTGAGCTTTATGGGTAATCAAGTAAAACTATAACTGGCTAAATCAACATTTTGTATTTGTTGAGACAATATAAATTGGGTTAACACGTAGAAAATGATCGGTAATAGAAATCCCAAAGGCAGAAGATAATTTAAAATAAGTGGTGATGTTTTTCTTTTGCAAAACATGGCTACAATAATTAAAGAAACTGCCAGCATGATCCGCAAATAAAACATACTTTGTAATTGAGACTAAAATAGCAAAAAAATACGCCATTAACTTTAATCGAACCAGAATAAAATGAGCCCTAGTATCATTAAAGTCATCGGAATGATTTTTGGTTGATAGAACATCCGACAATTGAAAACCAGCCAGTATAATACTGACGCGATCTGCTATTGTTATTTTGGGTTGCTCTTCGTGCAAGCTTGTTTCTTTTCGACGATCAATCGTATTAATTTCAGCCATAATATTCTTATTTCCCAATAAATTACATCAAGTAAATGACAGGCAAATTAAACGCCATTAATTTGGGAAAATCAATAACTATGTTCTTTATCGTCTTGATTATATTTGTTATTATAAGTCATTAACGATGCAATTCTTAAACAAGTAATAAAAACAATTCTATTGATAAAAAAACTTAATATTTTATTAAGTAGAATTAACATCATAATGTCTTTTTTAGGGGAACATGATGACTAACCGTAAAGCTCTTTCGTTTATTCTGATAACATCACTATTTAGTGGGTGTCTTTTTGCCCAAAACACTTTTAATGATGGTTATAAAAAAGCATCCTCAGGTGATTATGCCAGTGCAGTAACAATATGGCAGCCACTTGCTGAAAAAGGAGGCGCTTTAGCGCAAAGTAATTTAGGTATTCTTTATGAAAATGGTTGGGGTGTAACCCAGAGTCCGGAAATGGCAGTTTATTGGTATAAAAAAGCGGCCGAGCAGGGACAAGCAGATGCTCAGCATAACCTTGGTACTATGTACCAACAAGGAGTCGGCATTGAAAAAGATCTAAATAGCGCTGGCTTTTGGTTTGAAAAAGCCGCGAATAAAGGTCATGGTGAATCACAAATCATTTTAGGTGTGATGTACCAGGAAATTGAAGACTTCCAAAATGCCGTTTATTGGTATGATAAAGCGGTCAAGCAAAACGTTGAAGGTGCTCAAAAAAATATCGATTATTTATGTCAAATAAAATTGGCAAAAATTAAATCATATTGTTCAAATACAAAAGATTAATTTAAACAAAATTAACCTTAACATTTATAAAAACAAGCCTAATAGATAATTTATTTTTTTAATAAATTATCTAAAGATTGTTGTTCCTCTTCTGTAAGTTCAATCGGTTTTTCGGTCGTGATTTTAGAACGTTTACGAACAATATAAAAAATTGCACTAGCAAAAATGACAAAAAAAGCCAACGGACCAAACCATAAAATAAAGGTTTGATTATTGACTCTAGGACGATATAAAACAAAATCGCCATAACGATAAACCATGTAATCAATAATTTCTTGATCACTTTTTCCTTCTTGCAGCTGTTTATAAACAACTAACCGTAAATCAGCAGCAATAGGCGAATTAGAATCCGCTAAATTTTGATTCTGGCACTTAGGACAACGTAACTCTTTTGATAACACTTGAAAACGTAAATTCGTTGCTTCATCTTCAAATTTAAAGGTTTCAACAGGGCTTGCTTGCCCATAAAAACATGTCATGGATAACAATAATGAAAAGCTTACAAGTATTAATTTAAAGATCTTATTTTTGAAGCTATTATTGCTAAACATTTACCCTTCCTCTTGAAAAATTTCAGCTTCAATTTCGCTAATTAATGGCAAAAATTCTTGTTGCCATACATCACCATTAATACCTCCAGCAAATCGTTTCCGGATATGTCCTTTATGATCAATAACAAATGTTTCTGGTGCTCCAAAAACACCAAGATCCAAGCCAAGCTTTCCTTGTTGATCAAATAAAGAAAATTGATAAGGATTTTTTAATTCAACTAACCAACGCTGAGCAGCCTCACGTTCGTCTTTATAATTGAGACCGTAAAGGCTAATACGTGGGTTTCTCGCTATTTGTAATAAATAGGGATGCTCAATTCTGCATGTTGGACACCAAGTAGCCCAAACATTGAGTAATATTATTTTTCCTGTCAAATCAACTTTACTTACCTGAGTACTTTTATCTGATAATAAGGTCAAATTAAAGTCAGGAAGCGGTTTATTTATCATGGCGGAAGGCATTGCCTGAGGGTTCAAAAACAACCCTCGATATAATAAGAATCCCAATAAAACAAATAAAGCTAGAGGAATGAAGCGCATAAGAGTTTTCATCATTATTTCCTTATACCGCTTCGCGAGAAGCGTCATTGACTAAATCAACGTCTCTTAACTTACGATAACGTTTGCTTACTATCGCCATAATGCCACCAATGGCCATGAAAATAGCCCCTAACCAAATCCAGACAATGAATGGTTTGTAATAGATTCTAACCGACCAAGCATTGTTTCCAAGAGGGTCACCTAGCGCAACATAAATATCTCTAAACAAATTGCTATCAATACCCGCTTCGGTCATACCCATAGATTGTACTGTATAGGTTCTTTGTTCTGGTTGTAACAGGCTTACAAACTCGCCATCATCAAGAATACTAAATTGACCTTGTATAGCACTATAATTTGGACCTTCAACATTTTTGGTGCCATTATACTCAATGGTATAGCTCGCTATTTCAATTTGTTCACTCGGAGCCATTCTGACATTAAGCTCTATTTCATAGGTAGATACCATGGTAACGCCAACGATAGTCACAGCAATCCCCATATGAGCTAAGGCCATACCAAAATGATTTAATGGTATAGCCGAAATAGTCCATTTTTGACCAATACGTCCTTGATTTTTTAAATCTTTCATTACAGCAAGAGTAACCCAGCATGCTAATGCCATACCAATAGCCGCCATAATGTTAAATTCACCCAAAACTAAAAATGGCCAAATAACACCAAAACTAACACTAATAATATTAATTATATTAACTTGTTTAGGTAAATCACCTTTTTTAGCTTTCTTCCAACGAATCAGTGGACCTATACCCATAAGAGAAAATAACACTATCATCATAGGGACAAAAACAGCATTAAAATAAGGAGCTCCGACCGAAATCTTCCCCATACTTAACGCATCTATAATTAATGGGTATAAAGTGCCAAGTAATATGGTAATAGAGGCGAGCAGCAAAATTGACATTGCCGCGAGTATTATCGTTTCTTTTGATAATAAACTAAATCGGCTAGCACTTTTTACATTAGCACCTCGAATGGCATATATTGTTAATGATCCACCAATAGCTATTGCTAATAATATTAATAAAAAAGCACCACGATCAGGATCAACAGCAAAAGAATGAACAGAGGTTAATACGCCAGAACGCACTAAAAAAGCGCCAAGTAAATTTAATGAAAAGGTAAAAATGGCGAGCAAGAGAGTCCAATGCTTAAAAGCATTACGTTTTTCAGTGACAGCCAATGAGTGGATTAAAGCTGTTCCTGCAAGCCAAGGCATAAAAGAAACATTTTCAACAGGATCCCAAAACCACCAGCCACCCCAACCAAGTTCATAATAAGCCCACCAACTACCTAAGGCGATACCTAAACTTAAAAATGACCAAGCGGCGACTGTCCATGGCCGTGACCATCGAGCCCAGGCGGCATCCATTTTACCACACATTAATGCCGCGATAGCAAAGGCAAAGGCAACGGAAAAACCAACATAGCCCATATACAACATAGGAGGATGAATAATAAGCCCAATATCTTGCAATAGCGGGTTTAAGTCCCTGCCCTCTGCGGGAAAATTAGGTAACAAACGTTCAAAAGGGTTTGATGTTAATAAGGTAAATGCAATAAATCCTATCGATATCATCCCCATAATTGCAAGCACTCTGGCGGTAAATTCAGGCTCTAACTGTTTACTAAAAACGGCTACCGCTAATGTCCAACCTGAAAGAGCAAAAACCCAAAAAAGCATGGAGCCTTCATGTCCTCCCCATACGGCACTAATTTTAAAATAGATAGGTAATAAACTATTAGAGTGCCCAGCAATGTATTTAACCGAAAAATCGTCGGTGGCAAAACTATAGGCAAGTATAGAAATACTAATAGCGGTAAAAACAAACAAAGCTAAACTTAATGGTTTAGCACTTTGAATAAGTTTATCATTATTAGTAGATACACCAATTAATGGGAGACAGCTTAAGCATACGGCAAAAGCAAAAGCTAAAATAAGTGCAAAATGACCAAGTTCGGGGAGCATTACAATTCCTGTTATAAATCGTTATTTGAGAGATTAGCAAGTTCAGTTTCTAAACGCTTTCTCTCAGTGATATCTTCAAACGTAGCTACGTAATATTTCACATCACCACCCTCATCTTTAATTGACGAAATATTTATCCACTCAGGAAATATTTTACCATCTTTGTGTCTATTGTATATTTCCCCTTGCCATGAACCATGACTAATAATGCTTTGCCATAACTCTTGATAAAAACTTGGTGAATGTTTTCCTGAGGATAAAATGTTAGGGTTTTTTTCTAATACTTCGTTTTCTTGATAACCAGTAATCTCTGTAAAAGCCTTATTAACCCGAATAATATTACCTTCACTATTGGCAATGGTAATAGCACTTCGAGTTTCAAAGGCGACAGCGGCAACTTTCAACTTCTCTTCCATTTCTTTTCTATCAGAAATATCAATCATATGTACAACGTAATTAGAAACTTTACCGCTGCCATTTTTAACCGTATTTATAGACATAACATTCGTCAGCCAAGTGCCATTTTTAGATAAGGTTTTAATTTCCCCCAACCAATACTCATGCTCTTTAACTGCATGAACTATATTATTGTATACCGTTTGTTCTTCCAAGAAATAAAGTTCCGCCACCGTCATACCGATAATTTCATCCCTAGAATAACCAGTAACATGACAAAACGCTTGATTAATAACAGAGATTTTCCAATTTTCATCCGTAATAAAAATAGCTTCATTGGAATAAAATAATGCCGAGATCAATTCCAACGAGTGATGCTCACTTTCTTGGTACAGTTGTCTTTTATAATAGAACCAGAGTGCAAACGACAAAATAATAAAAACTAACAAATAGGTTAGAAAATTTTTAACGAGTTGGGGGTAAAGGACTTTTTGTAAATCAGAATATTTAATCTGATGAATAACAATATAGGGCGTATTTTTCTTAGCATCACTAGACAAATTAAGTAAGCGATAAACAAATTGCTCAGCGTTAGCGATAATAATACCTTTAGAATGAGTCGACATACTTTGCTGTAACTCAGCCCAAACTTTAGGATATTGCTTACTAAAATTAATGCTCAAATCTGGGGTCAGTATGTGCCCCCAATTTTGATCTCCTCCGCCTTGAAGGTAATTACCAGAGTGATCAAGCACTACGGTATTACCTGGTTCACTTGCCAAAATATCCGCATTGACTGACAGAAATTTATTGGCAATAACATTAACAACCAATAAGCCTAGACTTTGTCCCGTGGGCGTAATGATATTAGAGGCAATTCGAAAAACAGGCATTATTGGGTAACTTAATTCACTATATTCACGATTCAACTCAATCGGTGAAATATAAAGTTCTTCCCTTTTAAGCTTTTTCCCTTGTTTAACATATTCTTTATCACTCTTATTTTGCAAAGAAGCTATATTATCTGCCAATTGTTTTTCTTGATCATACTCTATTTTTACTAACTCATGACCAGAATTAGTAATGAGTCGAATTTGAAACATCCAATTAGTTTGCTCACTGACTTTTGTCCAGTAATCTAAAATAAGTTGTTTTGATAGCTCATCACGGGTAATGAGATAGCTTTGTAATTCAATGTTTGAACTGAGTTGAAAAACAATGTTTTTTAAAAAATTAATATACGTTTTTTCTAAAGACGAAACGGTCTCAAGCTTAATATCTATTTTATCAACGGCATTATTCAGTGCGTTTCCTTTAATTTCAGTGCTATTAAAATGAGCTAAAATACTGAATATTATAAAAATAACACACAGAGAGGTTATAACTCTATTTCGCATTTTTCGTTTAAGTTGCATCAATTCATTTTTTGACACAATATCACTTACCAAATCATGGTCTCTTATACTCAAAGCACATCCTCCAGATAACATTCAAGCTAAAAACGGTAGCTATGACCGGTGGGGTTAAGTTATCAGGGAAACGGTTACCCTGGAATAAAGATACCACCCATCCGAATAGCTCTAACTAACTCTTTTGTCGATTTTTCTAACGCTTTGATCGCAGAATCATAATCTCTTTTATTAGCAAAACTTTCTGCTGTTTTTCGAATTAATACTGCATTATCGACACGGTCATTGATCTTCTGTTTAAAAGACTCAGATTTACTGGCTAATTTTTTCTCTACTAACAATTTCACTAACATTTGGTGAGTATCATTGCGGTCAAGTTCATAATCATACTCTTCTTCAACTGATTCAAAGTTAAGCTCTCTAACGAGTACATCACCACTACGCATATTTTCAATACCCGTTTTAGTTAACAAATAGGCTTCATCTAATAATTCTCTCGCCTTATCTAAATCTCTTTTTGCCACTAACTTATCAGCAGAAGCAACAATTTCAGCAATATTAGCTTTTAATTTGTTGGTATTATCTTCATTGTGCTTTTCAACCGCTATACGTCCAAGGGCTTCTAGTAACGCATTGACACTAAGTAACTTTCTTTTGTAATCTCGTTCTTTTTTTAGATCTAATTTTTTCTTTGAACCCGTCTTTCTTATCGCTTGATACATCAGCTTAACTGTTTTATCGAGTAAAAGATTAACCTTGGCATTATCTTGTTCTTCTGCGGCTAAAACATAGGTTTTTCTCGCTTCTAAGTAAGCGGAATGAGCCTCTTTATTATGGCTTGTTAAAACTTTTTTTGCTCCAGAAGATATCTCTAGCAACTTTCTAAGGTAAGCAAATCGAGAAGGTTTACCCTCAATATTTTGAGGGAAAGGGTATAATGCTAGTTGAGCAGAGAAACTTGTATTCAAACCAAGTGCTTCATCTTTTTCATCGACAGCAAAACCTGTTGATGAGAACATCAATAAGAATAAAATAAATAGATTTAATACGCCTCTCATTAATATCTCCACAGTGGCTTTCTTTTTAATAAACATTTACCCCAGAAACCCTCAACGCTCTTTTCAAGTTTTTATTCGCTGTTTCTAATATTGCTATCGCTTCTTCATATTTAAGCTGGGTAACTAATAATTCAGCTTGTGTAAAATACTCTGTAGACTTAACAACAAAACTCGCCACGGTTTTTAATGTGACTACAGATAAAGAAACATCGGCTTTACGTAACTCTATTAGCATGTTAAAACTTTTATATTGTTTAAGTTCATATAAATATTCATCTTTTGGTGTTTCAAAGTTCAAAGTTACTATTGTTGTTTCTTTATCTTTAATTCTAGATAAGGTTTCAACAAGAATATTATATGATTGCTTAATTTTTAAGTTTGCATCAATAAACTTATTCTGCTGCTGTAATTCAGTAGCTAACTCTTTAAATGATTTTGCTTTAATAAGGCTATCACTTGCTAACTTATCTTCTTTATTAGCCAAGGTATCAGAGAGTACACTAATAAATTGATCAACTGACTCCGCAATCTTGACATAACTTCTTCGTTCATCGTCTAAACTATCAGGAGCTTTTTTAATAAAAGTTCTAACGTAAGTCATATTGATAAAGGCTTGTTCAAGAAACTCATTCGCCTCTGACAATTGTTCTTGTTCAAGTGCTGCCATAGCTTTATTTAGCATTTTATCTGCATAATGATAGCCATCAGAAAAGGACTGATTTTTAGCGAACAAATCAGCTGATTTGCGCTTAACATCTTTTAAAACAAACGCGATTAAATATGCCTTTCTCGTTAATTGCTGATGATCTAGCTGCTGTTTTGCACTCACCGAATCAGATAAGGATAAAAATAAAACCAAAATCAGCATAAAAACTAACAACGTTGATTTCATCATCTTATTATTCTTATCTTTTACTTTATGCTCAGTTTTTATCATATTAGCAATAAATTTATTTCTTATTACTGCCCGCAATTAAAGGTTTTTCCTTTTTCTGAGAATGACACTTACGACAATCAGAAACAGGGAAAGCAACCTTACCATGACAAACGCCACATTTTTCACCCATTAAAATAGCAGCCATACTAATTTGATTTGCGCCTTTTTTCGGAATAAATATATCAGGATGACAATTTGAACAATCTAACCACTGAGTATGTTGTTTGTGAGGATATACCACATTAGGCATTGAGCCCTTAACTTCTCGAACAATGTTAAGATCCATAACAAAAGGTTTTTTCGTTGCATCTAAACGATCATAACGAGGCTCGATTTTGCCATTATTTAATGATTTCACCCAGTCAACACGATTACCTGAGCTTGATTTATCTAATGATGAAAATGCATCTTTAGGGGCTTGGAGTACATAAGCACCTTCCCCATCAGGATCATGAATGCCATCTTCAAATGGTGGTGGGTTCCATTCAGAAGGCGATTTCATTAATCGATTGAACTTCATCGCACTCGACATGCCTGAATTTTTATCAGCTTTGACCACCGCAGGGCTTTCTTTTACTTTTATTTGAGTTGGTGCCTTAGCCTGCTGATTTTCTGGTGTTTTATTCGCTTTTACACTAGTAGCATTTACTTTAACATTTGCGGAATCTAAGAAATAAGCAATAACATCTTTGATATCTTGATCGGATAACAAATAATTTCCACCTTTGGCAGGCATACTATTAAAGCCTTTAAGAGCATGATTAGTTACAGATGCTAACCCTTTTTCAATTCGCTGTTGCCATGCTTTGCTATCGCCAATTTTTGGCGCGCCCATAACACCGGCTTTATGACAAGCGACACAACTGATATCAGCAACTTTTTTTCCGTTAATAATATCAGCAGCTTGAGCAGAAATTGATAAAGACATAATAGCAAAATAGGCAATTAAATTGATTTTTTTCATGGTATGCCCTTACTTCTTTTCATTTTTATCTTTAGAGGGAGAAACTAACTGTTGCACTGTACTGCCATGCACTTGAGTTGGCGTTCCAGGGGTACCTGAATGACACAAATTACAGTTTTCAACTGACCATGCAACTTCACCATTATGACAAGCACCGCAATACTCACCGTCAATAATTTTTAACATATCAATTTTGTTACCTCCCGCTTCAAACTTAAAACCTAAATCGGCATGACAAACCTTACAGCGAAAACGAATACGGTGAAACCAATGAGGAAACACAACGGGGCGCATGCCAGCTTCTTCAGAAAAGTTATTAATAACTACATCTCCATATTCCGCATACGCTACTTTAGATGAAAAAACGTTTAGGGTTAAAATAAAGCCTAATACCAACAACAGCACATTGTATTTTGGGCTAAGTAAACTATTCTTTTTCACTATTATCTCCAATATTTAAAAATTAAAATTTCGTTTAACTTCAAGTGCTACATAATAGCTATTTTCAGTCGTTACGCTATTCAAGCGTATTTCTAATAAACCGACTCTATAATCTAGCGCATTCTCCCATGAGGCTATATCATTTGCTCTTAACTCATCATCGGGTAGCAGATCATTTAAAGGTAAAGTTAACGTCGAAGTAAAACGTAAATCCTCAACGTTCCAAAGTTCTATATTTCGATACCACAACATACCAAAAGCTTGTGCATAGGACTCTTGTTCACCTAACTTATTAATGGTTTTATTCCATTCGTAAACAAGGTTCCCACCCCAGTTATCAGCATTACTGAGTATTTGGTTACGCTGCAAACTTAAATAAGCATGTTGAAACTGTCTTTTATCCTCTGTTAAGTGGCGAGAATCACTTAAAAGTAAATAAAAAACCGAATTTACAGCCCCATTATTAGATGACCAATTCAACGCCAAATCATGATTTAATTGCCATTCATCGAGTAAACGTTCGCCCTCATCGAGTGAACTCAACTCATGATTAACAGTTTGATCAAGTGAAACGGTTAAATTAGTATCAAATAATGAAAAGTCCTTTGATAAACCATCACCAAACTGAATTAAATTAATGTTTTCCTTTTCGTCTCCGCGCAACAAAGTCACTGAGTCGTTAACAAACCAAGATAATAATACATTGTCAGATAAAAAAAGTTGATCTTGATAGTTTATCGCACCAAAACCGGATATAAATTCTGTTTTTTCATTATTACTATTAGTTACCAATCCATCCAGTGATGCTACCAATCGAGTTTGATCACTGTAATCATAAAAACTGCCTGCCGATAAGCTTATACTGCGATGCTCAACTTGGCCAATGCCACTTATTGAATTATTAGTTTGATTAGCAAAGCCATTAAATGAGTAGGTTATACGGTCATCCGTTGCCGATCTCATAAAAGATGTCGCGGTTAGTTGCGCTCTTTCGTAATCACGTTTTCTAGTATCAACATCACCTTTTTCAATGTCGTTTTCACGGGTAATATCAGCAAATAAATTAATTGAGTCACCTTCATTTAACAGCCAGAACTGTTGAAATTGCAACGAAGCATCATTATGTTCATTATTTCGATCTAAATAGTTTCTATTCTCATTATTAAAACGTGCAATAACACTATAGTTACTCAACTCTAATTCGTCCATAAAAGTAAAATCGAATGCATTTTGCACGTAACTTCGGGCGTCTTTAGACTCATCCGTTATGCCAAAAGTATATTGCGTTAGGGCACTGTAAGTTTCATCATCTGGTTGATAATGATTTTTTACGCTAAAAAGGGTGTCGAATAGTAAATTATCATCAACGTCACCACTGCCAGAGCTTTTCTTTACATATTGATTAAAAATAAAGGTTGTTGGGTAGTCCAAATGCGGATACAAATTCACCGACGTTGATAATCGCCCTGCTAATAAGGATTGATTACCACCTCCTTGTATATCATATTGATTATAATCAGCCTGTAATTCTGTTCCTAGTGTTGTAGAGGTTACCCAAGGGCGATATATAAAACCTTGCCAGTTATTTCTATGAATAACTCGTCCAATAGTCGAGGTTGATGTACCATCATTACTTAAGAGTTCATTTGAGTTGCTGCCAATATCATTTTGATAAGAAGCTTTAGCACCTAAATACCCTGTTGTACTTTGAAAGCCGTCACCCAGATAAAGCCATTGCTCCGCCATAGATAGTTCAGGGACTAAACAAGTAAAAAGACAAACAAACAAGCTAACGGTGTTTCTCAACAAGAAAACCTCTAATTTTTCCTGTGACTAAATATTATTCAAAAACACTCTCATTTACAGTTATCTGTACTTGCTCCTTTAATTCCATTATCTCTTTTGTCCAAGCTGCATCTCTGGCATCAGCTAATGCCAGTAAACCAGCACGCTCCTCTACTTCATTAAAGGCATGCGCTATTTCAGGCTTACGTTCAACTAACTTAAAAATGGCAATACCATCGAGCAAGACTAAAGGCTTAGTAACCTCACCCGCTTGCATCGTTGCGAGTAAATTTTCTACTTTCTTAGCCGTCATTCCTTGATGAATAAAGCCCATATCGCCGCCATTATCGGCAGTAACATCGGTAGAATGTAATTCTGCTAAGTCAGAAAATTTAGCTCCTTGCTGTAACTTTTCATAAATTTCTTCAGCCTGCTGCTGTACCGCTTGCCATACAAAGCCACCAGCACTAGGTGTAACATTCATCATGATAACCGCAACATGATTTTGTGGCGGCTGAGTAAACTTTTCCATATGTTCAGCATGATACGTTTGCACTTGTTCTTTCGAAAGGGTGATAGCATCTTTAATAAAGACTTGATATTTATCAGCTAAATCGTTTATTTCTAATAACTGACGATACATAGAAAGAAAATCTACACGGGAAATTTTCCATTGTTCGTTATCGACAAATTGAGCATCATAGTCGGCGATTTTCTGGGCAATTTCTTGCTCATTTACTTTAATGCCATTAGCTTTTGCTACCTGAGCAATTAAATAGTATTCAATTAATTTATCGCCCGACTTTCTATAAAAGCTAATTTCTTCACCTTCAGGGGGTTTACCATGATAAAAGCTGCTACGGTTTTGTTGGTAAACAAATTCACGAAACAGAGCTTCGGAAAGTAAAACATTGTTTATTTTTGCAAAAACACGTTCATATAATGAAATAGTAGCTTGAGTAGTACTTGACTCAAGGTTCAATGATTTACTGTCTGCAGCTAATGTAGGAAAAGAAAAAAATGTAAGTAAACTAGTACTAATTAAAATCTTTAAAATACCTTCTTTCATTTTAGTTAACTCTCTTATTTTTACTATCAACAATCAAATGCCATTATACTTAAATAAGGTAAAGAATAAAAAAACGCACAAACTAATTATTAGTTTGTGCATTAATATCACGGGGTTTACTTAGTATGACAAGCTAAACATACTGCACTACCATTATTGTCAATTCGCAAGAAGGTTGGGTTAGCATCTTGGTGTGGATCATGACAACTTGCACACTCAACAAACGGTTCGTTAGCATTTCCTGCTACATCGCCATTATTAAATGTTGCAACTGCTCTGGTATATAAAGGTAAATCGGTTTTATCTCGACCAGCTACGCCACCTACAGCACTATCGGTAGGTACATACCAAACAGGTAAACTGTTTATAGTTACTTCGATTGGTGCCTTAAAATCTTTATCTGCAGCAAGTGCCGGACTGCCTACGCCTGTCAGGTAACCACCACCAGCATACTGTATACCGACTGGATGGTCATTTTTCAAATCTTTGCCTATATTCGCGATACCTGCGGGCATTAAACCATCCGCAGCGGCACCAGTCCAAGTACCGTCTAAACGATTACCACCGAGATTACCAGCTGCAATTACTCCTGAGCCTGGTTGGTTGAGCATAACATCCATCGCTTGAGTACCATCATGACAAGACAAACAGGCGATAGAGACTGAGCCCACTGCGGCTATACCACCATCTAAGCTTGAGGTACCTAAAGAGTCATACGTGGTAAAACCTGTAGCATTAAGCGTTTTGTTCCATAACGGTACTGCTGCAGAAGTGTCGGAGCCATGTGGAGTATGACAAAACACACATACCTCACCAGTTCCGGTCATATTGTTAGGGCCCGTTCCACTTGAGCCTAAGTTATGCGGTGTATCTTTAACACCAGCGACAGCCGTACCTAAAGTAATTAAGCCACCTACTATTATACTAGTCAATAGTGAGACTTTTTTAGTAGTGTTCATATTATTTTCCTTCTCTTTTATCTATCTAATCAAATAAGCTGCAACCACTATGCCAAATAATTAAAAACACAAAACAAAAAGAAAGACACATCTAATTTACATATAATACAAATACTTACGCGCTGGTATGGTATTTTGTTTTTTCCAATACCAAGTTGAAAACTCAACTTTATTCAACAAGAGCCATATTGACTATATTTTACTCTCAAAGTTAAGATTCCATTCTCAAAGTTGAGAAAAACAAAGCTAATCCAAATGATTAATTCGAGCAACACCACCATAACTACCAACCCATAAGGTACCATCATCTTGAATAGCCATGGAAAAAATTGCATCAGCAAACAAACCATCTTCAGTGGTATATAAAGTAAACTTATCGCTGTTATTTTTTTTCTTAGCCATACCTTTGCTGGTACCAATCCACAAAGTACCGTCATCGGCCATAGTAAGCATAAAAATATGATTTGAAGGCAAACCATCAAGATGAGTATACACTCGCCACTTTTTACCATCAAAATGGTTTAAACCTGCGCCCCATGTACCAACCCAAATATCGCCATTTTTGGCAACAGCCATAGAAACAATATAATTCGGATTATAAGCGGTATTCACTCCAGTTAAGCCTTGTTCAATTTTTTGTTTGGCATGGTGGCTTGAATACTTTGCTGGATCACGCTTAAATGGATTAAAGTCTTTAACTAACTCATAATCAGCACCTAAACCATCTTTATGTTGCCAGTTTTGCCAACCTTTATTTTTGTAACGGGCTAAGCCGCCTTCTGTCGCCAACCAAATTTCACCATTGATGCCCTCAGACAAGCCATAAATCCAATCATTTGGCACGCCTCCTTGGGTATTTTCAACGGTAAACAGTTGCCATGCTTTTGGGTTATCTAACTCTCCAGCAATAATGCGATTGACGCCTGTCCATGTAGCAATCCACACATCTCCATTCTTAGCGGTTAATAAGTCATATACAAAAGCATCACCCAAACCATTTGGAACATTATATCTTGCCCAACTATCGTCACGTTCATCTAATACAGACAAGCCGCCACCATAAGTACCCACCGCGATATGATTTTCATCAAGACGACTGATATGAAAAACACCATTAGCCAACAGGCCATTTTTGACGTCAAAATGACGGTAATCTTCTGTTTTTAAATCGTAACGGATTGCACCTCCGGATGTACCAACCCACATAACACGACCATCGGAATAAATTGATTTAACGTTTTTATTGCCAACATTAAAGTGTACAAATTTACTCTTGGGTGTTTGTTCACTCACTTGCTCAGCTTTATTTTCTTGCTCTGTAATTACTGAGCTCTCTTGCGCTGTAACATAAGTACTGAGTAAGGCAGTAAATAAAGAAATTATCAATAATATTCGAAACATAGGTATCCTTTAAGACTTTATAAATGTAGGTTGAAGACGCGTTACGCCACTGCGTGTGCCAACCCAAATATTACCGTCAGGTGACTCAGCGATGGAATAAACATCGTTATTTAATAAGCCACTATTTTTATTGAAGTTTTGCCAATTAACACCATCAAAACGAGACAACCCGCCGTTTGTGCCAAACCACATTGCGCCATCAGTTGACTGATGAATAGAATAAATAATATTACCGGCTAAACCCTCTTTAACAGATAGGTTATGCCATTGATTATCAACAAAGTGAGCAACGCCAGCGCCCCATGTACCAGCCCAAACGGTGTTGTCACGACTATCAAGTTTTATCGCAAATACATAACTAGGATTATAAGTTGCTTTGCCGCCAGTTAAAATACCAAGATCATGACGAGAACGCGTTCCTAAACCTGTGTTTTTACTAAAGGGTAAGCCATTTTTGTTTGCAATACCTAAGCCATCACTATGATCCCAAGATTGCCAAGTGCTGCCATCAAACCGACTAACGCCACCTTCAGTACCAAACCAAATGGTGCCATTATCTTCGATATCAATGCCATAAACCCATTCATTAATAAGCTCTTTAACATAGGTTTTAAATTCAAGGCTGGCTAAATCGACTCTATTCACCCCTGCCCAAGTACCAACCCATAAACTACCGTCAGGATGATTAGCAAAGGAGTAAACCCAATAATCAGCTAGGCCGTGTAAAGGAAAAAATGTTTTCCATTGCCCGTCTTTATAACGAGACATTCCGCCAGCATTGGTGCCGAACCATTTATAGCCATCTTTATCTATATTTATTGCAAAAACATATTCATTTGCTAAACCATGCTCTCGTGTAAAGGTAGATTTTAAATCACCACTAATATAGTCAACCTGATGTACCCCCATAGAAGTACCAACCCATAAAGATTGCTTTTCAGCTTCAACCGCTAATGAACGAACAAACGCATTTTCACCAACATTAAAGCTATCTTTAATTTTATAAATAACAACATCTGGTGCAGGCTCTGAACAAGAAGCCAGGGTAAATAGTAAAAAAAGCACTAAAATCTTAGTGAAAAGATTCATTATCTAAAAGTCCTTAAATGTGCAATCAAGTCTATTATTTCTTGATCCTTTAACATGCCACCGACAGCAGGGCAGCTTCTACCGCCTCGTTTTATTCTAGCCATTAGACTCTTATCACTCACTCTAAGTCCTTCTTTTTTTGAAAAATCAGCGGCTCTTGGCATGGTTGGTTTGCCATTTTCACCATGGCATTGAGCACAATTCCGCTGGTACAGCTGCTTACCTTTAACTGAATTACCCGCTAAAGCTGTTGATGAAAAAACAACAATGAATAATAAAATGGTAATCGAATGAATATTAACAGGTATTAACTTGAACATGACTTTCCTCTATAGGCAGCTTTATCGATGATAAGATACAGGATACTGGTAAATTGAAAAATTAGTAATCGGCTAACTTTTCTTTCTCTTGTTTGGCTTTCTCTTCTGAATGTTTATTGAGTAAATCTTTTAGTTCTTTTTCTTTAGCTTTATCTTTAGAAAAACCAAGTTCACCATTTTTATAAGCTTGTATTAATCGATAAGTCGCTGTGGGATAGCCTTTATTACTCGCTTGTTGGTAATGGCTAACCGCTTTTTCAATATTTACCGCCAGACCAAACTTTCCCTGCTCATAACTACTCGCAAGTAAATAGATCGCGGGTAAATGATCTTGAGCAATAGCTTGGTTTAGAAACGCTAGCGCAGTAGTAAAATTTTGTTCTACACCATTACCTTGAGCATATAAGGTCGATAATTCAAATTGCGCCATAGCATTGCCTTGTTTAGCTGCTTGTTCAAATAAAGGGACCGCTAGCTCTATTTCATCGGAGCGAAGATAAAGATAACCCAACATAGCCTTCGCCTTAGGTTGTCCTTGCTTAGCCGCTTTTCCTAGCCAATTAAGTGCCCCCATTAAGTCATCTATTTTATGAGCCGCCAAGCCTTTTTCAAGCCATTGTTCAACTTGCTTATTATCACTATTTACAGTTTGTTCAAGTGCCGCTGATTGATTAGTAACATTAAACATTAATAAAGCAGCTATTATATGAATTTTCATAATTTACTTCCGTTAATCACTAGCTAAAATCTATTCGTCAAGTTTCCGATACAAACTTGATAATCCCAAGCCTAATTGCTCTGCAGCAACCCTTCTGTCATCATTTGCATCTAACAACGCCTTTTTAATCACTGACAATTCAAAATCTCTTACTTGCTCCCTTAAAGTTTGGCCACCCGCTTTGGTGGCTTGTTGGCTCAATAACTGGTTAGGCAAATCAGTTATTCTGATAATATTATCATCAGCGAGAATCATGGCTCTAGCAACCGTATTTTCTAATTCTCTAATATTTCCTGGATAACTGTAATTTTCAATTAACTCTAACGCTTCTGGCTCAATTTCAAAGGTATTATTTAAGCCCATTTTTTTGCTTTCTAATTTGATAAAAAACTTAACTAAAATTTTAATATCTTCTTTTCTTTGCTTTAATGCTGGCAGGTCAATATTAAAAACATTTAACCTAAAATATAAATCTTCTCGAAACGTTCCTTCTTTAACCATCTCTTGTAACTTACGGTTAGTCGCCGCAATAATACGAATATCAACATCAATAAATTGTCCACTTCCAACAGGACGAACTCTTTTTTCCTCTATTGCATGCAGTAGTTTTACTTGAAGCAGCAAAGGCAACTCACCAATTTCATCTAAAAATAAAGTACCTCCACTTGCGGCTTCAAAAAGACCTTTCTTCGATTTATTGGCACCAGTGAAGGCGCCCTTAGTATGACCAAAGAGTTCACTTTCCATTAATGCTTCAGGAATTGCGCCACAGTTGACAGGAATTATTGTATTATTACTACGCAGGCTATTTTGATGAATAGTGCGCGCGGTTATGCCTTTTCCTGTACCACTTTCCCCTGTTATTAATATGGTTGAGTCTGTTTTTGCTACTTTTAAAATCAATCTATCAACAACATTCATGGCATTTGAAACCATTTTACATTGCTTGTCACCAATACCCATGACAAGTTCACGTAGCACTTTGTTTTCTGAGCGCAGCTCAATGAAGTCTGATATTTGATTTAATCGGTGAATGACGTCTTCGGTACGTAAGGGTTTAGTTAAATAATCAAAGGCTCCATTACGCATCGCTTCTATTGCAGTGTTCACTGAGGCGAAGGCCGTCATTATAATAAATTGACTTTCAACCCCTTGCTCTCTAGCTCGTTTGAGTAATTCAATACCGGTAAAATCAGGCATACGCACATCACTAAATACTACATCAAACTCATTTGAGCCTAACATATGTAAAGCTGTACCAGCATTTTCTGCCACACTGACTTTATAGCCTTCCCGTTCAATTACATTAGACAATATTTGTCTGATTGCAGGTTCATCATCAACAACCAGTATTTTTAAATTTTTCATCAATTTTTATCACTTATAGGAATGATTAATTCTACTTGAGTACCAATGCTAACCTGAGAGGTCATATTGAAATCCATACTTAGTGAATTGGCTAGTTGCTTACATATCATCAAGCCCAAACCTATTCCTTTAGACTTAGTGGTATAAAAAGCTTCAAATATTCTTTCTAACTCTTGTGCATCTAACCCTAAGCCATTATCCAAAATATTCACTTTTACCGAGCTTTTGTCATGGCTTAATAAAACACTAATACTGGCTTTATCTTGTTGCTGTAATACATCTATAGCATTAGAAAACACATTCAGTAATATCTGGGTTAACTTATCCTTATGAGTATAAATTGCCGGCATACCTTTATCGGCTTGGTAACTAATTTCAATTTGATCTGTTCTTTTATCATATTTGATCAATTCAATGAGTTGGGTAAGCAAATCATTAAGATCAAACCACTGCATTTGATTAGATAATAAATCTGAATTTTGACTTATTAAACTAAACTCATTTTTAATATGATTAACGCGCCTTGCTTGTGCTTGTATAAGATTAATTTGTTCTTGCAAATAGTCATTAGATACGTTTTCTTTATCATTAGTTAGCTGCCAAAGTAAATTTGCTGACACACCTTCAATAGCGGCCATAGGGTTACCTACTTCATGTAAAATTCCCGCTAAAAACTCGCCTAGGGTGGCCACTTTATTTTGTGATTCTAATTGTTGCTGTAATTTTTTTTCAATGACTAATAATTTCAAATAATAAATATTACTACCATTAGCTTGACGCAATACATCTATTTTTATAGGAATAGTATGATCATCATGACAAATCAAAGAAAAATCTTTGTCGCTTGGGCATATTTCTTTGCAATGACAGTGTTGCTCATTATCTACTTGTTGGCACGTGACATTATTCATTAAGCACTCAGGTAAACCATCAATCAAATCGAATATGTTTACTATTTCTCCATTAGTATTTTCTATACCAATCAAGTTTTTAGCTACGTCATTAATAAAAATAATTTTCCCTTCGGCGTTGGTCACAAAAATGGGTTGCGTAGAATATTTTATCAAGTCATATTTAGTATTTTTTGCTATCAATTTGCTTTTCATGCTGTAGGCAAGCAGAAAAACAATTGCACCAAAAACAATTAAAACAACCCAAAAATGTAACTCTCCCGCCGAAAAGATTGCTGACTTATCCGTTTGTGCAAACGAGCTTAAAGAGACAAAATAAATCAGAAAACTTAGGCTACTAATGTTCATATTCTCTCTCCTCAACAGCTTGTTCATTATTTACTTTTAATATTGGAAAAGAAATTCGAATTTGTGTGCCTTTATTTGGGTAAGAGCTATAATTCATCCTTCCTTTATGACTATTTACCACGGTTATACAACTAAATAATCCCATACCGCTGTGAATAGACTGATCTTTAGTAGTATAAAAAGGAGTAAAGGCATTTTCTAAGTTTTCATCATCCATACCTACACCATTATCTTTAATAATAAGATGAATATTTTCATCTACATATAAAGTGTCTATTTCTACTTGATGCTCGTTTGAAATTCTGGCTTCAAGGCTATTGGTTAGTAAATTATTAAGTAATAGTCGAATTTGAGCATCACAAGCAAAAATGGCAGGCAACATTGGAGCCAAGTTTAATTTAATATCAACACTATACCAGCGCTCATCATAATGCAGTAAATTAGCAATGTGACTGACAACTTCATTAAAATCTAAAAATTCAAAGTCTTTATTTATCGGTGATGCCAACTTGGTCAAATCGGTATTAATTAACAGTAATTTATCATTCGCTTCCTTTATTGAGAGTATTTTCTCTTGAAGTGATAAAGGTAAGCTATCATTTCCATGTTCAATTTCATCAATAACTCCAATAATAATGGCAATTGGATTTCCTAATTCATGAACCAAACCTGCGGTAAGCTTTTCAATGGCATTAGAACTATCATAATACGCGCTATTAATGCGCTCTAAATATAACTGCTGTTCGCGTAAATCTAATGCGTCCGACATTTCGTTTACTCCATCAATTAACATGCCTATTTCATCGACACGTTTTGTGGTTAAATTTTCTTGTCTCTCTCTGGCAACAATACTCTGTATTTGCACCAACACGCGTTTAATATCTAAAGTGATTTTGCCAAAAAACAAGCTCGAAATTAATATCATTAAAATCAAAGCAAATAATGTTAGTAAAACAAGACGACTTACCGCAGTATCGCTGATACGTTTATAGGATTTAAATAGTTTTTGTCTCGCTTTTTGGTTTGCCAAAATCAAACCATTTAGCTCTCTTTGGTGATTTTCTAGATTAATTTTAACGTGAATATAGTCACTTGTATTAGGTGACATAACCACTTTTGCTAAACTACCAATTAGTACATAAAAGGAAGGCGCTCTTTTAGGGTAAAGCAAGGATAGCTTTTTATAGTGCTCAGTTAGAATATTAAAATGTTCATGAGCTTTTTCAATAACGTCTTCTTTTTGAGTAGGTTCAATCAAAATGAGTAAGTTAGTTATTGCATCAAACACCGCTAGATCGGCTGCTAGCAATACAGTTTCAGCTTCCTGCAAGGTATCTATTTCTTTAATTTTATCTAATAGAACATCCTTTTGAGCTAAACTATAGACAAAAAGAAAAATAGTATATATAGCTAAAAAGCCGAGTGACAGAAGGACTTTCCCTTTAATAGTAAAGAAAAACCCAACTGATTTAGGCGTAAATCTATCCATTTAAGCCTCCTTTAACAATGTTTCTAATTGTAAACGCATTTCTTTTGATGACCATGCTCTCACACCTAAAAAGGATTTTATAACCTTTCCATTAGGGCTAATCAAAAAGGTCATGGGATAAGCTGAAATATTTAACATTTTTTCAATACTTTCTTGTTTGGTAAAATATACTGGTAAATGAATATTATTTTGCAATACAAACTCTTTAATTAAATTAATATCATTATCAATGGATAATAATTTTATGCTAATAGGCAGATCAGATAACTCTTCTGATAACTGTTGCAATAATGGCATTTCCTTTCGACACGGGGCACACCAAGTAGCCCATACATTAATTAGTAGCCATTGCTTTGAGCCAGCGTTATTATTAATTATTTCTAATGATTGGTCGCTAATATCTAATGACTTTATCATTAGACTCTCAGGCCAAAGTTGTTCGTTATTTATGCTGTTTTGTTCTTGTTTTGAACATGAGCATAATAACAACATTAGCGTTATGAATATCTTAATCCTCAAGATTATAAAATGCCTCACTAATATAGCTAACAATAGCATCAATTTGTTGTTCGTTAAGTACCGACTGCCAAGCTGGCATTGAGGTATTTACTTTTCCTTGTTTAATCATTTGCTTAATCACTTCTTTATTCACTGACTTCATAAATACAGCATCTTGTAAATTTTGTGGTTTTTTCTGCATAAAACTGCCAATCCAATTTTTCCCGCTACCATCCATACCATGGCAAAAGGCGCAGTTATCACGAAAAAGTGCTTCGCCTTGCTTTACTTTTAATGATGCTGTTTCAAGTAAAGCAAAAGTATCATGCTTTTGATAGGTACTTGCGCCAGTAACACCATCAAACTTAGTATATGAAAAATTATTTCTAGGGTAAGATATTGATTGGCTTTGCCAAATAATGCCTTCCTCGTTGACCTTGCTATTATCATGACAAGTAATACAGGAAGATAAATAAAGTTGTAGCCCTTTTAATTGTTGTTCGTTTAGAGTTTCCTGAGCAACGTCTAGCGCAATATCACCTGTTGCGAAAGCAAAAGCGGCCGAGTATTTTTGATGATCCGGCCAACCATTTTCTTTGGTATGGTACTTAGTATTAACTAAATTATTTTGCATAAACTCTTGGCGAATAAAATCAACCACTAAGTTAATATCTTCGTTTGATAAAAACTTAGTAAAACTAGTCATCGCAGTTCCGTTTCGTCCATTTACTACAGCCGCTAGCATTTTATCTCGTGATAATTGTTCTAACGAACTATTAGTAAAGTCTCTAGGCGCAGGTGATACCCCCCTAGCGGCTAATGTTTTTGCATCTCCTGAATAACCATGACAATAGTAGCAACGGTAATTATAAATTTTCCGCCCATGTTCAAGTGCTTCTACGCTTAAATTTAGAATGCTTTTATTACTGCTTTCTTGTTGCTTCGAGGCCACAATTTGACTAGAGAATAAAATAAAAAAGCACAACAAAAAAATAAATTTACTTGGTATCAATGCTAAATTCCTATTGAGACTTTACTTTATTTATAAGCTTGTTTTTATCATCTTGTTTTGGCCAAAAATCAGGATCAATCCTTTTTTGACTAATGAAAGTGCTAAAAACATACTCAGCAACATTAGCCATCTGTTGCTGCGTTAAAACAGATCCCCAGGCTGGCATTTCTGTTTGAGTAACTCCTGCTCTGATCCGCTCAAAAATATGTGCTCTACTAAAGCTTGCTCTGGCGGCACTGTGGGTAAAATCACGAGGCTTCGGAAAAATAAAATGAGCTCTTGGTCCTTGACCATTACCATTTTTACCATGGCACGATACACAGGTTTTTCTATACAAATCTCGCCCCGCATCATAATCACCAATTAAATCATTCGGCAAAGGATCCAAAATATTCAATTTTTTGCCCATGTGTGTTTTATGGTCGTGCGATTCACCGCCATAAATATCACTTTTGCCAATATTTGGGTCTTCACTTACTTGATAAGCACCACTTTGCAAAAACGGATCACTCGGATTATTTTTACTAGTAGATGATTGTTCAACTTTATTAGTCTTTTTTACAGGAGCGGAGCTTAAATCACTCTCATCAAATTTTTTACCACTTAAGAACGGATCAAGTTTATTTTGTTGTTCTCCCATCGCATCTCCAAACTCAGTCTCTCGGTCAGAAACTTTCATGATGCCTGCACGAATGTAATTTACTACTGCGGTGATTTGTTGTGTAGATAAGCGCGTTTTCCAAGATACCATTGCTGTTTCAGGGCGACCATTAGTTACCGAAAAGAGCATACGAGTTTTGGTTAATTGTTTTATTTTTTTAGGATCAGTAAAATTCGCCGGTTTAGGAAAAAGCCCAGCCGAAGTCCATATAGCACCTTGACCTTGATCACCATGACAAACAGAGCAATTATCGGCAAAAACTTTTTTGCCTTCATCATAGTCATGCCCCATATTTAATTGCAACATAAAACTATTTCGGGCGTAATCAACAACAGCTAACATTTCTTGATATGGTAGTTGAGCCCTAAAACTTGGCATGATAGTTTCCTTAACTCCATCTCTTACTGCTAAGAGCATTTTCCTTCTATCAGCAGTTTCAGCAAAAGCCAATGAAGTAAAATCAACAATTTCCCCATTGAGCTGTTGCTTTATTTGTGGTGAGCCTCGCCCATCAGCTCCATGACAAGAAGCACAATTGGTTCGCCAAACTTGTGCGCCTATTTGAATTTCTTTCTGAGTGGACGAATGCACCGAGAATGAAAAAAAAATAGTTATGGTATACATTAATAAAAAAAAACACACTCTCATTAAATACTCGTTCTTGCTTATGTCAGCTATATTCTAATAGTAATAGGATGAAATTTTTTCGCAATAAAAAACAAAACTAAAGGCTTAAAAATTGCATGGTTTACATTCTAAATCATATTAAAACACGTTTTTATAAAAAAACTGGCAATTATTTATTAAATACTTAGCAATTTTCTTGCCAATGACATTTAGTATAATAAAAAACAATTAAAAGTTAAGGAATCAAAATGCCTGCTATTGATATAAAAAAATTATTTATTTTTTGTATTTCCCTTTCCCTGTCATTTATCTCTGGCTGCTCTTCTAAAGCGACCATTGAAAACACGCAAGCTAAAGAACTTGTTTATCCCTCACCTCCAGAAAAAGCGCGTTTTTACTTTGAACGTATGTTGCTATCAAGCCTTGACGTTGAGTTTGAAACAGAGGATAACAAAATTTCTCGATATTTAACTGGCTCTAATTTAGTAGGCAAAGGCATGCTAAAGCCCTTTGATATAGCGGTACACAAAGGTAGAATTTTTGTCAGCGATCCACCTAAGCGCACAGTGCATATTTTTGATCCTCATGAGTATTTTTATGCCAGAGTAAAAGATGCAGATGATTCTGTATTAGTAAAGCCTTTTGGTATTGATGTTGATGAACAAGGCAACCTTTATGTGATGGATCAAAGCTCCGGTGATATTAAAATATACAATAGAGATGGTGAATTTCTCAGAAAAATCGGACAAAAAAAGCTATTTTCTATGCCAACTGGGCTCGCTGTAACGCCTGACGGCTCTCGTGTTTTCATCTCTGATACTGGTGGAGTATCCACTCAAAAACACCACATTTTAGAAATTAATAGTCGAACGGGTGAACTCATAAGAACTATTGGTACCCGAGGTAGTGGCGATTTAGAATTTAATTTACCCAAAGATATTACGCTAGATGGTAATTTATTGTATGTCGTTGATAGTGGCAATTTTAGAATACAGGTTATTGATATTAATACAGAAAAACTTGTTTTGAAGTTTGGTTCGATCGGGCGGCAAGCAGGACAATTTAGTCGCCCTAAAGGCATTGCCTTAGATAGCGACAATAATATTTATGTTTCAGATGCAGCCTTTGGTAACTTTCAAATTTTTAATAATAAAGGTGAACTTTTGCTCTTTATAGGTGAGCGCAGTGATAAATTAATGCCTGCTAATTACATGCTAAACTCTGGCATTGTAGTAGATGAAGATAATCGGGTATTAATGGCAGATCAATTTCACCGTAAAATTGATATTTTCCGGCCTGCCGACTTAGACAAAAAAGCTGGGTTTCTTAGCGTTTTACCGCCGCCAACAGATGATGAATACAAATTGATAAAAGCAAAGGGAGATATAAGTAAATAAAACTAATCAGTCATCAATTTACAATGGTGGCTAATTTATTATTCAAATAACAGTGAATTTTCAATTCTTTTTTACGTTGTGTTGTGATACAAAATATGGTCAATCAAGCTAACCGTTCTACTCAAAATCAAACTCACCATACTTTAGCTGTCAACATGTTAAGGCGTATAGCTCGCATTGCCCTTATTGTCAGCGCGATATCAATAGGCTCTTTGGCTTTATTGATATTAAATTTTGACACTCCAACAGGTGACTATTTGACAATTTTGCAAATGTTGACCAATTCGCACAATAATCTCCTGTATATCATGTTTATTACTGGCGCTTGGTTGATTGCTGCAACGGCTATCACTACTTATTTTATCACTCTATATAGTAGTTTTCGTGTGGCGGGTCCCTTATATCGTTTTGCAAAAAATTTGAAATTTGGCCACCAACATGAAATGCCGATGATTAAAATCAGAAAATATGATTATTTTCAGGAAGAATGTCAGCAAATGGATGAAGGTATAGAGACATTATTAGCGCATTATCAATCATTATCATCTGAAGTTGAAAAGTTGCAGGCATTGCCTACTTCATCAATAGCGGATAAAAAAATTGTATTAAATAAGATCCAACAACTATCAAAATTGGCGAGTAGGCTTACTCTATGAAAGCATTTGTGTTATTAGCCTGTGTTATCATAATTATCAGTTTTTCTACCTCTTGGGTTATTGGTCGTTCATCTCCTCATCTACTCTCAGAGAACTGTCAGTCATGTCACCTCGCAACAGAAACAATTAATAGCGACAACGCATATTTATTATTAAACGCTCAAGAAATATTGTGTGAACGCTGTCATGCTAATGCAATAAAATCAAGCCACCCTTCTGGCATTGTAACGAGCAAAAACTTACCCGAAATTTTTAAGCTTAATTGGCAAAGTAAATTAACCTGCAGCACCTGTCATGATATTCACAGCGAAGCCAAAGGGCTAATGGTGACCGAATTAACAGGGAAAGAATTTTGTCATAGTTGTCATGAAAAATCGTTTTTTGAGAATATGAAAGACTTAGGAACATCGTTATTTATTTCTGGACATACAGTAGCCGGCAGTGAACATTTTAGTGATCAACTCGACTCCTTCTCCTTAAAATGTATGGAATGTCATATTAACCAAACGGGCAATTTAAATGTTAGCGTTGTTGATGGTAATGCTATTAGCCACTCTGGCGGACGGGTTAGCCACCCCATTGGTCGAGATTATAAAAAAGCCGCTCAGTATGGTGGTTACAGACCAATAGGTTTACTCGATAAAAGGATAAACTTGCCTGATGGCAAAGTCAGTTGTATTTCTTGTCATAAAACATTTGATAAAAAACACGGAGCCAATATTTTTGAAGAACACGAGCAACATAAACTATGTAATAGTTGCCATGATATATAAAAGGACAATAGTATGAATAATAGAAGAAAAATCAAATATGTTGACAGAAATATTCAAGGGTCTTTAATGGTACTGTTAATTACCCTTGAAGTTATTATGATCCTTGTGGCATTAATCTATATATATACGAGTTTTAACCAGATTTTTGAAGATAGTATCTATCAAATTCATAAATCGAACCAAGAGCCTTTTTATCAACAGTTTCTAATAGTAATTTTTTGGGTTGTTATAATAATGAGCGTGATAAACTTTATTGCGTTAATTATTGCCAATGCTTTTTGGTTAAAACATATCAATAAGATACTCACATTTTTAACTAAAACCATGTCTGCTATAAAAAACTTAAGCCTCAAATTTCCTAGTGTCGAAAATGTTCCTCAACATGATTTAACCAAGCAATTAATTCTTTGGCAAAATAATGAAATAGAACGAGCTAAAACAACCAATAAACTGATATCAGCATTACCACAGACGATCGATGAACTAGATGAGAAATCGTTAACAGAGTCGTTAAGCAAACTACAACAACAACTTAGATTCGCATCCTTTAAAAATTAAAATCAGGGTGATTTATCAAGCATTTTACGACCATTTTCGCTAACGCCATCATGTAACACTGAATGGCATCGTTCACAGGTATTAACATTAAATGCCACTCGCCCATGACAAGCACCACAGTGCTCCCCTGTGTAAATAGACGTCATAGAAATATCGGCTTTACTTCCCGTGCTGCTAAAGACATTTTCATGACAATTACTACAGGCAAGCCATTGCGTGTGAGTTTTATGGGGGAAAAGAACCCAAGGCATAGTTGCCGTGTCTTTATAGATAATATCATGTTGCCAAACCACCATACTTTCAGCATTATCAAGTGTTTTATTTGCCCTTGGCTCTATTAATTGTTTATTAAGCGATAAGGCCCAATCAGGGTGTCCTGAACTATCCTTTGGAAAAGCATTAATAATATCTTGGTATGTTTGTAATGTCGTAAGATCAGGATTTTGCAGGTCATGGATACCATCGTTCCACTTCGACAAATTTTCCTCAACGCTCTTTATTTGAGTTTTAGGTTTGTTTAAGAGTAAATTATTACCTTTAACTAAGCGTATATAATGAGAAGAAACTGATTTTAAAATCGTTTCAGCACTACCATCATCAAAATCGGTCACCCAGGCATAGTATTCATTGTTTACCATTGAGCTTGCCGACCAGAAGCGCCAACTAGGAGCATTAGGAAATACGTCTACATTGATAGCGGGGCTCTGGCAACGATGTTCAACTATGGTTAACAGCTCATTGATTGTTGGCAAACGCCAGTTATTATTATTTGTTAACAAGCGATACCTTTTTACTTCGGCTACAGCCGAGTCGTACGAAAACCAAGACTTCACTTGTTTCTTCGTTATTTCTTGGCATTCATTCTTTTCATTATTCCATGACTGCCCTATAGCACAACGGGTCCATTCCAAACCCGTCACTCGGTCTCGAACATAATACTTGTCACCAAAAACAACATAACGCTCTGAAGGCATGGTTTTAGCTCCGTCAGTATTGCAGACTTGTGCTGCTGCCAAAGGATAAATGAATACCAATAATAATAAAGTAACACTTATAAAAAATTGAATGAGCCCCCCTTTTTTCATTAACAAAATATTAAAACATAAAAATATAAAGGCAAGACCAATGCCGTGTAGGCAAAAAATGAAACCAGGCCTTAATTATTGCCTTCTTTTAATAACGGAAAAAATGATTTAACAATAAATAACGATGCAGTAATTGCAACTAAAGCGCCAATGGCAACGAATGAAATAGCGCCATATTGCCACATATCTAATGTGCCTTGTTGTTGGGCTACAAGTTTACGGCCAATCCCCAAATATCCTGCAACAGTCAACCCGACAATGAGTATTATTAGTCCAAAACCATAGCTTAATGTTAGTCTTTGTTGAAAAGGTTTAACTTTAAGGTTATTTAACAATATGGCAAAAAGCGCCAGGTTAAAAGCGCCTGTCATGCCATGATAATGCCCAGGAATACTCAAAGTACCCTTGACAATAATAGTACCAGCAATAACCCCGAGTAAACCAACAAATAATGATAATTTAATATATATGTTATTGTGGTGCTGTTTTAAGAGTTCAGAAGTAATTGCAGCCATTGGTAGCCAACTAAACAAACTCATTTGCCAAGTAAACATTTGTTTTGCTAAACCATCATAATTAGAAAGCAAAGTAGCAACTAATGCAATTGCACAACTAATTACCGTCAACCAAGTAAACAATCTCAAAACTGGCAATGGTTTCTCACTTTTGAGAAAATAACACCACATGCTAGCAATTAACAAACCATTAACGGTTTGCTGAATATGTCCTGGAGCCCACAACAAATCCTCGATCATACTATGTTTTGATTGAAAACCAATCTCATGACTCATCAAGTAAGCAATAAGGGCAATTGGTATACCTAGCCAAACAATGCCAGCAAATTTTGCCAAATATTGACTTTTATTGGGCTGGATTTTACTGATTAGCATTGCAATGACAACAATTGTTACGGAGACAACTTGTATTATTAGTGAGGTAATAAAAATATAGCTATGTAAAATTGGATAGTAATTACTTAAGGTAATAGTATTGTTCAAATCAAATAAAGAAAAACATAACATCAGTAATGAAATTACGGATAACATTATGGAAAAGGTAATAAGTTTTTTCTTTAGATTAAATAATGTCGCCCATAGCCAACAAGCAATAATTGGCATCCAAAATACCATCGCTAAATTAACATGATAAGTTAACATGATTTTAAATAAGGGTTGGGCTGAAACAAGTGAAAATAGTGGTAATTTCAAAAGGATAATAAAGACAGCCAATATATTTGCAGAGAGCAAGGAAAACAAAGCCAAAAACAGCCAAGCATTGTTTAACTGAATTTTAAATACTTTAAACATTAAAGAATACAACAAAAGAAAAAAATGATTATACCCAAATAAATTTAATTATTCATAATAAATACTCGCTTGAAAATTTAGTTTTGTTGTTATACCCATTTTATTCTAGAGAATGGCATAATAACTGCTTAAATATAAATCACAGCAAATATCTATTTAATGAATTGTTAATCAACTCATAAACTGGAACCAATTATGTCAAAAAAGTTATTATTACTGGCAAGCACTATTATTATTTTATCCCTAACTGCATGCGAGCAAGCAAAAGAACCACAAACTCAACAAAGCAATAACATTCAAACAACGGCTCTGCCAGCAAACCACCCTGCTATAAGTCAAATAGTAACTTCTGCAAGTTTAGGGGATTTACAAGGAGGCACCATAAAAGAAGTCTTTGTTGGTGGCGGTTATACTTATGTCAAAGTAGAAAGAAATGGCGTTGAATTATGGGCTGCAGGACCTCAAACTCAGTTAAACAAAGGTCAACTGATAGGCTGGTATCAAGGTACACTCATGCGAAATTTCAATAGTAAATCATTAAGCAGAACGTTTGATGAAATTTACTTCATTAGCAAATATATAGACCCTTTAACGGCTAACACTCGTCCCCAAGCTAACGTAGCCAAAACGAGTAGTCAATCTTCATCAAATACCGGTGGGATAATAAAAGAAGTCTTAGTAAGCGGTGGCTACACTTACACAAAAATAGATTTCAACTCAACAGAAATTTGGGCTGCTGGCCCTATGGAAGATGTGAAAGTAGGTGAATATGTAAGTTGGAGTAATGGTCAAAAAATGACTAACTTCACTAGCACAACGCTTAATAGAACTTTTAATGAAATTTATTTTATCAGTCACTTTAATAAAGGTAACGCTGCTTCTCAACCGAAGAAGCAAAATCAAACAACCGGTATAGTGACAGAAGTAATAACGTCAGCTGGCTATAGTTATATTCAAGTCGCTACAAACAATTCTAAGCAATGGCTTGCGGCACCTGAATCTAAGGTAAAACAACAAGATAATATTAGTTGGATCAATGGTTCCATTATGCACAACTTTCAAAGTCGCTCCTTAGAACGTAGTTTTGAAGAAATTATTTTTGTTGATGCCATCACAATTAATTAACACTAACGATGAAAAAAGAACATTAAGATGATGTGGAAAATTTTACACCCATACGCAAACCCAGAAGTGACTTATCATTTTTCAAATAGGTTAATATCATGGTGTTCTAAACTCACCATGCTATTTCTTCCTATTGGAATTGTTTGGGCGCTACTGTTTGCCCCAGCTGATTATCAACAAGGTGATAGCTTTAGAATTTTTTATATTCATGTACCAACGGCCTCTTTGTCTATGGGAATATACATAGCTATGTCTATTGCGGCTTTTTGTAGTTTAGTATGGCAATTAAAAATAGCTGATGCTTCGGCCGCAGCAATGGCTCCCGTTGGTGCTGTATGTACGTTTTTAGCTTTATTAACAGGTGCCGTCTGGGGGAAGCCTATGTGGGGCACATGGTGGGTGTGGGATGCTCGTTTAACTTCAGAGCTTATTTTGTTATTTTTATATCTTGGTGTTATCGCTTTACACAGTGCTTTCGAAGATAAAAATTTGGCAGGAAAAGCAGCTGGGATATTAACGTTAGTTGGTATGATCAATATTCCAATTATCAAATATTCAGTTGAATGGTGGAATACCCTCCATCAAGGTTCCACGGTAAGTAAATTAGGCAAACCATCGATGAATATTGATATGTTATGGCCCTTTTTTTTATGCCTACTTGGTTTGATTTTTTTAGTTGCTACAATACTTTGTATCCGCTTTCGAACCGAACTTTTAGCACGTAATAGTATACGACCTTGGGCAAAAGCATTGATAACTCATCAGGAGCTTACCTAATGCAATTTGACAGTATCAGCGCTTTTATAAATATGGGCGGCTATGGATTTTATGTATGGATGTCCTACGGTACAGCTTTTATTGCCATGGCTTTTCTGTATTACTCAAGCAAAGTAAATCACCGAAAGATCAAGCAGCAAATTGCCAAACGTATAAAACGAGAAGATAAATTACGTGAAGTGGCAAAACACCGCAAACAAGCAGCTATCCTACCTTAAAGATTTTATGATGAACCCACGAAGAAAAAAGAGATTTACCATAGTGTTGGCAATCATCATTGGTATCAGTGTTGTTGCTAGCCTGATACTTTATGCTTTGAGTCAAAATATTGATTTATTTTATAAACCGTCAGAAATCACCTTAGGTAAAGAAAATACTAAAATAAAACCGACAATAGGACAACGTATTCGTATTGGCGGCTTAGTTGTACCTGGCACTGTCAAAAGAAATAGTGCTAATTTAAAGGTTAGTTTTAAATTAACAGACATGACGACAGTCGCAAATTTTAATGATAATGCCCCTATGATCACCGTACAGTATGACGGTATTCTCCCTGATTTATTCCGTGAAGGACAAGGTATTGTTGCCAATGGCGCACTGATTCAAGGCAACATTATTGAAGCGAGCGAGGTATTAGCAAAACATGATGAAAACTATGTTCCTAAAGAATTAGCTGAGGCATCAGGAAAAAAACATAAAAAGCTGGATTACAGTGAAAAGCAATTAAAAGAAAATTAACCCCTATGGATATTCTCCAAGGCATATCCGTTTTGATTACCCATAAAGCTCAGCCATCCTCAAGTACTTATTAGGCATAGGCGGAGTACGCAAAGCAATGAAGGCAAAACGAGGTAACATATTTTCTAACGTAAAGCGTCGATTAAATCGATAACTAAACTCAGCTAAGTATCTCGGCAAGTGTTTATGCTTAATGGCATGATAAGTACCTACGATTGAGTTTTTTACATTGCCTATCATCGTATTCACCCAAATAAACTGTTCTTTTTTAACGCTTTCTGGTCCACCGCCTGTCACAATACTAAAATGTTCACAGGCTGCATTTTTAACCGCTTTAAAACAAGCAAGACCATCTGAAACGACAATACTGCCAGGTGTTAAATGCTTTTTTGACCATTGTGATATTTCTGACAAACGAAACCCTTTCACAACCGTGAAATTCATACGAATAGGATGACCTTCTTCATTAGTAGAAACGGCTGCAACAAAAGGTGTTTTATTTTCTGAGCCTCTACCTCGTTTGCCACCATGACGCTCTCCGCCATAGAAGGCATCATCAATTTGAACAATACCTGATAGCGGTTGGCTATCATCACGCTCTTTCATTACCTGCATGATTTTTTGTTTCATACTCCAAGCAGTATTTATGAAACGCCAATTTCTCGTTTTAAGGCAAGTGAAGATATGCCAGTCTTAGCTTGAATTATCAAGTGCATAGCGAGAAACCAGCGCGTTAATGGTAATTTAGTATTGGCAAAAATAGTCCCGCTGGTAAGCGATGTTTGATGATGGCAATGATTACATTGATATATCTTTCGGGATTTTAACGTGCAATAACGGGTCGAACTACATTCAGGGCAGTGAAAGCCCTGTGTCCACTTCCAATGGAACAAAGCGAGATACATTGTGCTTCGGTTCCATTGTTGAATAACTCAATTAAGCTGTAGCCTTTTTGATATTGAACTTGGTTTTTAGCCATAACGAAATCCTCAATAAGTCACTAAGTTAAGTATAGTCCAATATCAACAGAGCATGGCTGAGTTATGTGGGTAATCAGGAAACATTATTTTTAATCACTACTTACATAGCCAGCAACATGTTAAAAACACCAATAGACATGGCTGCCGAAGTAGAAAGTATAACCAACATTTTCAGACTATAAAGGGTAAACTTCATCGTTATTCCTTAAAAAATAATATTATGACTGAATTTTATTATTTGAACATGGCAATACTTACACTCTATGATGCTAAGCAACATCATCCATTGGTAAAATTCGCTCACCAATTTTGTTAAGAATTTCTATTTCACCAGCACAAACAGCAACAATTGACTTACCATTTTTAAAAGAGTCAGGGATCACTACTCGACCAGCAGAGCTAACAGTAAAGGTATGAGTTTCGGATAATAATTCCAGTGACAAATCACTGTAATAAATAATGGTCACCATTTTAAATACATTAATTTGTTGCATAACAACCTCAACTATTAAAGTTCAATTATCCATAGAAATGCATTATTTGAGCCAATATGTTAGCCGATTAATATATCGACTTTATTGCCCTAGAGAGGTAGATAATAGGAATGGAGTTTAATTGTTCAAACTTTATCTCAACAACTAGCATTATTGATCAATCGGGTAATAAGAGAATTATAGCTTTTATTGGTGTTAATTTTTAACTTCAGTATCAATAGTCAATTGAATAACTTCTTTTTGATTTACTGAAACATCAAACAATTCTGCTTTATAGTCACCCGCTTTGATACCCACATTACCCCTCATAGAAACTACAGCAAATAAATTAACCTTTTCAACACTACTTAGTTTTTGCACGGTCATGGCTAAAGAGTCATCCAATATAACTGTAGTGGGTATCTCACTAGCAAAAATCTTTACAGCGGCCAAAGGTATTTTAGACTCATTCACTAAGGCATAAACAAAAACAATTTTGTCTTCAGTTAACATCAACTTATTTAATATCTGTTCAGAAAAAGATAAACTTATGGATAATTTTGGGGAGTCTAGCGCAATATTGTTTGACTCAGTCGCGGTAACGGCCGGCCCACCACTCATTGCTAATTGACTTTTTGCTTCATTAACTGCACCAACTAAAGCTTGGGTATTAATTCCTGGTCGCCCGCTATCAAGTACTTTTTCCCAGTGTTCGATGGCAACAGCATAGTTATTGTGTGCATATGCGTCCATACCAAGCAAAATATTGGTTGATGCATCCACTGGGTCCAATGCTAAAGCTTTATCGATTAATGCACTAATTTCATCATTCATTTGCTCATTATTTTTATAATATAATGCCTGAGCTTTAGGTCCAATTAATTCGGCATATTCACCAATCAAAGTAATCACTTGATCAAACGATCTAACTGCTTCATCAAATTGACCAACGCCTATATAAGCTTGCCCTAAACTAAACCAAGCTTGGGAATTATCAGGTTGTGCCGCTACTTTCTGTTGTAACTGCTGAACTTTAAACAGCGCCATTTGTTCCATATTCAAATTGGCGTGAGGATTTGCCTTAGTTGCTACTTTAGGTAAAGCTAGTTGCTCTGACGCACCTATTTGAAAATAGGTATAAAAACTAACTACAGCAATAAATAAGCTAATGCCTATAGCCCAGAATAGCGAGGTTGTTTTTCTATTAACTTGCCCATTTATTATAATATCTTGATTATCAACATCTTGTAATAAAGTTTTACTCAGTTCCGCTTTTAGCAACTCAAAACTTGTTTGCTCAATGGCACCTTCCTTAAGATCATTCTCTAATTCCCTTAAATGCTCATGGTAAAGTGAAATATTTGTGTTATTTCTGATATTTCCATTGGTAATTAGTGGTGATTTAACTTCCCGAATAAAGGTGTACCATATAATGATCAATCCGAGCAAAACAAGAAAAGATGAAGCAAGCCAAAACATAGTCATATCTATAAAATTTCCAAAGTGATTAATGCCAACAATAGCAAGTTAATTATAGTGTTAGTACACTGATTTAAATATTATTTCTTGATAAAACTAGCTAATTCATCTGCTGGTATAGGTTTAGCAAAATAATAACCTTGAAAGATATCACAACCTAAGCTAGTAAGAATATCCATCTGTTTTTTAGTTTCAACACCTTCAGCAACCACTTTAAGATCTAAGCCCTTAGCCATAGCAATAATAGCTTTTACTATGGTTTGACTTTCCGGCTTTGATCCTAAACTTCGAACAAATGATTGGTCAATCTTCAATTCATTGAGTGGATATTGCTGTAAATAGGATAATGATGAGAAACCTGTTCCAAAATCATCTAATGACAATTCTATGCCATTTTTTCTCATATTATCAAACATTTCGAGTAAATCAATATGTTCAGTCATCAAAACATCTTCAGTTATCTCTAGCGTAATCCATGATTTATCAATATCATAACTCTCAATAATATTATTTAAGGTGTGATGGGCGTGTTCTAAAGCAAACTGTCTGGGCGAAATGTTAACGGAAACGTTAAATTTTTCACTGTATTGTTTCGACCAAAAGCTAATTTGTTGGCAAGCTTTATTTAAGATCAAATTTCCTAGAGCTACAATTTGATCGCATTGCTCGGCAAGCGGAATAAAATGTATTGGCGACAACAAACCTTTTGTCGGATGCAGCCAGCGAACCAAAGCCTCTACCCCAACGAGTTTATGTGTTTTTGCATCAACTTGTGGTTGATAAAACAAAACAAATTGATCTTCAATAATTGCTAATGCTAACTCTTGTTCAAGCAACCAACGGTTTCTCAATTCTAGTTGTAATTTTTCATCAAAAGTAAAAAACGAATCTTGACCTTTACTTTTTGCTTTTAACAATGCCTGCTCAGCCATGCTGTACAAATTATCTACACTTTCGGTTGCATCACTACATGAGGCAATTCCTATGTTTGAGCAAATATTAATTGATAACTCTTGTAATTGAATAGGTTGAGCAACTGCATCAATAATTTTTTCGGCCATAGTTTCAGCAAAACAATTATCTTCAACATCTTCATCAAGTATGATAATAAAATTATCCCCTGAAATTCTGGCAATGAAGGCATCCTCTGGCAGAATACGCTTCAGCCTTCTTGACGTTTCAATCAATAAGCTATCACCAGCATTGTAATCATAATTCTCATTTATTCGAGCTAATCCTTTCAAATCTAAATGCATGATATGCAAGACATCACCATCTAAAGATGAAATTTTATCAGCCAAAGAAAAGAACAATAAACTTCTGTTAGGCAGCATAGTTAATGGATCATAGTTAGCTTGATAGTATAAAAGCTCTTCTCTTTCCTTATGAACTGAAATATCACTAAATGCAGCTATATTATGAGTAACCTGCTGATTATTATCGTAAACTACTCTAATATACAGCCACTCGGTAAATAACCGACCTTGTTTGGTTTTATTGGTAATTTCACCTTCCCACATACCATGTTTTTCAAGTGATTCATCCATCTGAAGGTAGAATTCTCCATCATGAACGCCTGAAGACAATATATCTGGTTTTTGACCAATCACATCTCTAGCATCGTAACCAGTAATTGATGTAAAGGCATGGTTTACATTAGTAATGATATTTTCTTTGTTGGTGATAAAAATAGCTTCTTTAAGGGTATTAAACATTTCTGCTGAAAGCTCTGCCCATTGTATCAATTCATTAGATGATGGCGCCGCCCCTAAACTAAATTGCGCTGAATCAAAATGTTGTCCCGTTAGTTCCGATAAGTGTTGATCCGCAATATATAATTGTAAACGTCGATTTAGCTTAGATTGATACTTAGCGATAATATCTCTGTAGTGATCATGTTTCTCCAAGCACGACTGGCTAATTAATACCAGATAGGCAAATACTTCACCATTATCATTGAAAAAAGGCACGCCTGCGTAACTCTGAGCCCCCATACCAACTAGCATAGTATCTAATGGATATAGTGATTGAATTTCACTTTTATGAACGCATATTTTTCCTGATACGGTAATACCGCATGGGGTTCCATGTAAATCGTAATTAAGATCATCAAGGAACTCATCATTTTGTATTGTCACTAAAGATTTGGCTTGGTGAGCACTATTAGTTGGCAGAGCTATCATCACAAAGTCAGCAATGGTTTGCTCGTATATTTCACTCACTATTTTTCGAATATGGCGAAGTTGTGAACTGTCTGCACCACGCCAGCCTTCAAATTTCATGGCAGTTATTGATGAAAGTTGTGGCTTAGCATCAAAATCATGTAAAACAATTAGCAATAGCTGTTTATTATCAATTACATACAAGTAGTTAATTTGTGAGATGTGGTGGTAGGTGCCGTCTTTATTTTTTAAGAGATAATCAAAATGTTGACCACCATCAACTAAAGACGATGATAATAAAAGATCTTTTTTTGTTGCCGATAATTCTTTTATTTTAGCCAGCCATCTTACTTTGATATCACTCGATTTTGGCACAATATTTACAATATCATCAAAACAATCCGTGTTTTCAATAATTGAATCTTCATTAAGGTCATATACTGCTATACAGTCCCCCATAAACATTGCATGTTGCTTGATTACCGAGCATACAGCTGAATTGTTTTGTTCATTCATTACTTTATTACCACGACTAACTCCTATTCATTTTCTAATTGTAAGTGAAGCACAATTCACGCCAAAAAATTGTGTTGTTTCATATTTATTTCAATTTCTCATGGGACTTAGAAAATCTAGCTGTACATTATTAGCGTTCAACTATACTCTTTTTATATAACAGAATAACAATGATTTTTAATATGGTGGGCGGTTGCGCTTAAATTGCAAAAAACAACTAATCAGTTACCCGATGCAAAACTGGCATCATTAAGTATTGATGATAATACTAGCAACAATAAATACCATGATCCTTGACAACATACTATCAAATACCTTTGGTAAATTAAAATTCAGGTATGAGTATTGCAGCTATTTAAATAATAGATATTCATTCGCTGAATAAAGAATTGACCTAATGAAAAATGAAAGAGACATTATAGAAATAGTTGATTTAAGCTCTTCAAGTTACCAAGCTCAGCAGCACGTTAACAAGCTTTCTGGTATTGAATGGTTTTTCCATCGTCATCAAGACAAACTTCGTTGGCTTCACTTAGCCATGTTTGTTTTATTTTTAATATTACTCTTTGTACCATTATTTTTGTCTGAGCCAAACGAGCAAGCAACGCCGCTTAATAATTTCACCATTTTTTCAAATTACCTGATGTGGGGCTTATGGTTTCCACTGGTATTTCTCTCTGTTATATTTACTGGTCGATCATGGTGTGGTTTACTTTGTCCTATGGGCGCCGCTAGTGAATGGGCCAACATTAGAGGCTTACAAAAAAAAATACCCGCATTTATTCGCTGGGAAGGTATGCCTATAGTCAGTTTTTTAGTCATTACCTTTTTAGGACAAACCGTTGGCGTTAGAGATCATCCTGAAGCATTAGCCGAAGTATTTGGTGGCATCATGGTAATAGCTATAATTGTTGGTTTTATTTGGGGAACAAAAAACAGAGTCTGGTGTCGTCACTTTTGCCCGATAGGTTTAATGCTTGGTTTATTTTCTCGATTAAGTATTGTTCAATTTATCTCCAAAAAACCGAAAACTGGTGGTGACAAATATGTTGAAGCTGGTTTTTGCCCTACTATGATTGATTTACGTCAAAAACGTGAATCAAGACATTGTATAGAATGTTTTCGCTGTGTTAACCCTGAAGCCAAATCAAGTGTTACGGTGAAATTAAGACCTCCTGGTGAGGAAGTTGAACAAATAAAAACCCACAATGCTGGCGCTACTGAAGTTTGGTTTTTCTTACTTGGCACGGGTGCAGCGCTAGGTGGCTTTTTATGGCTGACGCTTCCACAATATAATGAGATGCGTCAACTATTGGGTGAATGGTTTGTTTTAAATGGCTGGTACTGGATTGGTGACACAGGGCCTTGGTGGCTAATGAGCAACCATCCAGAGCGAAGAGAAGTGTTTAATTGGTTAGATTTTTTATCAATTATCAGTTTTATGGCGATTATAACTCTTCTTTTTACGGTGATTTTATCATCGATCAATGCGATCACCACCTATTTAGCAATAAAATTTGGTAGCCAAGATGACTTTAAACAAAGCTTTAAGGAACTCGCTTATCAATATATGCCCGTTGCCATGGTTTCATTGTTATTAGGTTTAGGCGGAAAGCTTTTTGAATGGTTCAGTATTATCGGCATCAGTGCTAATAATATTATTGCAATTAAAATCAGTTTGTTTGGCTTAAGTATTTTATGGTGTTTACGACTTGGATGGCAAATACTGGCAAATCAAAAAGTAGACAAATTGGCCAGAATATTGCCTAGTATCAGTGGACTCATAGGTAGTTTATTTGTGGGTTTGTGCTGGTGGCCAGCAATATTTGGTTTATAGAAATAATAAATTAATTTGAAGAATAATTAGGTGAGTACTAAGATGAAATTACGCGTTTTACTATTGTTATCAGCACTATTATCAACATTTACGGTTAGTGCTAGCCAAACACAAAAAGATAGTTTTATTCAATATGGCATGGAAATTAGAGGCATGTACATCCAACCGGTGTTGATGTCAAATAGGGATCATGACATGTCACCCATGAATAATGAAATGCCAATGAATATGGACAATATGAAGCATGCCATCCCTGATGGGGCAGATATTCATTTAGAATTAAGAGTTAGTGCTACTGATAACAACCCATATAATTTCAAATCGGGGGCTTGGATACCTTATTTAAAAGTTGATTATCGCATTGAAAAAGAAGGAAGCGATTGGTTTACGTCGGGTTTTTTGATGCCAATGATTGCCAATGATGGACCTCATTATGGTAACAACGTTAAATTAAATGGTATTGGTAAATATTCAATCAAATATCGGGTAACAGCGCCAGATTTGATGCTACATATGGACAAAGAAACCGCACCAACTAAATGGTTTAATCCTTTTGTCGTTTCATGGGACTTAACTTATTTAGGTATTGGTAAAAAAGGCGGTTATTAAGAGAGAAACTTAATAGCTTTCCCTATATCCCCATGAAAACTGACTTAACATAATGAAAATATCTATTCTTACATCCATTATTTATTTACTTATTAGTTTTTCCGCTTTGGCAGATCATGAAAAATCAGAGCCTAGTGATGGTACTGTGGCCAGTTTTATTGAAGTAAATCCGGCGCGTTATTTACAACCAGTTAATTTTTACAATCAACAAAACCATGCGGTTAATTTTTCTCACTTTAAAGGGAAAGTTTTATTGGTTAATCTTTGGGCTACTTGGTGCGGTCCATGTTTAAGAGAGTTACCAGCACTTCAGCGTCTTTCTAACAAACTTGCTGGTACTGATTTTAAGTTACTTGCTATCTCTATTGACAAAGAAATATCCGCCGAAGAAGTCTTCACATTTTATCAAAAATTGAAAATCAATCAATTGGACTTTTACTTTGATAAAGATCAACAGCTTGGTCAAATCCTGCCAATCGATGTTGTTCCTGCAAGCTTTATCATTAACCGTCAAGGCGAAGTGATTAGTTATATGCGTAGTTTTGCCGATTGGGATTCCCCGGCAGCATCACAGATGATATTAAGTCACCTTGGCACCATACCTTACCGTCGACCTGAAATTATAGCTTTATAAGGCAAAAAACGAACCACATTTACAAGCCTTGATACTCTTTTGCGTTTACTCCTAACAAGAAGTAGCGCTCAACTTGAAGATGCTGTTTTAAAACTAATGCAGAGCATCGAGACGTTAACTTCTCATTATTGAGATTAACAATCTTATAAATAGGAAAATTTTTTTAGTTTGTTAATGTTAGAATGGCTAAACTACTTTTTTTACTCATTCAACAACTAGCGCATCATGGATTTTTCCACTTATTTAAATTCAAACTTAGAGTCAATAGATGTTTTAAGCGCAACTATCTCTAGCTACTTACTCAATTAGCTGTGGTTGCCTTAAGTAGTACAAGCATTCCTATTGCGGTATGGTTAGGTGCAACGGCGGCTTTAATATCAACGTCAGTGCTTGGTGTTTGGGCTGAGCGTACTGTTTTACAAAGAATGCCAATTACTATTATTCATCAAATAAGTGGTCTTATTTTTATAAGTCTGGCAATGTTTACTGCGTATAAAAGCTATTTGCTTTTAGGTTATTAAATCATTGCAAGTTAATTTTCAATGACTTCTGGCTTGCTCTGGGGTGTTTTTTGGTTATTTATTTCACTTTGCCAAAACTGTAAAGCAGCTCTTGCTTTGGCAATATAGTTATCATCTTGTCGTAAATGAATATAAGTTCTCATTGCTCCCATAGCTATTTCGTATTCTTGTTCTTTTTCTGCAACTAAAGCTAAGCCATAATACGCATTTGCTTCATCAGGTTTAAGCTCCAATGCATAATTAAATGATTTCACCGCTTTAGTTGACTCCTCTAGCCCCAACATAGCAAAACCTAAGTTAATATGAACTTCAGGCAAATTAGGATATTGAGTCAACACCTTATGAAATACTGTGATAGCTTGCTGATAATGACCTATTTGCAATAGCTTAGCACCATCAAAAAATTGTTGCTGCGTTTGTAATTCCATTTGCTGTTTGCTGTGACCGTTTGGATCAAGTTTCGCAGAGATAGCGATTGGCTGTTTATTTTCTTTATTTAGCTTTTCAGTACTGATTAAATACGTGGGAGTAACGGCATTTTTACTGTAGTCTTTATTATCTCCAATTACCCAACTCTGAGGGAGTTTTGATAATAAATAGCCACCGACAAACACAATAATAACAATGAGACTTACCGCGAACAATCTATTATCTTTTTGTCGATTATGGTTTATCATAATATTCCTGAAAGTTAACTTAAACGCTATAGCGTTTACTAAAAACATATAATATCAAACAAAATAGGAACTTCAAACAAACATGAATGACATACTCACCCAGCTTTCTTCACAAAACAATGAGTTGTTCTTTCTATGGTCTGCTTTAGTATTTTATGTTTGTTCTGGTAGCCTAGCGATAACCACTATTATTGTTTGGCGCAATATTCCAAAATTTGTCCCTTATTTAACTTGCTTAGGGTTTACCCTGCATACCTTGGCTATTGCGCTTCGCTGGTATCGTTTAGATCATGGGCCGTTTGTCACGATGTTTGAAATTCTCTCCAGTAATATTTGGAGTTTCACTTTAGTTTGGTTGTTTATTTATTGGAAAATAAAAGAAGTTCGCTTTGCCCTAGTTATTGCTCTGCCAATATTATTTATGATGATGGCATGGATGCTACTTGCGCAAGTCGATGCGCCAGTTTTTCCCGCAACCTATCAGACTATTTGGCTATATATTCACGTTGGCTTTGGTAAGGTATTTCTTGCTTTCTTTTACATCGCTGTTGCGCTTTCAATTCTCATCTTATTAAGACAATTTAAAAAATGTCGTACTTGGTTAAATATACTACCAGCAAATCAAAATTTAGCACTGTTATCCTTTCGTTTTGTCGCCATTGGATTAATATTTGAAACCTTAATGCTTATTGCCGGTGCCATTTGGGCACAAGATGCTTGGGGACGTTATTGGGCGTGGGACTCATTAGAAACTTGGTCATTTATTTCTTGGCTGTTAGTAGCTTTATTGTTACATGCCAGAGTCACTTGGAAAATTAAACCTGAGATCAGTTCGATTATGATTATTATTGTTTTTATTATTGCTTTTATTACCTTTTTTGGTGTGCCCTTTATTTCCATGACGCCACATAGAGGCGTGATTTAAGCAATATAACTAGTAATAAGTAATGAAAGAAATAAAAAGTCCAAGGTTGGGGTTTGGACTTTTTACTTTATGCTTCAAATTTACTTATTTAGACATATAAGCAATAGCCGCTTTATAATCGTCATCACTACAATCAGTACACATGCCTCCTGGAGGCATTGCATTTAATCCGCCTTTAACACTTACTAAAAGCGCATCAATACCTTTTGCTTTACGCGCATCCCATGCTGCTTTGTCACCAATTTTAGGTGCATTGGCAACCCCTACAGCATGACAAGCTGTACATGTTTTTTCAACAATTGCTTTACCATCTGCAGCTTGTGCAGAAGTACTTGCTGCTACAATCAATGCAGCACCGATTAAAATATTTTTCATATAACTAAGACCTAATTAATTTATTTATTTAACCAAAATATGAAACAGAGCAAGTTCAATAGCACTCGCACAATAACATCTTGAGAATTGAATAATAATAGCCTTCAAATAAAGGTTATTATTATTCACTCTGACTAAAGCAACTATTAAGCCAACAAGTGAAGCTATAGAAAAGCAATTGCTAAGCAAACAAAATACCATTGAAGCGCATAATAATAGAAATAAGAATAACCAGCAGGTGGGTATTACATTATTAAGTAGAAGTAATTAAGTAAAGCGCTGTTATTACCTTTAGGCAAAATAGTTGCTTATTACCGCCGACCATCATGGGGTTTAAACTGATAATAAAAATTTGTTGGTGTATTGATTTCTCGCTCTATGCCAACATCAAAATCTAAAGATAGCGTACGGATATAACCTACCAGAGCGTTAATTTGAGCATAGCTTAATTTATCTTGCCATCCTGGCATAACATTACGGCCATTTTGTATGCTTTTTTTAAGTGCTGAATTAGACTTTTTCATGCGCTCACCTAAAGCAAATGATGGTGAGTTAACATAATAAGCAATACCATTAAAACCATGGCAACCAGCACAAAACCTTGCATACGTTTTAGCGCCTAGAGAGTCTGCGGGATGTTCTGAGTATAGAGGAGAATGTTGAGAAACAGCGGATTGTTTTTTAACTGAGTTAAAGCTTGAGTTAAGGCCTGAATTAAAGCTAGAATTAATATAGGCCAATACCTTAGTTATTTGTTGATCCGAAAGAACGTGTTGCCAAGCCGGCATGATACTTTTACCATTTTTTATACTATTAAAAAGCTGTTGCTCTGTTTTATCTAATCGCTCTCCTTTTGCAAAAGAAGGTGATTTTTCGTAACTAGCAATACCATTAAAACCGTGGCAGCCTGAACAAAAAACATGATAAATTTTTTCGCCAATCTCTATTGGTGTGCCTTCAGAAAAGAATTGAACTTGCTCTTGCATTGCCACCGAGTACTTAGTTTGGAATGATGTTGAACTATTCGCTTTTGTCAACCACATGTTGGATTCATTAGCATCGAAATAATACTCAGGGATACGCTTAGTCGCTCTGGCATGGAAAAGACCTAAGTTACGTTGTGCTTGAACATCACCCGCTTCAGCGCCCAAATGAAACCAATAATGTGCTTGATCATAATCTTGCACAGCCGCTTCACCATAAAAATTCATATAGCCAAGCAGGTTTTGTGCTTTAGTATCTCCGGCAAGCGCTTTGGCTAAATATTTATCATAGGTGGTTTTAAAGTGTTTTGTAAAAACGTTTTCCGTCCAAGCTGATAATGAATATAAATTCAATGCGCAGGCAAAAATCACCTTAAGAAAAAAGGTCGTTTTTGTGTTGTTTTTTGGTTGAATATGCTTTTCCATTGATGAACTCAACAATACTTTAATAATATCCATGTTGATTAGTACCTAGCAAAAAAAGAAGCCAGTTTTGATAAATTTTATTAAACAACGACGTATCATGATAGACGAGCTCTAATCTAACCAACTCTGACGAGAAAATTTTTGCCAAAAGAACCAAGCTAAAAACACTACCGTTAAAATTGATGTCATCAACAAATACGCTTTATAGGGATCATAATGTACTTTAAAGCCCATCCATGCTCTTAAGCCATGATACGTTAATAGCCCTTCTGCTAATTGCAGCTGCTGCCCAACGTTCAATTCATGGCGCTGTTCACCCGCACGAATAACCAAATGATGGTTCTCTGGTGGGGTTAATTGCATGGGTTTCGATTCAGCTAAGATATCTTCGGCTGTTTGCAGCATAACCCAGAGTGTTATGTCGCTACCAGGAAGCTGCCATTCGGTAGTTTGACTAAAGGTATGTTCTAAAAAAGCGGGGAAGTTAACCACGCCTGATGTTTCTTCAATACTTGTGGCGTTCGAAGATAACGCTTGCCAAGTAAAATGCGCAGCATAACCAATATTTGAGGTAGTATAAAAGCGGTAGTTATTGAGCACTAATGGCTTATGCTCGCCCACTACCACTTCATAGCCGCCTTGTTCATCCGCAACCACCACTCGGCTGCGCTTTGCAGTTATCGCAACTTGAGGGGTAAAATTAAATTCTACCGCTAAATTCATAAACCCATTTTCAGGGACATTAAAATGATGAAAAATCCCTTGCGTTTTTTCGTCTAATTTTCCCGAAAACGCTTCGCCTTCATTTAATTCTACTCGGCCATCAAGATACGTTAAACGGCTTAAGGCCACTAAAATCACTGTAGCCAACAAGGTTAGATGAAATAATAATAAGGGTAAATTTTTTTGAAAAGTTTTATTGGTAACTATTGCCGCAAATAAATTCAACGTTAATAGCGCTAGTGGTAACGTTAATAAAATCACATAGGAATAATCACCGTTATAGGCCCATAAAATGGTCAACAACAAGACAACTAACAAAATAAAGGTAAGTTTTAATGAAGCAAACTTAGTCATTAACTTAATCAACAAAAGCAATATCTTCAGCTATTAATTGCATGTAGCTTGCATCCAATCTCTGCCATTATTACTGCCCGACTTGCCACAATCACTTTCACGCCACTGGTCACTTTTTCGCCAATTAAGCACGCGTAAATAGGCTTTTCGATAATAAGGTCCATTAGTAAGGCTAGTTCCCCCAACATTAGTTCCCTCTGCTTGCCCCCCCTCTGGGCCAACATCATTTAAATTCACCAAAAAGGCTTTATTCTTCCAGCCATGCGGTAACGCTACGTGGCACATAGTACAGCGCAAAGCATCTCGAGGTGAAGCATTACGAATTTTATCGGCATGTATTGAATGCCCCTCGCCCTTGTCAGTACCAAAGCCAGAGTTGACACTACCACTACGGTATCCAGTTGAGTGGCAGCGAAAACATAATTGGTCAGTGCCGGTACTACCTGAGGTAGCGCCATTCCAATCACCTTTTAAAATAAAGTTATTGGTGGAACCGTGCGGTCCCCAAGGATTACTGCCCGTTGGGGTTGTAGTACCATTGGCGGTATTATTACCATGACAATCACTACAATACATAGTTTGTGCGCCTATCCCCGTAGATGTTGACGATGAATTCCATGGGGATAACCAATTGCTCGCATTTGCTCCCCTCACCCCCGTTGTTCTGCCGGTTTCTTCCATCACTGGATGCCAAGACCTATGGTTATTAGTAGCCCAACCAGTTGCCGTAACTTCTCCTTTATGATTATCTGGCGCTTGAAATTCCATCGCTTGATTAGTGAGTTCCGTTACACCATTGGTATTTGACGGTGTGCCACCTGATGATTGCCCTAACGAAGGCGGTGTTGTGCCATAACCAAAGTTGGAGTGACAGCGTAAACAAATTTGATATTCTCGTGTTACCCATGCAGAAGACGCTGATTCGCTAGCCCCCGGATTTGGCACGCCTTTTTTCTCAACAAAACTAATGATTAAATCAACGGCGCTATGATTGGGTTCAAACTTATCACTAGTATAAACGGGCTCAACACCATAAGAGCCTTTCAAGGCCCCCGAAGCGATATTAGTATGAGCGCCAGTGGTATGATTATGTGTGCCACTACTCTCAGAAGCAATATCATTAAACTTATCCGATTTCATCACTCGATGAGGATTATGGCAATCGGTACATTCAACATGCCGATTAAGTAAATCAGTTTTACCTATTTCCTCTCTATTTTCAGTAAAATCTTTATCTTTGATATTGTGAACAGCTGTTTTTTGTTGATCAATATTCGTTATCGGCATATGTCTAGTAGAATTAAAATCACTATAAATATCTGGAACATCATGCGAAGTAGACGTTAAGACACTTTGTGATTGAGGCCGGTGACATTGATAACAGGTTTCTTCAATTGCTGAGTTACCACTGGTTTTAGCCGTAGTGATACCACCGATAGAGTCAACCCCTTCACGTAATAAACGTCTTGAACCATCAACGGTATGGGTATCATGACAATTCAAACATCCTGCTTGCCATACCTGAGTATTAGCCGGAAATTCGCGTAAATCCCCTGCCACAGTTTCATAAGTTTCATTAGCATCGATGCTATTAGCATGCACTGACATAGCCCACGCTTGGTTTGCTTTTTCATGACAAGCTAAACAAATTTGGTCATTCGCTTCATTAAAGCTTCCCCCGGTTGGCGTTGCTTTTTGCAAACGATTACCACGCAAAAACTTACGGTTAGGATCGGTAGAATCAAATAAATGAGGATCATGACAAGTAGTACATTGTACCATACCATTTTGTGTTGGAAATTGCGGGTGGTCGCCTGGCACTCGGTCGCCAACATGGCTGACAACACTAGGATCTCTTAGTTCGCCATCAGTACTGGCTAAGTTTGCATCATAGGTAAATGAAATAGGATGGTCATTGGTTAAATCTGTGCCTAAGTTGCGGGTAAAGCCTGTCGTTATCCCTTCCCCTACAGGTATTGAACCATCACCTTGAGTACCTAGCATAGCAATTGTTGGTGTTTCCTGCCCATTAGCAACATTAACTGAGCCTATAGCTAAGGTACCATCATGACAAGATAGACATAATTTTGAACTACCTCCCGGCGCTGCCGACATATCAGTAGAATCAATAGACAATGAGTCATACATGGTATAGCTAGCAAGTGGGCTCAATTGGCGGTTCCATAGCGGCGCCTCTGGCTCTTCAGTTGCGCCATGAGGGGTATGACAAAACACACAAACTTGAGATTCCGTTGTGGCTTTAACGTTATTACTCGCCGTTGATGAAAAGTTGTGCTTGGTTTGGCGAATATTCGACTCTGCTGCCGCGAATAAATTAAAACTGATAAAAATCAAACATAAGCTCACAAAAGCTATCAAACTGAATTGATCTTTTTGCTTAAAATTTAACACTAATTATTCCCCAAAAATTGAAAAACCGAAATACGGCCATTCATCATGTCTGAGACATAAATTTTATCTTGTTCATCAATGAAAATACCACTCGGCAGATAAAATTCCCCGGCACCATGGCCTGTACCGCCTAAAGGCAAAAGAAATTGACCATTTTCACTAAAAATCAGCATATGATCAAAATAAGACTCAATAATATAAATATTCCCAGAAGAGTCGGAGGCAACTCCTTTGGGACGAGTTAAATTCCCTAACTTCATGCCTCGCTTGCCATAACTTCTATAAAAGTATTCTTGGTTACCACTATATTCAAGTAATTGCACTCTGGCATTTAATGTATCTGAAACTAGCAGACCTTTTTTATGCAGCGCGAGAAAGGTGGGTGAATTGAATTCTATTTCACCATTGCCCTTTTTACCAATAGTTCTCAATAAAAGCCCTTGATCATTGAATACTTTAATATTATGGCGATGAGTATCACTTACATAAATTTCCCCACGCTCAGCGACTCTAACAATACCTGTAGGCCGGATTAAAGAAGGGTGACTAATTTTACCTATGGGTTCCCCTTGCAAGTTAAGTCGGATAACCATCCCAAGCTCTGAATCAGCGACTAACAGTTCATTTTCACGACCAAAAACCAACCCTATTGGGCTGATGAAATTTGTTTTAATTGTTGAGCGCTGCCAAAGGTTTTGTGTTCCTAAAACGGTATCAATAACAAAGATGGCTTGATGACTGACATCGGAAATATACAACTTGCCTTTACCATCACTGATGATTGCTTGTGGTCTTTTTAAATCAATATTATTTTTAGCAATTTCCCCTGTTAGAAAATGCCAAATTTTTATTAAGCTACCTTCTTGCTTGTTTTTAATTTCTAGCAGATTACTTTCGCCATAGATGTCTCCCAAATAGACATAATGCGCTATTTCATTTCCTTTAGGCCATGTTTGGTTCGTTTTTTGGTTAATAAGTTCAAACGCTCTTTTTTCTTTCTCACCAACACTACTACAGGCAATAAGACCAAGACTAACTAACATCAATAAGAATAACTTAATTTTTGCTACCATACTGAAGGTCCTGCTGTTTTATGGCCCCCTATAATACCACTTTTTAATCCCGGCTTACCTGAATGGCACAAGTCACAATTATCTATGTTCCATGCAATTTCACCGTTATGGCACATACCACAATACTGGCCATCCATTATTTTAACCATACTAATATCATTAGCACCGGCTTTCATTTCAAAACCCAACTCAGAATGACAAACCTTGCAACGAAAACGAACCCGATGAAACCAATGAGGAAATATAACGGGTCGCATATCGTTAGCTTCTGAGTATTTATTTAAGATAACATCAGCATATTCGGCTCGACCAAATTGAGGGCTTACTAAAACAATAAGCGATAGTATTAATAAGCATTTTTTAAACACTTTCATTTCACCACCTTTTGCTGTTTGACTGGTGGATATATTTTTCCTGGAACCGGTTGTGCACCATAGTTTCCTTTAAACGTTTTACGGCTTTCACTATGGCAGCGACGGCAGTCAGTTAATGGAAAAGATACCGCACCATGACAACGGCCACAATACTCACCAGCCAAAATGGCAAACATATTTACCGGATTACCCCCAGCTTTTTTTTTAAATAATTTATCATGGCAATTAGAGCAATCTAACCACTCAGTATGCGCTTTATGAGGAAAGCGCACCATGGCCATTTCACCAGTCTCTTCCATAATAATATCTAAGTCTAGCACTTCAATCTTGGTGGTATCATACAACTGACTTCGAGGTTTTATAGCACCACTTGCTAAAGCCCTAACCCAATCAATTTGATTACCTGTTCCAGGATAGTCTGCAGGAGTTCCCTTAAAAACATCTCCCGGGTTTTGTAACACTGACAGTGCTGGGTTTGCTGGATCATGGTTACCATCATCTTTAAGCTTGAGCCAAGTCCTTTTATCCACACCCCAACTATTAACATGAACTAACAAAAGTAGAATAAGAATTAATCTATTTAATAAAAACACTTAGCTTTATACCAATGACCATATAAGTAATTATTATAGAATACAGCAAATTACTTACCAAGTTTAAAAAAACATCAAATTATTTCAGCCTATGATGCTAATGCAGGAGACCCTTTTAAAATAAGGGTTTACCACAAAGCAAAAAACACTTAAAGCGTTTACCTGTTTAAGAAGCAGTGAACCTATTCCCATAATTAAGAAATACAGCATCACAAGCTTATCAAAATTGAGAAAATCTGTTAGATAAAGCTGATTAGAAAAACTTCGAAATAATAAAATCATAAAAATGAGCACTAAAAAATAACTATCCACCACACAAATAACTTTACAAAACAATAAATTAAACAAACAACCTATTCTAAGTAATAGCTATTGGTACACTCCTTGCTTTTTAATATTTAAATAATTTAAAAATCTCTCGTTTTCTTCATAGTTATAGGTAATACATTATGGACATACAAAAACAACACCAAGGCAACAGCCCAAATCATTTTTTGAAAATATGGAGTCAACTTTCCTCAAGGCAAAAAAATGTTATTTATAAATTAGGACTATCTGGTTGGCAATTAGATTACTCAAACAGTGAAAACAAAGATAATGAAGTTAAAATAATCCACTATAACGGCAATCAAGGGAATGTTAATTCATTTGGTGAAGTAAAATACTTATATTGATATCCAATCTTTCTCTATAACTAAAAATAAAATTGAATTTCTGAAAATATAATAAAAATGGAGATGCCAATTAAAATGCTAAAATGAGCTTTAATAAAACTATTTTTGCAGTTAACATATTGTTTTAAAAGTTAGAGTTTTACGGGTTTTTTATATGAGTTCGTACAATAAAAATATTCCCTTTGAAAAAAGAGCCTTTTCTTTTGAAAATAGAATTTTATTTATTTGTCTATTACTAAGTGGACTTATTTTTTTAATTGATCTTTCAATTCCTCTAGGGGTAGCTGCGGGCGTTCCCTATATTGCGGTGATTTCCCTCTCCTTTCGGCTTAAAAACACAACTGGGCCTATTTTATTTTCCTTACTCAGCTCAATTCTAATTATTTTAGGTTACTTTTCATCGCAAAAATTAGGTATTGAATGGATGGTGCTAACCAATAGAGCTTTAGCTATTTTTGTCATTTGGAATACTTTCTTTTTAGGAGAAAAATTAAAAAACACTAAATCAAAATTAAATGAAAGTATATCCCGCTTTCATCTTCTCACCGAGCAATCTGCAATTATGATGTGGCAAGCAGACAAAGCTGGCCAATGGACTTTTATCAGTAAAGGTTGGACAACATTCACAGGTAACCAGCCAATTGACCAATTGAATACCCTATGGAAAAATAGTATACACGCCGAAGATAGAGACATAACAGCTTATACCTATAATAAACTTATTAATGATGCCACCGCCTTTCAAATTTCGATTCGATTAAAACATCGTAGCAACGAATATCGATGGATCACATTGCAAGGTAACGTTTGTTATTCGACTAAGGGCGAACTAACTGGTTATTTAGGTACTGCAATAGATATTCATGATCAAAAAGTCACCGAACTATTACTTGAAGAAGCCAGACAAAAATATTATCACCAAGAGAAAATGGTTACATTAGGTACACTCACATCAGGTATTTTGCACGAAATTGGCAATCCCCTAGCAAGCATTGTTGGTTTACTAAATGAAATAAATGAAATTTTAAAATCAGAACAACTGTCAAAAAACGATAAAGAGCAAATGTCTGAATATCTTTTTATGGCTTTTAATGAGCTAAATCGATTAACAAGAATATCGCAAGATGTCAGTAGTTTTTCAAACTTAACGCCAAATAACGAAGACTTGATTGATATTAACGAACTCATATCAAAAACTTGCCGTTTAATGATGCATGATGAAAGAATGTGGCAAATTGAACTAAAAATAGACCTTGAGCCAAAAATCCCTGCATTAAAACTAACACACGATCACTTAATTCAAGTATTGCAGAACATCATTGGTAACTCGATTGATGCACTAGTAGACAAGAAAACTGACGCATTAATTACGGTATATTCCACACTACACAGGGACAGCATTGTGCTTTCAATTTCTGATAATGGTATTGGTATGTCATCTGATATTCAATCTCAAGCTAAGCAAGAATTTTTTACAACAAAAGCCAGAGGTACGGGCTTAGGTTTGTCAATTTGCTCTTCATTGATTAATAAGCTAAATGGCTCTATGGAAATTAACTCTATTGAAGGAGAAGGCACAAAAATATCCATTATTCTTCCCCTTGAATCAAACAGCAACATTAAAAATTTAAGCGAATAACATGGGTAATAAGCTAAATATGCGTAAACCAATCAGTAGCGCAATGATTTCCAGTAGCGCAATGATTTCTTCGACAGAAATAATGAAACTAAAACGGAATATTTACCAAGCTTTTACGATCAAACTAGTCTTGTTCTTTGCGCTTATTGTTTTTTCCAGTTTTTTTTCCTATCAACTTATTTATCAACAAAAACTTGATAATTTAACTGCCAATGCCACCATAAGCCTCAATACTGTAGATTCACTCATTCATAACAATTTTGATTTTATGGAAAGTCAGGTACAACAATTTGTTGCTGATTCTGAATTACATCTATATTTAATCACCCATAACGATTTATCAAAACAATTTGTATTAAATAGTTGGCAAACGATTGCTGAACGTTTGAAATGGTTTTCTAAAATAGAATTATTTTCTTTTTCTGGTTCAGGAAACCTACGCATAAACTATGACCCCTTCTATGAACAATCGATGCTGCCAGATGACATAAGTGATGAAACACAACGCTTTGACCGCGACAAATCTAAATTAACAATCCAAAAACGATTACATGTATCTGAAATTCAATTGCAAAAAGAATTTAATGAGCCTGTTTACCCGCTAACGCCAATAATTAACATATCCAATATAATTTATATAACCGATGAGCGAGCTGAGGGTATAATTGAGGCTAGCATTCTTGTTGATAAATTATTTGAGCCAATCACGCAATCTAAAAAACTGGCCAATCACAACATATTGCTTGTTAATAATGAAGGTTTTTATATTAAAGCCGAAAATGAAGATAAAGAATGGGGGGGAGATTTCCAGTCAAAAAGACATCATAATTTTGCCAACTCTTTTCCAAAGCTTTGGCAAAAAATGCAAGTAGAAAAACAAGGCGTATTAACAAAAAACAATGATACCTATATATTTAAAGCGCTAACTTTTCGACATGCCGATGAGGGTATTAATTATATTTTAATAGATAAAATTTCAGCGAACTATTTAGACAACAATTTATACCAACAGCAGATACAGCTATATATTTTTCATGGAATATTATTTTTAGTACTTAGCTTTGCTCTTTGGTATTCCCATAGCGATAAATTATCAAAAAAAATTCAGCAGTACACGCTTAACCTTGTATCTGTCCTTTTTAATTCTGGTGATGCTGTATTTATTCTTAACAATAGTTGGCAGATAACAACCATCAATAATGAATTTATTAAATTAACTAATTATTCATCTGAAAAAATATTAAATACTGAAATTCAAACACAGTTAATCCCTACCTTAACGTCTAAAAAAATCGAAACAATAGAAGAATTTATAATTAAAAATGGCTTATGGCGTGATAAATTAGTCATTCAGACTAGTGATAACAAAAAAATTCCTTGTTTGCTCTCCATTGCTCCGGTGAAAAATGATTTAAATGAGGTTAGCCACTATGTAACCCATATAATAGACATAACAGAACAAGAAGCGATAGAAGAACAGCTAAAACTTGCTGCTATAGCGCTTGAAACAAAAGCAGGTATAATTATTACCGACCCGTCGGGCTTAATTCAACGTGTAAACTCATCATTTACCGAAATCACTGGTTACTCATCTGCCGATGTTTTAGGGAAAAAACCAGATATTATTTCTTCAGGCAAACACTCTCAAGAATTCTTCAATGAAATGTGGCACGACATCACCACTAAAGGTCATTGGGAAGGTGAAATTTGGAATAAGAGAAAAAGTGGTGAGATTTACCCGCAATGGAGTACCATTACCTGTATTAAAAATAGTAAAGACACGATTAAAAATTACGTATCCACTTTTCACGATATCACTATTAGAAAACAATTGGAACAAAAACTAGAGTCAATGGCGAGTACTGATCCATTAACAGGTAGTCTTAACCGCCGAAGCTTGGAAAGTCGCTTTAATGAAGAAGTGAGTACGGCTAAACGTTACCACAAAACATTTGGTTTGATAATTTTTGATATCGACCATTTTAAATTGGTTAATGACAATTATGGTCATGACCAGGGTGACAAAATATTAATTCAAATTGTCGCAAAGGCCATATTCACCTTAAGAGAAGCTGACATACTAGCTCGTTGGGGAGGCGAGGAGTTTGTTATTTTATTACCACTAAATAATATAGACGAAACATTATTAGCAGCGGAGAGACTTCGTAAAGCATTTAAATCCATGGACTCTACACCCAAAATAACCTGTAGTTTTGGCATTACTAACTATCAAATGGGTGATGACTTTACTTCAATAGTAAAACGAGCTGACACTGCTTTATATAGAGCAAAGGAAACAGGCCGCGATAGAGTTATCCTAGCCCGAGAATTATTATAATAACCTTAAGAAACTTCGCATGAAACACACAGAATGGGTAGGCAGTTTCTAACTTTCCCATTTCATTCATACAACTAAAGTACTGCTATTTTCCCTAAGCGATTTGAAAATACTTCAATTGAAGGAAGTGATCATAAATTCTATGGCGTATATGGACTCCACCTGTTTTACAACGATTAATTGACATAAACATATAATACCAATCAGATTAAATTTATGATCTAATAGTAGTATGAAATATATTTCCCAAAAACAACTCCAAGATAAGCTGAAATTGATAAATATCAAATCACTTATCGCTAAAGAAACCAATGGTCGAATGCGTATTCGTTTATTAGCCTGTTAATTAGCATGCAAAACTGATCCACTTTAGTGGGTTTTAGCAAGTAAAATTGACCCACCTATTTTGTTATATTCGAGCTTTGGCTCGGAGAACTTAACAGGTGATATTAATGGAAACAGCAAGTAAAATTCGTCGTCTCGTATTAGTTGATGGGCATAGTATTCGTTCTGTCAGTAAATCAACTGGCATATCAAGGAACACCATTCGTAAATATTTAGTTGATGCATATTCCGGCTCAACGTGAACGGTCATTATCCCGCTGTGTCACCCATTAGAAAACTCATGTCAAGGGCAAAACAATATTCCTTGATCTTTTAATCAATTATTTTAGCCTCCAGGCTTTATCAATTTTTTTGCTGCTATGCACCTAAAAATCTCTTAGTGTAGTGTCAATTAACATGCACCAGTCACCCATCTGAATTAAGGCCGTTGTCGTTAGTTATTAAATAGATAACGACTGCCCTTGGCAGCTTCTGCCTCAGAAATCATTTAGTGCCGTACTTTGTCCATGCCGTTAATGATGTTAGCTTGTCAGCTAATCACTGTGACAGAATACTGGTTTACACCTTCGGCGTATCCAGACATTAAGGGCTCAAAGCACAGGCATATCAACCTCGAACAAAAAGTTTAAAAAGGGTCAAGAGGATGTTTAATCAGACTTATGGTTGTACCAACACAGGGTAAAAACTCAACCTCTTGATTTAAATCTATAGATTATGTCGTCATTTTGAATATCCAAATGCTTTATTAACATCGAACTCAACTTGATCTCTCATTACGTAATAGCAGGCTCTCGCTAATTTATGGGCAACTGTCTTTCTTGCTATGACGATAGATTTTTTAGCCAGTTTACGTTGATAGAATCTCTTAACGGTATCGTTAAAACGAATCGCAAAATTAGCAGCTTCTATAAAAGCCCAAGCTAAATATTTATTGCCATTTTTTGTATTTGTTTTACTTTTCTTTTTACCGTTACTGTATCTGCCACCATTTACGCAGCGGCAATATGACGCGTACTGTCCAACCTTATTAAAGCGGGATATATCTCCTGTTTCTAGCATAATAGTGAGTGCTAGGATCAGGCCAATCCCATCAATAGTGGTTAGATTTACAAATTCAGTTCTTAACTTTAGTTGTTTTTTTAAGGTTCTTTCAATCTGTTTGATCTGCTTCGTTAGGCACAACAACATGACCAAATTCGCATTAACCGCTAAACGGACATTTAGATCAGAAAAATCTATCATGAGTTGTTTTTCAGATAAGCGTTTGACCTGATCACTATTTAATTTCATGTTCAGGTGTCGAGCATATAGCCCTTGCATTGATAAGAGATTTTGAGTTCTTTGTTGTACTAACTGAAGCCGCTTTCGTAATAAATCACGGATCATTCTTTCTTCTTTTGGATAGATATATCCTTCGGGCAGAATGCCCAAACGTAACATGTTAGCTAACCAGTTGGCATCACTATAATCATCACCGTATTTTAACCCTGAATACTGTTGGATAGCTGCTGTATTAGCTAAATGAACCTTAAACCCAGCATCCATTAATCCGTCAACTAACCAGTACCAATTATAAGTTGATTCAACGACTAATCCTTCTACTGCATCATAATAGGGTTCCATAAGAAGAAGAATAGCCTCAAGGTAATTATTTATACGTTTCTTGAGTACAACATTGGCATTTTCATCGATTAAGTTGAAAACACTATTATTGGAATGTAAATCTATTCCACCATATAGTTTCATCACTAACTCCTCATTATTACTTTAATTAAGTTTAGCCTGTAGAAACGACAAACTTCGCCGCTAACACGGATGAGTTTTCTATTGAGCGATCAACATCATGTTATTACGCAATAACTATGGGATGCCCAATATCACTCTGCTGAAGGTAGTGAATTACACCAATTTTCTGACCTAATCTATGCCTATGAAAATAAAAGCTGGAATAGCTATTTTGCTCAAGTGTCACTACCTGATGATAAAAATACAGATTAAGGAAAAATTCATGTCACAAGTTGAACCGAACATCGCAAAAAAGCTGTTAGAAACGATTGAAACAGTATGGGCTAAATACCCTGATTTGCGATTAACTCAGTTATTAGTAAATGTTATAAAGCCTTCTGAATCTTGCTCTGAAATATATTATGTAGAAGATAGCAAGCTAATTGAATTATTAAACGAATTAGCCGCTGAAGAATTAACATCATCTGACCTATCGACAAATGCAATTGATGATTTGCTCATGTTGCATAATGAAATGTTAACGTTTTTTAATTCAAAAGAAGATGTATGCACATGGATACATACAAAACTAGCAGCTCTGAGCGGTGAAAAACCAATTTCATTACTACCTACGGTACAGGGTAGAAAAACATTAAAACAGTTATTAAGCAAAATGAAAGACTGTAATTTTTAACATGAGTAACAAAGATAAATTTACGCTTCAGTCAAAGTGAAACCTTTTCAGGAATTCTCTTTTAACAATAAGAATACAAATCCGGCCGAGATTGAATTTCATACCCCTGACGAATATAAAGTAAACAACGATAATAATTTATTCAGCTTGCCATTAACTGTCTGAAAAATTAAGTATAGTGCTCGTTACTTTACCAAGTACAGTCCTGATATTTAAACCCAAAATCCCTACATCTATGCTCATTTTCTTCAATGATAGTTGTTTTAGTGTAAATATACTATCTCACTAACGCCCCCAAAGTTAGATGGCCACTTCAAAACCACTTCAATAAGACTGTAATTGATATTTTTAAGGTATCTACCTGATTTCAAAAATGGAAGGCACTTGGCAACCTAGATTGGTTTGGTTTCTCGTCAATTTTCAGCAGGAGGACAGTCAAGGTTACTCGGTATAAGTAAACGAGGAAATAAAGGCTTACGATAGTTATTTATTTACTGAGCAAGATCTGTTCTTATAAGGCCAGAAAAAGCTGTTGCGAGCTTCGGAAATTGGATATTAGAATTACTATCAATAAAGCCATACAACGTTGTAGTTGTCACATTAGCGAATAAACTAGCACGTATAGCATGGTAAATGCTTTCAACCAAACAAGCATTTAAGGTTAAAGTGCATGCCTGATTTGCAAATGATGATAAAGATGAAACAACGGTTAGACCACTGGATATATGAGCTTTGGCGCGATTCAGCATTTGAACTCAAGGCAGTTTACTGCCATCTTCACTTAAATGTTTTTAGTCATTTAAATCTAAGACGGTTTAGCTTAGCCCTAATTACGAATTAGAAACTATAAATTAACAGCCCGATTTAGCCCCGAAAGAGAAGTTATTTCAATTAATCTAAAAAAGATCATGTTTATTTATAAACTTTTAGGATTTCAACGACTTTATCACCAAACTCATTGGTCGGGAGTATTATAAATTTTTCATCTAAGTTTGATAAATCAGGTGTTGAATATCCTTGAATAAAAACAGTTTCCATTGCATCCCATATTTTCTTTGATTCTTCTATCATGCCAAAACTGTATTCTAACATCATGGCAACGGAGCCAATCATTGAGTATGGATTAGCCATATTCTTTCCAGAAATATCAGGAGCTGATCCATGGGAGGGTTCATAATAAGCAATATTATCGCTTAAACAAGCCGAAGGCATTAAACCTAATGAACCTAAAATACCTCCTGCTTGATCACTTAAAATATCACCAAACATATTTTCCATTACCATAACATCGAACATTGTTGGATTCAAACACAGAAAAGTAGCAGCGGAGTCAACAAGTTGATGTTTTACTTCTACTTCAGGAAAATTTATTGAAACCTCTTCTAGAATTTCATTCCAAAGAACACTAGATTTTAATACATTACTTTTATGAATATTATGTAATATTTTCTTGCGTTTCATTGCAACATTAAAAGCAACTAATAATATTTGTCTAATTTGATCTTCATCATATTCAAGAGTTTCTTTAACGTAACGCTTTCCTGATTTTGTTAAACCTACTTCTTTATTACCAAAATATAAACCGCCAACAAGTTCTCTCACGATAACAATATCAATTCCGTCTTTAATAATTTGAGCTTTTAAAGGTGAGAAACTAGTTAAAGCTTTAGGAAGGTATACTGGACGAATGTTAGCAAACGTATTTAAAAATTTTCTTAGGGGTAAAATAGCTCCCCTCTCAGGTTGCTGATCTACTGGTATTTTCTGAGTTTCTTCATAGCCTAAACCCACCGGTCCTTTTAAAATCGCGTCAGATGATCTACAAATATTTTTTGTAGCCTCAGGAAAGGCGTGTCCCGTTTTAAAATAAGCATTCGCGCCGAAATCAGCTTCTGTCAAACTAAAGGTTACATTTGATAAAGATTCAACAACTTTAAGCACCTTAATCGCTTCTTTCATTATTTCTGGGCCAATACCATCACCTTCAAGTATTGCAATATTATAATTTTTCAACAAGGTTCACCTTTATTTGTAGTCATTAGATTTACTTATTAATTTTTATCATTAGATAACGACATTCAGAGCACGTTAATTCTAGCAAACTTGCCATTTTATCAATGTTACCACCTGTGACATTCAAGTTCTAAGTGAAGCAAATTATTCAATGATAATCCTGATGATATAGCTCATAAACACATTTTTTATAGGATTGTTGCTCTAAAGTGTTATGGCTTTTCTTCTGCATTACTCTCAATAAACCCTTGAGTTTTTATATTTTGAGTTTGAAGAGGTAAATTTATCAACAGGAATAAAATATTTCTATAGAAAATAAAGCAACAGCCATGCCACCTTAGTAGTACATGTAAATAAAATAAATTAAAGTATTAAATTACAACAAGGTAAAATTAACATTATTTTTATTAAGAAGAATTACTATGAAAAAACGTCCTCCTTATTAACAATAAAAAGTCACCGTTTGATTAAATAATCAAGCCATTCACCATATGCTTAAATTCTCACTTTATCGGGAACCGTAAATACGATTTTATCGACACCAAAAAATTATTGTTCAAAACGTTTAATTTTATTTATAAGAAAAACATATATAACAGATTATTGGCTAACACTTGATGATTTAAAATCTTTATTAAAAAAATCGGAAATGGGTTAACTATATTGAAATATTGCGATCAGATAAACTGAAAAATTTTAAATAACTAAGCATCGTAATTAGATAATAAGGCACAATAAATTGACCTATACCAAACCATCATGTCGGACCAACCTGCATAGACTAAGGTTCCTATTTTATGTACGTGATATAAAGATAACCGACATTAGCAGTAAACTTCTATTTTACAATCGCCTCCATTGCGTATATGGACTCCACGTATTTCTATATCGCTAATAATGGCTATTGTTTATATTTATTTTCATACCGAAACATTGCTCAAGCGATCCTAACCGTTTTATTGGCTAAAGCTATAAAGGATCGTTTAATACCTGCTCGTTGAACTAACTCTATCAGCCATGCTTTTTTTGCAGTTTTAGGCTCTTCTGGTAGCTGACAAATGTAAGAAAGAGAGCCTTGGTATAAGGCTGTTCTCAGCTCCTTAATTCCACCAGACGAACAATCCCTGTCATAAATACTTTACCACCTTAACTGTTTTATTTAGGCATAAAGCCAATAAATGCCTATGCCTCCAGGCCATTTTTAAATTGTTTTCCATCACCTATCGATGAATACAACAAGCCAGCACACACTTCTGCAACACCTTCTAAATCCATTGATTTTTTGCACGTTTTCAACTGGCGAATAAGCGCATTTTTTGTTTTTATTAATTGAGCTAACTATTTTCTTAAATGTAAATATGTTAACCACAGTTGATCGTAAACATTCTGGAATTGGATCCGCATCATTGAGTGTATCCTGCACGACTGTTGTTAATACTTCATCCAATACGTACTCGTAAAGCATAACACGTAGGTGGTTGCTTAAAGACGTAATACTACGGGACAAATGAAGCGATTTTGTTTCGATAGTACTCTAATAGCTATCTTTGTTTATTATTAAAAGAACATTGATATTAAGCTGTAACGCATTTGAAACATAGCCATAGGTATTTGGGGTAGATTAAATAGCGGCAATATAGATGCATCAACAATCGCTATTGCAGAAAAAAGCTGTAACTGTTTGTCTAACCTGTTCAGTTAACAAATATTGCCCCTGACACACACTTATTACCTTTCATATTATCCCGCTATTGAAGTCGGGCCGTTATAAACTTTATAAACATCTGTACCTTAACGGGAATATATTTTCGCTCCTGATAAAGCATATGCACCTTTCGAGAGCGCGACTGCCAATTTGGCATTAACCGTTTAAGGCGTCCACTTTTAAGTGATTTAAGTACGACGTAATCAGGAAGGTTAACAATGCCTAACCCAAACTCAGCTGCTCGAGAGGCAACTTTTAATTCATCTGTTTTGAGGCGAGCTACGCAGTCAACCTGTACTTTTTCACCATCGTGTTCTTCAAAATGCCAAACAGACGTATTTCTAGGCACGATCAAAGTATGCTGATATAACTCTTGAGGGTGCATTGGCTCTCCTCGTCGTTTAATATAATCTTCACTTGCACAAAGACTAAATGTAGATTCCATTAACGGCCTTGAAACCCAATTCTGTAACTTAATATCACCTATGCGAAATGCAACATCCACGCCTTCACCCACTAAATCTAGATTACGATTTACTAACATTAAGTCCAATTGTATTCGAGGGTAATGCTCCATAAATTGAAAAAAGTATTCAGCCAATAAATCATTAGTTAAACTAACCGGCGCTGTCACTTTCAATGAACCAGATGGTTCAGCCAATTCATCATTTAATTCTGTGGCAACATGCGCTAGTTCACTATACAAAGGCTGGCAACGGTTATAAAATTTCTCCCCTGCTTCAGTCAATACCATCATTCGAGCATTACGGTGCATTAATTTATAACCGACATCTTTTTCAAGTTGCATCACTTTACGACTAACCGTTGAGGTCGGCATTTTAAGCATTGCAGCAGCACCAATAAAACTACCCTGCTCTATAACGTTAAGAAAGATGAAAAGATTCTGATAATTCATTCAATACACCTCGTTTAATTAACAAAAATACTTAATCCTATATATGGGATCATACTTTACACTTTTACCTCTAAAATTTATATACGCAATTTACTATGATGGGATAATCGAAATACACAAATGAGTATAGAGCAATGAATCACTTTACCGAGCCGAAAAAGTTTGACTCAAAAGATACTCAACAACTAATGCAGCAGGTTCATCATCAGAAAGACGAACCTAATATTTGGTTTGGTGAGCAACGTATGTTGCTGTTACAGCTAACATCACTGGCAAATTTTCGTAAAGAGCAAATTCTCACGCTAGGCTTAGAAAGAGCTAAAGGTTTTTTTATGCGCCTTGGTTACAACCTTGGCCAGAGAGATGCAGAGCTAGTGCGACGCCAATTTCCAAATGCTTCTTCTGAAGAGCTTTTTAGGGCAGGTTTTGAACTTCAAACGCTTAAAGGCTCTGTTCGGATCGAAGAAAAAGTACTTGAAATTAATAGTGAGACAAAACACTTTTTCTCACAACTTAAAATGCATGATTCCTATGAGGCTGAAATGTTTATTTCAGAGCTTGGGCTTAATACAGGCCCATGCTGTTGGGCATTAATGGGCCATACCAGTAGCTTTACATCTGCATTGTTGGGTCAAGAAATCATATTCAAAGAAAAAGAATGCCAAGGTTGTAACGACAGTGCCTGCTTGTTTGAAGGCCGTCCGGCCAAAGAATGGGAAGACTATGTAAACTACCGTAAATATTTCAATAGCACACCTATTATCGAAGAACTGTATGAACTACAGGATCAGATATCCGTGTTACGAGATAAAATCACTGAATCTTATACACTGGGAAATTTTTTAGGGCAATCTGAGGGTTTTAAAACTGTTTGTAATCTCGCAAAAAAAGCGTCTTCAGGCAAAGTATCCGTATTACTTTTAGGCGAAACTGGCGTGGGTAAAGAGCTTGTAGCTAAAGGTATCCATGAGAATAGTAAACGCTGTAATATGCCTTTCGTGGCCGTTAACTGTGCAGCTATTCCACCAGATCTTATTGAGTCAGAGTTATTTGGTGTCGAGAAAGGAGCCTACACAGGAGCAACTCAATCTCGAGCAGGTCGATTTGAACGCGCGAATAATGGTACGATATTTCTCGATGAAGTAATAGAGCTAGCCCCCAGAGCACAGGCGACTCTTTTGCGTGTACTCCAAGAAGAGGAACTAGAGCGGGTCGGAGATACCAAAACTCGTAAAGTCGATGTCCGGGTTATTGCTGCCACCAATGAATCTTTATTAAAAGCCGTGGATGAAGGCCGCTTTCGTGCCGATTTATACTACAGATTAAATGTATACCCAATTAATATTCCACCATTGCGGGAACGATGTGAAGATATTCCACTATTGGTTGCGCACTTTTTGAAAAAGTACGAGTCTTTCTACAATTTGAAAACGTTAGGGCTTTCAGATTTAGCGACGAAGTTAGTACTAAATTACGATTGGCCAGGTAATGTTAGAGAGCTAGAAAATGTTATCGAACGGGGTCTAATACTGGCTGAAAGTGGTGAGTCTATAAATGCTCAACACCTTTTCCCTAGCCTAAAGTTAGACAGTAACAGCCAAGTTATCTCCCCAGCAGGCTCACTAATACAGAACCAGTCATCAGGCACAAATGATGACATTCAAGACTCAGAGGACAATTGGCTTGATGAGGCAATAACACAAATGGAGTCCATGGATAAAATTGAAGAAGCAATCCTTAAACACGCCATGACGAAAGCACAATCTAATGTTTCAGAAGCAGCCCGAATGTTAGGAATGAGCCGACCAACTTTTTCCTACCGTCTAAAAAAACTCAATATAGAAGTATAATTTATGAATCAGATCAACAGTCAACGTTTAGTTCTTGCAGCCATTAAATGCGCCAACCGTTTGAATATCAGTGTTAATATCGCAATTTATGATGCTGGTTCAAATCTTTTGGCATTTCAAAAAATGGATGGTGCTTTACTAGGCTCAATTGATGTATCCCTTAAAAAGGCGCGTAGTGCCGTACTATTTCAAGCGGCTACAGAAACATTAGGAGAACTTGTCAGAGAACACCAATTAGATAGTATTGAGCAAACCAATAATGGTTTAATTCTTTTTGCTGGTGGTGAGCCTATAAGCTTTGATGGGATTGTAATCGGAGGAATAGGTATCTCAGGTGGTAGTGCCGCACAAGATAAGGAGATTGCTCTCTATGCAATTTCACAACTAAATATAGCAAATACCGTTAAGGGAACATCATGAACATAAAGCTCAGCGTTGTAGATCAGGCTCCTGTTCACAATGGACAATCTCAAGCAAGCGCTCTACATTCTTCAACTGCATTGGCAAAGTTATGTGATGAACTTGGTTACCATCGTTTCTGGCTTGCAGAGCATCACGACACAGCAAGTTATTCCAGTTCCTGCCCCGAAATACTCATTTCTCATATTGCACAACATACTAAAAATATTCGTGTGGGTAGTGGTGGCGTAATGTTATCTCACTACAGTCCTCTTAAGGTGGCTGAAACATTTCGCACTTTAGAAGCCCTTAATCCAGGCCGAATTGACTTAGGTGTTGGTCGAGCACCTGGTGGCACAGATAAAACTAGCCTAGCGTTAGCCTTTCCCAATAACCCTAATGATGTAAGCTTGTATCCGCACATGCTTAGCGACCTAAATGATTTTTTACATAATAGCTTTAAATCTAATCATCCTTACTATGGAACTAATGCGACACCTATTGGCGCTCAAGCTCCTCAACTATGGACATTGGGAACGAGTACCGGCAGCATTGAATTAGCGGCACAATTAGGGTTAGGTTTTGTTCTGGCACTGTTTATTGGCATCCACGAACGCTCAACCGATATCATTCGTCATTACAAAAAAAGATTTAAACCCATCGGCAAAGGCTTCAAAAAAGCACAGGCCATTTTATCAGTTGCTTGTATCTGTGCAAACAGTAAAGAGGAAGCTGCCTATATAGCAGCACCTAATATGTACTGGAAAGTCATGGCATTCAGGCATGGAATTCGTGAAGCTATCCGCTCACCAGAAGATGCACTAGATCGATTTAAAAAACTATCTCTTTCGGATCAGGCGTATTATCAGGATACCCTCGACACGGTAATTTCAGGAACACCTACTGAATGTCGTTCCGACATAGAAGAACTGGCAATGGATTATGATGTAGATGAAGTTATGTTGGTCAATGTGATCTACGATTTCGCCGACCGCTGTGCCAGCTACAGTAAACTGATGGCCGAATTTTCAAAATAAATATTTCAGCGCAATAAAAATAACCATTTAACCTGAACTCGGATTTATTAAGCTGAGCTCAGGTTATTTAATATTTTGAATAGTTTTTTTTATTTTAAAACCTCAATTTCATCACCTTTATTTTGCTTCAATCAATTAATGAAATCATCACAATCTCATGATTTTTATATGGTGAATGTATTAAATCATAAAATTATGCCGATCTTTTTTTTCTTCTTTATTGACTTTTTTTTCTTAAAAATAATATCTATTTGAGCACTAATTATAGCTATGTCTGGTCGGCCAACGAGTCTACACAAAAATTCAAACATACATTTTCAACATGGCCTGATTTGTGCTGTTTTTAATTGTACGGGTTTCAATTAAACCAGCTTTCAAGGTAATGGAAAAAAATGAACGATAATAGTAAATACAGTCAAATAGAGCACCATAATGTGCTCGTTATAATTACAGATATATCAGCGAATATTAACTATGCAAGTGAGGATTTTTGCCATCTGTTTGGCTATTCACGTGAGGAACTGTACGGGAAAAACATCAATATTATTGGTCATCCACAAATGCCTAAAGGCCCCTTCAAGCAGTTGTGGGAAACCATACAGCAAGGCCAACCTTGGATGGGTATTATTCTCAATAGTACCCGAGCAGGTAAAAAAATGTGGGTCGATACCTATATCATCCCAAGTATAGAAAATGGCAAAATAACGGAATACCAGTGTATTTATAGGAAACCTTCTGTTGAAACGGTACAACGTGCTCAAGATGTCTATGAACAACGCCGTTTAGGCAAAATGCCCAAAGCGCTTACTAGAAAACAGTTTGAATTAGGTGATCGCCTTAGCCTGACGATACTCCTTTCTTTAACACCATCGATGGGATGGATGTTATGGCAAATGCCAACGTCTTCATCCCTAATCGCCGCAAGTCTAACTGTTGTGTTAGCTGGCATTGGCAATAAAAAAATCACTAAAAGATTTAAAAAACTAGTCGATAACAGTCGTCAAATTGTCAGCCACCCAGTTAAGCAATTATTGTATACTGGTACCACTGATGACATTGGTCAGCTAGAGCTTGTGCAATGCATGTTACAGTCCCAACTAGATGCGATTTTACGCCGGATACAGAATTCCTCCAGTGAAGTTGAAAAAAGCTCTTACAGTTCATCTCAGATGACGGCGTCGACGGTCACCAGTATTAATTCGCAACAAATTGCATTAGAGCACATTGCCGCTGCAGTTGAAGAAATGACAGTGACCACCGATGAAGTAACAAGAAGCACCCAAAGTAATCTTGTTCAAATACAACAAGCTCAACAGGATGCTGAAATTGGAACAAAAGCCGTTCATAATGCGATCAATGCAATTAAAACATTAGATGCAGCCATCAATAAAATTGGACAAACACTCGAAACGTTGGAAGAGCAAAGTAGTCAAATTGATAAAGTTGTTGATGTCATCCACGAGATTGCAGATAAAACTAATCTGCTAGCGTTAAATGCGGCTATTGAGGCAGCCCGTGCAGGAGAAAATGGTCGAGGCTTTGCCGTAGTAGCTGATGAAGTACGTACGCTTGCACAACAAACACGCATATCCACCACTGAAATAAGCGCTATCATTGAAGAATTGCATACGGCAACAGAAAACACATCAACAGAAATGAAAAGTGCTCAGGTATTGGCTAGTTCAACCGTTGAACGTATAGAGGAAACTAGTGTAAATCTACTTTCTATCATAGAGGCTATCAGTTCAATAAATAATATGAGCTCGACCATAACAACTGCCAACAAACAACAGAATACCGCAACACAAGAAGTAAACGAACAAATTCACGCCATCAGTAATGCGGCAACTGATGCATCTGATCAAGCCCAAAAAACGCTTGAACTCAGTAATAACACAGTACGCATGGCTCAACAGCAAAATAATATGGTAGATAGCATACTTGCAAAAAATTAAGCATTTTATACAAAATTAATTAAGTTATTTCCCTCTCAGCTAGAATTAACAGGCTTGAGGGAAAATACGCTATCTTCAATCTTCAAAATTTGCCCTGTTTTATAATGTTTAGCTAAGTAAAATATTACGAAACATACACAACTAACGTTTTTTAGAAAATAAAAAACCCAGGCAAAGCCTGGGTTAAATCACATCCTTATAAACTAGGTAAACTGATATATCCTATGTACCAGACGATCTCAAGTTTTGTACAGTCATCTTGCTTGCTGGTGTTAAGGTCGGGTCAACAATACCTTTGAACTGACCCGTAGTACAATGTTGTGCTTGAAGATCAATCATAGTAAATGCATCATCTATTGCTACACCAGTACCTTTGTTTTTAGGCAAGTGATGATCAGGATGTGCTTGACCAATTGACCAACTTTTCCACATATCACCTTTACGATCATAAGTGATGTTACGCGGAATGGTAAACGTTTGCGCATCAATAAAGTGTGAGCGTTTACTAATTGGGTGATTGGCATCAACAGAAGTTGATTCTACTTCATAGACTTTACGTAATTGATAAGTCACATTAGGGAAACAACCACCTTTACCACCAAAGGCTACCACTTGATAGCCATCTTCATCTTTATGGCTTTCAGTATCTAATGTCATTTCATTGTGGTTATACATAGGCACTAACATGTTTCGAGTACCTTTAAAGGTCCATGCCATATCAGAGATACGGCCATTATAACCTTCAAAATCTTCAATCATAACGTCAGATCCTAAAAACGAATCAGTTACTTGGCCAGATGACAAACGACGTACACGACGTTGGAAACCTAAATACAAGTAAGCGTTATCTCGTTTAAGATCATCTTCGAAACGTTGAATCAACAATTGTGTGTTTTTCACATCGAAAGGCTCTAACACTTGCACATAGATACCACGGAACAAGTTAGACGGATTAGGTGTGATCGCTGGAACAGGCGTTTGCTGAGTACGATGGGTAAAGTTCAAGAAATGAAAATTGAATTTTAGCGTACGCTCTAACTTGCCATTTTTCATATTACGGAATTTCCAGTAGAACGGCATAATCGCGGCTGAATCGCCCCAGTTATAACCATACTTGTAGTTCCATGCCAACTTCTCACCGGCACGAGGATCATCTAAAGATGGCTCTGCAGGAAAAGGACGTCCAGAAACAGAACCACTAATTTCACCAGGTTTGTCACCTAATTTAACGCTAGCTAGACTTGCTTTCGTTGCTTCAACATAACTTGAATGTAAATCAAATGAAGTTGTTTCACCAACTTTGATTTCAGTATCACCCGCTTTAATAAACTGATACATGGCTGGATCAAGAATCGTTTTAAATTGCTCGACATTATCTTTATTGATAGTCATTCCAACTGATAACCCGTCAAAACTTGGTGTGCTGTTTTTATACGGATAGAAGGAGTTGTCGACATCCTGTAAAGACGCCGCTATTGCGCTTAATGAAATGGTGGTAGTTACCGCTACCAGTAGTAATAATTTTTTCAACATAATTTAATACCTTTCTTATTGTCATCTTTGTGAATCTACGAACACATCCTTGTGTACCTTAGCAATCTGTTTTACCCAGTTAAATTCGTAGATTCTATTATTTAAAAACGGTTTAAAAACTGTAACGAACCGTAAGTTGTATTTCATCTTCCTCGTTAGCAACACCAATAGGACCATTAGTGAATCGAGCTAATGGTTCATACTGAGGTACGCCAGGTTGATCAAATAGTGCTGTTGCACCCCATGGGAATTTTTCTTTACCACCTGTTTTAACATTCAGTGCAAGATTAACTTTCCATGTATCAGTTACTAGATATTCAATACTGGGTGCTATTACCGTCGCTTGTGCTGCAAAATCATGGGCAATGATAATTTGTGGGCTTAAACGGTTATTAATATACCAACCTTTAATTAGCAAAGTAGATATCCAATTATCTTCGTCATTAGGCATATCTATTTCATGATCAAGAATGTGCTCGCCAAATACTTGAGCAGAAATTAAGAAAGCGCTGGAAGTGCCTAATGCAGGAATGACAATGTTTTTATCAAAACCAACCACATAGCGGAACATGTCAGTTTCTTTATAACCATTAGTATCGCGTGGTAATTCTTCACCTTCGGTATACGAAGTTTCAAGTCGCCATACCGCATCTATCCCTTGGGAGTAATAATCGAAAGAACCCCCTAATAGAGTTATACGAGGAAAATAAACATCAAAAATTCCATCGGCTTGAAATGGGAAACTTGCAATGACTGTTGGATTAAAGGTTGCAGGGTTAAAGTCTGGATTACCTCGAAAATGTATTGAAGGTAACTGTTGACGATAATTTAATGCATTCAAAGAGAAGGTCATATCACCATAAACGCCTTCCCATTTAATACCAACCTGTGTATTAGATAGGCTCCAATTGTATTCTTGAACATCATGAATAACAGGTACAGGGCCAACACTAGAAGCGAAGAAACAACCCGCATCAAGAATTCGATAGGGTTGACCACAAGTACCTAGGTTACTTGGACGGAATTTATCAACATTCCAAATTAATGACAGGTTAGAATCATCAAAGACATTGTTCGGCCCCATGCGCCATTCTGCGGTTAACATCCATTGAGGAATACGAATATCTTCTAGTTCATCGTAAATATTATGACGGGAGTAATCCACTGGGTTGATAACATCGAGTACTCTAAATAAATCAGTTTTACCCCAAATAACTTGCTGTTTACCAAAAGTTAGGTTTAACGTGGTACCATCATCAAGTATTTTATCCCCAGAAATATACAGTTCACGTATAAAGTCTAATTCATCATTAAACTCTGGAAATCTGGCGTCATTCTCATCTTGATCCATATAACCATCGAGATTATTACAATAGGTTGCATTATTATCACAAGGAAAATATACCCCTGGTGTTAGTAGCGCTTGTGAAGAAAGCGTCGAGTTATCATGCCAAATTTCCCCTAAATAGGCCTCTGAGGCATCCTTACCAAACTCATCATCATTGAGGTCATAAACACCGTCATAAGTACCCCGCAAGGTGCCGTTGATTTTGACATTAGACCAACTATCTGATTCTAATACTTTACGAAATTCAAGTTGTGCGGTATTACGAAATTTAGATATTCCAACGCCGTCACGATAGTAGGTTGCATTCTCAACAAACCCTGAAACGTCTGTTTCACTCGCCATTGTTGGTGCAATATATGCTCCCGATATACCTATCATTCCTATCGCTACACCCGCAGCCAGTTTATTCATTGGAATTTTCATTTTTTTTGACATTGTTAACCCCTTTTGTATTTTCTTTTTTTGATTGAACAATTATGCAAACTAGAACAAATTAGCCGTGTATCACGCCATCATCGTCTTCATAAGCCTTACAGATAAACTTCGGTTTAAAATGTAGTACCCAAGCAGGAACAAGTAACATAGCGGCAGCGCCATTAAGAATAACCATGACACTAAGTAACAGTGCAGCATCTGCTTGAAAGCGCAGATCAGAGAGTATTACCCACATAACAATCCCAGCAATTAAAGTGATTGCTGTGAAACTGATAGCAAGGCCAGTGGTACGAATTGCAGTGCGCACGGCGACATTCAAATCTCGGCTTTTCACCATTTCAGAACGGATTCTATCCATCATGTAAATTGAATAATCGATACCTACTCCCACTCCCACAGCAATAATAGGTACGGTGTTAATATTAATCCCCATCTGGGTTACTCCCATATAGGCGTAGGTTAACGTGGTTGCAAATACCATCACCATAAACATCATCGTGCCAGCTTGTACGGAGGTATAAAACACAGTCACCATGGCAAATATTAATAAGAACACCAGTGGCAATACCATAAGGTTGGTTTCATAGGCGGCTTCATTCATTGCGGCAGTAACACCGATAGTGCCACCCGCTAAGCGAATCTTCAGTCCTTTAACTTTGCCTTCATTAGCACTAATCCACTGTTTAGCGGTATGCATTGCCCGGCGAATGGTTTCACCCTGATGGTCTTTATAGAAAAACACTAAATTAGCAATACGCTCGTCGGTATCAACAAACTCATTTAATGCACCGGGGATTGGGCTAGACATCATATAGGTAAACATCAAGCCGCCTACATACTGTTTATCTCCCGGAATTTGCATCCAACGAGGATCATCGTTATGCAATAATCGGTTAACTTGTTTAATTAGATCAGGAATACCTTTTGCGCCGCCTACTTCAGGATCTAGCAACATATGACGTTCTAAATCTGCAAGAGCCTTAAGTACTTCAGGACGTTTAATGCCACCATTTTCATCGGTTTCAGCAATGATATAAAGTTCTTCTGAGCCCGGAAAACTATTATTTATAGCGCCTGAAGAGACGTTATAGTCATGATCTTGATAAAGAATGGGTGAGCCAGGCTCTGATTCACCAATTACTACTTTAGAAGAAAAGTACAAACCACTAATCAGTAGAACAGCACCAAATACTAGGGCCTTTTTAGCCGCCTTTTCAGAACTAACCATATCAGCACAAAGATAACCCACACTTCGAAACATATTATCTTTCATCTGGTAGTTTTTAGGTTTTGGTAAAATAGACAACAACATAGGTACCGCTAGCAATACGGTGATGATAAGAGATAAGGCCCAAAGCGATGCATAGTGAGCAAGCTTAGTGTTTAGCGGAATAGATCCTATTGCGATTAATAACAAACCAATAGCATCAGAGACCACACCAAGACTTCCAGGACGAAACAGGTTTTCAAAGGTTAACTGAGCCGCTTTTTTATGGTCGGCATTATCATTTAATTCCAGATAATAACGTTCAACAATCTGAATACCATGAGACATGGCGCGAGCTGAAATTAGAAAAGGTATAACGAGCCCAAGAGGGTCAAGGTTATAACCAAATAGTGAAATTATTCCGATACCCCAAATGGTAGAAACAACCACTGCAGCTAAAGGGATCAGTACACCATATGCTTTACGGAAATAAAAGATAAGCAGCAATAACATTATTAACGCAGTGAACATAAAAATTTCAATAATCTGACCTAAATATTGATATGCCCAACCAACAAGCATTGGCTGACCAGTAACATGAATTTTAAATCCATTTGCAGCTTCGTTATCACGCATTTTTTGAATAGCTTCAAACGTTTTTTCATAATCGAGCTCACCTTCATTAAGCTGGGCTTTAATTAGCGCCATTTTTTTATCTGGGCTTACTAAAGGGCCATAGACTTGTGGATTAGCCACAATATCTGAACGTAAGTTATCCAAGCCAATAGCAGTCAAGTCACTACCTTGAGGGTCATAGTAAGGTTCAGAATTAACATTACCTTCAGGGGTCATCCATACTTTACGAGCATTACGATGAGTAACACTAGCGACCAAGTTATGGTTAATGCCGGGTAAACTATCAACAGCTTGTGTGACACGATGAATACGTGCTAACGCATCATTAGTGAAGATATCCCCTTCCTCAACTTCAACACCAACAATGACAACATTAGCGCCACCAAAAGACTCTTTGATTTCATTATGTAATTGTATATATTCATGACTTTGCGGTAATAAATCAGCAAAATCAGAATACATTTTCACCCCTGGGATTTGCGAAGCAAAAAACAAGGTAATAGTTAAAATAAGCCCCAATACTAATTTAGGGTGACGAAATACTCGTTCATCGAAATTATGCAACATATGGGTAATTGCATGCGGTTTTTTTGCTGTTTCATCAGACATACGGGAAGCTCCACTGATAATTATTATTAGATATTTATAGGAAACAGAGCGCCCCAGCCACCAACCACGATTAATTGGTTGTCACTGATTTGCTTACCATCACGCAGATAAACAGGAATTTTGGGTGTTTCTACTCGTTGCCAAGTTGCACCATTGAGTTCAAGTACAGTGCCGTGGTCACCAAAGGCAAATAGCCGAGCGTTATTCGCATAGAAACCAAACAAGGGAGATTCTGTTGGTGTTGATTGAAGGTTCCATGTCATACCACCGTCAGTGGTATTCATAATAACGCCGCCTAATCCCGCTACCCAACCGGTATTTAAGTCTTTAAAGTGACTACCCTGTGAGAAAAATTCATTCGGTAGAGGATCTTGAATAGTCCAATTTTGACCTTTATCATTAGAGCGTGCTATAAAGCCAAACTCACCAATAGCAAGCAAAGTATTCTCATCCAAAAACTGTACTTGGGTAATAAAGGCATCTTCGTTAAGCGTTGTTTCCTGCCAGCTATTGCCTTGGTCTTTACTACTCATCAAAGTACTGAAACTTCCCGTAGCCCAATAACTATTGTCTGGTCCACAAGTAAGTGAAATTAAGTTTTCTTGGGTAGGAATATTATTTTTTATCCAGGTTTGTCCCTGATCTGTACTGCGCCAAACTTGATGTTCCATGCTTAGAGCGATAAAAGAATTATCAGGGCAGGTATCAATATCGACAAAATTAGGACGTTCTTCGAGCACCTGACGTTGCCAATTTAAATCATTTTGCGGACTGGTCAGAATTAAGCCATCAAACCCAACGACGGCAATAACTTCCTGACTAATAGCAACAGCCTGAAATTGATCGGTACGTTGAATAGGTTTAGCAGACTCTTTCTTAATACCTTCTAAATTAAGAGAAGCTTCACAACCCGTTAGTGCAATAATAGCAATAATAGCAACAACAGCAAGTAAGCCTTTGCTTTTCATTTTCCAATAGTTCTGGCGAATAAGGCTACCGCTATATTGGTTAGTTTGGATGAGTATTTTTGTAATTATTGATCTCATTTTTTATGTTCCCCCCCATAAGTTTTTTCAACAGGAATAAAGTATTACTGTAGAAGGTAAGAGCAACGGCCATGCCAGCTTAGTGACATATATCAAATTAATAAAAAAGACCTTAATTAACATAAGGATAAATAGGTTGGTTGTTTTTGTTAAGAATGTTTTCTATTAAAAAAACCTTTTTTATAAACAATAAAAAAGTAAGTTTTTGATTAAATAATCAATCCATTAACCATATGCTTGATCAAATAGTGAATTACAGTAATGAGGCAAGACAAGCTAAATCGAGATCAGATGAGTATAAATTTTAGGCAGGAAAACAGTGTTAATTTCTTGCTAGGTGCTGTGTTACAAGGTGGTAAGCGTTATGCTATCAGTAACATCAGTTGAATTTATTACTCTTAATATCTCCAAACATATGAACAATGACTATTTTAGATTAGCCAAAAAGTCATGAGAACTAAACAGGTGAGGAATATCTTTTTATCAAAAACAAAGAACATGACCTTTGATATTTATCACAAAAATAACTACTGACATTTAATTGCCAGCAAAAAACGTATCACCGATTAATCCCACGGAGTGGTTGGCGTAAACTTTTGTAGGAGATAATCAAGTAGTACCCTTACTTTGGCAGGTAAGTATTTACGATGAGGAAAGACCGCGTGGATTTGCTGTTTTTTTATGCTGTAATCTTGCAACATAGGCACCAATCTTCCTGCCTTAATATCTTCCCCAACCATAAAACCTGACAATCTCACAATACCCCCACCAAGTAATGCATATTCATAGAGGGCATCAACATTGTCTGTGACGAAGTGGCCATTAACTTCAATCGTCTCTTCCTCCTTATTACTATAAAACTCCCAATGATTAAAAACTTCACTCGTCGATAAACGTAAACAATTATGCTGTAGTAACTCTATGGGAGTTGAGGGTATACCATGAGCTTCTAAATAGAGTGGACTAGCGCAAATTACACGATGACTTTCGCCCAATTTTCGGGCAACTAAGCTAGTATTTTTTAATATTCCCAACCTGATAGCAAGATCTACCCCCTCACCAATCAAGTCAATTGACTGGCCTGTTAGCTGAAATTCCACCACGAGTTGTGGATATAACTGTTGAAATTCAGCCATGATGGGTAATAGTTGATGCTTAACAAAACCAGGCGTGCTATTTATGCGTAATACCCCTTTGGGTACATGACCAAAGCCGGTTATGGATGTTTCTGCATCCTCCACATCTTCAAGTATTTCAATACAGCGTTTGAAAAAAGCTTGTCCGCCTTCTGTTAAATTCAAAGTACGGGTTGTACGATTAAATAAACGTACCCCCAAACGGTTTTCTAGCCGAGAAACAAGTTTACTAACGGCAGACGGAGATAAATTAAGTTGACGTCCAGCCGCAGAAAAACCTCCGCGCTTTACCGCTTCAGTAAATACCTGCATTTCAGTCCATTTATCCAATTTATTCTCCTCGGTTAGCTATGATGTGGTAACTACACTATTTGTGAATGTAATTCACATGTCCTATGACAGTTTTGATGTTTATTACAAAATAGCACAACTGTTATGCTAATACGCAACTATTTTATCGCGATTATATTTGTTTTTTGAAAATCGCATCTCATCAATAAATGGAGTAATACTATGTTAGAACTTTATACCAATCCTATGTCACCTTGTGCTCAGAAAGTAAGAATAGTTTTAGCGGAAAAAGGCCTAAATTGGACTAAACACCATGTTAATTTGTCTCAGAAAGAAAACCTTAAGCCGGAATACCTAAAACTAAACCCCCTTGGTGTTGTGCCAACACTAGTACATGAGGGTAAAGCAGTTATCGAATCTAGCATCATATGCGAATATCTTGACGATACTTACCCTGAAATTAGTTTAAAGCCAGATGATAATTATGAAGTATCAAAAATGCGCTTTTGGATGAAGCATGTAGATGTAAAACTTCATCCTTCATGTGGTGCATTACAATGGCCTATAGTCATGCGCCCTAGCCTTATGGAAAAAACAGAAGAAGAGCGTCAAGCTTTGCTTGAAAAAATTCCAGAAAAACCTCGCAGAGAACGCCAAAAACGTTTAGTTAAATTTGGTTTAGACGCGCCAGATGTTGTTGATTCTGTGATTATTTACCGTAAAACCATATTAGAAATGGAAAAGGCGTTAGCTGAACATAAATGGATAGTTAGCGACAGCTTTAGTCTTGCTGATATATGTCTTGCCCCGTATTTTCAAACAGTACATCAATTTGGTTGGACTAAAATGTTTGACGATCGCCCAAAAGTCGCTGACTGGTTTAAACGCTGTCAAGCACGTGAGTCTTATCAATCGTCAGTTACTAGTGATTTTCCACCCGAAGTTCAAGCGGACTTATTAGAAAAAGGTAAGCCAGCTTGGGAGAAAATAAAACTGCATCTTGAGAAAATGGCGTAACCGATATCCTATGCAACTTAAAACTAAAAACATATCGAAATTTTCAACGAAAACAACAGATGAAAACGGTGAATTTATCCGTCAGTAATCTATATTTAAATATTATATTGTGAACTTAAAATTAGTTAATGGAGAAGTCATGAAAAAACCAATAGAAGTAAAATTATTTTTTAATTTCCGTAGTCCTTATTGTTATCTCGCCAGTAAAACACTTTGGCCAATAATTGATGACTATAATACTAAAATTATCTGGCGACCTGTTGGCGGCTGGGATCTACGTTCGTCTCCTGATAGAGTGAAAACCAAACTGCCAATCGCTCGACAAGATATTGCCCGTTTTGCTAAACGTTTAAATATTCCTTTAACTCCTCCGCCCATCACTACTGATCCTACAATGGCGGGTGCAGTTTCACTTCTCGCAGAAGAAAAAGGCCTTTTACGCCCGTTTATCATTGAAGTAATGAAAAAAGAATGGGCTGAAGGCCTAGATATTGGCGATCCTAAAGTACTTATTGAAGTGGGAAATAAAATTGGCTTAGACAGTACAGAAATCACCGCAGTTTTATCTGATGAAAATAGGCTTAAACAATTACAACAAAATGCGAAGGAAGCTGAAGAAGGTGGTGTAATTGGTGTACCCACTTTTGTCATTGGTGATCAAATGTTTTGGGGGCAAGATCGCATTGATTTTGTACTTGAAGAATTACAACAACTTCAAACATCAATCACATAATTTAATTTTTTATTTTGAATAACAAATGAATGAAGGGCTAAAATGACTACGATCAAACTTTATAACAAACCTGAATGTCCATTTTGTTGGAAAATACGTCTCGCTTTAGCTGAGTTAGGAATTAATGCAGAAATTATTGATTCTCAATCTCCGCAACATATTGAAGAATGGCGGGCGTTAACACCACGCAAAACAGTCCCTATTTTAGTCATTGATGACGTGGTTATTTATGAATCCAATGTTATTTTAGAATACCTCAGTGAGGCTTATGGACGTTTGCTACCGATTAATCCCGTAGAATGTATTTCATCACGACATGTTAACCAATATAGTGATGGCGTTATTGGTGCGGGATTACGCGAAGTGATTTTTGAAAAACGGGGAAAACAAGCCAATGAATGGGATGTAGAACGTATTAAGCTTGGGACTGAAGCATTTGAAAAGGCATTGCAGCATTTATCTATTCAATTAGGTGATAAAGACTTTTTCAGTTCATGTTATTCTTTACCAGAACTTGCCTTAACGGCTCGTTTTGGCTTGGCTGAAGCCTATGGTGTTGAAATTCCTGCTTGTTATAAAAATCTTTCTAACTGGTTTCAACGTATGAAAAAAAGGCCAAGTTATCAAGCAACTGCTCCTCAAATTTGTCTTCAACAAAGCAACTAAATAAAGTAAGCAAACAGCTCACGTTTCAGGTAACTTGAAACGTAGAGTATTACCTAGAAGTAAGACTTGATATTGCCAATCACCAAATAAGATAGACCTATTTTGATCACTTTTGCCACTTTACATTAGCTAGTAAGCGTCAATCACTGAATCGATTATATTTTGTACCAACGCTTTGCTAAGCGGAAAAGAATGATTGGATATAATAACGAAGTAATGGCAACTGTTTTTTTCCGTTTAAGCAACTTATAGTCTTTGTTAATAGTATAAAACCTGAGGGATCCCCACGAATATTTTACTTATCTAAGTAATGTATATTTACGGTAAACTCAGATATTCGTGAAATAACATCATACAATTCATGAATGGGTATTGTATATCTGTCATCATCGACGACCTCTCGACCAATAGTTATAAAAGATAGTACTGTCCGATGTTTAATGGTGTTTGCTTGAAGTGAATAATGATATTTCTTCATGGTTGCGGCGTAACCTAGGCACCATAATACAAATAGAATTAATGCGGCTATAAGCAGTAAATTATCAAGCCGTTTTGTGCTTCTTGATTGAGCACACTCAAGCCCAACACCTAATTTATTATTTTTAGTGTCTCTAAAATTTTCTTCTATTTGCATACGTTGACTATAGAGCTTTACAACAAGTTTAGCGTTGTTCATAAAATTTTGAGGAAGCTTGCATAGCTGAACATCGAGATCCGCGCTGTAAAGCTAGTAAAGAGAAGATAAGAAAAACCTTGACTGGAAATTACCAAGTCGAGCATATTTTTGCGCTAAAGCAGGCCTTAGCAATGTTTGATTCATATCAGCTCAGAATTCACGAATGTGATGGTGAAATAGAGCACGTATTGGCTGAGTTAGCTATAAATATGCCTGAGCCTAAAGAGCCTTTACCAAAGCCAAAGCATAGAACAAGACAACCTAACAACTTAATTTTGATGTCAGAAAAGCCATATATCAGTGGTTGGTAACGATATTACTCAAATTCACGGGTTCGGTCCGTATCTGGCACTAAGAATGATGTCAGAATGTGGTTTAGATATGAGTAAATGGCCAAGTGCTGGGCACTTTACATCATGGTTGACCTTATGCCCTGGCTCAAAAATCAGTGGAGGAAAAATATTGTCTGCTAGATCCAGAAAGAGCAATAATCGTTTGGTCGCCCAGTTGAGGTTAGCGGCTACTACCATAGGTCGCTCAGACACCGCGCTATGGGCATTTTATAGGAGATTATCCGCAAGAATTGGTAAATCTAAAGCGGTAACTGCAACTGCAAGAAAAATTGCAATTTTATATTACAATGCGATGAGGCATGGCATGCAATATAAAGATCCTGGTGCTGATCTGTATGAGCAAAATTATAAAGAAATAGTCATAAAAAACCTAAAGCAAAGGGCTGCGAAATTTGGTTTTGAATTACAGCCTTGTGAGCAAAGTGTTTCTTAGGAAGGCAAGGGTTATATCAAGGGGTCAGCGCAACACGGTGTTTAATCATATCAGTCGGAGTTGAATAGGTCAGTATTCTTCTAGGACGTTTATTCAACTTATTCGCAATTATATCAAGGTAGTTTTGATCAAAACCTAACAAACTGGTTTTCTTAGGAAAATTTTGTCTCAATAGGCTGTTAGTATTTTCGTTGGTTCCTCTTTGCCAAGGACTGCTTGGGTCGCAGTAATAGACCTCAACCTCAGTATTATCTTTGCTACAGAGATATTGTTTTAATTTATTTACCAGTAAACTTTTTATCTGCCTAACTTTTTAGCTGATGTACCACCGATACCCCAGTTTTGTTTAGGAACGTCATGTATAAGTACCCTAATATTTTCTTCCGGAGCGCCTATAGTTCGGCTTATCGCTGAAGTGACTTCAGCAACCATAGCCTCTTTCTGCTCATCGGTTCGTCCTTCCATAATATTAATATGTGCAATTGGCATAAATTTAACTCCTAAAGTTATTGATAAAGTACCACTATCATTCCGCATTAATAGGCAGAACAAACGGCTGATTCTACGGTTAAATATATTTATTTATACAACCAGGGTTGCAACAAACGAGTTACTCGTGGCATCACTAGATATGTCATCAGTAAAACCTGCAGCACAACAATGACAAGTACACGTTGCCATAATTGCATCCCTTCAAGCCAAGGCGCTAAAACTAAATTAAACATTAACACCAGAGTGAAAACTACACTGATCAACACCACCGCCATTTTATGTGGGGATGGATGTTTCTGTACTGGTAGCTCTGGTAAGTCAAACCAAAACTCCAAGCCAGTTCCCCTGCGTGTAATCGGGTCACCTTCCACCATGTCATCCAGTTTAGCTAACCATTGTTGACGTAATAATGATTTTTCCCATCGTTGACCGTTGCAGTAACTGTCAAAGCGGTAAATCAATACATATTCATGGTTGGTCGTTGGCCCAGGGCGAAGCACATTGGTACCCAAATGCCCCAGATAAGTTGAAGCAGCCTCAATAACACCAGAAATCCAACGCTCATACTGAGCTTCATATCCCGGCTTAACACGACGAGAAATACTGACCGTTATTGCTTATATGGACTCCTCGTATTGTACAAGAAAAACCTTTTAAAATTTTAGATGCGTGCTTATATTCGGGCTCATAATGGGAAGCTATCCC
>CAXBEX010000004.1:0-284260 GCA_963974965.1 uncultured Colwellia sp. | reverse complement strand
AAAAAGTCAGCAGTTAACTTATCAAAACATCCAGTTGGTTAAGCTATTTGCCTGAGCCCCTTGGAACTGGAGCGCATTGTATAGAGTTCTACTTTGGCGTCAACTGTTATTTATTAAAAAACTAAAATAACAGTTTAAGTGTTCAGCATTCGTACAAACCCTATTGGTATTGCTGTTTAAACAGGCAAACCATTTGAAATCGCCTTGGTCATCGCCTGTATTTGTCATCAATATTTCATGTTGTGCTAATGACAAAATAGCTTTGTTTATTATATTTATGGTGTTTTTATGTTACTTTTTCTACATTCTACTTATTTTTAAACAAGCTTCATACAAGGTAACTTATGACAACAACTAACTTAAGAAAATATAACGGCATCTATCCTGTTTTAGGCCATTTAAATTATATCGACCTTTCTTCTGTACTTATTGGAGATATCACCTTAGGTGATGATGTTAGCATTTGGCCTTTAGTTGCTGCTCGAGGTGATGTAAATACTATTACTATTGGGGCCAGAACTAATGTACAAGACGGAACCGTTTTGCATGTGACTCGCAAAAGTGAGCAAAATCTAACAGGAAATCCCCTCATTATTGGCGAAGACGTAACTATAGGTCATAAATGTATGCTGCATGGCTGCACCTTAGGTGATCGAATTCTAGTAGGAATGGGCACTATCATTATGGATGGTGCTATTGTTGAAGATGATGTTTTTATTGGCGCTGGAAGTTTAGTTCCGCCAAATAAAACTTTACTAAGTGGTTATTTATATGTTGGTAACCCTGTTAAAAAGGCAAGAAAATTAAAGAAAAGTGAATCAGACTTCCTTAAGCAATCAGCAAAAAATTATATTCATTTGAAAAATGATTACTTAAATCAAAAATGCTAATGTAAATACCTTCTCTGTTGACTCGTTACGTAACATTTAGCGAGTCACCTCATTTGTATATGAATAACATTTCCATTTATTTCATTTTTTTCTAACCAGATCTCTGCTATTTCTTCTAAATCGAACTTTGTACTGCTATCAATACCTGCTAACTGTTTTAATTGCCTTGAATGAAAGTATATTGTCAGTATTTGCCCAGCCACTTGAGCAGTAAAACACCAAGCATCTTCTTTTACATCAAAAGATAAATCATCATTAAATAAAATGGCTTGGTTCAAAAGTTACTCCTGTGCAAGTGAAATCTTTAATTGTTCAATTACAGTTCCTACATCAGGTTTAACACCACGCCAAATGTTAAAACTTACTGCCGCTTGACCAACTAACATACCTATACCGTCAATAATTTTAAGCGCACCGTGTGCTTTTGCCCATATTAGAAATGGTGACAGATCTTTACCGTAAGCCATATCATAGCAAGTAGTATTCTCTGCAATAATTGACGGAGGTATAGCGGGCAACTTTCCAGATAAACTAGCTGAGGTTGCATTGATTATCACCTCATATGTGTTTCCTGATATCTGCTCAAAGCCACATGCTTTGAGCCTGCTATCATTAAACTGCTCTATCAATGATTCCGCTTTACTCACGGTTCGATTAGCAATAACAATACTTGCGGGTTGTTGGGCTAGTAAAGGTAATATCACGCCTTTTGCTGCGCCACCCGCTCCAAGCAAGAGAATACGACTACCTTTTAATTGAACGCTATTACGCAACAAGTCTTGTACCAAACCTTCGCCATCGGTGTTATCACCATAAATTTTACCCTCCTTAAAAATTAAAGTATTCACAGCTCCTGCTAAACGAGCGCGATCTGATAGCTCATCGGCTAGTGTTAATGCTTGCTCTTTAAAAGGAGCAGTGACATTAGCTCCCTTACCTCCTTTAGCAATAAAATCATAAACAGCGTCAGTAAACCCATCTAACTCAACTAAACACCTATCATAATGAAGTGTTTGTTTGGTGGTTTTAGCAAAGGATTGATGAATAAAGGGCGACCGTGATTGTTTGATTGGATGACCAAAAACGCAGTATTTGTCCATTAGGATACTTTCAATAGAAAATTTAACTATAGCCTAACCGAATTGGTTTTTTAAAAACACAAAAAAGCAGTAACTCTTTTGAATAAGTTACTGCTTTTGGTTTTATTGCCTTTACAAACTATCGTATTAGCTTAAATCGTGAGACAAGTGTTAAAAGGTATAACCCAACATTATTGAATAAACCATAGGATTTATATCAATATTTGCTGCACCAATGCTATCTCCGGCTACATCAAAAGTTGCATCAGTAGAAATATCAATATAACGAGCCGAAACATTAACAGACCAATTATCACCTAAATCATAATCAGCACCAACTTGAACAGAGTAACCAAATGAGCCGTCTAACTCTAAGTTACTTAATCCTAAACTCTTAGGAGCATATTCAAATTCTTCATCAAAAAATATAGTGTAATTAATACCTACACCAACATAAGGTTTAAATGCTGTGCCTGTATCAAAGTAATATAGCGCACTCAATGTTGGAGGTAATTGAGTAACTTCTGCTAGTTTTGCACCGTCAAGGCCTGCAGGAACACCCAAAGCACCGCCTAATGCAGCAGTAGGATCATTTAATGCCACGTCATGAGTAAATGGTGTTGCTGCTAAAAGCTCTACCGCCCAATTACTATCAAAAAAGTAAACAAAATTTAACCCTAATTGAGCATTATCATCAACACTAAGTGATGCACTCGTCGCGTTAGAACCGCCTAATAAAACAGCGGCTTTATTGCTCTCAGGATTTACAGATGTTAGACCACCACGAATTAAGATGTCACCAGCTTGATTTGCTAAAGTAACGGTAGAAAGGCTAGATAGTAAAGCGATTGCTAATAATGATTTTTTCATGTTTTATACCCCTTAAGAATTTGTGGATATAATAGAGCGAGAAAAATTTAAAAGTTTGATCTAACACAAGGTTTTTGAGCCCTTGTAAGATGCATTGCCATTTGTTGATTTAGATCAACTTTTTTGACGATTTTATTAGCAAAACCAGATACCTAAACATCCTGCCGTTGACTTTTGTCACAAAAACAACTCAAGCTGGGCTTTCTAATTGCGCAACACCAAACCTGTTAACCCATTAATAATGGTTGAAGGTTTTAATAGACCAGAAGTTTTACCCTTAAGAATAAAGTCTATTTTATCTCCAAGTTGTTCTTCAACTTGCTGCCATGTAATCGCTGGGTTTTTTCCTGCTAGATTGGCACTAGTAGAGACGATTGCTTTATTAGTCTGTTGGCACAATGCAACCACATCTTTATGATCTGTAATTCGCACAGCAATAGAGTCAAAGTCACCACAAAGTAATAATGAAACGTTTTTATTCGCAGGAAGTACTTGGGTAATTGGCCCTGGCCAACGAGATAACACGGTAAGTCGTTGTTCTTGGCTAATAGCATAATCATCAATGTAGGGTAAAAGCTGTGAGTAATTTTCCGCTAATAAAATCAATCCTTTTTGAACTGGTCTTTGTTTTATTGATAATAATTTTTGAACGGCGAATTCATTATCTGGATCGCAACCAAGGCCAAAAACAGCTTCCGTGGGATAAGCGAGAATACCACCTTGAGTAAATACCTCAGCAGCTTGTTTAATTGTTGAGGTATTAGTCATGAAAATTTCATTGATACAATAATTGCATTAGGTGAACCGTTAATATACATGAGCTAAAAGTTCACCTAAAAACATCAATTATTTGCTCAACTTGGCTTGCATAGCTTCATCTTTGGCTAACAAAGCTTTAGCATTTGCTTCGCGCTCAGCTTTAACTTTATCAGCCATGCGTTGATCAGCAACACCTAAAATTTGAGCGGCTAAATAACCCGCATTTTTTGCGCCTGCTTTACCAATCGCTACTGTTGCTACAGGAATACCACCTGGCATCATTACCGTTGAAAGTAAGGCATCATGCCCTTGAAGAGGGCCACAATCTATAGGAACACCAATAACAGGGCGAGTTGTCATGCCTGCAACAGCACCCGCTAAGTGAGCAGCCAAACCAGCAGCACAAATAAATACTTTACAACCACGCTTTTCAGCATCTTTAACATAAGCTTTAGCGGCATCTGGTGTTCTGTGCGCTGAACGAACACGAACTTCATGAGTAATATCGAACTGCTTTAAAATATCAATAGTAGCTTGCATTACAGGTAGGTCTGAGTCAGAACCCATTAAAATGGCAACAAATGGTGAAGTCATAATATTTCTCTTACTTAAGGTTTAAAAATAAAAAGTTTTAAATTGAATTCAATTTAAGATAAATAAACTATAGCGTTTTCTGTTTATAATCACATTGCTTTTGTGGACAACTTAGCACCTCTCCACTTGCCATGGTACGTTTTATCAATACGGGCCATTGGCACTGAGGGCAAGTCTGTTCAACAGGTTGATGGTTTAAAACATATTTGCATTTTGGATACTGATCACAAGAATAAAAGATTTTTCCAAAACGATTGGTTTTTTCTTTTAATTCACCAGCTTTACCTTTGCTTTTACAAGAAGGACAAGTAACACCTACATTATCATGTTGTTGACCTTCTTCTATATGATGGCATTGAGGATAACTTGTACAACCAATAAACATACCATATCGCCCTTGTTTTACCGCTAGTTCGTGGCCACATAAAGGGCATTCACTTCCGGGCAAAGAAGTATCTTCTACATGTTCATGTTCAACGACAGAGCGAGTATATTGGCAGTTAGGATAATTGGAACAGCTAAAAAAGGCACCTGCTTTTCCGCGCTTCATTGTTAACTCTGAGCCACACTCAGGACAAACTTCATAAGCTTTTTCTAGCGCATGTTCATGGCGAGAAAATAGAGGCTTTGCTTTATTAGGATCAAGTGAGTTAGACATTGGCTGAACAAAAGACGTTAGTAGGTTGTGACATATTATGCCACAACCTACCTTAAAAAAACTAGCGCCTAATAAAACTAGCGCTTAAAAAGTGAGTACTTTGGTGGTTTGAATATATATTAACGCAATATTAATGCAATATTAATGCAACAGCCCTTCTTGTTCATCAAAAATGAGATCTTCCATTTGTGAGTACGCATTTTCCTGACCAGGAACATTAAATAATACCATTAAAATAACCCATTTCAGATCATCTATTGAAAAATGGTTCGTATCTAGCTCCATTACTCGGTCAATCACCATTTCACGCGTGGTGAAATCAAGTACATTGACCTGCTCTAAAAATAGAATAAAACCTCGACTTTCGGTATCAAGTAGCTGCATTTCATCTTCGGTATAGATACGAAAAGATTTATTGCCTACTCGAGTTAAGTAAGGATATGCATCAGAGTCTTGCAAGGCACTTAGCTTTTCTAGCCAATTAAGTGCCTTGTATATTTCATCTTGATGAAAACCTGCTCGGGTTAATTCATCTGTTAATATGTCATGATCAACCATAACCTCGGCTTCACTATGTATATAATTTTCAAACAAATACATTAAAATATCGAACATAACTAGCCCCTTCTTCACCTATGATATATTTACTGCAATCTAAGGTAGCCTCCTGGTACCGCAACTACCAGACCTCTCAGCTCTAACATTGTTAGCCGAGTTAACACTTCCTCAATGGAAAGCTTACTTCGGAAAACCACTTTATCTACGGGCGTAATTTCAAATCCCACATTAGCCAACAATTCGTCAACACACAAGTCCTTATTTAACCTTTTTTCATCAATTTCTTTATTTACAATTGATTGTACTTTTTGCTCTTGATTTAAGTATAGACTAGGGTTATCGAGAAAACCCAACTCGTCTATTATATCGGCCGTTTCTTCTACAAGTTTAGCGCCTTGTTTAATTAACCAGTGACACCCTTTTGCTTGTAAATTACCAATACCACTTGGTATCGCAAAAACATCACGGTTTTGCTCTAAAGCACAGCGAGCGGTAATAAGCGAACCACTTTGTAAAGCGGCTTCGACCACTAAGACACCCATACTTAAACCGCTAATAATACGATTACGTTTCGGAAAGTGCCCAGGCTTGGGTGAAGTACCGGGCAAAAACTCACTGATAATTGCACCTTCCTTTGCAATAATTTGATTCGCTAATAACCTGTGCCTTGCTGGATACACTTTATCTAACCCTGTAGCGACTACTGCAATAGTGCTCGCACTAGTCGTTAGCGCCCCTTTATGTGCTGCCGCATCAATACCTAAAGCTAAACCACTCGTTACCACCAAGCCAATTTCAACTAATTGCTGTGCTATATCAAAAGCCGTTTCTCTGCCATTAATGCTCGCAGAGCGACTACCAACAATCGCCAGTTGATTTTGATTTAATAAACCTTTGTTGCCTTGCACAAAAATAATTAAAGGTGGATCGTAAATTTGTTTAAGTAAATGCGGATATGCTGGGTCATCAAAGGTAATGATTTCACTATGAGAACGTTTACTGTTGTTGATAATTTCATCAATTACCTGCCAATCAGGTTGATGAAATGCCGACAACTGTTTTGCTGTTAAATTATTTGCTGATGTTAATTTAGCTGAAGAAAAAAGCGTTGTTAAACCATAGCTGTCAACTAACGCTAATTTTTTATGAATGGCTAGCCGTGGAACAAGCTTTAAGGCTAGCCAGTAATGAATATTGCTTTTTTGCACTTGTCTTCTCCCTAAGACACTTATCCTTAATACAAAGTTTTAAATAACTGTTTACTCTGGTGCACTAACTACATCTTGTAATCGTGCTGGTTTTTCTGTTCTCAATATCAGCGCCATACTTGCTTGTGGATAGACTTTAAAAACCATTAATTCTCCTAAGTACTCTTCTGGCATTTTATAATCTGAACCTTCAGAAGTTAGCATACGATTCCATCGAGGAGCTTCTTTTGTATATTTAGGACCTGTGCTTGTGTCAACCACCCCCGGACTTAAACGCTTAATTGACATTACATCACCAACAACCACTTGATGTTCAATACCACGGTTAATCATCACAACTTCTAATTTGCCAAATTCACGCCCGTCACTAGCGCCCTTAATAATTTTTCCACGAAATGATTTATCTACTGCCTTCATGGTAAAAACTGACGGGAACATTTGCCCATCATGTACTGGGACAACATAATCACCCGAGCGTATTTCACGCTTTGCCGTACTGATTTTTAGTGTTGCCGGCTCATTTTCATCTATATTGCCACCGCCAATTGCTAGACCTGTAGCAACAAGGTCAACATAAAAGCCTAACGACTCTTCGGTATCAGGATCAATGATTTCTTCGCCTTTACTATAAATTGCATACGTTTTGGATAGATCCAAATCTTTATTAACATAAACTTTAAAGCCGTTAATGCTTGATGTATAACCTTCATCACTACCAATTACATGAGGCAATTTTTCAAGTTGCACAGCGCTAAACAAATGATCATACTTAATAAATGGTGCTATCACTTCTAAAGGCAATAACCTTATTGCTGAATCTTCTTTATTTTTTTGACGAATTTTAGGTGACCATTTATAACTCGGTTTAACTTTAACCGGCTCAATTACCAACATAGGCTCGCCCTTTTCATCAAATACTAGCGAGATAATATCCCCAGGGTAAATTAAATGAGGATTATTGATTTCAGGGTTCAAACGCCAAAGTTTAGGCCAAAGCCAAGGTTGATTTAGAAAAACTGATGATATATCCCAAAGGGTATCACCTTTGACAACGACATATGTTTTAGGCGCGTCGTCATTAATTTTCAATTGATCGGCCAATGAAATTAAAGAAAATGCAAACAAAGAGAGTGTTAACATTATTTTTTTTAGCATGTGGCTCGTTCCTTTATTACCTACATTGATATTGTGGTTTTTCATGCTTTTATAGAAATGCGGTATTATTAGTTGCTATAATGATAAACATAACACTCTAAAAGAATTATCGCTAACTCTTTTATCAAACATTTATAAGATTATGACCATATTAACTGTATTACGATTTCCTGATCCTCGTTTAAAAACAAAGGCTAGTAATGTTTCTGAAATTACCAACGAAACTTTAACTGTTATAGACGATATGTTGGCAACCATGTATGAAGAAAAAGGGGTTGGCTTAGCTGCAACTCAAGTTAACATTCATCAACGCATTGTGGTGATGGATGTTTCTGAAAATAATGACCAGCCCATCGTGCTTATTAATCCAGAAATTATTGCGAAGAGTGATGAAACTTTAATCAATGAAGAAGGCTGTTTATCAGTGCCCGGGATTTATGCCAAAGTAAATCGCCATACTAGCTGTACAGTAAAAGCCTTAGATAGAAATGGAAAAGAATTTACGTTAGACGGCGAAGAATTATTAAGTATTTGTATTCAGCACGAACTTGATCATTTAAATGGCGTTTTATTTGTTGATTATTTATCGCCACTAAAACGTCAACGCATTAAAGCTAAACTAGAAAAAGAATTACGTTTAGATAACGCCGACGTTTAACACTTATATTTAGGAAAACTCTTTTGTTAAAACCTTTAAATATCATTTTTGCTGGTACTCCTGATTTTGCTGCCCAGCACTTGGCGGCACTTATTAATAGCGAACACAAAGTTGTTGCTGTTTATTGTCCGCCAGATAAACCTGCTGGGCGTGGTAAGAAAGTAACCGCCTGCGCGACAAAACTGCTCGCTCTTGAACATAACCTACCTGTTGAGCAACCGGTTAACTTTAAAGAAACAAACGATCAACAGCAATTAGCACAATATAATGCTGATGTGATGGTGGTGGTTGCTTATGGCTTATTGCTACCAGAAGTAATACTCAACGCTCCACGTTTAGGTTGTATTAATGTACATGGTTCATTGCTGCCTAAATGGCGAGGTGCCGCTCCTATTCAACGCGCTTTAGAAGCCGGAGATGAAAAAACGGGCGTAACCATTATGCAAATGGATAAAGGCCTTGATACTGGTGATATGATTTTAACCGCGCAATGTCAAATTGAAAATAACGATACGAGCGCTAGCCTTTATGAGAAACTTGCCCAACTTGGCCCAACAGCTTTAGTTGACACGTTAGTATTAATGACAACAAATTCTCATACAGCCGTTAGCCAAAATAGTGACCTTGCCACTTACGCACACAAGCTAGATAAAACTGAAGCTGAAGTAAACTGGCAAATAACCGCTAGTGAATTAGACCGAAAAATTCGTGCTTATATTCCTTGGCCTGTGGCGCAATTTACGTTCACTGAAGACACTCAAAATAGCAAGCAACATAGAATTCGCATTTGGCAGGCATCAATTAAAGAAATGGAAACAACTAAACCAGCGGGTACAATTATATCGGCAGATAAAGACGGCATTGTCGTTGCCACAGCCAAAAATGCCATTTGTTTAGAGGTTTTACAGTTACCGAATAAAAAATCGTTACCTGTGCAAGATATATTAAATGGACGAGCTGACTGGTTTAAAATAGGCGCCAACATTAATGGTGCTTTTATCAATAATGAAGTGAACTAAATGACGATTAAAGAGCCTCTACATGGCAAACACAAGCCTGTCAATATTCGGGCATTGGCCGCCAAGTGTTGCTATAACGTAGTTGATCACGGACGCAGCCTAGGCGATGAACTCCCCAAGCAACAAGACAAAGCCTCTGTAAAAGATAAAGGTTTATTACAAGAAATTTGTTATGGCGTACTGCGTTATTTACCTGAATTAGAACATGATGTTCGCGGTTTGATGCAAAAGCCTCTAACAGGTAAACAGCGGGTATTTCATTTTCTATTATTGGTTGGCGTATACCAGATTAAATATATGCGTATTCCAGATCACGCCGCGGTAAGTGAAACAGTTGCCGCCACTAGCGATCTTAAAAATCGTCAAATGAAAGCGTTAATAAATGGTGTGTTACGAAATTTTGTTCGTGCTAGTGAAGAAGCCACAGCGACTCACTCACAAGCTTCACTTTCAGATTCTACCCCTCCTGTTTCAATACAATATAACCACCCCAGTTGGTTTATTAAAAAAGTACAGCACGGCTATCCCGATAAGTGGCAACAGATACTGACTGCAAACCAGCAAAAACCACCGATGTGGTTAAGAGTAAATCAACAACATCACAGCAGTAAAAATTATCAAGAATTGCTAGCAACAGCTGGAATATCAATTAATTCTGTAGACTGTTTAAGCCAAGCCATTGAGCTAACACGTCCTACTGATGTCTCTAATTTACCCGGTTTTGAGCAAGGCTGGGTATCAATACAAGATGGCGCAGCACAACAGGCTGCTCGGCTATTAAATTGTCAAAAAGATGATGTTGTACTAGATTGCTGCGCGGCACCCGGCGGTAAAACTTGCCATATATTAGAACTAACACCCGATATCGCTTCAATGACAGCGATTGATATTGAAGCTAATCGTTTGGTGAGAGTAGAAGAAAACCTGACACGCTTAGGATTGACAGCCAAAGTAATTGCCGCCGATGCTGCTAACGCCAAAACATGGTGGCAAGGACAATACTTTGACCGTATTTTACTCGATGCTCCTTGCTCGGGCACCGGTGTAATTCGTCGGCACCCTGACATAAAATGGTTACGTAAAGCCAGTGATATAGATGCTTTAGTTATACTACAACAGCAAATTTTAAAAGAAACATGGTCTTTGCTTAAGCCTGGTGGTACTTTACTTTATGCTACTTGTAGTATTTTACCGCAAGAAAATAATGAACAAATAAAGCACTTTCTTGAAAATAATGCTGATGCAAAATTACTTGATATCAATTTAATGAATACCGATTTAATGAATATCGATAGTACAGAAAATGAAAATAAAGAAACTATTGGTTGGCAACTGTTGCCTGACGAAAAAAATATGGATGGTTTTTACTACGCTAAATTATTAAAAATAAAAACATAATATGCAATTTGAAGAAACACAACGCTAAACTTGAGAATAAGAATAACAAATGAAAATAATAATAGTGGGTGCTGGCCAAGTAGGCGGAACATTAGCCGAAAACCTTGTTGGTGAAAATAACGAAATATCTGTTGTTGATGTTGACGGCGAAAAACTGCGTGAGCTGCAAGATAAAATGGACCTTAAAGTTGTTACTGGTCAAGGTTGCCACCCAGATGTATTGAAAAATGCAGGGGCAGAAGATGCTGACATGGTTATTGCGGTAACTTCAGATGACGCCACCAATATGATCACCTGCCAAATTTGCTCTACTTTGTTTAACACCCATAAAAAAATTGCCCGTATTCGCTCAAATCAAATATTAAAATATTCTGAGCAATTATTTCATAAAAACCAAATTCCAGTTGATCATATTATTGCGCCTGAAGAGTTAGTTACCCGCGATATAGCACGCCTAATTGACTACCCTGGTGCATTACAAGTGTTAGAGTTTGCCCACGGACGCGTCAGCTTAGTCGCTGTAAAAGCCTATTACGGTGGTTTGCTCGTTGGTCATGCTTTATCAACCTTAAGAGATCACATTCCTAATATTGATACCCGTGTTGCAGCAATATATCGTAACGGCAAGCCCATTCGCCCATTAGGCACAACAGTAATAGAAGCTGATGATGAAGTGTTTTTTATTGCCGCTAGTATTCACATACGCGCGATAATGAATGAACTACAAAAATTAGAGCCTGCTTATAAGCGTATAATGATTGTAGGAGGTGGAAACATAGGGGCTGGACTAGCGCGTATTTTAGAAAGTAATCATCAAGTTAAATTAATAGAACGTTCAGCTGAACGAGCGGCACAATTAACCTCAGAGCTAAACAAAACCTTAGTTTTCAATGCTGACTCTTCCGATATTGAATTATTAACAGAAGAAAACGTTGAACAATTCGATGTATTTATTGCGGTTACCAATGATGATGAAGCCAATATTATGTCTTCATTGCTAGCCAAAAAGCTTGGTGTTCGCAAAACCATGGTACTTATTCAACGTGATGCCTACATAGAGTTAGTACATGGTGGCGCTATCGATATTGCCATTTCACCTCAGCAAGCAACTATTTCTGCACTGTTAACCCATGTTAGACGCGGTACTATCGACAATGTTTATAGCTTACGTGGCGGTGCTGCAGAGGCGATTGAAATTGTCGCTAAGGGCGATGAAAAATCTTCAAAAGTAGTTGGCCGAGCAATCAAAAACATTAAACTACCGCCTGGCACGACTATTGGCGCTATTGTTCGAGGTTCAGAAGTCTTAATAGCTCATTCCAATACACTCATAATAGAAGAAGATCATGTTGTGCTTTTCTTAGTCAATAAACGTTATATTAGTGACGTTGAAAAATTATTTCAAGTCAGCGCTATATATTTTTAATTGACATACATCTTCAATGATTATCTACGCCAAAACGTGGGGGTAAATAATACTAACAGGGTGAATATTTCTAAACGACCAAATAACATGGCTATAATTAATACCCATTTACTCGTGTCGCCAATATCAGAGAAATTGGCGGCAACGCCTCCTAAGCCAGGGCCTAGGTTATTAATAGCCGCGGCAACCGCGGTAAAGGCGGTTATATCATCCATACCCGTAGCTAAAAGTAACAACATACAAATAACAAACACGGCGGCATAAGCAGAAAAGAATCCCCATACCGCTTCAACAACGCGATCAGGTAGTACCTTCTTACCCATTTTAATGCTAAAAATAGCTTTTGGATGCACTAATTTATTTAACTCGCGCAAACCTTGTAAGTACAACAACAATACTCTAACTACTTTCATACCACCACCAGTACTACCAGCACAGCCGCCAATAAAACTAGAGAATATGAGTAGGATAGGTAATAGCGTTGGCCAGTCAGCAAACGAAGTAGTTGAAAAGCCTGCCGTTGTACTTATTGAAACTGATTGAAATAAAGCCTGATCAAATGCTTGATCAGCATCTTGGTAGGTACCTGATGTTATCAATACAATAAAGCAAATAAGCGTTAGCACCACCTGAATAGCAATAAAAGCTTTAAACTCTGGATCATAGAAATAGTTTTTAAGTGATTTACTTTGTACCACCGCATAATGTAAGGCAAAGTTAACGCCTGCTATTACCAAGAAAAACACACACACCAAATTAATTGTTGGACTATTGAAATAGCCCATACTGGCATCATGAGTAGAAAAACCACCAATAGCAATGGTTGAGAAGGCGTGACATATCGCATCAAAAACTGACATACCAGCTAACCAATAAGCGGTTGCACAAGCAATAGTTAATGATAAATAGATATACCATAAATGCTTTGCCGTATCGGCTATTCTTGGTGTCATCTTTGAATCTTTTACCGGACCCGGCGTTTCTGCTCGATATAACTGCATGCCACCTATACCTAGCATAGGTAAAACAGCAACCGCTAAAACAATAATCCCCATACCACCTAACCATTGTAATTGTTGTCGATACCACAACACCGCATGAGGCAATCCTTCAATCTGTTTTAAAATTGTTGCGCCTGTGGTGGTTAAGCCTGAAAATGATTCAAAAAATGCATCAGTCACCGACAATGATGGTTGCTCTAATAACATAAAAGGGATCGCAGAGAAGCTAGCTAATACTAGCCAAAAGAGTACAACAATCAAAAAGCCTTCACGGGTTCTTAAATCTGTTTTTTCATGCCGGTAGGGATACCAAGCCAAAAAACCAGTAAATAAGCACCAAAAAAATGCCAATAAAAATGGTACGCCGCCGCCATCACGATAGAACATAGAAACCATTGCTGGCGGTAGCATAGTGACACTGAGAAGTGCGACTAACAAACCTAAAATTCGAATAATATTTTTATATTGCACGTTTTATTTTTTGCATAATTATTTTATTTATGTGTTGTCGGAAGATTTTAACGTTAACTCTCCCGCTGAGACTGTTTGCAACTTATGTTCAACCAACGCTAATTTAGCTAGTGGTATCAAAAGTCTAAATTGTACATGTTGTAAATATTCTTGCTCAATAACTTGACCTTCTACTTGGCTAATTATATGTAACACATCATCAACTTGGCTATATTGACACGCTAAAGTTTTTGCCGCCATAGCTATTTTAATTTTAGCTTGTAAAAACACTAATGCTTGGCGAACACTATCACCATAAGCTCGCTGTAAACCCCCAGTGCCTAACTTTGTGCCACCAAAATATCGCACTACAACAGCACAAACTTGTCCAATACCACCACCTTGTAAAACAGCCAGCATAGGTTTACCTGCTGTACCGCTTGGCTCTCCATCATCAGAATAGCCATAACCTAAACTATTATCTGCAGCTTTTGTTAAAAAAGCATAGCAGTGGTGACTTGCTTGAGGGTGTTCAAGTTGGCGCTGTTTAACTTGTGCCTTCGCCTCTTCAATACTAATGCATGGTGATAGATAACAGATAAAACGACTGCGATTAACAAGTGTTTCGTGTTCAACCTTGTTAACCGCTATTTGATAAGGTTTTGTCATTGAGGTGGCTTGGGTAAGCTAATCCAAACCCAAATCGCGGGTCATGTTTTCATTATGCGACTGATGAACAATGATATTATCTTCAATACGAATGCCACCAAAGTCACGCATTTCATCCACTTTTTGCCAATTAACTTGGTCACTTTTTGCTGAGTCTTTTAACGCTTGCAGTAAAGAATCAATAAAATATAGCCCTGGCTCTATAGTAAACACCTGCCCTGCTTCAATTATTCTTGAAGTGCGCAAGAAAGGGTGCTTGTCTGGTGCATTAATATGAGTGCCACGCTCATCAGCCATAAAACCGCCCATATCATGTACCTGTAAACCTAGATGATGCCCCAACCCATGAGGAAAGAATGTGCTTACAATGCCTGACTCAACAGCAGTATCCGCGCTAACCTTAATAAAATCAAACTCAGCTAAAACCTGCGCAATTTCTGTATAAGTAGCAATATGTAAATCAACATAACTAACACCCGGTTTCAAACCATTAACAGCATTTAACATCAATTGATTCATGCGTGTTATCAAATCAGCGAATTCATCTTGTTTGAAAGAGTAAGTACGTGTGATATCCGCTGCATATCCATTAAAGTTTGCTCCCGCATCAATTAAAAACGATCTATGTGTTTGTGGCGCCTTTTTATCTAAAGCCATATAGTGCAAAACAGAACAGTTTTTATTTAACGCGACAATGTTTCCATAAGGCGTTTCATCTGTTGTATAGCCTATTGCACTAAGGTAAGCGTTTTGAATTTCATATTCTGTATCACCATTTAAAAACGCTGCTTTTGCAGATTTATGTGCTTTAACAGCCAAAATATTTGATTGACGCAAACAAACTTGTTCATAAGCGGTTTTATAAGCGCGATGATAATGAAAGTAATTCAGTAATGGCTCAGGGTTAATCTCTTCAAACCCTAGCGCTTTTGCCACTTCAATATGGCTACCAATGTAAGCAAAATCTTTTTTATCGTAGGGTAATAACTTATCTACATCACTTGCTTTTTTCAGTATTTTAATAGTAAAAAAATCGCCCCAGTAGCTTTCTTCTAATGGTTTGATTTTGTGCCAAAAATCTACTGGCTGATAATAAATTAACGTGGGTTTATCTTCACCATTCACAATAAGCCAGCAGTTTGGAATATCAATTAAGGGTAGCCAATGTTTAAAATGAGGGTTCACTCTAAACGGGTAAGTATTGTCATCAAGAAATGCCTTAATTTCTTGCCCTGAATGAATCACAACACCTTCGATTTTTTCACATAACAACGCTTGCTTTGTTCGTTGTTGTAAACAGTCAATATGTGCTGAATATTCTTCTTTTTGCTTGTTGGTTAACATACGAATAAGCCCTCCCATAAATTTTAAACATAATAGCACATCCTTTAGTTGTCAAATAGTTATCAAGCTATAACACCAATACGGCTCTTCATTTAAATTGTGCAGGTTTTTTTACAGTTTGTTTTATTTTCTAGTGTTAATAATAAGGCGAATTAATCGCCTATATTCATGTTAATAACTGCTTCAAAAAGCTGACTAACCTGCCCCGGCTTATGCTGATATATTTCTTGATAAGCTAAAACGCTTTTGACATAGTTTCGGGTTTCTTTATAGGGAATTGTTTCAATCCAAACATCTGCAGGAACAGATTTGATGTTATTAACCCACGTTCTAACTCTATAAGGACCCGCATTATAAGAAGCGGTAGCAAGCACTTGATTGCCTTTGTTTTTATCTAGAAGAATTTTTAAATATTTGGTGCCTAACTTAATATTATTCTTGGCATTCAATAAGTAATGATTATTAACTTTTCCTTTCTTAAGCTTTCTGGCTGTATTAGGCATCAGTTGCATTAGCCCTTTTGCACCCACTGGCGAATGAGCATCTTGCATAAATGAGCTTTCTCTTCTTGCGATAGCAAACGCCCAAGAAGGAGCAATTTTTTGTGCCTCAGCATAATGATTTATTTCTTTATCAAAGGCTTTTGGAAAACGTAAATCAATATCATCTAAATAGCCAACATTGGCCAACGTAAAAATGGTTCGATCAAACCATTCATTTTCATTTGCTACTTTTGCTGCAATCAATTTTTCACGGTTACTTAATTGAGTGATTAAGTAGTTCCACTCTGAACGTGCTTGTTGGTATCGCCCTAAAGAGTGAAATTCAAAAGCCCTTTTAGCTGCAGGATAATTAAGAACCTTACGCTTTTCTGCCAACGTAAACTCAAGCGGCTTATTTTGTAAATTAACGGGGATCTTTAAGTAACTGGCGGCTAAAAAACCATAATAATGACGCTCAGTGGCGAGTTGTTGTAATAAAAAGTTACCTCGCTGGCCAACATCGGTAGCAATTAACGCCCGTGCATACCAATATTTCCACTTTAAGTCATCTTTATGCTCTTTAGGTAATTGCTTTAATTCAACAATTAAGCGCTGCCACTCTTCGTGTTTTAATGCCTGAGATAACCGCCATTGCAGCATGTTTTTACTAAGCAAATTAAAATCAAGCTTATCTAGCCACAATTGCGCGGCATGATGATTTTTTGCTGATAAAGCCAAGGCAAATTTTTCAGTAATTTGTTGTTGTTGCGCTTGGGTAAATGCGAATTTTAGCTGCGCTTTTTTATAGCTACGAATTGCCGTATCAGGATAATGCCATATAAGCCGCTTTAAGCCATAAGTTAATATTTCTGTTTCTCTAATCGAGTTATTAGGAAAATATTTTAACTTACTCACTACAGAAGGGTCGCGTCGAACTTTATGCCACAAGCTTCCCAAGTATCGCTGCTCTGGCGGTAATAGCTTGGTTAGATAAGGAATTAGGGTGTGTTTTCCTCCATCAGCAGCTAAACTAATGCGCTGCCAGATGGCATCATTTGTGCGATATCCCGCTTTTTGCCAACGTTCAAATAAAGAATCACACGCTTTATCTTGAGACTCACCAACAACCCATAATTTAGTAACCTGTGGCAAAGCAACACTTTCTGGCATGCCCGCTTGCAAACTAAAATTTAACTGATAGCATGCTAATTTAGCATTTGAAGTGGGCTGATAAGCTTGCAAAAACAGCAAACCTTGTTTTTTCTTAGCTAGATAATTCAGCCATTTTTTTCTTAATGGCCAATCAAGTGGTGTACCCTGATACTCTTCTAGAAATTGTGATATTTCTTTAGCATCAGACAACCGCATTTTATGCAATAATCGTTTCTGATCTAAATAGGGCTGCAAAGAGTAATAATGAAGTTGATGGTACAGTGCTTGATATTGAGCAGAGCTACTTTTATAAGCTAGTTTTTCTGCTTTAATGAAATTTTGTTGCTGAATTTTATCTACTGTTAGTTTTAACGGTTTGCTAGCCAATAAGTTGGTACTATAACTAATGATAACTACTGTTAATAATATTTTCGACACTAAACGAGTCAGCATTAATTTCTACTTTTCCAAAACATATTTTATATCTAATAGTATAGGGCAAGACAGCCTAAATAAAAATGAAGTAGAATAGTTATAATAACCTCAATGCTACTAAACTTGATAAAAATAATGCAAAATGAAATTTTTAAACAAGCAGATCACTCTCTTGACGCCATAGGTTTGCGCTGCCCAGAGCCTGTAATGATGGTTAGATTAAATATAAGAAAAATGGCGAGTGGTGAAACGTTATTAATTATATGCGATGATCCATCTACTACGCGTGACATTCCTAGCTTCTGCCGGTTTATGGAACACGAACTTATTGCTAAGCAAGTTGACGAAAAGCCTTATTTATATGTAATTAAGAAGAACTAAATTATACTATTAGTTCTTATTATTGTTAAGTTTTTCACTATATTATACTGGTAATTCGGCTTTTTTTAGCATAACAAATAGTTCATCTTTTAATTTCAGACGCTCTTTCTTTTTCTGCTCTACGTATTCATCAGTTGTGTTTTCCACGCCCTGCTCTATGCGATGTACTTCTTGATCTATTTCATGGTAATCGTTAAACAAACGAACAAAATGATTATCATTCATTTTTAAGTGGTGAATTTCTTCATTAAATTCTGGGAATTCGTGGTGTAGATCATGTTTTTCTAAGGTCATATTTCTCTCCTATATGCCATGTGCTTTCTTTAGATTCAAATAGCTTTCATTAATACTTTACGCCTATCTTTGAGGCGGTAATTGATCTAGCACAAGAGTGGGATTTTTTCTTGTATTTATAGAATATTTAAATGGAGTTGTAAGTGGATATGTATTATTGGAACTTTCATTCAATCAGAAACTCTATAGTTAAGTCTTTTAATGTAAGGATTCAAAATTTCATGACTTTTTTTAAAAAACTTTGGCTAAACAACAAACTTTTTATACTTTTTATTCTATTAATGTCTGTTTTCAGAAGTGCCGTTGCTGATTGGTACACTGTGCCTACGGGGTCAATGCAACCAACCATTAAAGAGGGAGATCGAATCATTGTTAATAAAATGGCTTACGATTTAAGGATTCCCTTTAGCCAGTTCTCATTATTTACCACTGGTGAACCACGCCGTGGTGAAATCGTAGTATTTGAGTCAAAGGCTGCTAATAACCGTTTAATCAAGCGTATGATCGGGCTTCCGGGTGACGTGATTGCATTGAAGAATGAAACGCTATATATCAATGGTAGGCCTGTTAGCTATCAAATAACAAAACAAAATACTCAACAATTGTTTGCTACCGAAATAGTTGATTCGATTACTCATACAATTAGAGTTGATAAAAGCAGAAGCAATCAACTCAGTAATTTTGGCCCTATATCCGTTCCTGATGATCACTATATTGTACTTGGCGATAATCGCCGTAACAGCGCCGATTCAAGAGTCTATGGTTTTGTGCCTCGCCAAGAACTTAAAGGTAAAGCTACGGCTATTGCTTTTTCTCTTAACTATGACAATAACTATATACCAAGAAAGAATCGATTCTTTAAAGATATTTATTCTATTTAATCAGGCGACTAAAAATACGCTATAGCAGGAACGTTAAGTTGTTTAATTACTTATCTTTTATAGTCAAAAAAGCCGAGTATAAAAATCACTCGGCTTAACCTTAATGATGAAGAACTATGCAAGTCTAAAGTTAATTACATTGACTTGGTCGATATAAATAATACAAATTTAAATTACTTTCTAAATCAGATAAATCAACACAACCAATATCAATATTGTCTTGTAAGTTTAAATACCTCAAATTAGATAAATTAGATAACGAGGATAGGTCGCCGATTTCATTACTATTAAGATATAGTTCATACACATTAGTTAATGAATTTATTGCCGATATATCACTGATTGTGTTTTGGCCTAAATACAAATTACGTAATGCTGTTAATGTTGATAACCCTGATAAATCGGTAATATCATTGTTATTAAGCCTAAGAGTCATCAGATTTGTTAAGTCTGATAGTGCTGAAATGTCACTAATATTATTGTTTTGTAATTCTAATGTGGTTAGTTTTGTTAGGCTAGACAGTATTGAAATATCGCTCAGATTAGTAAGATTGTTTATCTCTAATCGAGTTAACTCTGGCAGTGAAACAATTGGTGTTAAGTCTGTTATCTCGTTATAAGACAAATTCAAATAAATTAAGTTTTCTAATTGCTCTATACCATCCAAAGACACAATATTATCAGAATAACAATTTAATGAAGTAAGATCTGCAATATCAGTTGAGTGATTTTTAATACAAGCTAATAAATTATCATCACTAATAAGTGATTGATCAATAGGTGCTGTCATACAATTAGATGGACGATTTATTTGTGTATTAGTTAATGTCGCCTCTAATTTATCTAAATCATCACATAAAACTAATGAGTCGTTATATAGTGATAGTGTGCTTAAATTAGTTAAGTTGAAAAGAGCTCTGATATCTTCAAGAAGAGTCATGTTTTGCAATATTAGTTCTTTTAAATCACTCATATTTTCTAGCGCAGTCAATGCTGTAACTTTTCCATTTGAACCTAAGTTAAGGTACTCTAATGCGATTGCTGACGCTAAACCATCGATATTTTCTAACTTATCTAGATATTGTAATGACAAATATTTAAGTTTTGTCGCATTGGCAAGTCCATCTACGTTAGTTAAAAGACGATTGTTATATAGGGAAAGTGTTTCAAGTGATACAGCATCTAATAATTCATTAATATTCGTTAGATTATTATTGCTAAGATCTAACTCAATAAGATGAGTTAAATTGGTGAAATCAAATAGGCTAATAAGTTGACTTTGTGATATTTTCAATGATTTAAGTTGTGATAACCCTGCTAGGGCATCAATGCTTGACAGTGAATTATTGCTAGCATTTAGTTGTTCTAGTGCAGTAAGGTTTGTTAAAGGTGCTAAACTAATATCTTTGCCATTATATAAATTATCGATGTCAAGTTTCACTAATTGCGTTAGTTCACTTAGTGGTGTTAAATCATCTAAGTTTGAATTATTTGATAAATCAAGTTCAATCAGGTTAACTAGATTAGTAATAGGGCTAACATCCCCCAAACGACTATTATTACTTACATTGAGCACTTTAAGGTTAATAATTTCGCTGACAAAACCTAGGGTAGCCGTATTTATATTGCTTGCTTGTAATGATTCAAGTTTGGTGAACTTACTTAACATTGAAATGTTGGTTATATTCCGCATGTTATTGATATTAAGTTCAGTTAATTCAGTTAAACTTTCGATATCACTTAAATCAAATTCTGTATTATTATAATATTGATAATGTTTTAAGTTTAATTTTTTTAGTTTCGTCAAGGTTGAAATTGGTGAGTAATCTTCGGTATTAATATTTGAAATATTAAGCTCTTGCAACTCGGTTAATTGGCTCAATGCGCTTAAATCATTAATAGAACCATTATTGCTAATATCTAATGATACCAGTTGCGTTAAATCACTTAAAAAGCTTAATGAATTAAAATTATAACCAGCATAAGCTATATTTAAGGTCGTTAATTTGTCAAATTCGGCCAGCTTAGTTGTATTAGATATATTATTGTTATTTAAAGTCAAACTTGTTAAGTTGCTAAGTACAAGCAGGCTCTCGACATCTATACTTCTACTCGAATTTTTATACATCGCATCTAGGTTTAACACCGTCAAATTACTAAGTGAATATAAGTTATTTATTAAGCTGGTTGTGTTTGATATTTTATTTTTACTTAAATTTACATTGGTAAGTGACACTAATTTGGCTATAACGCTAGTATCACTGATTTCATTGTTTGATAAGTTTAAGCTAGTTAATTGAGTTAACACTTCAAGAGCTGAAATATCTTCTAAACCAGCGTTTGTTATATTAATTTCAGTTAGTTTCGATAATAAACTTAAGCCACTTAAGGTTTTAACATTATAATTATCACAATTAATAACTTCTAAACCCATATCTGCATTAACATCTTGGGCTAAACATTCAACTAAACCTGCATCAGTAAAATCACCTAAAGAAATTTCACTGTAGGCACTGATTTCAATATCAATTTCTGCACTTGAGCTGTCGTTGTATTCATCAGTAACAACAACTGTAAATGAGAGTGTCTCATCTTCACTGATATTAGGTGCATCAAATAAAAGTGATGCTGAAGTTGGCTGCGCAATAGTAACTATAGCGCCCTCAGTTTGTGTCCATAAATAGGTTAAGGCTTGTTCTTCGTAATCACTAAACTCTGGTGAATAACTTACAATATCGCGTTCAGCTACAACTTCGATACTTACCTCTGTAATGGTAGGAGCAATGTTAGCTGTAACTGGTATATCTAGAGTCGCTATTGTTGACGCACTATCATCATCAGTAACGGTTAAGATAAAGGTGAGAACTTCATCTTCATCAATATTAGGTGCGATAAAGGATAGGTTCTGTGCATCAACCTCAAAATTTGTTGCTTCAGTCCCAGCTGTTTGCTGCCATTGGTAGCTAGCAACAGATCCATCACTATCTGTTGCACTCGCAGTAAATAAAAACGAGCTTTGTTCAAATATCGCACCAGTATTCATTGCGGTAATTGTTGGTGGACTATTGGCTGGCATTGAGTCTGAACTACCGCCGCACCCTATGAGTGCTGAACTTGTAATGAGCGCGATGATATAGCTTTTGAGTGATATGAGTTTCACAATAATTTCCCTAAATATGTCTATAACGTTGGTTTATATTTTTACTAGGATTGGAAGCAGAGGAACTTGAAATGAGTTACTACGAATTTACAATCCATTGTTGATTTATGTTAAAAATTTGTTAATCAGCCAGAATATTAAAGGATGTATTAAGAAAAAGCAATCGCTTATTGGTTGCTACTTTGGATAAAAGTCAATAGCTTAAACGTAAAATGGTTTTTAAGAGATACCTATGAAAAGCCCTGTACTTAATACAGGGCTAATTAGACCTGTTTTACAATAAAGAGATATCAGCGATAACAAAGAAGCTATTACGTATTTCATTAAGTAAGGTTAAGCGGTTTATTTTTACCGCCTCATCGTCACTCATCACCATAACGTTATCGAAGAACGTATCAATAGGCGTTTTTAGTTGAGCAAGTTCCGATAAAGCTGCTTGATAGTTTTTATCCGCCATTAATGGCGCGACTTTCAAGCTTATCTTTTGGAAGGTTTGCGCAAGCTCTTTTTCTGCTTGTTCACTAGCCAACTCAGTTTTAAAGCCATCGTAAAGTTGACCGTCAAATTTGGCAAGAATATTACCTACGCGTTTATTCGCAGCGGCTAGTGTTTCTGCTTCGGGTAATTCACCAAAATAGCTTACCGCTTTAATACGTTTATCAAAGTCTAATGGTGCGCTTGGTTTTTTCGCTAGTACCGCTTGAATAACATCTACTGCAATGCCCTGCTCTTGATAGAAAGCGCGGAAACGCCCCATGATGAAATCAAAAACGTTTTCAGCAGTATTTTTATTTATTAACTTATCACCAGCAACTCCTCCAAACAAGTTGATACTTTCGTTAATAAGCGTAACAAGGTCTAAATCAAGCTGTTTTTCAATGATGATACGTATCACGCCAATTGCCGCTCTTCGCAGCGCAAAGGGGTCCTTATCACCCTTCGGTGCCTGATTAATGCCAAAGATCCCCACTAAGGTATCAATTTTGTCGCTAATGGCAACCGCACAGCCAATATTCGCTTCAGGTAAACTATCACCCGCAAACCTTGGACGATACTGATCTTCTAACGCTTGTGCTATTGCCGCACTTTCACCATCATTAATGGCGTAGTACTTACCCATGGTGCCTTGCACTTGCGGGAACTCTAATACCATATCAGACATTAAATCGGTTTTACTTAATAAACCGGCGCGGTAAGCATCATCACTATTCTCACCCAGCTGCTCGGCAATCACTTTACCTAAATCAGCAATACGTATCGATTTTGCTTTTAACGTGCCTAGTTGTTTTTGGAACAATACTGATTCAAGTGTTTCTAGTCTTGATTCAAGGGTTTGCTTTTGATCGGTTTTAAAGAAAAATTCAGCATCCGCTAATCGTGGGCGAATAACCTTTTCATTCCCAAATACAACTTGGCTTGGGTCTTTCGATTCAATATTGGTAACAAATATAAACTTATTGACCAACTCACCCTTATGATTTGTTACGGGAAAGTATTTTTGATGGTCTTTCATTGAATAGATTAACGGCTCTGCAGGTACGTTAAGAAAATCTTCATCGAACGTACCCACCAATGTCACTGGCCATTCAACCAATGATGTCACTTCTTCAAGTAACGCTTCATCTATTAGCGCAACAGCTGAAATACCATCAGCAACTTGTTTTATTTGCGTAACAATTTTATCTTGGCGAGCTTGATAATCTACTTCAACAAAAGCTTTCGTTAATTCTGCTTGGTAGTCATTTGCATGGTTAAGTGTCACTAAACCCTGATGATGGAAACGATGACCTTGCACTTGGTTGTTAGAGTCAACACCTAGCGCCGAACCTTTGATAACTTGTGCACCATACATTAACGTTAACGTATGAACTGGACGAATAAATTGAATACGTTCAGCGCCCCAACGCATAGGTTTAGCGATAGGTAATTTATTAAGCGCCGTAGTAACCATATCAGGTACTAGTTCACCAATAGCTTTACCAGAAACCGTTGCCTTGTGTAGTAGCCATTCACCTTTTGGGGTAATTAAACGCTCTGCTTGATCAACAGTAATACCATTAGAGCGAGCCCAACCCATTGCAGCTTTACTTGCTTGACCCTGTTCATCAAAAGCCACATTTACTGCTGGGCCTCTTTTTTCAACCACTTTGTCAGCTTGTTTGTCGACCAATTCTGTAACTTGCACCGCTAAGCGACGTGGCGTGGCAAACCATTTAATGCCGGAGTAAGATAAACCGTTAGCATCAAGTTGGCTTTTAATACCATCATAAAAAGCTGTCGCTAATGTTTTTAGCGATTTGGGGGGTAATTCTTCTGTGCCTAATTCAATCAGGAGAGTTTCAGTCGTCATTATTTTTCTCCTTTTGTTGATGATTCTTTAAGCTTTTGATCTTGGCTCTTACATAGGGGAAAACCTAATTCTTCCCGTTTTGCATAATAGGCTTCTGCGCAAGCTTTCGATAAGGTACGCACACGTAAAATATAACGTTGACGCTCTGTCACTGAAATAGCATGACGGGCATCAAGTAAGTTAAACGCATGTGAAGCTTTCATTACTTGCTCATAGGCTGGCAGTGGTAAGTTTGCTTCGATAAGTTTTTTGCTGTCTTTTTCACATTGGTCGAACTGCTTAAATAGTGCTTCAACATCAGCATGTTCAAAGTTGTAAGTAGACTGCTCTACTTCATTTTGATGGAACACATCACCGTAGTACACTGTTCCCATTGGGCCATCAGCCCACACTAGGTCATAAATACTATCAACATTTTGAATATACATGGCTAAACGTTCTAAGCCGTAAGTAATTTCACCCGTAACTGGCGCACACTCTAGGCCACCAACTTGTTGAAAATAAGTAAACTGTGTGATTTCCATACCATTAAGCCAGATTTCCCATCCTAAACCCCATGCACCTAACGTGGGTGATTCCCAGTTATCTTCAACAAAGCGTATATCATGAACTAATGGATCAATACCCAATTCTTTCAATGAGTTAAGATACAACTCTTGAATGTTTTTTGGTGACGGCTTCAACATTACTTGAAATTGATAGTAATGCTGTAAACGGTTTGGATTTTCCCCATAACGGCCATCTGTAGGACGTCGACATGGTTGTACATAAGCACTGCTTATCGGCTCTGGTCCTATTGAACGTAAAAATGTCATTGGGTGGAATGTTCCAGCGCCAACTTCTAAGTCTAACGGTTGAACTATAACGCAACCTTGTCGTGACCAGTAATCTTGCAACTGCAAGATTAGGCCTTGAAACGTTTTACAATTGAAAGTAGTCATGGATTTTCAAATTCACTTTGAGTTATAAATTTACACGTATTAATAACGTGCTGTTTTTAAAATAGAAATGCTCGGTTTTGATGACCGAGCATATAATATTAAGTTAAAAAAGAATAAACTTTCACCTATCTTTTACTTAAAAATCTAAGTTTGCTACTTTTAACGCATTCTCTTCTATAAAGGCACGGCGTGGTTCAACATGGTCACCCATTAAGGTGTTAAATAATTGATCCGCAGCAATAGCATCCTCGATGGTAACTTGTAGCATACGACGTGTTTCAGGATCCATGGTGGTTTCCCATAACTGTTCTGGGTTCATCTCACCCAACCCTTTATAACGCTGTATATATTGACCTCGTTTAGATTCGGCCATTAACCAGTTAAGTGCTTCTTCAAAGCTAGTAATAGACTTTAATTTTTCACCACGTTTAACGTATGCACCTTCTTCCATCAAGTTGTTGACAGCATCATTTAATGAGGTAATCGCCGCAAATTCATTTGACTGAGTAAACTCATAACTACAACTATACGTTTTATCTATACCGTGTTTGCGAACAATAAACTGCGGGTAGTAAATATTACGCTCAGTATTACGCTCTACGCTAACCGTGTATATTGAACCGTTACCATCTTGGTCTTCAAGTTGAGTAATTAAATCTTTCGCCCATGCATTAACTTTAACTTGATCAGAAAAGTCTTCTTTGGCGATATTCTGACAATAAATCATTTTCTCTAGAATATCGCTTGGGATCTGTCTTGATATGCGTTTTATAATATCCATAGTTGTACGATACTGAGTAACTAACTGTTCTAACGCTAAACCTGATATAGCAGGGGCATCTTCGTTAACATGAATAGAGGCATTATCTAATGCTAACGTTGTTAAGTATTCAGTTAAACCGTCATCATCTTTAATATAACGCTCTTGCTTACCTTTCTTTACTTTGTATAACGGTGGTTGTGCAATAAATATATGACCACGTTCCATAATTTCAGGCATTTGACGATAGAAAAATGTCAGTAATAAGGTACGAATATGTGAACCATCGACATCAGCATCGGTCATGATGATAATACTATGATAACGCAATTTTTCTGGATTATATTCATCGCGGCCAATACCACAGCCTAGTGCCGTAATGAGTGTACCCACTTCTTGTGAAGAAATCATTTTATCAAAACGCGCTTTTTCTACGTTTAATATTTTACCTTTGAGCGGTAAGATAGCTTGGTTTTTACGATTACGTCCCTGCTTGGCTGAACCGCCAGCAGAGTCTCCTTCCACAATATATAGTTCAGAAAGTGCAGGATCTTTTTCCTGACAATCAGCCAGTTTACCCGGTAAGCCAGCAATATCTAATGCACCTTTACGACGTGTCATTTCACGTGCTTTACGCGCCGCTTCACGCGCTCTAGCGGCATCAACAATCTTCATAATAATAGTACGAGCGATCGATGGTTTTTCTAATAAGTATTCGCCAAGCTTTTCGCCCATCGCTTGCTCAACAGCTGTTTTAACTTCTGAAGAAACTAATTTATCTTTTGTTTGTGATGAGAATTTAGGATCGGGTACTTTAACCGAAATTACTGCGGTTAAACCTTCACGAGCATCGTCACCCGACGCACTGGTTTCTGTACTGCCGCCTTTCTTAGTTTTATTAAGACCTTCTTTAACCATATAGCTATTTAACGTTCTGGTTAATGCTGTTCGGAAACCACTTAAATGAGTACCACCATCTTTTTGTGGAATATTATTGGTGAAACAGTGAATATTTTCTTGGTAGCCATCATTCCACTGCATGGCAACTTCAACAACAATGCCATCTTCACGTGCTAAATCAAAGTAGAATATTTCTTCATTAACAGGCGTTTTGTTAGTATTTAAATAATCAACGAAAGCCTGAATACCTCCATCAAAATGGAAGTGATCTTCTTTCCCTTCTCCACGTTCATCAATTAGGCGAATTGATACGCCTGAGTTTAGGAATGATAATTCACGAATACGTTTAACTAATAAGTCGTAGTGAAACAATACGTCTGTAAACGTGTCTGTACTCGGCCAAAAACGCACTTCTGTACCTGTTTTATCACTTACACCAACTTCAGCTAATGGCGCTTCTGGCACACCTACATGATAGAACTGTTCAAATAATTTACCATCACGGCGAATATTCAATTTTAATTTACTACTGAGCGCATTTACCACTGAAATACCAACACCATGAAGACCACCAGAAACTTTATAACCAGAGTCTTCACCACCAAACTTACCACCAGCATGCAATACTGTCATGATAACTTCAGCCGCAGAAACGCCTTCTTCAGGGTGAAGTTCTGTTGGTATACCACGACCATCATCAATAACAGAAACTGAACCATCTAAATGGATAGTAACGACAATCTCACTACAGTGCCCTGCTAAGGCTTCATCAATTGAGTTATCTAAAACCTCAAAAACCATGTGATGTAAACCTGTGCCATCATCTGTGTCACCAATATACATGCCTGGTCTTTTTCGTACTGCATCAAGTCCTTTTAGTACTTTAATACTGGACGAGGTATATTCATTTTCTACTGTCATAGTTTTAGCCTATTCAATTGCTTTTCTGATTGTTAGTTCAGAATCGTCTGGATACATCTCTGATATTTCGCCATGTTTCACGTGAAACATTTTATAATATTCTGTGTTTTGTGCCTGTAAATTTTCGTGTTCAATACTCTGGTGTTCAATACTATCATAATCAATACTAATGATTTCATTACCTCTTTTGAATTTAAAACTATCCAAAAAAGGTCTTAAAACATCGCACTCAATTGCCGTGATAACAACTTGGCAATCTAATTCTTTTAATGCTGTAGATAAAGCCGTGCGCGAATTAACATCTAATTCTGCGCCAATATCATCAATTAATAAAATTGGTTTTACTCGATTAACGCTTGCAATCAATTTAGCTTGTGCAAAAGTTAAGGCCAGTAAAAACAACTTTTGTTGTCCTCGCGACAACTGAGTTTCTAAAGATTGCTTATCAAGAAGAAACTTTACATCAAATTTATGTGCACCATATAAACTATAACCATAACTTGCTTCTCGTTCATGGTTACTGGCAAGCACATCTTTTAGGTTTTTTTTCTGTGGCCAACCTTGTAAATATTGTACCGTAACCCTACTTTTCAAGTCAGGGAGTAAAATAGCTAACCAAATATCTAGCTCCGTTATTACTGCACAAGTATATTCTTCTCTAACTTGAGCAACCTCTATCGACATTTGACAAAACTGCTCTGTCCAATATGACAGCATAGAAACTGATTCTTTCGAATTATTATTCGATCGTATGCAAGCATTTCGCTGCTTTAAAACCCTGTTAAAGCTTTTCCATTGTTTAGCAAAGGTATGTTTCACGTGAAACATACCAAGATCAATAAACCGTCTTCGCTCTTTTGGCCCACCAAAAAAAAGTTTAAAACTTTCAGGGGTAACAATCTGTATTGCAATATTTCTGGCTAAAGCAGATAAACGATAATGATGTTCACCATTAATTTTAATATGGGTTACACCGGAGCAAATATCTCGACTTAAACCCAATTGGCAATTATTACTATCTTTTATACTAACAACAAAATTTGTTTTTTCATGACAAACAAGCGCATCTAATTTACTTGTTCGAAAAGACTTCCCATGACCCAGAAAAAAAAGCGCTTCAAGTAAACTGCTCTTACCGCTACCATTATCACCAACAAAAAAATTTAATTTTGAGTGAAAACTGATTACTGCATTAGTTAAATTGCGAAAATTATGGGTAATTAATTTGGCAACACTCATTTAGTTAATATCAATATTATATAAAAAACTTAGGTCACGGTCACAAACGCATTGGCATAACAACATAAAGTGCTTCACCAGAATCTGCACCTTCAATAACAACACTTGAATTAGCATCAGCTAAAGTAAACTTCACTTGCTCATCTTTAATGGCACTAAGTACATCAAGTACATAACTAACATTAAAGCCAATTTCTAATTCATCATACGGAAAATCAATTTCTAATTCTTCCTCTGCTTGCTCTTGCTCTGGGTTATTTGCGGTAATTTTTAATAAAGAATTTAAGAAATTTAAGCGTACACCCTTGAACTTCTCATTAGACAAAATTGAAGCGCGCGATAATACCTGACGTAATTGTTCTTTATCGGTAACAAAAATTTTATCGCCATTACGAGGTAAAACTCGACGGTAATCAGGAAAGCGTCCATCAACCAATTTGCTAGTAAAAGAAAATTCCGTATCAATAATACGAATATGGTTAGAGCCAAGATAAACTTGAACCTCTTCATCAATAGGTGCAAGTAAGCGAATTATTTCTAATATCCCTTTACGAGGAACAATAACTTGTCTAGCTGGCAAAGATAAAGAGTCATTAGAAATTTTACAAATAGCGAGTCGGTGACCATCGGTTGCAACAGAGCGAATTTCATTGCCTTCACTTTCTATAGACATGCCGTTTAAGTAATAACGAACATCTTGATTTGCCATTGAAAAATGAGTACTTTCAATTAAACGAAGCAACTCTGATTTTAACAATTTAAATTCAACATCGCCTTTCCATTCTTCAATATTTGGAAAGTCATCAGCAGGGAATGTAGATAAAGAATATCTGCTTCGCCCAGAACTTAATTTAACACTATCGCCTTCGGCATTGAAAGTAAGCATAGAGTTTTCAGGTAAGCTTTTACAAATATCAAGCAACTTACGTGCAGGAATAGTAATTCTTCCGTCTTCTCCTTGGTTGTCTAATTGTGCATGCGCAACCATTTCGAGTTCTAAATCAGTAGCAGTTAACGTTAACGTCTGCCCCTTAATATCAAAAAGAATATTTCCTAAAATGGGCAAAGTGCTTTTACGTTCAACAGCACCTGAAACTAACAATAATGGTTTAAGTAATAATTCTCTATTAAGTGAAAATTTCATCTATATTCCTGCGTCTAAGCAAATTTATTATTATTTGAATTTAATTTTTAAGTAATTCTGTAATTTAATGGAACAAACCATTAAATACTAAGAAGATAAAGTTCTAATCAAGTTAGAATAATCTTCTTTAATATCATGCAGTTCTTCTCGTAATGACTTAACTTTACGACAGGCATGTAGTACCGTTGTATGATCTCTACCACCAAAAGCATCTCCTATTTCAGGCAAGCTATGATTCGTTAATTCTTTAGATAATGCCATTGCTAGCTGTCTAGGTCTAGCGACAGATCTATTTCTTCGTTTAGAGAGTAAATCAGATATTTTAATTTTGTAGTATTCTGCCACTGTTCGCTGGATATTATCAATAGTAACTAACTTGTCTTGTAAGGCTAATAAGTCTCGTAATGCTTCACGAACAAAATCAATAGTAATGGCCCTGCCAGTAAAATTGGCATTAGCTATAACACGATTAAGAGCACCCTCTAATTCACGTACATTCGAGCGCAAACGTTTGGCAATGAAAAAAGCGACTTCATCAGCTAAATTAATATTACTCTCATGTGCTTTAGTTTTTAAGATAGCAACGCGGGTTTCTAATTCAGGTGGCTCTATGGCAATAGTTAACCCCCAACCAAAACGAGATTTCAAGCGATCTTCAACAGCAACTTCTTTAGGGTATCTATCGCTCGTTAAGATAATTTGTTGATTACCTTCGAGCAAAGCATTGAACGTGTGGAAAAACTCTTCTTGAGTTCTGTCTTTACCTGCAAAGAATTGAATATCATCAATAAGCAAAGCATCAACACTACGATAATACTGTTTAAATTTCTCCATCGCATTGTTTTGCAGGGCTTTTACCATATCTTGCACAAAACGCTCAGAATGCATATAAGCAATTTTAGCGTTCGGGTTGTTTTGTAAAATACCATTACCAACTGCGTGTAATAAATGGGTTTTACCTAAACCTGTACCACCATAAATAAATAGTGGATTATAAGCTGCGCCTGGATTGTCAGCAACTTGTGAAGCTGCAGCTCTTGCTAATTGGTTCGACTTCCCTTCAACAAAATTATCAAAGGTATATTTAACTCTAACATTCGCTTTGTTTGGTAAGTTAGTTTCGGCTACAGAGGCAGAGACGGGTTTATTATGTAGACTGAAATTTGCACTTGCAGAAGTCGCAGAATTTTTTTGAACACTTGGATTGAGAGGTTTACTACCAACATCGAAACGTAAAAGGTAAGCGTCTTCACCATCGGTCATCGTAATCAGTTCGTTGATTCGATTAACATACTTGTCGCGAACCCAGTCTAAAACAAAGCGGTTTGGTGCATAGAGAGTTAATACGTTGTCCGTAACAACACACTGCAATGGACGAATCCACATACTAAACTGCTGTGCTGGCAATTCTTCTTGAAGAACAGAAAGGCATCGCTGCCAAAGAGAATGTTCCAACCAAAACTCCAAAGGAAAAATATTTTATCCGTTCTTTGTTCATATTCTCATCTTTACAACATGTAAAGTTTTTGAATGAGCACAAATAAGATCATTGTTTAAAAATACAAGAAAAGATCTGTCCTGAAAAAGTAATACAAACGGAAATTTTTATTATGTGCTGCCATTATCTCTGTACTTATCCACAAGTGCAATATTGACAGCCATTTATTCTTACTTAATTTAAGAATAAATGGCTTAAGGCTTATTAAACTGGCTTATTGTTAATTTTTTAGATTAAAATATAGCTAAAAAGAATTGCTTAGTATATTTACTTATGCTGGTAAAAGAGACTATAAATATGTTTAAAATAGTATTCTAAGGTAAGCCTGTGGATATTTTTCTTAAATTAGACTTTAAATTAGACTAACACTTACCAAAACTTTATAGCACACAAAGAAAAACCCAGTTAAGATCCAAAGGATCATACTAGGATCTTTAACAAATAATACTGGATAAAACATTGACAACAACGCGTGTTAGATTTAGAATTCGCCCTCATTTTTTAGACCTGTGTGCTCAAATGGCTTTTTTGTCAGGGCAACAACAACCGACGGATTAGCGTAATGAAAAGAACATTTCAACCTAGCGTATTAAAGCGTAAGCGTAACCACGGATTCCGTGCTCGTATGGCAACTAAGAATGGCCGTGCTGTTATAGCGCGTCGCCGTGCTAAAGGCCGTGTACGCCTTAGCGCTTAATCTTAACTTTTTTCTTACTTAGAAATATAATTAAGATGGTAACCAACCAGGTTACTTATGAATTTAATCGGGAGTCACGTCTGTTGACTCCCGATCACTTTCAATGTGTATTTAAAAAACCTATCAAGTTTGGCTCTCACCACTTTACAATACTAATTACTCCTACTCATTTATCTGATGATTCATGCAAAAATAATCGTCTCGGCTTAGCTATAGCTAAAAAACGTGTAAAACTTGCCGTGCAACGAAATCGCATAAAAAGAATTATTAGAGAAAGCTTTCGTTTAAATCAGCATGATTTACCTGCTATCGATATGGTGGTTATGGTAAAGTCTGGCATTGATCAACTCGACAATAAAGAAATCAACCAACAATTGACAAAAATATGGCGAAAAATAATTCAGCGCCACAAAAATTAGCAATAACTTGTATCAAAGGTTATCAGCGTTTTATTAGTCCTATGCTAGGGTCAAATTGTCGATTTCATCCAACCTGCTCTTGTTATGCAAGTCAAGCAATAGAACGTTTTGGTGTATTGAAAGGTGCTTGGTTAGCAAGTAAACGTATAATAAAGTGTCATCCGTTAAATGAAGGTGGAGATGATCCAGTTCCACCACTAAGTAAAGAAAAATAATGCTCGTGCAATCAAAAGTAACTCAATTTTTATACGCTAATACCAAAAGAGAGTTGGTTTGCTGTTAAACGTAGTCTAAAATGCCTTGCTATTAATACTATGCAGGAGGTAATAGCCTCATGCCAACCCAAAAACAAGAGAATTAAATCTTATGGAATCTCAACGCAGTCTGCTTTTTATTGCGCTTATGGTTGTTACATACTTACTTTTTAGTCAGTGGCAATTACAAAATGCGCCAGCAGTTGAACAACCAACTATTAGTCAGGGTATCAATAATGAACAAGTTTCTGATGCAGAGTTCGTTCCTGAATCAACTGATTCATCTGCACCTATTGCAAAAAACACCGCTTCAAGTGCAAAATTAATTAGCGTAACCACCGATACTTTACGACTAAAAATTAATACTCAGGGTGGTGATATTGTTGAAGCTAAGTTAATTAAGTTTCATACCGAACAAGGTAACGATATTCCATTTACTATTATGCAAAATGGAAATCAAAAGTATGTTGCACAATCTGGTTTAACTGGCGCTAACGGTGTTGATAGAATAATTAAAGGTCGCCCAATTTATAGTAGTGCGCAAACTAGCTATGAATTAAGTGGTAACAACCTAACCGTAGATTTAACTTTTCAAGACGATAACGGCCTTAGCGTAACAAAGCGTTTTTCATTTAGTGCAGGTAGCTACAGCGTAGGTGTTGATTATGTAATCAATAACAACACAAGCAATAGCATGTCTGTGCAAATGTATGGTCAACTTAAGCAATCAACCCTAAAAGATACTTCAACAGGCATGTTACCAACCTATCGTGGTGCAGCCTTCTCTACAAATGAAGATCGTTATGAAAAATATGATTTTGACGATATTGCCGAAGCTAACTTAAATAAAACAACACCCGGTGGCTGGATTGCCATGCTTGAGCATTATTTTGTTTCTGCTTGGGTGCCAAATGGTGAAGAAAACAATCAACTTTATACTAATTTTAGTAATAACCAAGAAGCGGTTATCGGTTTTAAAGCACCTGCCATCACTATTGACGCAGGTCAACAAGGTAAAACATCCGCCATTTTTTATGTGGGTCCTAAAGATCAAGAAGTGTTAAAGAAAATAGCGCCTAGCTTAGATTTAACCATTGATTACGGATTTTTATGGATGATTAGTCAACCGCTATTTTGGTTACTACTTAAAATTCAAAGTTTTGTAACTAACTGGGGTGTTGCAATTATTATCATTACCTTAATTGTTAAAGGGGGTATGTACCCGTTAACTAAAGCGCAATATACCTCAATGGCTAAAATGCGTGAATTAGCGCCTAAAATGGCACAGTTAAAAGAACGTTTTGGTGATGATAGACAAAAAATGTCACAAGCGACCATGGAGATGTATCGTAAAGAAAAAGTAAACCCTGCCGGTGGTTGTTTACCCTTAATTCTCCAAATGCCTATTTTTTTAGCGCTTTACTGGGTGTTTTTGGAAAGTGTTGAATTGCGCCATGCACCGTTTATTTTCTGGATACAAGATTTATCTGCAATGGACCCATACTATGTATTACCCGTGTTAATGGGTATTAGTATGTATGTAATGCAGAAAATGCAACCGATGACGATACAAGATCCAATGCAACAAAAAATTATGCAATATATGCCCGTTGCCTTCTCAATATTTATGGCATGGTTCCCATCAGGCCTAGTACTTTATTGGTTTGTTAGTAATATGATTTCAATTACTCAAATGAAAATAATTTTTAGCGGTATTGAAAAGAAAAAGTTAGCAAAAGAAAGCTAACGGTTAATAAGGTAAATATATAAAAGCGGTTTCTTGAAAAAGAAATCGCTTTTTTGTTAGTTGACGCTAAATAACGTAAAATAATACCCATTCAATCTCTTAGATCTTTTAGGCTTAAATCAATCAATGACATCGTTATCTAATGGAAAGCTCAGTGGAAAGTCAACTATTGCAGCACAAGCAACCGCACCAGGTCGTGGTGGTGTTGGTATTATTCGTGTATCTGGACCAGAAGCAAAAAATGTTGCACTGGCAATTTTAGGCAAAGTTCCAGAAATAAGAAAAGCTGAATATTTATCTTTTTCAAATGCTAACAGTGAAATACTAGATCAAGGTATTGCTTTATATTTTCAAGCACCTAATTCATTTACTGGTGAAGATGTTATCGAATTTCAAGGCCATGGCGGCCCAGTTATTTTAGACATGCTGCTTAAAGCTGTTCTTGCCTTACCTCAGGTAATTATGGCTAAGCCGGGAGAATTTAGTGAACAGGCTTTTTTAAATGACAAACTCGATTTAACGCAAGCCGAAGCGATTGCTGATTTAATCAATTCTAGTTCTGAGCAAGCTGCACGCTCTGCCCTGCACTCGCTCCAAGGTAATTTTTCTAAATTAGTTAATGAAATGGTAGAAAGCATTATTCACCTGCGCATGTACGTTGAAGCGGCGATTGATTTTCCAGAAGAAGAAATAGATTTTCTTGCCGACAAAAAAATAGTTACTGACCTTAAAGCGATCATCAGCAAAGTTGAAAGCGTGCGTAAACAAGCCCAGCAAGGCAGTATAATTCGCGAAGGTATGCGTGTTGTTATTGCAGGCAAACCCAATGCAGGGAAATCAAGCTTGCTAAATGCGTTAAGTGGCAAAGAAAGCGCCATTGTTACTGACATTGCAGGTACTACCCGTGACGTACTAACGGAACAAATTCACATTGACGGAATGCCGCTACACATTATTGATACCGCAGGCTTACGTGACAGTGATGATAAAGTTGAGCAAATAGGTATTGAGCGTGCTTGGCAAGAAATAAAGCAAGCTGATAGAGTATTATTAATGGTTGATGCCAGTGAAAACCATAATATATTAGAAGATGAACAAGATATTAAAAATTACTATCCTGAGTTTTTTGAAAAACTACCAAGTCATATTGGCCTGACGTTAGTAAGAAACAAAGCAGACCTTAATCAATCTGTTGAGCAAGCCAATATAGGGCTAACTGAATTTACTGACAAGAATAATAAAACTCACGCGGCAGTGACCTTGTCAGCAAAAACAGGATTAGGCGTTGACCACTTAAAAGAGCATTTAAAAGCTATAATGGGATACCAAGGTAGCACTGAGGGTGGGTTTATGGCTAGAAGACGCCATTTAACCGCTTTAGACAACACTCATCAGCACTTAATTACAGGGTTAGATCAACTAGAGTCTTATGTAGCGGGTGAAATTTTAGCAGAAGAGTTACGAATTTGTCAGCTAGAATTGGATCAAATTACGGGTGAGTTCACCAGTGATGATTTACTGAGTAAAATATTCAGCTCTTTTTGTATTGGAAAATAGTGACAATAACAACAAAAAATCAAAAACCAGCATTAAATAAAACTGACTTTTGATTTTTATTTCTTATATAGCGAAAACACTTATTATTGCGCTATTTTTACTCGAATTCTGTTATTTGCAACCCTTGTTTCATGTAAGGTTGAAATTGCAGATTTTGCTTCACTTTCGTTAGGCATTTCAACAAAGGCAAAGCCTTTTGATTTACCTGTTTCTTGGTCTAAAACTAAGCTACATTCTTTAACAGAACCATGAGCAGAAAACAAAACACGGAGCTCTTGCTCTGTGGTTGAACGTGAAAGGTTACGAACTAAAAGTTTCATAATGGACCTTAAATACCTATTGATTGAATTTTTTCGATCGCAATTGTCGCACATATTTTCAATAGTAAGTAATACTAAATAATAGATTACACCGCGTATTGTTTAAGTTTAAGCGCTATATCGCCAATACAACTACCACAGCCGTTACCTGCTTTGGTTTTAACTCGAATACTATCAACTGTTATTTCACCTGAGGCTATTGCCTGTTCAATATCATTCAATTCAACTTGTAAACATTGACAAAAAGTATTTTTTGATTGTAAACGCTTACTATCACCAGATATCACGTTTCTTTTAACATCAGCACTGTCTGTTAATTTAAATAGTTGACTTATCCATCCTTGTGGTAAGTCATCTTTTTGCTGGGCAACTAAAATAGTCGCTTGCATATTATCTTCTACAAAATAACTTTTTCTAAAGTATTTTTTAGTAGGATCACTGGCATTAAGTATTTGTACTTTATTATGATCAATCATTTGCTCCGAGTCAGATAAAACAAACTTATTAAGTCGTTCAAAAAAATATGTCGGCGATTCTGTACTCGCCAAATAGTAACAGTAACCACCCGTAATTTTTTGTTCAACTTGATACGTTGCTAAGTTTTCATTAATCGCATTTTTAACCACTAACATGGCTTCGCTACAGGTTTGCCATGCTTTAACGCTAACCTTGCTGTGTTTAAATGCTGGCTGACCTGAAAGCACATCAATATTTGCTTTTACAAATTTACTCACGCAGCCTTGGTTAAAGTTACTAGCTGACCAATGAATGGCAATAAACAACTCCTGTTGACGCTGAGACTTAGTCACCCTGGCTCGAATTAGAAATTGTTCTTTCACTCGCTTATCATCGGTTTCTATTGTGACTAGTTGTCCATTAGTAATATTGAGTAAAGCCGCATCTTGCTGGTTAATTTCAACTTCAGGCTCAGGATGGCGCTGCGATAAAACACCTGATTTTCCACTGCGAGTTTGGGTATGCCATTGATCTCTATTTCGCCCTGTGTTTAAGGTAAACAAATGAGCATCTTCAGTTTCTGTATTACTTTTAATGGCAACAACGCGCGCTTTATTATTTGTATGATAATAATGCCCATCGTTAAAAAAATTTTGCTCATTTACTTTAATTGGATGGCCTTGAGGTTGTGGCCACTGTGAAGGTTGTAATCGATGATATTGGTCTGGCGTTAATTGACCAAATGCTGAAATATCAAACGCTCGGCTACCTTCATTGTTCAAACCTGATAAACGTGCATGCTCTGTAAATATTTGCTGGGCAGAGTCATAAGAAAACTGTGCAGCAAAGCCCATACGTTTTGCTACTTCACTGATAATCCACCAATCTGGTTTAGCTTGACCAAAAGGAGTTAAAAAGGAGCGTTGTCGAGATATTCGTCTTTCTGAATTAGTGACTGTGCCTGATTTTTCTCCCCACGTTTGTGCCGGTAAAATAACATCGGCATAGCTAAGCGTGTCGTTGCTTGCAACACAATCACTGACAATAACTAACGGACATTTTTTTAACGCTTGTTTAATTTTTTCATGATTAGGCATACTTACCAAAGGGTTAGTTGCCATTATCCATAATACTTTAATTTTTCCAGACGCTACGGCATCAAATAACTCAACGGCTTTAAAACCTTCATTTTTAGCGAGGTTATTTGTTTGCCAAAAGTCTGCTAATGCTTCATGTAAATGCGAATCTGTAAATTCTATGTGGCTTGCTAAAGTATTTGCTAATGCACCTACCTCACGTCCGCCCATGGCATTAGGTTGCCCGGTAATTGAGAATACTCCGCTACCCTCTTTACCTATTTTATTGGTAACTAAATGACAATTGATAATGCCATTAACCTGATCTGTGCCTTGTTTTGATTGGTTAATACCTTGAGAAAATAGCGTTACCACTTTATTTTTAGTAGCAAAGAGTTGATAAAATTTTTCTATGTCTTGTGCAGATAAACCCGTATTTGAAAGCAGTAAACTGTCTGCTTTAGCGTTAATTAATGCTTGCGCTAAATCTGATTTTTGACTAAATTCTTGACTAGATGATTGGTCGACTGACGTTAACAACGCTTGATTAATAAAGCCGTGTTGATTTAAGTAATTTAATAAACCATTAAATAATGTAACATCTTGCCCTGCTTTTATGGGTAAATGCAGATCAGCCAATTCAGTAGAGGCGGTTACTCTGGGGTCAATTACAACAAGGGTTAGCTCTGGCCTACGAGCCTTTTCTTCTCTAATTCTTTGATAAAGTACTGGATGACACCATGCTAGATTTGAACCAGCTAGTACAATTAAATCAGCTTTAGTGATATCTGAATAACTCATTGGCACAATATCTTCACCAAAAGCACGTTTGTGCGCAGAAACAGCTGAAGACATACACAAACGAGAGTTCGTATCAATATTGCCACTACCAATAAAGCCTTTCATTAACTTATTAGCAACATAATAATCTTCGGTAAGTAATTGCCCTGAAACATAAAAACCAACAGACTCTTTGCCGTATTCATCAATAGATTGGTTTATTTTACTGGCAACAAAATCAAGCGCTCTAGACCATTTTTGTACCTTGTTGTCTATTTGTGGTGCTAAAAGACGATTATCATTATCTAACGTATCAGCTAAATTTTTACCTTTAATACATAATTTACCAAAATTAGCTGGATGGTATTTATCGCCATTAATAAGTACTGCTTGAGCAGAGTGGTTAGTACTATTTGAAACGGTAATACCACAACCAACACCGCAATAAGGGCACGTTGTATTAATGTCAGTGGTTAAAAGTTTAGGATCTATTATCGCGTGTCGCTGTTTATCGGTCATATTTATTACTATTTATTTAAGCTGGCGGTTATACATAAGCTTTATTGCAACACTTGCGCCATCAAAAAAATACAAATAAGATATTGTTTTAATAGGCTTTTTATTTAAACAAAAAATAAATAAAACAAATATGAACTGCTATAGTGCAAAAAATGAAAGATTATTGTGCAATAGTCACGTTGACAATATTACGATTTAAAAAACAAAACACTTATTAACAAGAGCAATAAAAACCCGCTAATACCCTGCCAAAACTTAACGGGATCACGCGCTAGCAGTGGCGTATTATGCTGCACATTAAGCTGATTTTTATCGTTAATATTAAATTCACTAAGAAACTCTGAATAGTGTTCATATCTATTAGCAGGATTAGCCGCTAACGCTTTTGACATGACTCTATCCATATAATTAGGTAAGTCTTTTCGATAAGTAATAATAGGTTTATATCGCCATAAATTATATTGCTTTGGTATCGCATCTATTTGGCTAATTTCTTTATAAGGTAACTTATTAGTCAACATTTGATAAATCAAAACAGCTAAAGAATATAACTCACTTTGGTGATTATTTTCCTGACCATAAAATAACTCTGGCGCACTGTAATTAAGCGTACCTTGGTTAAAGCTATATTTTTCTTGTTCTGCTTTTTCAGCTGATGAGTTATCCATAACTGCGCCCGCATAACTACTGCCAAAATCAATTAATTTAAGACGACCATGGCTATCAATAATAAAATTATCACCTTTAATATCACAATGAATAACATCTTGGCGTTGCAAAACACGTAGCACTTTAATTAACTGATCTAAAAGATCACGCACCTTCATTAAAGAGGGGTTAGGATTATCTTTCATCCAGGTAGCTAACGTTTGTCCTTCAATGTACTCACAAATATGATATAAAAACTTACTCTCGGTTACCCTAGGATATATTTTCATAATAGCGGGATGCGTAATTTTATCGCCAATCCAACCCTCTTTAATAAAGCTACTGAGGTAGTCATTATCATCAGTAAAATTAACTGAAGGCACTTTTATTACTACTAATTTTTTGCCAAGTAAGTCTTTAGCTAAATAGACATGAGAGCGACTTGTTTGATGCAAAACATCAAGTATTTCAAAATGATCTAATTTACTGCCTAATTTAAGTGCTGGAGGTATTACTTGTTGCAACCGAGAAAAAACTAACTGGCTAAACGCTTGTTGCGGTAATTGTTCAACCTTAATTAATAAACAGGTTAAATTATCTTGAGAGCCTTGCTCACTTGCTAATTGGCTAATCGCTTTACTGGCTTGCTCTAAGTTTTTATGCTCTTTTAGTATTTGCCTAACTTGTTTAGGTTTAACAAACTGATGAACACCATCGCAACTTAACATTAATATGTCTTGTGGCGCCAATGAACAAGAACTGTGATCAACTTCTATATGAGAACCAGCCCCTAGAGCGCGATTTAAAGTACCTGAAACCGTGGCATGATCTTTAGTGAGTGCTTGATAACCATCACTATTAATTTTAGCTATTTGGCAATCACCTATATGGAAAATGTGCGCCTTATCACCTTTAAGTACTACTGTTGAAAAAGTACTAAACCATTGTTCTGATAGTCCTTTTTCATCAGCAATTAATTGTCTAGAATACAACCAATTGTTTAGTGAGGAGATAACTTTAGCTGCTGATTTATTCACCGACCACGTTTGGGGTGTTGCTAAATATTCATCAATAAAATGACAAACACTCATTTGACTCGCTTTGGCTGCACAATTAGCACTAGAAACACCATCAGCTATAACGGCAACATGTCCTTTTAGTTCTAAATCAAGCCCTTTGCTCATTTTCAAAGCAAAAGCATCTTGATTTTCACTTTTATCACCTTTGGTAGAATAGCCACCAAAGGTGATCGCAAGACTGTCTTTAAACTGCTGTGGTGAGCAATGTTGCTGTGTGTCTAATGCGTGTGAGTCAGTCAATAGTTAGTCCACCGATATTAATTCTACGCTACCATCTGGCATTATTTCAGCCATACTGCCTTTTGGTTCTTTCATTAAAAACAACATCATCAAGCCAACAAAAGCGCTAACCGCGATAACCCAGAAAAATAATGAATAACTAACAAAAGATAATACGGTTAAATAACAAACAGCGCCAACATTACCATAAGCACCTGTCATACCGGCTATTTGACCTGTTAAACGACGCTTAATAAGTGGTACTGCAGCAAATACTGCACCCTCACCTGCTTGCACGAAGAAAGAACAACTCATCGCTGCAATTACAGCTAATACTAACGGCCAATCACCGGTAATAGACGCCATTACTGCATAACCTAAACTTAAGCCAGTTGTTAAAATAATTAACGTTTTTTTACGACCGTACTTATCACTTATCCAACCACCTAAAGGCCTAGATAACAAATTCATAAAGGCATAACTTGATGCTAATAAACCTGCATAAACAATATTTAAATCAAATGTTTCACTAAAAAATAGCGGCAACATAGAAACAACCGCTAATTCACTACCAAAAGTAGCAAAATATAAAACGTTTAGCACGGCAACTTGTTTAAAAGAATATTGGTGAATAGGGTCTACCGGTGTTTTAAAAATTTCTTTGTTTACATGATAAGCGTTATATACTTCATAAAGAAACCAAGCAACTAAGCCAAAATAAATAATTATGGTAATATTTTGACTTATTAAACTAACGCCATCTGGTGACAACTTCCAGTTCAATAAAGCTAATGCGCCAAATAAAGGTACTTTCATTAGTAGTAACAAATAAAAATCACCAACACTAGTCACTTCCATTGCTTTAGCACTTTTGGGTTTAAAATAAGTTGCGCCTTGTGGTGTATCGCGCACGCCATAATAGAAAACAAATGAATAAATAAAACTAATAACACCGGTTGCACCAACAGCCCAACGCCAGCCGTCATCACCACCAATAAATAAGGCTAATGCAGGTAATAAAATAGCCGCTGCGGCTGAGCCAAAGTTACCCCAACCACCATAAATACCTTCTGCAGTACCTAATTGGTTAGCAGGAAACCACTCACTTACTAAACGGATACCAACAACAAAACCAGCACCAATAAAGCCTAATAAAAATCGTGCTAAAGCCAGTTGTTCAAAATCAGTACTTAAGGCAAACATACCACAAGGTATTGAACACAAAAGTAACAGTAAACTAAATGTTTTTCTAGGGCCGTATTGATCCGTAGCCATACCAATAAAAATACGTGCAGGAATAGTTAAGGCGACATTTAATATCAGTAAGGTTTTAATTTCTTCACTACTTAAATTAAGTGATTGAGCAATCAAGCCAAGTAGCGGTGCATGGTTAAACCATACTAAAAAGGTAATAAAAAAGGCTACCCAACTGTAATGCAGCACTTTCATATTTTCACTTAATGAAAATAAGTTGAATTTTGACGAACTCATAAGGTTTTACCTCCATCTATTGCATAAATTCTAATGTTGATTACTTCGTTTTCAGTTAAATTCTTCATTACTTTGCCTTTTAAAAATTAAATTGGGTGCTTGAGATATTTGGGAGTGACGTGCCACACAAATCACTCAACATTAAAGATGAATTGGGTTTCGTTTAAGGAGAGCTCTGTTTCTAAGCCAACATCAGCCATTGTTTTTCTGATCATTGGAAGTTGATGTGATTTTGCGCCATGCAAGTCGATACGTTGAGCGCCAGATATTTTGGTAACTAAATTATATTCTTTGGCGGTTTTACCAATAGTTATTAAATGCTCTGGTGTTATATCGCCGTCAGGTACACTGGGAAAAATGAAACAAGTATCATTATTGTTATTTGATACACTAATGTTGTTATCAGCACTAATAACAAGTTTTTCTAATTCACTATTTAACACTTGAGTAACTAAGGGAATACAACCACCACATCCAGTTCCTGCGCTGGTACAAGATTGAATAGCAGCTATGTCTCGTGCGCCCTTTTCAATAGCTTCACTCAGCGCTAATTTAGACACATCATAACAAGCACAAATTTGTGCGTTGGCAGGTAAGGCTTCAACATTAGAAGACGCTTCACCTTCAATTTTTGGTAAAAGTAAGTGCTCAGGTGGTTCGGTTAGCGCTATTTTATTAAGCACCAAAGGTAACCACTGGCTGTAATCGCTAGTATCACCAACGAATACGGCGCCTAATAAAGTTTTACCATCGATACTAACCACTATTTTTTTGTAAGTACCTAAAACAGAATCAATAAAACTATAGCTTTGTGAATCAGGAGTATTGCCATGGGCATCACCTATGCTACCAACGTCAACACCCAATAGTTTCAGCTTGGTACTCATATCTGCACCCATAAAACGCGTTAACTGCCCTTTTTCACCACCATTAGTTAAGTGACTAACAGCCGCTTTTGCCATGGTGTAACCCGGTGCTACCAGGCCAAAAATTTTGTTATTCCATAAAGCACATTCACCAATAGCATAAATAGATTCATCGCTGGTTAAACAGTGATCATCAATTACAATCCCGCCACGTTCGCCAATGACTAAACCGCTTTGGCGTGCTAATTTATCTTGTGGTCTGATACCTGCTGAGAAAACAATAACGTCTGTTTCTAAAAAAGAGCCATCGGCAAAATTCATTCTGTAGCGGCAGTTTTCACCACTCACTATCTCTGTGGTATTTTTTTCGGTATGGACGGTGACATCAAGCGCGGTAATTTTTTTACATAATAAATCGCCACCGTCTTGATCAAGTTGCACCGCCATTAATCGTGGCGCAAATTCTACTATATGGGTTTCAAGTCCTAGTTGTTTAATAGCGTTAGCCGCCTCTAAACCAAGTAAACCACCGCCAACAACAACCCCAACTTGCGATGATTTTGCCGAGCTTTCAATAGCATCTAAATCATTAAGCGTGCGATAAACATGTATATGATCTTGTTCTTTACCTGGTACCGGTGGTACAAAAGGGAATGAGCCTGTTGCTAAAACAAGCTTGTCATAAAATAAAACATTACCTGATGCTGTGGTAAGGTTTTTAAGTTCACGGTCTATCGCAATAACTTCTTCATTTATATAATATTCAACATCTTGTTCATCATAAGCTTGTGGTGTTGCTAATGCTAAATCATCAGCACTACTACCCGTAAAATAGCTTGTTAACATTACACGGTTATAAGCAAGGCGATACTCTTCACTAAAAGTAGTAATGTCAAATTTATTGGTATTAGCCTTACTTAGTTGATCAATAAAATAGTGACCAACCATGCCATTACCAACAACAATAACTTTTTTCTTATTCAGCAACCCTTTTTGGCTCATTAAATTTACCTAACTCAATAGTAACTTTGCATTTATGTATTGAGTTACCGCAAATTTGATACCAAGTTATGTTGTTCTTTTAATTACGAGTTAGTGTATTGATTTATATAAATTATTTTCATTACAATTAAAAATTCAAATGTAAAAAACAAAAAAAGTGCACAAAGTTAATTCACTTTATGCACTTAATAAGAGCAATAAAAATCTCAATGACAGTGTTGGTAGTAAATAATACAATATCCATACTCAATAAGCACAATAAGCACAATAAAGGTAAAAGATGAGCTCATTTCAAATAATAGTAGGCAGTATGCTTGGTGGAACAGAATATGTTGCAGAAGCATGCGAAGAACAACTAAATACCCTTAATCATGACGTAAATTTACACTTAAAACCTAACTTTTCGTTGATCCTTGAAGCAACATTAGCTCAAGATATTGCTCATAATAACAGCCAAAAGAGCACTTGGCTGATTTGCACTTCCACTCATGGCGCTGGCGACTTTCCTGACAACATTCAAACATTTGTTAAAGATCTTAAAAATTGTGAACAAGATCTATCTTCGATCCATTTTATCATTATTGCTATTGGTGACGCTAGCTACGACACTTTCTGTAAAGCAGGTGTTGATCTAAATAAATTATTAATAACAAAAGGTTGTAAAGAATTAATAGCAATTAAAAAAATAGATATGAGTCAAGATATAGATCCAGAAGATCTTGCTCAACGATGGTTAAGTCAAAATAAAGATCTTTTATAACCGTGTTACACATAAGTTATTAACAAATTAACTACTATAAAAAGGTATCTGTGGATAATTAAATGAATAAGCTATTAATTTCCTATTATTATTCAGTGTATATCGTTAGTAATTAATTAGCCTGTGTATAACTAGCTGTTTTGATCACTGCTTATATTAGACTTGATCAATGTTTGATCACAACCTTATCATTCATTTAACTCTATAAAATAACTGATAAAAAAACAGTTACCCACAGAAAAAGGCTTCCTTAATAAGTAATAACAATAAGATCTTTATAAAGATCTTTTTATATATTAGAGAGATCGAGTGATGATCTTTTTACGCATTTGATCGTTTCCCTATTGGCAAAAAAGAGCTAAAATGTGTCTCCTAATTTTTCTTAAAGCAATTTTGCTTTAATTATAATTTTTTCTAAGGTTAAAAATTTATGTGGTATCAAGAGTCTTATGATGTAATCGTTGTTGGTGGTGGCCATGCTGGCACTGAGGCTGCGCTTGCATCGGCACGAATGGGTTGTAAAACACTTTTGTTAACCCATAATATTGATACTTTAGGCCAAATGTCTTGCAACCCAGCCATTGGTGGCATTGGTAAAGGACATTTAGTGAAAGAAATAGATGCCTTAGGTGGTTTAATGGCTACAGCCATTGATCATAGCGCTATTCAATTTAGAACGTTAAATGCGAGTAAAGGTCCTGCGGTAAGAGCAACCAGAGCACAAGCAGATAGGGTTTTATATCGATCTTTTGTTCGTCAATTTCTAGAAAACCAAGAAAACCTAACTATTTTTCAACAGCCTTGTGATGACCTGATCCTAGAAAATGATCGCGTCGTTGGTATTTCTACTCAAATGGGATTGAAATTTAAAGGAAAAACAGTGGTATTGACGGTAGGAACCTTTCTTGCGGGACAAATTCACATTGGCTTGAATAATTACCAAGGTGGACGTGCAGGCGATCCTGCTAGCGTAAATTTAGCCGCTAAAATGCGTGATATGCCCTTTAGAATGGATCGTTTAAAAACAGGCACACCGCCGCGTTTAGATGCAAGATCATTAGACTTTTCTGTGATGGAAGAACAACCAGGTGATTCACCTCGCCCAGTATTCTCATTTATGGGATCAAGGGATGATCATCCAGAACAAATATCTTGTTTTATCACTCATACTAACGAGCAAACTCATCAACATATTCGCAATGGTTTAGATAGATCGCCTATGTACACAGGGGTAATAGAAGGTGTTGGACCTCGTTATTGTCCTTCTATTGAAGATAAAATAACGCGTTTTGCGGATAAAACATCACATCAAATATTTGTTGAGCCTGAAGGGTTAACCACTCATGAAATTTACCCTAACGGTATTTCAACAAGCTTACCCTTTGATGTACAACTAAATTTAGTCCGTTCAATTAAAGGTTTTGAAAATGCTTTTATTACCCGTCCTGGCTATGCCATTGAGTATGATTATTTTGATCCTCGAGATTTAAAACAATCACTGGAAAGTAAATTTGTTGAAAACTTGTATTTTGCTGGGCAAATAAACGGCACTACTGGTTATGAAGAAGCTGGAGCACAAGGGCTAATTGCTGGGACTAACGCTGCTAATCGTGTTAAAGGTCGTGATGAATTTACGCTAGGGCGAGATCAAGCTTATATGGGCGTATTAATCGATGATTTAGCTACGTTAGGAACAAAAGAGCCCTACCGCATGTTTACTTCACGCGCTGAATACCGCTTATTATTACGTGAAGACAATGCTGATATTCGTTTAACTGAAAAAGGTAGAGAAGTCGGTTTAGTCGATGATCGTCGTTGGCAGCGTTTTAATGAAAAAATGGAAAATATAGAACTAGAACGTCAGCGGTTAAAAGACACTTGGGTGCAAAAAGATCAAAGCAATGTTGATCAAATAAATGAATTGCTTAAATCACCTATGAGTAAAGAAGCGAGTATTGAAGATCTTATTCGTCGCCCGGAAGTACGTTACAGTGATTTAATGAAAATAGAAGGATTAGGTCCTGCTATTGCCGATACACAAGCAGCTGAGCAAATTGAAATTCAAACGAAATATGCGGGTTATATTGATAGACAACTTGACGAAATAGCAAAGAAACAACGCAATGAAGATACGTTGATCCCTAATGATTTTAATTATCAACAAATATCAGGTCTTTCAAATGAAGTTGTTGCAAAATTAAAAGATGCACGTCCTGAAACTATTGGTAAAGCGTCTAGAATTTCAGGTATTACTCCAGCAGCAATTTCGTTATTATTAGTTTACTTAAAAAAGCATGGTTTACTAAGTAAAAAAATAGCGTAAAACCAATTAGAAACAAATAATTATAAATAATATGACCTTAACTTCAAAACTTGAAAACTTGCTTAGTAAAACCGCTTTGAAAGTTTCGCCACAACAAGTAAACTTACTTATTCAATATGTAGAACTTTTGCATAAATGGAATAAAGCTTACAACTTAACATCAGTAAGGGATCCACAAGAAATGCTAGTGAAGCATATAATGGATAGCTTAATGGTAGGCGAAGTTTTACAAGGAGAAAACTTTATCGATGTTGGTACTGGCCCAGGTTTACCGGGTATTCCACTGGCTATTTTATATCCTCAGCGGAGTTTTGTATTGTTAGATAGTTTAGGAAAGCGTATAACTTTTCTTAGACAAGTTGTCTTTCAATTAAAACTAACCAATGCTCAACCCATTAAATCTCGCGTTGAATATTATCAAGGTGAAACACCTTTTGATGGTGTATTAAGTAGAGCCTTTTCATCGCTTAATGATATGGTTAGTTGGTGTTCACATTTAATTACTGAAGATCATGGACAATTTTTTGCATTAAAAGGACAATATCCAACGGATGAATTAGCTAATTTACCCGAAAATATTAATTTAGTATCTAGCCATGAAATTAAAGTGCCTGAATTAGTGGGTGAACGTCATGTGCTCGTTCTTAAGATGAATGAACTAAAAAAAACTAAAAAATAAATAGTTAAATTAAAATAAAAACAGAGGCATTTGTGGGAAAAATAATAGCTGTTGCAAATCAAAAAGGTGGTGTGGGTAAAACAACAACTGCAGTTAATTTGGCTGCTTCGTTAGCCGCGACTAAGCGTAAAATATTATTAATAGATCTTGATCCGCAAGGCAATGCCACAATGGCCAGTGGTATTGATAAATATAATGTACCTGCCACTTGTTATGAATTACTCATTGAAGAAAAATCTGTTGAAGAGGTTGTTCAAAAAGAAACAACCGGCTTATATCATTTAATTGCGGCGAATAGTGATGTTACCGCTGCTGAAATAAAATTAATGGAAGTATATTCCCGTGAGCACCGTTTAAAAACAGCGCTAGCCCCAGTAAAAAACTATTATGATTTTATTATTATTGACTGCCCTCCTTCACTGAATATGTTAACAGTAAATGCCATGACAGCCGCCGATTCTGTTTTGGTTCCTATGCAATGTGAATATTATGCCTTAGAAGGGTTAACTGCGTTGATGGACACAATATCAAAGTTAACAACAGTGGTTAATGACAAACTTCATATTGAAGGTATTTTACGTACCATGTATGACCCGCGTAATCGTTTGGCTAATGATGTGTCAGAGCAATTAAAACGTCATTTTGGCGATAAAGTTTACCGCAGTGTTATTCCCCGTAATGTACGTTTAGCAGAAGCGCCAAGTTTTGGCTCTCCCGCAATGTATTATGATAAATCATCAACGGGTGCAAAAGCCTATTTAGCCTTAGCAGGTGAAGTACTACGTAAAAACAATACTACTATAAATAGCCCTATAAAAACTGCGAGCACTGAGACAAAACCAAGTAAAACTCAAGAGTCTGCACAATAATTCCAAGGAATATTATGAGCCCAGCAAAAAAAAGAGGTTTAGGCAGAGGCCTTGACGCATTACTTACGCCACAAGTAAGAGCTTCAGTACAAGAAGATAGTAGTAAAGAAAATAATGACACTAATATTCCTAAAGACGGTGATTTAAGTAAAATAGCAATTAACAAATTAACGCCAGGTAAATATCAGCCGCGCAAAGATATGTCTGATACAGCACTGGAAGAACTTTCTTTATCTATTCAATCCCAAGGGATCATTCAACCGATTGTTGTTAGGTTCATTGAAATAGATAGTGATGGTGAAAGACACTATGAAATAATTGCGGGCGAACGTCGTTGGCGTGCTGCACAACTTGCCCAATTGAAAGAAGTGCCGTGTTTAATTAAAAATGTACCAGACGAATCGGCTGTTGCCATTGCCTTAATAGAAAATATTCAGCGTGAAGACCTAAATGCAATGGAAGAAGCGGTTGCATTACAGCGTTTATTAAGTGAGTTTGATTTAACGCATCAAGAAGTCGCGTTAGCGGTAGGAAAATCTCGCACCACAGTAACTAATCTTTTACGTTTAAATAATCTAAATGATGAAGTAAAAACCTTTTTAGAAAATGGCGACATTGAAATGGGTCATGCCCGTGCATTATTAGCGCTTGATGACTCTCTACAAGCACAAGCAGCAAGAACGGTGGCAACAAAAGAATTAACAGTGAGAGAAACAGAAACACTAATTAAAAAAATTCAAAACCCCAATGAAGAAAAGCCAGTAAAAGAAAAAGATCAAGTTAGCACTAATATAGAGCAAAACCTAACGGAAAAACTCGGGTTAAAAGTAGCTATTAGTCACAATAAAAAAGGTAAAGGCAAGTTAGTTATCTCTTACGCTAATTTAGCTGAGTTAGATGAATTTATTTTAAAAATTAAAAATTAAAAATTAAAAATTAAAAAGTAATGGTTTTATCAATAAATTATTTACACTTTTATCTGTATTATTAAAAAGACAGATCCTAATTGTAGAATAGAAGGTGATTTTAAGTTATTTGTGACTTATGTTTTAAATAATAATTAATGTTACTCATCCGAGTAGTTAGTGTTATAAAAATGTGATTTTATCCTTTTTGTTAATTTAGCTTAAAATGTTCTAGTCCTTTAGTTGTATTTATAAAATAAATATCAATTATTCGCACAAATAGGGGGCTTTCACTGCCCTATTTTCTTGCAAAAAAAGACAAAATCAGTATACTTGCGCAAACTTTTTAGAATTAAAGTTTTTACTTTAAAAAAGTATGTATCTTACGATTTTGTTCGTATTGGTATATTTTAGACTTTAGTGTAATAAACAGAAATGACAAATAAATTAACACTCGCTGGTCGCAAACTAGCATGGCAACAAAATACGTTTGCCATTAGCGTTGTTTTATTATGTTCATTAGTAACATATTTTATTTGGGGATTAGCACATGTCCAGTCAACTTTGGCTGCAGGTGTGGTAACTATAGTGCCCAATATAGTTTTTGCTCTTAAAGCATTTAAATATGCTGGAGCTAAGTCGTCTAAATTAGTGGTTGAATCCTTTTTTAGCGGCGTTAAATTGAAAATGGTATTAACGGCTTTATTATTTGCACTCGCCTTTAAATTTTTAGTGCTATTGCCTATACCGTTTTTTATTATGTTTTGTATCGTTATGGTTATGCCATTAATAGCGCCACTTTTTTTAAAAGCGTTATGAAGTGTAAACCCTAGCTAAAATTATTTTTAAACTTTAATCATTGGGAACATTAATATGTCTGCAGCTGCTGAACTAACCAGCCAAGAATATATTAAACACCATTTAACCAATTTAACTGTCGGCGAAGGTTTTTGGACCTGGCATTTAGATACTTTAGGTTGGTCGGTGTTTTTAGGCTTTGTATTTCTTTATATTTTTCGCAGTGTTGCTAAAAAAGCAACCACGGGTGTACCAGGTAAATTACAGTGTGCAGTTGAGTTAATCGTTGAGTTTGTTAGCGATAGCGTTAAAAGTACCTTTCATGGCACTAACCCCTTAATTGCACCATTAGCCTTAACTGTATTTGTTTGGGTATTATTAATGAATGCAATGGATTGGGTACCTGTTGATTTCCTACCTTGGATAATTAGCACGGTTTCCGGTATTGAAATGTCGCACATTTATATGAAACCTGTGCCAACAACCGATCCAAATATGACCTTCGCTTTAGCGTTAGGTGTATTTATTCTAACAATTTACTATTCTATTAAAGTAAAAGGTGTTGGTGGTTTTATTAAAGAATTGACTACTCAGCCTTTTGGTTGGTGGCCTTTATACCCCATTAACTTTATTTTGGAAATGGTTACCTTATTAGCGCGTCCATTATCATTAGCCTTACGTTTGTTCGGTAACTTATATGCGGGTGAGTTGATATTTTTACTTATTGCGACAATTGGTTTATTCCAATTGCCAGTACACTTTTTATGGGCGGCGTTCCACTTGCTAATTATCCCATTACAAGCGTTCATCTTCATGATGCTAACTATCGTTTACCTTAGTTTAGCGCACGAAGATCACTAGTTTATGTGAAGCACTTTAATTTATTGAAGTGCTTCGTTTAATTTTTACTTTTTTAATTTTAACTTTAACTATAAATAATATCGGAGATATATATGTTATTCATCGCTGTTGCGTTATTAATCGGTCTAGGTGCTTTAGGTACTGCGATTGGTTTTGGTATATTAGGTGGCAAATTCTTAGAATCTGCTGCTCGTCAACCTGAATTAGCACCACAACTTCAAGTGAAAATGTTCATCGTAGCAGGTCTTATTGATGCTATCGCGATGATCGGTGTTGCTATTGGCCTATACATGTTATTCGTTCTTGCTTAATCACTAAGTATTATAATTTTTTAACGAATAACTAATTAGGAGGTACACAAATGAACATTAATGCCACACTACTTGGTGAATTAATTGCATTTGTCGTATTTGTAATTTTCTGTATGAAGTTTGTATGGCCGCCAATTATGGCTGCTATCGAAGGTCGTCAAGCTGTTATTGCTGATGGACTTGCTGCTTCAGACCGTGCTGCTAAAGACCTTGAGCTTGCTCAAGAGAAAGCTACAGCTCAACTGAAAAAAGCTAAACTTGAAGCTGCTTCTATTGTAGAAGCTGCCAAAAAGCATGAAGCTAAAATTGTTGAAGAAACTGTAGGCAAAGCACAAGCTGAGAAAGAAAAAATCTTAGCTTCTGGTCACGCAGAAATCGAAACTGAACGCAATCGTGCTAAAGAAGAACTACGCCAACAAGTGGCTATTCTTGCTGTAGCGGGAGCCGAGAAAATTCTTGAGCGTTCAATAGATGCCGCTGCACACAGCGACATCTTAGACAAACTCGTCGCTGAGCTTTAAGGGGATAACGCGTATGTCAGACTTGACAACTATCGCTCGTCCTTACGCTAAAGCAGCGTTTGACTTTGCTGTTGAAAATGATGCCGTTGAAAGTTGGTTAGCACAACTGACTTTTGCTGCACAAGTTTCACAAGACAACACCATCCAAACCTACCTTAAAGGTAGTGCTTCGGTTGAGCAAACCACAACATTGTTTATGAATGTTTGTGGTGAGCAAGTTGAAAGCAAGGGCCAAAACTTATTAAAGTTATTGGCTGAAAATCATCGTTTGCTGGCACTGCCACAAATTTTGGAACAGTTTTGCGAATTAAAAGCAGAACACGAAAAAACTGTGAATGTTAATGTTACCTCTGCTGTCAAATTAAAAGCAGCACAAACAAAAACATTAAGCGCCGCGCTTGAAAAGCGTTTAGCACGTAAAGTAAAGCTCAATTGTAAAGTTGATAAGAGCATAATATCAGGTTTGGTAATTCAAGCTGGTGATATGGTCATTGATGGTTCTATACAAGGTAAATTGAACCGTTTATCACAATCTTTACAATATTAGCACTGATTAAATAAGGGAACAGAGCATGCAACTGAATTCCACTGAAATCGCTGAACTGATCAAAAATCGTATTGAACAGTTTAGTGTTGTCAGCGAAGCTCGTAACGAAGGTACTATCGTTTCTGTAACAGACGGTATCATTCGTATCAATGGCCTTGCCGATGTAATGCAAGGTGAAATGATTGAACTTCCTGGCAGCCGTTTTGCTATCGCATTAAACTTAGACCGAGATTCGGTCGGCGCGGTAGTTATGGGTCCGTACGCGGACTTAGCTGAAGGACAAAAAGTAAAAGGTACTGGCCGTATATTGGAAGTACCTGTAGGTCGTGGCTTATTAGGCCGCGTAGTAAACACCTTAGGTGAACCAATTGATGGCAAAGGCCCAATTGAGAACGATGGTTTCTCTCCTGTAGAAGTTGTTGCTCCGGGTGTTATCGAACGTAAATCAGTTGACCAACCAGTACAAACGGGTATTAAGTCAATTGATGCTATGATTCCAATTGGTCGTGGTCAACGTGAATTAATCATTGGTGACCGTCAAATCGGTAAATCAGCGATAGCACTTGACGCCATTATTAACCAAAAGAACACCGGTATCAAAAGTATTTATGTAGCCATTGGTCAAAAAGCCTCTACTGTTGCAAACGTAGTACGTAGCTTAGAAGAGCACGGCGCATTATCAAATACTATTGTTGTTGTTGCCTCAGCTTCTGAAGCTGCTGCACTACAATACCTAGCACCATACGCTGGTTGTTCTATGGGTGAATACTTCCGTGACCGCGGTGAAGATGCGTTAATAGTATATGATGATTTGTCTAAGCAAGCTGTTGCTTATCGTCAAATATCATTACTACTTCGTCGTCCTCCAGGTCGTGAAGCATACCCAGGTGATGTTTTCTATCTTCACAGTCGTTTATTAGAACGTGCTGCTCGTGTAAACGAAGCGTATGTTGAAAAATTCACTAACGGTGAAGTAAAAGGCAAAACAGGTTCTTTAACTGCTTTACCTATTATTGAAACGCAAGCGGGTGATGTATCTGCATTCGTACCAACGAACGTAATATCAATTACTGATGGTCAAATATTCCTAGAGTCTGATTTATTCAACTCAGGTATTCGCCCTGCGGTAAATGCTGGTTTATCAGTATCTCGTGTTGGTGGTGCAGCGCAAACGAAAATCATCAAAAAATTAGGTGGTGGTATCCGTTTAGCGTTAGCTCAATATCGTGAATTAGCAGCTTTTGCTCAATTTGCCTCAGATTTAGATGACGCGACACGTGCTCAATTAGAGCATGGTCAACGTGTAACTGAATTAATGAAGCAAAAGCAATATAGCCCATTATCTGTAGCTGAAACTGCCGTATCATTATTTGCTGCGGAAAAAGGTTTTTTAAACGACGTTGCCATTAACAAAGTTAATGACTTTGAAGACGCGTTACAAGCTTACATGAATAGTGATCAGGCTGAGCTTATGGCTACTATTAACGAATCAGGTAACTACGATAAAGACATCGAAGCAAGTTTGAATAAAGCACTTGAAACATTCAAGTCTACGCAAACGTGGTAAGACGTTTTTAATTAAGTAATCTTTTCGGAGAGTAAGTCATGGCCGTTGGTAAAGAAATAAAAACCAAGATTGCGAGTGTTAAAAACACTCAAAAGATCACAAACGCTATGGAAATGGTTGCCGCGTCTAAAATGCGCAAAGCGCAAGAGGGTATGGCAGCCTCTCGTCCATATGCGACAAATATACGTAACGTGATCGGTCATATTGCGCTTGGTAATTTGGAATATCGTCATCCCTATATGGATGAGCGTCCAGTCAAGCGCGTTGGCTATATTGTTGTATCAACAGACCGTGGTTTGTGTGGTGGTTTAAATATTAATTTATTTAAAAAAGTGCTAGCTGATGCTGCTAAATGGCAGGGTCAAGAAGCGACAGTTGAATTTGCGGTAGTGGGCTCAAAAGCCACCTCGTTTTTCAACAACATGGGCGCTAAAGTAACCGCACAAATATCTGGCTTAGGGGATAGCCCGTCACTTACCGACTTAGTTGGTAGTGTACAGGTTATGCTTAAAGCCTATGATGACGGCGAAATTGATAAGTTGTTTATTGTGTATAACAAGTTTGTTAATACCATGACACAAGAAGCAACAATCGATCAGTTATTACCTTTACCTAAATCTGACGATGAAAAAATTAAACATCGTTGGGATTACATTTACGAACCTGATGCTCATGTATTGTTAGATCAGTTATTGGTTCGTTATGTTGAATCGCAAGTATACCAAGGTGTGGTTGAAAACCTAGCCTGTGAACAAGCTGCCCGTATGGTAGCCATGAAAGCCGCAACAGATAATGCTGGTGACTTGATTGATGATTTACAACTGGTATATAACAAAGCGCGTCAAGCATCGATCACTCAAGAATTGGGTGAAATTGTTGCAGGTGCAGCGGCGGTTGGTTAAAGAATAACTTGTTTTACTTTTATAAGTGAAGCATATAACGTTTTCGTAATTTAACGACAAGCTAACGATGCAAAATGCACGTTAGCTTAAATTAAGAGGAATAAACATGAGTACAGGTAAAGTCGTCCAAATCATTGGCGCAGTTGTGGATGTTGAATTTCCACAAGATGCCGTACCTCAGGTATATGACGCAGTAAAAGTAACCGAAGGTGACCTTGAAGGTTTAGTACTTGAAGTTCAACAGCAGCTTGGTGGCGGCGTTGTACGTACTATTGCAATGGGTACCTCAGACGGTTTGCGTCGTGGACTGAATGTAGAAAACACAGGAAAAGGTATCCAAGTTCCTGTTGGTGTTGAGACCTTAGGTCGCATCATGAACGTACTTGGTGAACCTATCGATGAAGCCGGCCCTATTGGTGAAAAAGACCGTTGGTCTATTCACCGCGCAGCGCCCGCTTATGCAGAACAAGCCATGTCTAACGAATTGTTAGAAACAGGTATCAAAGTAATCGATTTAGTTTGTCCATTCGCTAAGGGTGGTAAAGTAGGTTTATTTGGTGGTGCTGGTGTTGGTAAAACAGTAAACATGATGGAGCTTATCCGTAACATCGCAATTGAGCACAGTGGTTACTCAGTATTTGCTGGTGTTGGTGAGCGTACTCGTGAAGGTAACGATTTCTATCACGAAATGAACGACTCTAACGTACTTGATAAAGTATCGTTAGTTTACGGTCAGATGAACGAGCCTCCAGGAAACCGTTTACGTGTTGCCTTTACTGGTTTGACTATGGCCGAGAAATTCCGTGACGAAGGTCGTGACGTATTATTTTTCGTCGATAATATTTACCGTTATACACTTGCTGGTACTGAAGTATCAGCACTGCTTGGTCGTATGCCATCAGCGGTTGGTTACCAACCAACACTTGCTGAAGAAATGGGTGTATTACAAGAGCGTATTACTTCAACAAATAAAGGTTCAATCACTTCAATCCAAGCGGTATACGTACCTGCTGATGATTTGACCGATCCAAGCCCTGCAACTACCTTTGCTCACTTAGATGCAACAGTAGTACTTTCTCGTTCTATTGCTGAGCTAGGTATTTACCCTGCTATTGACCCATTAGATTCAACTTCACGTCAGTTAGACCCATTAGTGGTTGGTGCTGAGCATTATGAAGTGGCTCGTGGTGTGCAAACAGTATTACAACGTTATAAAGAACTGAAAGATATCATCGCCATCTTAGGTATGGATGAGTTATCTGAAGAAGATAAGCAAACCGTTACTCGCGCACGTAAGATTCAACGTTTCTTATCTCAGCCGTTCTTCGTTGCTGAAGTATTTACTGGTTCTCCAGGTAAGTATGTATCATTAAAAGACACCATTGCTGGATTCAAAGGGATTTTAGCGGGTGAATATGATGATATGCCTGAGCAAGCATTCTACATGGTTGGCTCTATTGAAGAAGCCGTAGAGAAAGCTAACAAGATGTAATCATCTGGTAAGCACTTAGTGTGTAAATACTTTGTGCTTATTAATATAGAGGTCGAGTCAAATGGCATTATTAACTGTTAATCTGAATGTAGTAAGTGCACACGAAAGTTTGTTTTCAGGCAGCATTAAATCATTACAGATCACAGGTAGTGAAGGTGAGTTGGGTATTATGCCTGGTCACGCACCTTTACTGACCTCACTAAAACCTGGTATGGCACTTATCACTAAAAAGGATGGTAGCGAAGAAGTTATTTATCTTTCAGGTGGTATGCTAGAAGTTCAACCAAATAATATAACAGTGCTTGCAGATATTGCAACACGTGCAGATGATTTGGATGAACAAGCCGCATTAGAAGCTAAGCAACGCGCAGAAGAAAAGATCAAGGCTCATGACATTGATGTTGACTATGCTGTGCTTGCTGCTCAATTAGCGCGTGCAGTAGCGAAATTACGCGTGATTCAAGTGACTAATAAGAGAAGAGGCTAATAAATACCTTTTAATTAAGGTATAAGCTAAGATTTAGTGAATTAAATTATAAACGCCCTGTTACTGTGAAGTAACAGGGCGTTTTTGTTTGAAGTAAATTTTACAGTTATATACAAGGTTAGCTAGGGTCATAATAATACAGAAAAAAATACAGCCAAAAAAAATGCGTCTATCGAGATAGACGCATAAAACATGAAACACTAAGGGGAAATAAAACTTACACCTATTAAGAGTAGCAGAAGTAAAAAAAGTTCCCTATTTTGAAAAAAAATGAAAAAATATTAAAATAATTAATTTTCACTAACATACCCTAATGTTTGCTTCACTCATCAACATAGCATGACCACCAACACGTATGGTTAAATCTTTACTTTGCTGGTTATCCATTTCAATGTAAAAAAGACTCTTACGAGCATCATTAGCCCCACGTTGTATTCCAAATACATGAGTACCCGCTTGTACATGAGGGTGATCACAAATGTGGCTAGCAAAAGCAGGAATTGCGCCGCCAATAGGTGGATCTTCATGATGAGCAATAGCAGGGCCTAATAAGCGTGCATGAAAATCAGCAGGGTTATCATCGGTATTATTGGCAAAAAGCAATATTTCTTGCGCTAATGAACTTGGGGCTGAAGAGTTACTCCATGCCGCTTCATTAAATTTAGCCTCACGTATCGCGGTGTAAGACATAATAGGCACAATTAAATAAGGCACGCCACAAGAGACTATTAACGGGCGATAATGATCAAAACCAATATCGGCAGGGCTAAGTGATAACATTGCCGCTAATTCTTCGTCAGTAGGGGTGTAGTAATCAATGGCAGCATGCGTGTCATAAGTTTGTTGAACAATGCCAATGTCGCCATCATCTTTTTTAGAAACATAACTATTAATCACTTGCTCATGATCTTTCATTGTCGAGCGAAGTGAGATAAGGGTGTGTTTACTCGTTAGCTTTAAGCTTGTCTTCGCCAAAATATAACTTGCTGCTTGAATTGCATGAATACTACTAGGTAATTCTTTATCCTTTGAAAATACGCGAATATTTCGACAGTTTTCTGTATCAGCAGGTTGTAAAAAAATAGTGCTAGAGGCATTTAGTTCGTTTGAAATTTTCTGCATTTGACTATCGGTTAAACCGCTGGCATCAGGAAATACCGGTAAAGGTACACCATGGAAAGGTTGATCAGTAAAAACATCAGCGGTGAAATAAGTATATTTATTAGAGTCGTTCATCGTAATTCCTTAAGCTGCAAGCTGAATAGTACAACCATTAAGGCGCACAGGGTAAGTTTTAACGCTAACACTTTCGTCTTCAAGACAAAGCCCTGTAGACAGTTCAAAATGTTGTTTGTAAATAGGTGATGCGACAACTATTTTGTCAGTCAAACTCCCTGTTAAGCCACGCGAAAGCGTGTTGGATTCACTAAAGGGACAGTAATTATCAATGGCGAAAAATTGCTCTTGTCCGTTTTGATCTAATACTCTGAAAATGGCAACTTGTTGCTCATTAAAAAGCGCGCAACGTCCCATACTTGGGAGGATGTCATCAAGTTTACAAATATCGAACCATTGTTGGTTTTTTGTAGTCATTTTTAGCCCCTTACTAAGCTGTTTCAGTGGTTCGTTCAGATGAAATTGCAGGACGAATCTGCTCACGTTCTGTGGTGAATATCACGTTGTCGTCATGTGATTTACTGTTTACAAAATGAGTGAAACGTTGCTTTTTTATCGGATCTTCAATGGTAGTTTTCCATTCACATTGATAGGTATCAACAACATCAGACATCTCTTGCTCCAATTCGGTTGCTAGCCCAAGTTTGTCGTCAATAATGACAGATTTTAAATACTCTAAACCACCTGCCATGTTATCCATCCACACAGAGGTACGTTGTAAACGATCAGCAGTACGAATATAAAACATATAAAAGCGATCTATATACTTAATTAAATCAACATCGCTAAGGTCTGAAGCAAATAAATCGGCATGACGAGGTTTCATACCGCCGTTACCACACACATACATGTTCCAACCATTTTCGGTAGCAATAATACCCACATCTTTACTTTGCGCTTCAGCACACTCACGGGTACAACCCGAAACAGCCATTTTCAATTTGTGTGGCGAGCGTAAACCTTTGTAACGATTTTCTAGTAAGATAGCCAGCGCCATTGAATCTTGCACGCCATAGCGACACCACGTTGAGCCTACGCATGACTTAACTGTGCGTAATGATTTTCCATAGGCGTGGCCAGTTTCAAAACCGGCATCAACAAGTTCACGCCAAATATCAGGCAATTGCTCAGAGCGAGCACCAAATAAATCAACACGTTGGCCACCGGTAATTTTAGTATAAAGGTTATACTTTTTAGCAACCTCACCTAAAACAATCAGTTTTTCTGGGGTAATTTCACCGCCAGCTACCCGTGGCACAACTGAGTAGGTACCATCTTTTTGCATGTTACCCATGAAGTAGTCATTGGTATCTTGCAAACCTTGAAGCTTACTATCAAGCACGTGATCATTCCAACAAGAAGCAAGTATATTGGCCGCTGTGGGTTTACAAATATCACAACCCAAGCCTGAACCATGTTTTTCAAGTAATTCAGCAAAGGTTTTAATCTTTTCAACACGAATAATGTTGTATAAATCTTGGCGGGTATAGGCAAAATGTTCACAAAGGTCGGTATTAACCTCAACACCTTGTTTTTCTAGTTCACAATTTAATACTTGAGTTACTAAGGCAGTACAACCACCACAACCTGTTGCCGCTTTGGTGCATGATTTTATGGCCGCTATATCAGTCGCGCCAGCTTCAACCGCATTAATAACATCAGCCTTACTTACGTTCATACAAGAACATAAAACAGCTGAATCAGGTAAGGCATCTACACCAATACCGCTCGATGAACCATCAAGGCTAGGTAAAATTAAGCCCTCTGGTTCACTCGGTAACTCCATTTTGTTAAGCATAAACTGTAATAAAGAGCCATATTCAGCGGCATCACCAATAAGCACAGCGCCAAGTAATAGTTTATCATCTTCACTAACCACAATTTTCTTGTAAACTTCTTCACGATCATTGACATAGGTGTAACTACGAGAATTAGGCGTAGTGCCGTGGGCATCACCAATTGAAGCTACGTCAACACCCATAAGTTTTAACTTGGTACTCATATCAGCACCAGTAAATTCGCTAGCCCCTGTGCCAGTTAAATGATCCACAGCGGCTTTAGCCATGGCGTTACCAGGAGCAATTAAACCGTAAATTTTATTATCCCAAAGTGCCACCTCACCAACAGCGTAGATGTCATTGTCTGAGGTTAAGCAATTATTGTTAATAACAACACCACCACGAGCGCCCATACCTAAACCCGCTTGGCGAGCTAATTCATCACGTGGACGAATACCCGCAGAGAAAACAATGATGTCAGTTTCTAACTCTTGACCATCGGCAAAACTCATTTTGTGAAATGCAGTGTCACCGTCACTAATGTTTTGGGTGTTTTTTTGCGTATGTACACTCACACCTAAATCTTGTATTTTTTTACTTAACATGTTGCCGCCGCCATCGTCGACTTGTACGGCCATTAATCGCGGAGCGAATTCAATAACATGAGTTTGAAGGTTTAAATCCATTAACGCTTTTGCTGCTTCTAAACCCAGTAAGCCACCACCTATAACAGCGCCAATCTTTCCAGTTTCTGCTGCAGCGGTAATTTTTTCGAGATCTTCAATAGTGCGATAAACAAAAATATTATCTCGCTGATGCCCGGGTACCGGAGGAACAAAAGGGAAAGATCCTGTTGCGAGAATGATTTTATCGTAACTTACTTTCATGCCTGATTCAGAGGTGATAAATTTTTTGACGCGATCAATTTTTGTCGCTTTGTCACCCGTGTATAAAGTAAAATTATTTTTAGGATAAAAGCCTTCGGTCACCATATTTATATCAGCAACATCTTGATTTTTAAACCAACTAGTTAAATGCACACGATCGTAGGCAGGTATAGGCTCCTCTCCAAATACGGTGACTTGATAGTTCTCGCTTTGACCACTTTCAACTAAAAATTCTAAAAAATTATGGCCAACTGGGCCATTTCCTATCACTACTAATTTAATTTTTGAACTCATCTTTTACTTACCATTCCCATGTACAATATTAATAGTGCTAACGCAAATAATGTACCAAGCTAAAAGCAATCGTTAAGCTGTTGATTTTTAGTGTTTGTTTAGTTTTTCAATTTAAGGCATTCGATTTAATGCTTAAATAAAGGGCGAACAATGTGATTTTTGCACACATGATGTGCAAGGTTATATTTATCTATTTTGGTTTTATTTCACAATAGTGCTGGTATTTTACTTTTGTCACATAAGTGTCAAGAAACCATCAATTAAACATCTTAATTTAGTCACATATATTTCATACAAATAATTTATTTTATTGACAGTAACTGTTTTTAAATTTATCTGGTTGGAGAAAATAATGTGTAAAAAATCTATAGTATTGGCATTAGCATCAGTACTTTCGAGTACAGGGTTTTCTGCTGCAGCAGTTGAACTGCTAAATGATCAAAAAACAAATGATTGGTATAAGCAGGGCGAGCAAATACTGACGCAAAAGTTAGCACAAACAACAAAAAACAAAGCGAAAAATGTTATTTTATTCGTTGGTGATGGCATGGGTATTTCAACCCTAACAGCAGCACGAATCTTGAAAGGACAACGAGCTGGTAACTTAGGTGAAGAAGGCTACTTAAGCTTTGAAAAATTCCCTTTTAGTGCGTTAGTAAAAACGTACAATGTTGATGCACAAACACCTGATTCAGCAGGTACTATGACGGCAATGATGTCAGGTTTAAAAAGTGATGCTGGTGTATTAGGTGTTGATGAAAATATCGAGCGTGGCAATTGTGCGAGTGTAAAAGGTAATGAAGTAGTAACGCTACTTGAACTAGCTGAAATACGTGGTTTATCAACGGGTGTTATTTCTACTGCCCGTATTACCCATGCAACACCTGCCGCAACTTACGCCAAGTCTGCAGAACGCAATTGGGAAGATATATCTGACATGCCTACTGAAGCTATCGAGCAAGGCTGTCAGGATATTGCTTCACAGTTAGTTAATTTTGAACAAAACTTAGAACAAAGATACCAAGGCATAGATGTTGATGGTATTGAAGTAGTGTTTGGCGGTGGTCGTCGTCATTTTTTACCTAAAGACATTGCATTTAATAGTGCTGATGCTATGAGTGAAATAGAAGGTGACCGTACAGATGCACTTGATTTAACAGCGCAATGGCAAACCAGTTACCCGCAAGGTAAATACATTATTGACCAAGCAGGTTTTGATGCTCTAGATGCAGCCAATACACCACAAGTATTAGGGTTGTTCAATGAATCGCATATGCAATACGAAGCGGATAGAGCAAATGATGTCGCAGGTGAACCAAGCTTAACTCAAATGACTACCAAAGCATTGGATATCTTAGATAATAACGATAAAGGTTATTTTCTCACGGTTGAATCTGGACGCATTGATCATGGCCATCATGCAGGCAGTGCTTATAACGCTTTAACTGATACCATTGAATTTTCTAACGCGGTGCAAGCAGCTATAGACAATACTAATCCAGAAGAAACTTTAATTTTAGTCACTGCAGATCACAGCCATGTGTTCACTATTGCTGGCTACCCTAAGCGCGGTAATCCAATTTTAGGCAAAGTTGTTTCTGTGGGTAAAGCTGCTCCAGCTTTAGCTAGTGATGGTATGCCTTATACCACCTTGGGTTATACCAATGGTTTAGGCCATCGTAATCTTGTGGGTGAAACTGATGCGGATAAAAGTTATGCAGAAGAAGTTAATACTGGCCGAATAGATCTAACGGCTATTGATAGTACTGACAGCGGTTTTCACCAAGAAGCGAATATACCTTTAGGTTCAGAAACCCATGCAGGTGAAGATATATCAATACATGCTATGGGGCCAAGTGCTTATTTAGTACAAGGCAATATTGAGCAAAATGTCATTTTTCATGTCGTCAACAAAGCGCTTGGCTTAACTAAATAACTTCAATAGTAATAAGATACTTTTAGGAATAATAGAATGAAAAATTTTAAAAACTCAGTCATTGCTATCGCGGTAGTATTTAGTTTAGCGGCCTGTGATGATGGCGAAAATGGAGTTGCGGGTGCTAATGGTACTAACAGCCTTATCAGTCAAACAACATTAGCAGTGGGCAATGAACAGTGTAAAAATGGCGGTATTGCCGTTAATTCTGGTTTAGACGCTAATAGTGACGGCAGCTTAACTAGTGAAGAAGTGACTGAAACTAGCTATGTTTGTGCTGCAACAATTAATGCATTATCAGACAAAGATATAAACACCAGTGTTACCAACACTTGGTTTGCTCAAGGTGAAAAAACGATTAGGACAGCAGAAACTAATTGGCAAAATGTAAAAGCCATTGCAGATCTAAAAGGTAAGGCTAAAAACGTTATTTTGTTTGTTGGTGATGGTATGGGCGTTTCAACCCTAACAGCCTCGCGTATTCTTGAAGGACAACGAAAAGGTATGCAAGGCGAGGAAAATCGTTTAAGTTTTGAAAAATTCCCTTTTACAGGTTTTGCTAAAACGTACAATGTTGATGCGCAAACACCTGATTCAGCGGGCACAATGACAGCGATGATGTCAGGTGTTAAAACCGATGCTGGTGTATTGGGTGTTGATGCTGATATCCAACGCGGCGATTGCTCAAGTGTTGCCGGAAATGAAATGGCTACAGCATTAGAGCTTGCTGAAATAGCCGGTAAATCAACAGGCCTTGTTTCTACGGCGCGTATTACTCATGCAACACCAGCGGCGACTTATGCTAAAACGGCAGAGCGTAATTGGGAAGATATTTCTGATATGCCAAGTGAAGCTGTAACAGCAGGTTGTGAAGATATTGCCTCACAATTAGTGAACTTTGAAGCTAATTTAGAAGCTAGAAACACAGGAGTAGACATTGATGGTATTGAAGTGGTTTTTGGCGGTGGTCGCCGTCACTTTTTACCTAAAGATGCAGCCTTTAATAGTACTGATGCGGTTAGTTCAGTAGAAGGTGATCGCACCGACAATCGCGATTTAACAGCGGAGTGGAAAACGACTTATAGCGATGGAAATTATATTGTTGACCAAGCAGGCTTTGACGCAATAAACCCTGAAACAACAACACGTGTTTTAGGTTTGTTCAATGAATCACATATGCAATATGAAGCTGATAGAGCTAACGATGTTGCTGGTGAGCCAAGTTTGAGTGAAATGACCAGTAAAGCAATTGATATTTTAGATAATAACGATAAAGGCTTTTTCTTAACTGTTGAATCGGGACGTATCGATCATGCTCATCATGCAGGAAATGCTTACAATGCGTTGAACGAAACTATTGAATTTTCAAAAGCAGTACAAATGGCTATTGATAGCACTAACCCAGAAGATACATTGATTATTGTAACAGCGGATCATAGCCATGTATTTACCATTGCGGGTTATCCAAAACGTGGTAATCCTATTTTGGGTAAAGTGGTTGCTGTTGGTAAAACAGAAGCTAGCTTAGCAAAAGATGGTATGCCATACACCACGTTAGGTTATACCAATGGTCTTGGTTATAGAAACCTAGGTGCAGAAACTGATGCTGATGCATCGTATGTTCTTGGTGCTGCTGTAGGTCGATTTGATTTAACTAATGTTGATACCACAACGCCTGGCTTCCACCAAGAAGCGCTAGTGCCAAAATCTTCAGAGACTCACGCGGGTGAAGATGTTGCTATTTTTGCATCTGGTCCCGGTGCACACTTAGTTACAGGTACTAATGAACAAAGTCTGATATTTCATATTATGAATTATGCTGCTAATTTAACCGCTAGCGAATAGTAGATGTTCATTTTTAACAGAGTTATCTAATGAAAGGCGTGTAAGTAATTACAGGCCTTGGATTTTATTATGAAAAGTATATTAACCTCTACCTTGTTATTTGTTGTTTTTAGCTTTCAAACTAACGCTGAGCAAACATGTCAAACAACAAAAGATTTTCTTGGTGCGCACTATCGTTTTGTTATTAGCCAAGTAAACGACCAAGAAAATAGCCAAGCCACCCCAATGAAAACAGCTAAATTAAGTTCTTTATGGCGTACTAAGCAAAAAGTGTTAACAATTGATGGTGAGCAATCAATTACGTGGTTTAAGTTAAGCAATGGCTTGGTGAAAAAAACGGCGCATTTTGATCATTTCAAACGCAGTATTGAGTATCCAGCTAAGCCAATGAATGATGATCGTTGGCAACAAATTTGGCAATTCATCCCCAATAGCCAAAAGCAATCACTATCCCTTATAAGTAGTAAGCAAGAAGGTTGTTATCAGCATGAGTTATATCAATGGCACAATAATGAAACCGACTTACAAGGTAAGCTAGTGTGGAATGCTGATCTAAATCTTGTTGTTTCACTCACTATGACTCAGGGTAAAAAACAAAGTCATTGGCAACTTGAAAAAATTGAGCAAGATAAATTTATAATTGATCAAGAGTTTAGCCAACGTGATAGTTATCAAGCAACAGATTTTGCTGATATTGGTGATAATGAGTCAGACCCATTTTTAATTAAAATGATTAACTTGGGTTTTATCGAACATGGGGCATCAGGAGTTTATAATGCTCAAGGTGAAAAGGTGGTTATTGAACATAATCACTAGCAAAGCAAGCTGAAACTTGGGTACAATAATAGCCATAATAAATATGCTTACTTTGATGGATTTTTAATGTCGCTTTCTGTTGTTATTCTTGCTGCGGGTAAAGGTACTCGTATGCGCTCTTCTTTACCTAAAGTATTACATGCTATTGCTGATAAACCGATGGTTTCTCATGTTATTGATAGTGCTCGTCAAATAGGTGCAAAAAACATTTACGTTGTTTATGGTTTTGGCGGTGAAGTACTCAAAGCAACACTAACAGGTGATTTAATCGGTAATAAATCAGGTGAAGATTTAACGTTTGTTGAGCAAACACAGCAATTAGGCACGGGTCATGCGGTAGATCAAGCCTCACCTTTTCTAAAAGACGATGAAGATGTGTTGGTGCTTTATGGTGATGTACCCCTAACTAAAGTGTCAACATTAGAAAACTTACTACAAGTTAAACCTGAAAACGGTATGGCATTACTAACGGTTCATTTAGCTAACCCAATGGGCTATGGACGTATTGTTCGTGTTGATGGGCAAGTTGTCGGTATAGTAGAACAAAAAGATGCAAACCCTGAGCAGCTTGCTATTAATGAAGCGAATACGGGTATTTTGCTAGCCAATGGTGGAGATTTAAAGCGCTGGTTAAGTGGGCTTTCTAATGAGAATGCGCAAGGTGAATATTATTTAACTGATATTATTGCTGCGGCGCACAATGAAGGAAAATTAATTGCTACTGCTCACCCAGAAACAGAAATTGAAGTAGAAGGCGCGAATAACCGAGTGCAATTAGCCTCCTTAGAACGTGCTTATCAAACCCGTTTAGCTGAAGATCTGATGATTGCGGGTGCAAGCTTACGTGACCCTGCACGTATTGATATTCGAGGCTCTTTAACTATTGGTAGTGAAGTTAGCATTGATGTCAATTGTATTTTTGAAGGTAAAGTTGCGCTAGGTAATAGTGTTAATATAGGCGCGAACTGTATTCTTAAAAATTGCACTATCAGTGATAATGTTGAAATTAAACCCAATACAATCATTGAAGACGCTGTTATTGATGAGAATTGCACTTTAGGTCCCTTTGCTCGTATTCGTCCGGGCAGCAAGATGCATAAAAATTCTCACGTGGGTAACTTTGTTGAAATGAAAAAAACCACGTTAGGTGAAGGCAGTAAAGCAGGGCACTTAACTTACCTTGGCGATACCCTTATTGGTAAAAACGTTAACATAGGTGCAGGCACTATTACCTGTAACTATGACGGAGTAAATAAATCACAAACCATTATTAAGGATAATGCTTTTATTGGTTCAAATAGCTCTTTGGTAGCGCCAGTCACAATTGGTGAAACCGCGACAGTGGGTGCAGGCTCTGTTATTGCTAAAGAAGTTTATAAAAATGATTTAGCCGTTACACGCGCTAAGCAAAGTAATATAAAAAATTGGCAACGTCCCGTTGAAAAGTGATTTTTGTACTTTTGCTGATATATACTACATCTATATTCGAAGCTTGATTGATTATGAAATTCATTTTAATAAATATAAATCAAAGAGATAAATTATGGCTAAAAATTTTCAACTCGGGTTACGGGGCAAAGTTACACTTGGTTTAGCAATCATGTTAACTATTTCATTACTTGTCACGAGTTTATTAAGTTACAAACAATCACAACAAGTTGCAGAGCGAAAAGTAATTGAATTGCAAGAGAGTAAATTAGAAATTTTAAAACATGAACTACAAAGTTCACTGCAAGGGCATAAAAATAATATTATGTCGTTAAGAGGCGTCCCCCCTGTTCAAGCTATATTGCGTGCACAATTAAATAATGGCATTGATCCAAAAAGTGGAGATTCACTAGAAGAATGGAAAACACGTTTACAAATCATATTTTCTTCCTTTGTTTCCAACCATTCTCAGTACTTGCAAATTCGTTATCTTGATAGTGAAGGCAATGAAATGGTTAGAGTTCAAACCAATGATAATGACGGTTTACAAATATTAAATGATACTTTACTTCAAAATAAAGCGAAAAAAACTTATGTAACACAAACAAGTAAACTACCACATGATCAAGTGTTTTTTTCTAATGTAACCCTCAATCGGGAACACGGTGAAATTCAAGTTCCCCATCAAGCGGTACTGAGAATAGCTGTCCCAGTTTATATGGCTGATAACCAAGTAAAAGGCATAATAGTTATTAATTTATCAACAGAGGAACTATTTAGTGATATTCAATTAAATCAGGATGGTGTTTCTCAGTTTGTAGTTGATGAAAAAGGACATTATATCGTACACAGCGAGCCTGAAAAAACTTTTGCACAAGACAAGGGTAACAATGACAACTTTAACAAAGATTACTCAAAACTAGCTTCTCTTGGCAAGAATAATGACAAAATTATGCGTCGTTTTGTTAAACAGAAAGAAATACTTGGTTTTGAAAAAATATATTTCTCGCCACTTGATAAAACACGCTATTGGTTATTGGTGTTACAAGTACCAGAAAGTATTGTGTTTTCTGATATTCAAGCATCTCTCAATAAAATGCTAATCGTTGGATTAGCTATAGGCATACTTTCTTTAATGCTGGTAGTGTGGTTTGTCACTCGTAGAATTTTTACTCCTGTGATAAACCTAGCTGAGGCCGCAGAACGTTTACAAAAAGGTGATTTAACGGTTCGTCTTGATACTTCATCAGTGCATGATGAATTTCGCACTTTATACGAAACAATAAACACTTTCACCATAAAACAGCAAGAATATACCGTTGAACTTCAACAGGAAATTGACACCCAAACGCATAAGTTATCCGCCATTATTGAAAATGTTGTTGATGGCATTATAACCATAGACAGCAAAGGAAATATCAAAACATTTAATCAAGCGGCACGCAAAATGTTCGGCTATCAAGATGACGAAGTGATTGATCACAATATCAAAATGTTAATGCCAGAACCATATCACAGTGAACATGATGGTTATTTGAATAATCATATGACGACTGGAGTTAAAAAAATTATTGGTATAGGTCGTGAAGTTGTTGGCCTTCGTAAAAACGGAGCCGAATTTCCACTAGATTTGGCTGTCAGCCAGGTAAAAATGGGTAACACTGTACATTTTATCGGCATTACTCGAGATGTAACTGAGCGTAAACGCATTGAATTGATGCAGAAAGAATTTATATCAACGGTAAGCCATGAGCTTAGAACGCCATTAACTTCTATTAGCGGCTCATTAAGCCTAATACTTGGTGGTGTTACCGGAGAATTATCTGACAAAACACGAGCGTTGATCACTATTGCAAACAACAACAGCGATCGTTTGATACATTTAATAAATGACATTCTTGATATCGAAAAAATTTCCGCTGGAAAAATGCAATTTGATTTCTCTGTTATTAATCTAACACCGTTAGTAAAACAATCACTTGATGAAAATAAAGGCTACGGAGAAAAACTCAACGTTGCCTTTACACTAGTTTCAGCGCCTGAAAAAGATGTGAATGTTAATATTGATGAAAAGCGCTTTCTGCAAGTAATGTCAAACCTTCTCTCGAATGCCGCAAAATACTCACCTAAAGGCGAACAAGTAGAGATTAAGATTGAACAGATAAGCAATAGTGTTCGAGTCTCTGTTCATGATAATGGCAACGGGATACCAGAAGATTTCAAATCGAAAATTTTCAGTAAATTCTCACAAGCCGACAGCTCAGATACACGTCAAAAAGGTGGAACTGGCCTTGGTTTAAATATTTCACAAGCGATTGTGTTGAAACATAAAGGCACTATTGGTTTTGACAGTGATGAAGAGAAAGGAGCAACCTTTTACGTTGATCTACCCCTATTTGTTGAAAAAGAAATACAGAATGTTCAACTTGATAAAGCGGATATCGATAAGCCATTTATTTTAATTGTAGAGGATGATCATGACGTATCTAAATTACTCAGTATCATGCTTGGAAATGAAGGCTATCAATTGGATCAAGCCTATAATTACGATGAAGCCATTCAGAAAATTAAAACAAATAATTATGATGCCGTTACGTTAGATTTGATGATCCCTGGTGGCAGTGGCGTTAGCATATTACGTGAATTACGTCGCCATGAAAAAACAATGAAATTACCTGTTATTGTCGTGTCAGCGGTTGTTAATGAAGGGCGATTGGAAGTAGAAGGTGATGCTTTTGAAATGGTAGATTGGCTTGAAAAGCCTATTAATTCTGATAAATTAATAAAAACAATTCAATCGGCATTTTCAGCTAAAAGTAAAGGGGTAGGAAAAATATTGCATGTTGAGGATGATCCCGATATTAGTGCCATCGTTACTTCGCTTCTCGGTGATGACTTTGAAGTGATCAATGCAAGCACACTATTGCAAGCCAAAAACATACTTAGCATCAATGTTTTTGATCTAGTGCTGTTAGATATTGGTCTGCCTGATGGTTCAGGGTTGGATCTTCTTCCATTGCTTAACAATGATTATCATCAAGTTCCTGTGGTTATTTTTTCTGCACAAGATGTTCCTGAAGAAGCCGCCTCAAATGTAATGGCAACATTAATTAAGTCAAAAACCAGCAATGAACATTTAAAGCAACAAATAAAACGCGCAATACATAGAGAAGTTTAATATAAATTAAGGAGAAATAGTCCAATGTTAGAACGTATTTTGTATGCTGAAGATAATGATGATATTCAACAGATAGCCATAATTGCTTTAGAAACTCTTGGTGGATTTACCCTTAAAATATGCAACGATGGCTTGGAGGCATTGGCAGCAATCGAAGGTTTTTCTCCTCAACTGCTTCTGCTCGATGTAATGATGCCTAATATGGATGGGCCCAAAGCCTTAGCTAAAATTCGTGAAATAGAAGCGTTTAAAAACACGCCTGCTATTTTTATGACCGCAAAGGTACAGCCTGAAGAAGTTAGCATATATCTTGATATGGGTGCTGTTGGCGTAATTGCTAAACCATTTGACCCGATAACACTCGCTGATCAAATACGCGATATTTGGGGAAAAAGTGAACAAAAAAATGACTAAACAAAGTGATGACAGCAACAATAACGTTGCAAAAACAAGTAAAAAGCAACCCAGTGCTCAAGAAGCAATTGCGGCGCTTACCAAGGCCGTAGCTAAAAGTATTCCTGACAAAGTTGCCGACATTAGAAAATGTTGGGAACAGCTAAAAAAAGATACCGAAAATACTAGTTGCATACAATTATTTCACAGAAAAACTCATACGTTAGCCGGTACTATGGGAACCTATGGTTTTGAAGCCATTGCTGATACAGCAAAAGAAATTGAGCTGATAATACAAACCTTTGATGATAATTCGTCACAACCTTTCCCTTCTGGTGAACTAGATGCGTTGATGGATACTTTAGAAGAAGCAGCGGTTGTAACATCTCCCAGAAAATTTTCCCAATCGAGCTTAATACCTTTGTCTTTGGCGTCGTCAGCGAAGTGCAATCTCAACAGCAAAATTATTTATTTAGTTGACGATGATGAAGACTTTCTCAATAACATGGAAATACAGATAAAAAACTTTGGTTATGATGTTCAAAGTTTCTCCACTTTGGCTGACTTTGATGCAGCATTGACCCGCCAAGAGCCAGGCGTGGTGATCATGGATGTGATGTTTGGGGCGAAAACAAATGGAGGAATTGATCATATTACGTATATCAATAGTCAAAGAAGCCATCCTTTGAAAACAATTTTTATCACAGGGGGTAATGACTTAAATACGCGCTTGGGCGCTGTACGTGCTAATGGTAATGCTTATTTCACCAAACCTGTATTAGTTGAACAGTTAGTTGATTCCCTAGATGGATTAATTCATCAAAAAAAAGAACTTCCTTTTCGTATCGTTATTGTTGATGATTCAGTAGAGCAATCGAACTTCGCTGCACTAATATTAGAACAAGCAGGGATGGAAACTATAGAGGTTAACGGTCCATTGGAATTGTTAACCGTTTTGTCTGAATACCCAGCAGATTTAATTTTGATGGATCTTTACATGCCCGACTGTAGTGGCCTTGAACTTAGTCAGGTAATTCGACAAATTGATGCCTATATTAATATTCCTATCGTATTTTTGTCTCATGAAAAAGATTTAGGTCAAAAACTAAGTGCCTTGAGTTTAGGCGGAGATGACTTTTTGTCTAAACCAGTCGAAGCTTGGCATTTGGTGTCTGCTATAACGAACAGAGTTATACGAGGAAGAACCATTCGTAAGTTCGCTGAAACTGATGGTTTAACTGGCCTTTTAAACCATAGTAAGAGTAAGGAACGATTAGAAATTGAAATCGCTCGCGCTAAAAGAGAGGAAAATACACTTTCTTTTGCTATGCTCGATATTGATTTTTTCAAACAGGTCAATGATACTTACGGGCATCCAGCCGGCGATCGAGTACTTAAAAGCCTAGCTAATTTGCTAAAACAACGGTTGCGTAGTTATGACATTATTGGCCGTTATGGTGGCGAAGAATTTGTTATTATTTTACCGAATACAGCGCTTGAAGTAGCAGAAATAATTATGAATAAATTGCGTATAGCCTTTAGCGAAATCAGTCATTACCACGAAAATGGAGGTTTCAGTTGTCAATTTAGTTGTGGTATCTCTTCCTTTCCAGACTTTAATAATGATATTGCTCTTGGTAACGAAGCAGATAAGGCGCTTTATGAAGCAAAAAAAAGCGGTAGAAATAAAGTCATTTGTAGAAAAAGTTAACTCTGTATTGATAGTTAGGTAATGTCCTTTTCTTATCACAGTAATCAGGTAACCCGCAACGGAGGTTTGTCATGTCTGGAAAAACAACAGTTGTCGATACAAAAAAAACACTAACCGTCAACGGTAAATATTATAGCTATTTTGCAGTAAACAGTGCGATAAACAGCGGTGAACTAGCAAATAATGAGTCAATTGAGCGCTTGCCTGTGTCAATCAAGGTGCTCTTGGAAAATTTGCTGCGCCACCAACACGATAAAAGTTGCACTCGCAAAGATATTGAAACGCTGGCTGCTAGCCAAGGACGCGGTAGTAGCAATGAAATAGCCTTTCATCCCGCACGTGTGTTAATGCAGGATTTTACCGGCGTACCGGCGGTGGTTGACCTTGCAGCAATGCGTGATGCGTTAGTCAAAAAAGGGCTCGATCCACAAAAAATCAATCCTTTATCGAAAGTCGATTTAGTGATTGACCATTCTGTTAATGTTGACAAATTTTCAACCGATTCTGCCTTTGATGAAAATGTTGCCATTGAAATGGAGCGCAACAAAGAGCGTTATCAGTTTTTAAAATGGGGTCAACGGGCATTCAATAATTTCAGTGTGGTGCCTCCTGGCACTGGGATTTGTCATCAAGTAAACTTGGAATATCTGGCCAAAGTGGTGTGGTGTGAAGAGAGCGGTGACGAATGTATTGCTTATCCAGACACGTTAGTCGGTACTGATAGTCATACCACCATGATAAACGGGTTGGGTGTACTCGGTTGGGGAGTTGGCGGCATTGAAGCGGAAGCGGCTATGCTTGGGCAGCCGATTTCGATGCAGATCCCCGATGTAGTTGGCTTTGAGTTAACGGGGCAGTTGAGTGAAGGCATCACCGCGACTGATTTAGTGCTGCAAGTGGTACAAATGCTTAGAGAGCACGGCGTGGTTGGAAAGTTCGTCGAATTCTATGGTGCCGGATTAGCCCATTTACCGTTGGCCGACCGCGCGACAATTGCCAATATGGCACCCGAATATGGGGCTACTTGTGGCTTTTTCCCAGTCGATCAACAAACCCTAAACTATCTACACCTTAGTGGTCGAGAACAACAAACCATTGATTTGGTTGAAGCCTATTATAAAGTACAGGGCATGTGGCACGATGAAAACACCCCAACGGCTGATTATTCTGCCCGTTTACATCTTGATATGAGCAGCGTTCAAGCCAATTTGGCCGGACCGAAACGTCCGCAAGATCGCGTGCCAATGCGTCAGTTAAAAGTCGCGATTGATGATTTTATTCAACTTAGCGGCAAGCATGAGCAACAAGCCAAGAAATTTGCACTCGCGGGTAGTGATGATTCGCTTCATCATGGTGATGTGGTTATTGCGGCAATTACCTCTTGTACCAATACCTCGAACCCTGCGGTGATGTTGGCGGCAGGGTTGTTAGCCAAGAAAGCCTTGGCAAAAGGGCTGGTTTGTAAATCTTGGGTGAAAATGTCACTTGCTCCCGGATCGCGCGTGGTTACTGATTATCTTCAAGCAACCGGATTACAACAAGCGCTGGATGAACTAGGATTTAATTTGGTGGGCTATGGTTGTACCACCTGCATTGGTAATTCAGGTCCATTATCTAAGCCAGTAGAAGATTGCATTCAGGACAACGATGTTATTGTCAGTGCCGTATTATCGGGTAATCGAAATTTTGAGGGACGTATTCACCCCTTAGTGCAAGCTAACTGGTTAGCATCACCACCGTTAGTTGTCGCCTACGCTCTGGCTGGCACCACACGAATCGATTTGGGACAGGATTCCATTGGCATAGGAAGTGACGGAAACAAGGTCTATTTAAAAGATATCTGGCCAAGCAATGCAGAAATTAGTGAGTTACTCAAAAGTGTCACTCACCTGATGTTTAAGCAACAATACGGTGCAGTATTTGAAGGTAATACCTTGTGGCAAGCGATTAAGTCTGGTGAGGGTGCCAGTTATGAGTTTTCAGAGCAATCAACCTATATACAACTACCACCTTTTTTTGAACCGCAATACCGCGATAATCATGCCGATATTGTTGATGCGCCAATGTTGGCAATGTTGGGCGACTCAATTACAACCGATCATATTTCACCCGCTGGCGCGATTCCTAAAGACAGTCCTGCAGCACAGTTTCTACGCGACCATGGCGTTAAAGACAGCGATTTTAATTCGTACGGTTCACGTCGCGGTAATCACCAAATCATGATGCGAGGTACGTTTGGTAATATTCGACTCCGCAATGAAATGACGCCAGACAAAGAGGGAGGCTATACGCATTTACAAGGCGAATCTAAACCAATGCCTATTTATGATGCAGCAATGGCGTATCAGAAAAATGGACGGGCTAGTGTTATCATTGCCGGTAAAGAATATGGCACGGGTTCTAGTCGTGATTGGGCGGCTAAAGGTACATTACTATTGGGCGTAAAAGCAGTTATTGCCGAGAGTTTTGAGCGAATTCATCGTTCTAATTTAGCAGGTATGGGCGTATTGCCACTGCAATTTATGTCTGGAGATGATCGTAAGACACTAAAATTGAGTGGTGATGAAACCGTTGATATTTTGGGTTTGACCGGTGAACTCAGCGCTAATCAAAAACTGAATGCTGTGATTCATTATCCCTCAGGAGAACAACGTAAAATTCAATTATTATCGCGTTTAGATACGGGGGTCGAAATTGACTATTATCAGGCAGGTGGCGTGTTGACTTATGTACTTAACCGGATAGTTGCACAAGGCTAATTGGCAGGTCGTAAGACAAAACCATATAGCTGTAAAACTATAAAACTTTAAAATTTGCGGAGGCTGTGATGGACTCACAATATCGGATCGAAGCGGATAGCTTAGGGGAGGTTAACGTTCCCCGTAAAGCGCTGTACGGAGCTCAAACCCAGCGAGCGGTAAATAACTTCACCATTAGTCATTTGGTGATGCCGAAAAACTTTATTCAAAGTCTTGGTTTGATTAAAGCTGCTGCTGCCAGAGCAAATGCTGAACTTGGGCTGCTTGATTGTGAAACGGCCAAGGTGATTTATGACGCTGCGATGGCGATTGCTGGCGGAAAACATATGGATCAGTTTCCCATTGATGTGTTTCAAACTGGCTCTGGAACCAGCACTAACATGAATGTTAATGAGGTGATTGCAACGTTGGCTAGCAATCAACTTAACCGACCAATTCATCCCAATGATCAAGTGAATTGTAGTCAAAGCAGTAACGATGTTATTCCTACTGCAATCCATCTTAGCGCTCAGCTGGCGCTCGAACAACAACTATTGCCCGCACTAAAACAGTTACAAAACATAATTTTAATCAAAGAGCTGCCGTTGGCTAATCAACTCAAAATTGGTCGCACCCATTTGATGGACGCCATGCCGCTTAGTTTTGGACAAGAGTTATCTGGTTGGCGTGCACAATTGTTTTTGGCTGCGAGCCGCATCAAAGATAGTCAACAACGACTTTGTCAGATTGCGCAGGGCGCGACGGCGGTAGGCACTGGTGTTAACGCCCCTGAACAATTTTCCCGTTTGTTTGCTGAACACTTGTCTAACCTTACTGGCTTTTCGTTTCGCACAGCAGATAATTTTTTTGCCGCCCTTAGTAGTCAAGATACTGCGGTTGAGCTGTCGGGTCAGCTCAAAACGTTGGCGGTTGCGTTACTCAAAATCGCCAACGATTTGCGCTGGATGAATAGTGGGCCACTAGCAGGGTTAGGAGAAATCAGTCTCAAAGCGTTACAACCCGGCAGTAGTATTATGCCCGGTAAAATCAATCCGGTATTGCCCGAAGCAGTAGCAATGGCTGCAGCGCAAGTTATCGGCAATGATATGACCATTACGGTGGCAGGCAGTTCAGGTAATTTTCAGCTCAACGTGATGTTGCCAGTCATTGCGTATAATCTACTGCAAAGTATCCAATTACTCAGCGGGAGCTGTCAGGCGTTAAGCGATACCATTGCTGATTTTAGTGTTAATTCCCAAACGGTGGAGGAAAATTTGGCACGTAATCCTATTTTGGTTACCGCGTTAAATCGGGAAATTGGTTATAGCAAAGCGGCTGATATTGCCAAACGTGCCTATATTGAAAAACGCCCAATTCTAGACGTTGCCATAGAAATGACTGATTTAGACCCAACCTATCTTGCTAAGTTACTGAAACCTGAAAACTTAATTTAATTTAATTAATCAAGTTTTCATACCGTTGAACATCATAAGCTGCCAGTTTGCTTATTGAAAATTATTAGTCACACTTAAGCTAAGGAGCTTATTTTGAAAAAAATTTTAATCGCATTCACCCTAACCTTCATTTTATCGATCTTTGCAAACCACAAGGTAATCGCTGCAGAACATGAGCATCATCATGAAGAAAATAAGGCAAAATTATCACTGAACCAAGGTAATAAATGGCCTATAGATAAAAGCCTACATATTGGCATGACTAATATTAAGAATGAAATAGCCAATAACCTGCAGAACATTCACCACGAGCAGTTCACTGATGAGCAATATGCTATGTTAGCGGCAACGTTAGATAAACAGCTAAGTTTTCTTTTTGCAAATTGCCAATTACCGCCATTAGCAGACGCTCAATTACATACCTTACTAGCAAAAGTGATGCAGGGCGTTGACACAATAAAGCATTCAAACAGTAAAAAACAAGGAGCTGTGTTAGTCATTCAGGCATTAAAAGATTACCCGGAATATTTTGCTGATCCTAACTGGCAAAGCTTAATACACTAATCAACACTAAATTAATCAAAACTAAACAAGAATCAATTAAACTAATAATTCATTCTTGTTTTTCTACCAAGGAGGTATTTATGAAAACCTTAACGACAGACGTTGTTATTATCGGTGCAGGCCCCGTTGGTTTGTTTCAAGTATTTGAACTTGGTTTACAAGGATTAACATCTGTTGTTATTGATAGCTTGCCAGAAATTGGTGGCCAATGTAGTGAGCTATACCCAGATAAACCTATATACGATATTCCTGCATTGCCTAACGCTAAGGCGAGTGAGGTTATAGATAATCTCTGGCAGCAGGCAGCAACCTTTAATCCTACTTTTTTGTTGGGTGAACGGGTCGAACATATTGAGAAAATTGCAGATAATTCATTTACCGTCTTAACCCACAAAAATACCACCATCGTTTGTCGTGCGGTCATTATTGCGGCCGGTAATGGGGCTTTTTCACCAGTTAAATTAAAATTGCCTTCAATTGATAAATTTGAAGATAAACAACTGTTTTATCGAATCAGTAATATAGAACATTTCAAAGATAAAAACGTAGTTGTTCTAGGCGGTGGAGATGCGGCACTGGATTGGAGTTTAAGCTTACAAAAAATGGCTAAAAGTGTACTGCTTATTCATCGTAGTACAAATTTTAAAGCAGCGACAAGCACTGTTAATAAAATGTATGCATTGTGTGAGCAGCTAAAAATGCAGTTTTTATGTGGTCAAGTTAGCGATTTTCAACAAGAAGACAATAAGCTAATAGGACTTACCATCAGTTCAAAAGATGGTATTAAGCGCAGAGTAGAACTTGATGAACTCGTCATTTTTTTTGGTATGTCACCCAAATTGGGTCCGATAGAAAACTGGCAACTTGCGATGCATCAACATCAGATAAAAGTAGATACGCAATCTTTTCAAACCTCTGTTGCTGGTATCTATGCTGTGGGTGATATCAATTATTATCCCGGTAAAAGAAAGCTTATTCTGAGCGGGTTTCATGAAGCCGCATTGGCTGCCTTCTCAATTGCTGAAACTGTCTTTGAAAAAGAGCGCATTCCCACGCTGTACACCACAACTAGCCCGGTAGTGCATCAACGAATGGGGGTTACCCACTCCCTAGAAGATCTTTTGGATTAAAACCTTACTTAAAACCAGAGGAAAATACTATATTTAAAAAAATACGGTACTAAGTGTTTTCCAATTAACAAATGAGTCTGAAATAAGTAAATTTTTAGGCTCGTTTATTTTGTTCAAAGATCTGGGAGATGTCGATAAAACGACAGCTTGGCAAACTAAAGTGCCCAGTGGATTTAGACTCTGTGATTGAACGTCTGGGGTTTAGTAAGTTGCCAATAGATACTCAATTGTTATAAGAGCCATAGAAATTTTATTTGTGTAGTAAGCAATAGTTAATCAAAAGTTGTTGTATATCTTGTTTTTGTGAAATGATGACATCACCGATAATCTTAATGCTATTTTCTTCTTTCTTTATTTGGTATAGAAGTCTGAAATCATTAGCTGTGAACTCTCTAAACGTGCGGACACCAAGATCCAACAGAGATTGAGATATCGGCGCAGCGGTTGAAGTAAAACTAACTAGGCTTTCAAATCGTTTGATGAAATCCTCAATACAAATAACGCCCTGTTCTTCACTCGAATAAGGGCTTAGGTGATCGATAAGGTCATTCAATAGATTATTAAAAGTTTCGGTGTATTCTATCCGAACATCATTTTTCGTCCTTTAAGTTCGAACGATGATTGATCAAACGCTGTTTGAGATCAGCGCTAGATATCACACGCCCATTATTCGTATCGCCAACAGAGAAAGAGGCCAGCTTCAATAAAGCAATAGTTTTATCTCGACGCATTCTATCTTCATAAGATTCAATAATATAGGCAGGAGTACCATTTTGAGTAATAGTCATTGGTTCTTCGAGAGGAAGATTGGCCGCATTTTTTTTTAGAAAACTGATAGTTTCTACTCGCATAATAATTCACCGTTATTGCTTTGCTCTTTGTGGCCTTAATATAGTCTATATTTGAGCCTTGTGAAACTTAGGGGTCATCAACACTTAACGGGAACAGAACCAAATTTACATACTTGATTTAATTATATAATTTAACTTTGGCGCTTGCTGCTCTATCGATGGTGCTTAATTATGTTTAATTTTAACTTAAAGAAACTAGGTCACGTATTCGAATACGTGACCTAGTTTTACAAATTATAAGTTTGCAATAACGTTATCTAAACCTTGCTTTGACAATTTAACCGCTTGCAGGGGCGTTAAGTCATCTGGATATTCTTCTTGTTCAATAACAAACCATTTTGTACCACCAACAGTGATATCAGCCTTTATTACAGCATCCCAGTCAGTAAAGTCGTCTCCAACAATTTGACGTTTACCATTGGTTGCCACTTTAGCTGCAACGGCTCTTGGTAATTTTGCTTTGATATGTGTGGTTAATGTACGGTTTGGATAACGATTGATATATTCTACAGGGTCTTTTTCAGCAAGTGTTACCCAGCCAACATCCATTTGTAAAATAAAGTCTTTCGGTGTTGATGTTGCAATAAGATCCCAAAATGTTGAACCATTATGGGTATTGAACTCTTGGTCGTGATTATGAAAACCAACACTAAAACCTTCCACTGTCAGCTTAGTATAGAGTGTGTTTAAATCAGTAATGAAGCCATCGATTTTCTCTGCATCCCAAGCTCTGTCATCCCACGGAATAATTAAAGTATCAGTTTCTAGTACTTTATAATAAGCCACTGTTTTTTCAAAATGTTCAGCATCGAATACGTCGAAATTAGCATGCGCCGCACTTACTTGTAATCCTAAACCGTCTAAAAAGCTTTTAAGTCCTTTTGCGTTATCTTTGTAAGGGCCAAAATCGCCCGCAAATTCAACACCGTCAAATCCCATATTGGCAATTTGTGTTAAAGTGCCTTTAAAGTCTTTTTTAAGTTCATGTTTTACTGACCATAACTGCACGCTAATTTTAGGTATTGGTTTGTTTTGATAGGTTTGTACCGTGCTTTGTTTTTTATTATCATGTGCTTGCGTAAAGCATGACATAGCCATAATTGCTGAAAGTGTGATTAATTTTATTATCTTCATTCTTATTCCTATTTTGTTAAATACTCTCTTAAACACTCTGTTAAGCACTGTTTCAAATGCAGTTTTAGGCACTATATTCGTTTAGCGGCTAATTCTTTCACCGCATAATCAACGGCTCTGGCGGTTAATGCCATGAAGGTTAAACTAGGATTTTGTACTGCCGATGAGCAAAAACTTGCTCCGTCAGTTACAAATAAATTGGGGATGTCATGACTTTGATTAAAACCATTTAGTATCGATGTTTTAGGATCTCGTCCCATTCGTGCTGTGCCTAGTTCATGAATCGCTAAACCAGGAGGGCGGTTTGTTGAATGACCCGACACATTTTTTAAACCCACAGCTTTTAACATCTTAATAGATTGTTCTGTGGCATCGTCCATCATTAATTTTTCGTTTTCTGAAAACCGCACATCAAACTCTATTTGAGGAATGCCCCATTTATCTTTTAATGTTGGGTGTAAACGCATTTGGTTTTCAAATCTAGGTAGCATTTCTCCTTGAGCATATAAGCCAAAGCGCCATTTACCCGCCTGTTTTATTTTATTTTTATACTCAACACCTAAACCATCTTGGTGCTGTTGTGAGTCCCAACCTTCTCGATAGGCTTTACCACCTAATGCATATCCTCTTAGAAAACCACGTTTGGGATCTGGCTTATAATAGAAATTAGGGATCATTATGCCTGAAGGCCTTCGGCCTGAATAATACTCGTTTTCAAAACCATCAACATCGCCAGAAGCGACTGAATTGTAATTATGGTCCATTAAGTAATGGCCAAGTACACCCGAGCTATTGGCAATACCATTAGGGAATTTTTTCGATGTTGAGTTCATTAATATTTGTGTTGAACCAATGGTTGATGCACAAACAAAAATAACTTTGGCAAAGTATTCACGCTCACTTAAATCATCATTGTCGATAACACGTACACCTTTCACACGATTAGTAACTTCATCATAAATAAGGCTGTGTACGACGCTGTTCGGCGCAATATGCAAGTTTCCTGTTTTAGCTGCGGCAGGTAAAGTAGAGCTTTGGGTTGAAAAATATCCACCGTAAGAGCAACCCGCATGGCATTCATTTCGTGCTTGGCAATTTACCCGACCTTGTGAAATATGCAGTTTTGATGGTTGAGTTAAGTGTGCGGTGCGTCCCATGATTAAGGGTCTATCCGGATATAACTCAGCAAGTTTTTTTTGTATTGATTTTTCTGGTGCCATCATTTCAAAAGGAGGTAAAAATTCACTGTCAGGCAAATTGGGTAGGTTTTCTTTAGAGCCACTTATGCCCGCATGTATTTCAACATGCGAATACCATTTTTCAATATCTTTACTGCGAATAGGCCAATCGTTACCATAGCCATCGAGTTTATTGGCATTAAAATCGTATTCACCTAAGCGATAAGTCTGTCGATGCCATGTTAACGATTTTCCACCCAGCTGATTCCCACGTATCCACGAAAACTCCGTGCCTGCTTTAGTGGTGTAAGGTAAGTCTCGGTCATTACCAAAAAAGTGTTTAGTTGTGTTACCAAAAGCATAACATTGCTTTTGAATGTTATATTGTTGATCTACCAAAATATTTTCTACTTTTCCTCGGTGCTCTTGTTGCCACATTGGCGTATTTTCACCAATATAATCTTTACGATGTTCAACGATGCGCCCACGTTCTATCATCAAGGTTTTATGACCACGCTCACAAAATTCTTTCGCCGCCCAACCACCTGAAATTCCAGAGCCAATAACAATTGCGTCATAAACTTCACTGGTTTTATGTATATATACTTGTTCTTTCATTATTATTATCTCATATCAAATAAACTGACCAAGGTGTTAAGCGCTATATGGGGTTAGCACCTACTCCTTATGTTTATGTATATTAATTAAATAAGCCTCTGGTAGCCCATGTAGGGTCTGAGCTTTTATAAGGAATAGAGCCTTTAAACCGACCAGGAACAGGGTCATAACGTAATTCTTGCGTTGCGCCTACGTCTGACGTGTAATAGCCAAAGCAAATAAGCTGCTTTAATGCTTTGAACGATTCACGTTGAGTTTGACTAAAGCGCAACTCGCCACGATCGAGTTCGGTTAATAATTGAAATTGCTGGTCAGCGCTTAACTTAATAAACAATGTTGAAAAAGACTTTTCAGCGGTTTGGTTGATCAAGGTGAGTATCTCAACTGCTTTTTCTTGTTCTGTTTTGTTACTGCAATGATAAAGTTGATTATCAATAAAACCATAGACATCAACTTCTGCAGCACCTAATGTGTCAGTTTTAGGAATAACAATGGCGCATAGTTGTTTAAGCAACATTAATTCAGTTTTACTAAAAACTTTACCGTCAGTTAAAATATCGCCACTACTTGGCACATAGGCCATTGCTACAGAAATAGCATTTCCTGTTAACATTGAGCCGAGTGCTGCACCAGTAAATACTGTTGTTAGGCCTTTTAAAAACCTACGCTTTGATACTTCATGATCTATGGTTATTGGCGTTGAAGTATGATTATTTTTCATAATAATTATTCCTTTATCTTTTTTGAATAAAAATTCAACAAACTACAAAACAGCTTTTACTAGTGATTTCTTTTTATTCATGTATATATACAAAATACTAAAAGCAATGATGAGTGTCGCTGGGAAAAGCATAAGTTCTGATAGTACGCTTTGGCCAGCAACTAATTCAGGATCAACTCCTGTTACCGCAGCAGCAGTGGCTTTTTCACGGGCGCTGTCAATCCAATTACCGATAACAGGGTTCCATATACTTAATGCAAACATACCCGCTGCGCCGATCATCGACATACCCAAGGCACCACTTTCTGGGATGTTTTCAGCGATAAAACCAACCATTGTTGGCCAAAAGTACATCACGCCAATAGCAAACAATATTGCGGCAATATAAAGAAGTGAACCCGTTGCAATACTCATTGCATAGATACCTGCAGTAGCTACCACGGCAGAAAACAATAATACGCCAACAGGGTGCAAACGATGAATAATAGGGCCCGCAAAGTAGCGTCCTACCGCCATTAATCCGGTAATTAACGCCATAATTAACATAGGAGATGCACCTGAAGCGCCTAAAATTCGCTCAATCCATTGCTGCGTACCTAATTCGGTTGTGGTGGTTAATGTCATGCAAATAGCCATAAAAATAAATAGCGGTGAAAATAAGGCTTTTACATTGTCGTAGGTTGAGCGCTTGAGCGTTGCAGATTTTGGAAATTCTTGTTTTAACGTCATCACGCCATATAAAAAGGCAGGAATTAACATGACGGAAATTTGTAATGGCCAGCCTAAATTTGCATCAGTCATTGTTTTTGAAATAAGCGCACCAATGACTATTCCACCCGGAAACCAGACATGGAAACGGTTGAGCATAGTTGTTTTATTATCGGGATATGTTTCTGCTATTAACGGATTACAGCCCGCTTCTACTGCACCATTAGCAAAGCCAATAAAGAAAGTTGAAATAAGTAATCCCCAAAATCCTTCGGCTGACATGGTCAGTATTAACCCTGTTAAGTGGCATACAAAAGCAATAAGTAATAATCTTTTAGCGCCAAGCGTGTTGTACAAAGCGCCGCCGATCATCATAGCAACAGGAAAACCAAGAAAGGCCATGGAATTTACCCAGCCCAATTCGCCATCGTTAAGGGCAAACTGATGACCTAATTGGCTTAAAATTCCCGCTCGTATTGCAAAGGTCATTGAAGTAACAAGCAAAGCCAAACAGCAAATGGTAAAGATTCGTGATGAGTCTTTTTCGCTTATTGTTTTACTAACGGTCATAGTCTTGTTCCTTACTTAATTCATTAGGTAAAAGCCCTAAAAGGCTTTTATTAACATTAGGGTCTGTGGCTACTACAGCAAAATCATCAAAAGCTTTTTCGGTTGGATTAATAATGTGCTCGGTAATAAATTTAGCGCCTTCTTTGGCACCATCTTCAGGATGTTTTATACAACATTCCCATTCAAGTACCGCCCAACCACTAAAACCATATTGAGTGAGTTTGCTAAAAATGGCTTTGAAATTTATTTGCCCATCGCCTAAAGAACGAAAACGTCCCGCACGGTCTTGCCAAGACTGATAACCACCATAAACACCGCTGCGACCAGATGGATTAAACTCAGCATCTTTGACATGAAAAGCTTTAATGCGCTCATGATATATATCGATAAAAGTAAGATAGTCGAGTTGCTGCAAAATAAAATGGCTGGGATCATATAAAATATTGGCGCGTGGGTGATTATTTACCGCTTCAAGAAAACGCTCAAAACTTGCGCCATCGTGTAAATCTTCTCCGGGATGTAGTTCATAACAAACATCAACGCCTGCTTCATCAAACGCATCGAGAATAGGTAGCCAGCGCTTAGCTAATTCTTCAAAACCTAATTCAACTAGGCCTGCGGGTCGTTGTGGCCAAGGATAAATAGTGTGCCATAGTAATGCGCCTGAAAAAGTTGCGTGTGCTTTTAGCCCTAGTCGCTTACTCGCTTTCGCTGCACATTTTAGCTGGTCTATCGCCCATTCAGTTCTTGCTGATGGGTTGTTGCGTAAGGCTTTTGGAGCAAAGCCATCAAACATTTGGTCGTAAGCTGGATGAACGGCGACTAACTGACCTTGAAGATGAGTAGAAAGCTCTGTGATCACTAAACCTGCATCAGCAACAATTGCTGTTATTTCATCACAGTAGCTTTGACTTTGCGCCGCTTTTACTAAGTTGATAAGTTTAGAGGTTGTTGTTGGTAATTGAATACCTTTATAACCTAAACTCGCCGCCCAATGGCATAAGGAAGGTAAGTCATTAAATGGCGCTTCATCGCCCATAAATTGAGCAAGAAAAATAGCTGGGCCTTTAATTTTTTGCATTTTATTTCTCATAAATCTCTCTTATCCATTCTCTAATTCATTCTCTAATTCATTTGGTAGGGGTATTATTTGCGGCGCTAATGAAAACGGGTGCCACTTTACTTTAGACTGACTCGCGGCCACAACATTTTCAATAAAGGCCATGCCTCTAATAGCTGATTCTATGCCTGGAACATCGTTCATTGCTGTGTCATTAGTTTCGCTAATGTTTACGTCGCTAGTGCTAGCAAATAAACGACTGCGTATTTGATATGAAAACTGCGTATAAATATTGGCAAAAGCTTCTAGATAACCTTCAGGATGACCTGCCGGTGTTCTCATATTTGCTTGGGTTATCGCATCCATTTCACCAACACCGGCACGAATAAGTTGGCTCGGTTTATCAGCGAATTTCATCCACACACTGTTTGGTTCAAGTTGCGACCATTCAATGCTCGCTGTTTCGCCATACACACGTAGTTTAAGACTGTTTTCTTCACCTACTGATATTTGACTGGCAAGCAAAACGCCTTGTGCACCAGTATTAAAGCGAAGTAATACCGTGCCGTCGTCGTCAAGTACTCGCCCTTGAACATTATTGGTTAAATCAGCACAAAGTTCTGTAATAGTAAGGCCTGTTACATACTCTGCAAGGTTGGCGGCGTGAACACCAATATCGCCCATGCAGCAACTTATGCCTGCTGTTTTAGGATTTAAGCGCCATTTAGCTTGTTTACTGTCTTCATCATTTTTACTCGCTAACCAGCCTTGTGGATATTCAACAACCACTTTTTTAATTTCGCCTAATTGCCCTTGCTTAATACGCGCTTTAGCTTCTTTTACCATAGGGTACCCCGTATAAGTATGGGTTAAACCGTACAATAAGCCTGTTTGTTCAATAATATCTTGCAACGCTAGCGTTTCTGCTAAATTAACCGTAGCGGGTTTATCTGACATCACATGAAAGCCATGTTCAAGCGCCATTTTAGCTACGGGAAAATGCAGGTGATTGGGTGTAACAATAGCGACCATATCCATGCGTTTATCATCACCCAGTAGTGCTTCTTGTTCGAACATTGCTTGATATGAGGCGTAGCATCTGGTTTCATCTAAATATAATGCTTTGCCTGAGGCAATAGAGTTGGCTGGATCAGCACTAAAAGCACCGCACACTAATTCAATTTGATTATCTAGTTGGGCAGCAATACGATGAATAGCGCCAATAAAAGCCCCTTGTCCACCGCCAACCATACCCATTCTAATTTTACGCATGATAGTTAACTCTTTTTGAAATATAGGTTTCTGGTATGCAACTTAGTAATATTTAACTAAAATCGAAAATACCTGCAAAAGTAATTATTTACTATAATGATATTTATCGGCGTTGTGTTAAGAATAAATCGGTTATGTGTGCAACGAAATCGGCGTTGTATATTTTATAACAAGCTCGTACACTGTTAAAAATGAGATCACGTATCAAGCTAATTTCCTTCGCAAGCTGATAATTCCAGCCTTTAGAGTGTTGAGTGAAAAAATAGATGACAAATAAGACCAATTCGGTAGAGCCTAGTATTGAATGTATCGAATTCAGCAAAGACCTGTATTTCTTTAACTTAATCTCGTGTTTTTCAGTCTCACTGTGTGGCAGCCCTGTCATTTTCGATAAGCGAATCGAAATGTTTCTACCACCAAACCAAAACCTCAGTTTTTCAGGAAGATTCGCACCAAATAAGCTTATGTCGCCTCACTCTCTGCGCGCCAGAGCAGATCGCGGCGAGATTAATAGCAGTGACCACCTCGTGTCGTGCTGCATAATGTTGGCAAATACCGCGTATGAATCTGTCAAGCAGTTCAATGACGGTTCAGAAGTCTTCGAATTTTTTCGTCACATTCGTAATGCCTCTTCGCACCTGAACACCTTCCAGTTTATTCAGAAGGAACCTGCCAATCCAGCACGTTGGCGCAATGCCGTTATTGATCATCATCTGAAAGGTGAAAATAACCCGCTTTGTGGCCATCGATGTTTCGGGAATTTTCTCGGTGTTTCCGATATCCTCGAACTGCTCATAGATATAGAGCAAATTATTGTCAAACAGCTAGCGTCGTCAAAAGAAATGCAAACTTAGAAAAGCTAATAGTTTCATAACAAACCCTATTTATTTTTTTAAAATTCGACTTAAAAACTCCCGATTAGTCGGTAATCCACTGAGTAATTTTTCGGTAGTATGAAGTGTTTCATTTCGTATACGTTTTATTAATGAGACTTCTTTTTGACAAAGATTAGCCTCTTGTTTTTGTTTAGTCTTAAATCCCATGCCATACAACACATATTGTTTACTGGCTGACGAAAACAGTTCAAAACGTTGGTTAGTTTCATAAAGCCCTGGTGCTTGAGTTCGCCATAATTGCAGCGCTTCTTGTAAACTTTCAGGAATTGAATCTGGTCGTTGATGCTCTCGCCAATATTCACTGTCGTTACGATTTGTTAAGATGTAATGTAGTTTTAAAAAATCAATAATCTCTTGCCATCTTTGTAATGTAAGGGCATTAAACCGTTTAGCTAATACGGTCATTGCGTTGCGGTCTCTAGGCAGTTGCTGACTAAGCCATTCGGCAGATTTTTCAATCAACACCAAAGCGGTGGCTTCTAATGGTTCAACAAAACCTGCGGAAACACCTATAGCGACACAGTTTTTGTGCCAGAAGGTTTCTCTGTGACCCGGATTAAATTTAATTGTGCGCGGCGTGATTTGCTGTGAAGCAAGTAAGGGATCATTTTGTATATATTTACACAACGCCTCTTCTGCTCGTTCTACACTGGTGAAATTGCTAGAGAATACATGCCCAATTCCACGGCGGCTTTGCAAGGCAATGTCCCAAATCCAACCACTTTCCTGTGCTGTTGCAACGGTACATGAAGCGATAGGCACTTCATCTGAAGCATAATCGATCTGAACAGCGAGTGCCGTGTCATTAAACAAAATATGCTGCTTCGATTTGAAAGGGATCTGGTAATGCTTATCAATCAATATAGCTGCAAAACCACTACAGTCAATGAATAAATCCCCAGCTATATGTTCACCATCAGCTAATACTATTGCTGAAATATCGTCATTCTCAGCAGACAGTACTTGCTCTACATGTCCTTGAATATATTTTACCCCTAGCTTTTCAACACAATGCTGATGAAGCATTTTTACAAATTTACCTGCATTGAGGTGATAGCCATAGTTCAAACTAAACGCATATTCAGGCATTTGTGGTAATTTTGGTGCTAAATTGTTATCGCAAATAGCACCTTGTGCACAAGCCCAAGTTTCAAAATCCAGGTCTTTAGTTGTTGCTGACCAGTGGTCAGCCATGCTCACCGCACCATAACCTGAGGGTGCAGTGAAAGGGTGATAATAATGCTCATTTTGACCGTTAGACCAACCAACAAATTTAGACGCCTGTTTAAAGCTAGCGTCACAGCAAGAAAGAAATGCCCGTTCAGATAATCCTATTTGACGTAGCGTGTCTCTCATTGTCGGCCAAGTGCCTTCACCTACGCCTAAATTTTTAACGTCAGGAGATTCCACTAGAATAACTTCAGTATTCTGTGTTGCTTGTGTTGATGCATTTTTTGAGCAATGACGGGCTGCAATAATGCCAGCCGTTAACCAACCAGCGGTGCCGCCGCCAACAATAACAACTCTAGTTTTCATTTTTTACGCCTAACTTATATACCAAATTCTTAAATCATCGATGCTTTTGATAAGTTACTTATCTTGAGCAGGACAATACTTTTTAATAAAATCTGCATGTTCTGGTAATTGCGCGACAGAATTTTCGATCATTTTTCTGAGTGCTGCCAGCTGTTCTTTTAATCCTTGGGTAGGTAAAACACAACTGCCTTTATGATGTTGCTTAGGTGTAATGCCTTGTCCCATCATTACTTGCACCCATGAATCAACTCTAAATAAGCCAACATCGTCAAGCCATGCATAACCATTTTCTTTAAAGAGTGCCATTCGATGAGCCAGCGATTCAGGAATTTCCATTGTTCGGTAATGATCCCAAAATGGGTTGTCATCACGCTCGGTTAAGTGATAATGCAAAATAATGAAATCGCGAATAGTTTCAGCTTCTAGGTGAACCTCGCGATTATATTGCTGCGCTAGTAGGGCTGTATTTCCGCCAAAAGGGAACAACTTCATTAGTCGAAGCAGGGCAGTAGTCACAAGGTGAATACTGGTTGATTCTAATGGCTCTAAAAATCCACTGGATAGGCCAATAGCAACACAGTTTTTATGCCATGCTTTTTTTCGTCGACCCGTAGTAAAACGAAGTTGTCTAGGCTCAGTGATCGGTTCTCCGGTTAGATTTTCCATTAATGTGCTGCGGGCTTCGTCGTCAGATAAAAATTTGCTACTATAAACAATGCCATTACCGACACGGCCTTGCAGCGGAATTCGCCATTGCCAGCCAGCCGGGTGTGCAATCGCTTTAGTGTAAGGGTGTGGTTCTTCTACCACTTTTGTTTGCACCGCAATTGCACTGTCTGCCGCTAAATAATGACTCCAATCTTCATAGCCAACATCAAGGTGTTCGCCAATGAGTAGCGCTCTAAAACCGGTACAATCAATAAAAAAATCACCTACTATTTCTTTACCATTACCTAGGATAAGTGAAGTGATATTACCTGTTTTATCTTTTTTTACTTGTTCTATAAAGCCTTCTTCACGCTTAACTCCAGCCGTTTCACTTTTGGTCCGTAAATAAGCAGCATAGGCGGTAGCATTGAAATGATAAGCATAGTTAACCGGCTTTTTACCTGCCTGCGTGGCAAATTTATTGGCTTTGGCTGCTTTTAGCTCAAGACAATAATCTTCTAAGTTGCCACCAAAGCCTTGTGCTTTAGCTTCCATCCAAAATTCGTGAAATTCTGCCATCCAAGAGCGCTGACCAATTTCGCCGAAAGAGTGAAAGTAGCTATCTTTTTTCTGCCCCCAGTTATCAAATTGAATACCTAATTTAAAGGTTGCTTGGGTCGCTGACATAAATTCTTGTTCATCAATACCGATCAAGTGATGATAGGCTCGTATGGTTGGAATTGTCGCTTCACCAACACCGATAGTGCCAATTTGATCAGATTCTACTAGGGTAATATCTAATACTTTGCCAAGGCGAGATACCAAGCTATATGCGCTAAGCCAACCGGATGTGCCACCGCCTGCGATAACTACTTTAGTTTTTGAATCGGTCATCATATTTGTCTCTAGTTACTTTGCTTCAGCGTTAGCGCTAATGTAATATTGTATTGGTATTGGTATTAATTTTAATGCTTAGCGATTGAGGTTGTTTCTCAACATTGCACCCAATCGTCTCGCTTGGTTTTCGTCAATATTGGCTAAGGCACCATGACTCTGTGGCGGTAAGTGTGCACGCACCTTTTCACTATCACCAAAAATGTAATAATCGAATAATGCTTTCCATGCTGCTTTTTCTTTGGCAGGGCGATCTCTAACACTCATCATGGCATGCATTAATGCATCCATTGGGCTACCTAAGTAAGGTTCTGCTTCCATCCACCAATAATTTACCATGGCATTGAAACGGTCAAAGGCCTCTACCTCATGCCACCACATACTGGGGTAATATAAACCATCACCGGGTTCAAGATCAGCAATGTAGGCGTTTTCCATAGCATCTTTTAAACGAGGAAAACGTGTGAAATCTGGGTTGCTGAGATCAGCAATTGTGACCACTTGACCTCCAGGGGTGGGGCTTAACGGTCCAGGGTATAGGTTGTTTATTTGATCAGGAGGAAATAAAGTAAAACGTCGCTTACCCGCTACACAACAGGCAATGTTTTTAGGTTGGTCATAATGCGCAGCGGCAATAGATTCTGTGCCTAACCAAATTTTAGCAACCGGTTGATTATTTTCAAATTCAGGATGTTCAAAAGCTAATTGATGTGTCTTACTTAGCTCGGGAAAACCTTCTTCAAACTTAAGTGAATTGATATACAAATAATCATGCTCGTCTTGAGTTAATTGACTACGTATATCATCAAATACTTCGGGGATAGTTGATCGATGACTGGTAAAGTTGAAACCGGTACAGGTTTTGTTATAACCAAAGCGGGCTTTGATTCCCGCAGGCGCTTTATAAACAAGCATTGGCCGTTTACTGTAATGCAGCGCTAGTTGCTCCATTACCTTATTAACGGGTTGCTGAGCAGATTCTTGCCCAGCTTTCACTAACGGCCAGTCTTTAACCAATCCTTTTAAAATAACGGGTTGGTTTTGTGAAAATAGTTCATCATAAGGGATAGTTTGAGGCGTGATCCCCTCTAGTATTTTTACTTCATTTTTAGTCTTATCTTTAGTATCGTTTTTAATCGTCATCATGCACGCTATTCTTTATTTAGAAGGAATTAATACATTGCAGCTTTTGCATTTTTTAGTTCCATCAAGGTTTGGAAATTTCCCAGTGATGATACGACAAAATACAATAAACTCAGTACCCCATGTTGACTTAACTTAGTTAAGCTAGCACCATCTAATTTTGCGAGTTTTTCTTGGTTAACGGTATAGTAATCACTGAAATTTATTTCTTCTACATTGCTCAGCTTAATTTGAATCGACACGGGTTCTAGTAAGTCCATAGATTCTACTAAAGTAAACAGCGTTTTCTCATAATGCATACCACTATCGATTGTTTGCAGCGCTTTTTTTACATAATTAAGATAGGGCGCTTCACCACCAAATTGTAGGAAAATATCTTCACCATGCTCTGTGTTTACCCGAGGATCTTCCATATCAATACAGATAACAGGATCTTGTTGCTCATTGCTTTCTTTATTCGCTTTTTTATAACCTAAACTGAATGGACCTCTGGCTAACAGCGCGGGTACAAATCGAGTTGTCCAACCATTTTCTCCAACAAACAAATTCTCATCTTTTTCTAAACCTAAGATGGCATGTAATTGTGTTTGTCCCTCAGGATTTTTGTAAAAAACAAGTGGAAATTCTTTGTGCAATTCGTTTATTTCAGTAGCATATGCTAAAGAACGGTTAACATTTAAATTAGATTCAGATCGAATATCAATCTTGAATTTTTTGTGATCAACATTATTTAAAACAGTTGCCTTACTCATAATCACACTTCACTTTGTTATTATAAAATTACATCTTATCCTAATAAATGACTAGGACAAATTACTCAACAAGTAAGAGTGAAACATAACATCACTCTTCAATAATATAAAATTCCTCAGCCAAGTAATTAAACTGAGGAATTTATTCAATCTCTAGAACTTGTAATTAGCACTTAATATAAAGCGCTTATCAGCTTCTTGAACAAAGAAAACATTATTTTTACTACGACCGAACTTTCGCAGACCTTCGTCAGTTAAATTGATAACATCCAAACTCACTGTAAAGTCTTTCATTACCGTGTAACTCACGTTGATATCGATTTGCTCAGTTGCAGCAATATATACAGGGTTACGAGGACCTTTACCACGGTTAGTAGACGCTAAAAATTCATCTCGCCAGTTATAAGCTATACGAGCTGAAAAATCATCTTTCTCATAAATTAATACGGCGTTAGCAGTATCACTTAAACCTACTAAGGCAAATTGGTCAACAGTGATTGCACCACCATTATCATAACCAATATCACCATTTACTGTGGTGTAGTTTACTTGGTAACCAAAACCTGATTCCCCAAAGAAATGTTGCCATGCAAATTCAAAACCGTCAATCACAGCACTTTTATCGTTAACAGGGCCTGTTACCTGAAATTGTAGTGCTGGATCACCTGCTGATGGAAACACATCATAGGTAGCAAACACTTCACCTTCAAAGTTTGGATTTGCAACAGGATCTTGGAAATCTGCTGCGCCATTAGGAAAATCTTGTGGATTTTGCAAAACTGCTGACATAGTAAACAAGTTAACCTCGTTAACATCATAACCACCAGCATTCAATGCGGCTATTGCATCACCTGAGGTTGTACCCGCAGCGCCAGAAGTCTGATCTAACAAACCAAACAATGTTTTTTGACTTTGCGCAATACCCACGAAGTTTTTAACGTCTTTTCTATAGTAGCCTAATGAAATTACGCTTGAGTCGTTGTAATACCATTCAAACGATAAATCAATGTTGGTTGATTCAAGAGGATCTAATTGTGCGTTACCCGAACTACCCGTTGCTGCACCACCCAAGGCGGTAATACGCTCTTGAGGAGTTATTGAAGTAGCTTGGAACAGTTGATCATAAGAAGGTCGAGCCAATGTCTTACTAAATGAAGCACGGGCCTTAATTTCATCGTTTACATTAAGGGTAAAATCAATACTCGGTAAAAAGTTAGTGTAGTCATTATCGTCCGAGATAGTTTGCATTGACGAACCTAGCTGAACTAAAAAGTCGTTGTCTGCTTCCCAAATTATTTGCGTAGGCAAAAATTGATTCGACGATGAAGTCACATCGGTTTGCTCATAACGTAAGCCGGCAACGATGTTTAATGTCATATCTGCAATGTCATAATCCATATTGGCTTGAACATAAGCAGATAAAATATCTTCTTCAACGGTATTATCATCATCAGTATTAATTGAGCGATCCGCTAAAGAAACCCCATAAGCAGGACCAACGGCGTTAAGAAGTGCAATTGGATCACCACCAAATGAAACACTACCTAATGGTATTGTTGCACCACCCGGTGAATTAGCATCAGCACCATCAACACCAGATAGATCATGATCTTCAAAAGCACAAGCGGTACAGCTTTGACTAAATAGGCCTTCTGGAATATCACCAGGATTGGTTACACCCCAATCACCTAAAGCGTCAGTTGAAGCTTGGCGTGTTTGTCTCATTTTTGTTGAGACATAGCCAAGGCCAAAATCAATAGTAACCTCATCACCTGTCCATTGACCTTCAAAACGGACTTGGTCAACATTTGAAACTTGATTAGATTTATCGGTTTGACTTACTTGAGAGCCAATATCAGCTTTATCAAAAATACCGTTAGCGTTACCACCTTTTAACGTATCTTCAACTAAGATACTTGCTGAAGGGATTTTCGTAGTAAAGTCAACCGTTTGCCAACCAGCAGTTGCACCCGCCATATTAAAGCGCACCGTGTTAAGTCCATCAGGACCGGCACCACCACTAGTCGCTTCTGATGATGCTACATCAAAACGTAAGTTTAATTCGTCATTTACCCAGTAATCAGCATTAAAGCCAAATGATTTCAATTCATCTTCTGTTGCTTGTGCTAAGTTTTGAAAGAAGAAATCTTTACCGATAACGGCGTTATTTGCGCCACCTGTCTCAGAAAACTTAACAGGCGTAGACACTATCGGGTTGCCATCAAATTCAACAGAGCTGAATTGTCGTGCAAACCAGATGCCGTCAATCAGTGATGTGGATTCTTGCTCATTTTTTGCATAAGCCGCATCAAAAGTGAATCTAAGGTCTTCAACTGGTTCAAATTGCAATGTTAACATTGCATTAGTACGTGTACGGTTATCTTGGCTGGTACCAACACCAATGTTACTTGGTATGGATAGAATTTGGCCAACAGTTGGTTCATTTATTACGGTAGCACCTGGAATGGTAAGAGAATTTAAATCATCTGCACCATTATAGGTACGCAATTCATACACTTCAGTACTCATGCTGCGACTACCTGAGTCACGGTCTTGGTATGAACCAAATAATGACACACCAAAAGTTGACTCTTCATTTACCCAAGTCGTTAAACCACTTAACTCTGGCGTGACACCATCACCACTTTCATCTCTAACCCCTTTAATACCAACAGAGCTACTATTATCACTCTGATCTAATGGCTTAAGTGTGTTCACATTGATAGTTGCACCAATGCCACCAGAAGCTCCAGCTGCACGGCCTGTTTTATATACTTCTATACCACTTACACCTTCAGAGGCCAGATTTGAAAAATCAAATGAGCGACTTGTACCCGCTGCACCTTTATCTTGTGGGTTACCTGTGATGGTACCAACGTTAGCAGCGGGCATTTGACGACCATTTAAGGTAACTAGGTTAAAATTGCCACCGAAACCACGTACAGTAACTTCTGAACCTTCACCATTAACGCGGTTGATTGATACACCCGTAATACGCTGTAAAGATTCAGCAAGGTTAGTATCTGGGAATTTACCCATATCTACCGAAGAAATAGCATCAACAACACCTGATGACTGACGTTTAACATTCATTGATTCAGACATACTGCCCCGTATACCAGTAACTTGAATAACTTCAATGTTGTTATCTTCAGGTTGTTTTGTTTCTTCAGCGAAAACTGGCGCTATCGCAGTTGTGCCAAGCATGATACTTATGCTTTTGGCGAGTAATGATTTATTAAATATTTTATGTTTTTTGTTAATCATTGTTATTTTGCCTTATTATAGTTTTTTATTATAAAGGTAGAGTAAATACGATACTGCTTGTTCATTCGCCGATAGCTAAACCTTTCTGATTTGGTTGTTATACTTAAGCTTATTTTTCTCCTAGTTCTCTTTTCCCCCTTAGTTTATTTTTCCTATATTATTTTTCCTATATATATAGACGAATGAGAATTGTTTTTCCTCTAGTCAATCTGTAATTTAGAGTGTTTACCGTTATAGTGCGATAGCCTTGTTGTCTCCATCCAACGCTATACCTGCCTTTACAGCGTTATCAGGGGCAAACATGACAATTCCACAAAACAAAGTCATAAAAATATATTCAAGGAGATTATTTACTATAAAGACATTTTTCTGTGGTGTGTTAAGAGTAAATCGGTTTTGTTTGAAACAAAATCGGCGTTGTATATTTTATGACATGCTCATACACTGTTAACGTTTGAGGGTTTTTTTACTATTTCAACCTACATTTAAGTATAAAATATGCATAAAACAACCATGTCGTCAGCCTGCGTAGATAAGTTTATTAATCAATTTAGTGTTAAACAAATTATTGAAATGTTTGATCTTATGCCTGATGTACTTTTTTGGGTAAAAGATGAAAAAAATTGTTTTGTTTATGCAAATCAGTTTTTTTTAGAGCACATTGGGGTAACGTCACTCGTTCAAATATCAGGGTTAAATGATTTTGATTTTTCTCCCGCTCATTTGGCTAAACAGTTTAATGTTGACGATCAAAAAGTGATGCATGGTGAAGTTGTAAATAACCGTTTAGAAATGAATCATACTAAATCAGGCGACATTGCTTGGTTTACTACCTCAAAACGGCCTTTATTTAATGAACAAGGAAAGCCCATTGGTTCTTATGGTATTACACGACATTTAGAAAAAACTTCACTAGCATTGGCCGGAATGGATGCTTTAAAAGAGCCTGTTGCTTATGTACGAAGAAACTATATGCAAAATATTTGTTTGGAACAACTCGCCGATGTAACACATTTATCTATTAGTGCCTTAGAACGTCGTTTTAAAAAATTTTTAGGTAAAACGCCTAAACAGTTTATTAATGAAGTGCGCTTAGAAAATGCCAGGCGTTTATTAATAGAAACCAATATTGCTATTGCCACTATTGCTAATGATACGGGCTTTGCTGATCACAGTTATTTTAGTCGTCAGTTTCTAAAGTTATTCGAACAAAGCCCTTCTGCATTTCGTCAAGAGCATTGTTCGAGTAAAACGTTAAGTAACGATGCCAAAGGGAATGCTTGAACATTAAGTTTAGTTGTATAAATACCAGCTTTTAGACAAGCTTTACCATCCATTGGTGCCTGCTTATTACATTTCTTCTAATTGAATGCCGCGCGTTTCTTTGATGTATTTAATAACAAAGAAAATGCTAATAAATGCTGAAATCGCATATAAACCATAAGCGCCTGCTAAGCCAACACTGCCGAGTAAAATAGGAAAGGTCATGGTTATCGCAAAATTAGCTAACCACTGTGCGCTGGCCGCTATGGCCAATGCCGCACCACGAATACGATTATTAAACATTTCACCTAGTAACACCCAAACTATAGGTCCCCAACTTAGCCCAAAAAACACAACAAATAAATTCGCCATAATTAATGCTAATGTCCCCATACTTTCAGTTAACGCCAGTTTACCTATGTCATCAAAACCCGCTGAACCAAAAATATACGTTAATGCGCCTAGACTGATAAACATACCAATACTACCAACGAGTAATAGCGGTTTACGACCAACTTTATCGACTAAAGCGATAGCAATGAAAGTTGAAACAATATTGGTGGTACCTGTGAGTACATTAATAAGCAAGGATTGAGACTCATCAAAACCAGCGGCTCTCCATAGTTCAGAGCCGTAGTAAAATACGACGTTGATCCCGACAAATTGTTGAAACACAGAAAGCGCGATACCTATCCAAATAATCGGATGGATTTTCTTCTGTCCCTCAATGAACAGATCTCTAATGCTAGGTTTTTTGTCGCCGTGTAATGATTTTTTAACGTTTTCAACTTGTTTGCTAGCATTCTCGGATGATATTTTTGTAAATACCTTTTGTGCTTTTTCAATTTGCCCTTGCGCAACGAGATAACGAGGAGATTCAGGAATAAATAATACCCCGAATAAAAACAGCACCGCTGGAATGAGTTCTACCCAAAACATCCAGCGCCATGCGGCAATATCAAGCATAAAATAGCCTTCAGCGCCGCCTGCATTAGAAGCGATTATGTAGTTACTCAAAAAGGCTGCAAATAAACCTAGTACAATAGCTAGTTGCTGCAAGGTAGCCAATCGACCACGTATGGCTGCAGGGGCTACTTCTGCAATGTAGGCGGGCGCTAAAACAGACGCTGCACCAATACCTAAACCACCAAATAAGCGATAAAGAATAAACTCTGCAGAAGAAGTGGAAATACCAGAGCCAAAGGCACTGATGGCAAAAATAACCGCGGTGAGGATCATGATAGCTTTACGCCCATAATGATCAGACAGCGGCCCTGCGGCTAACGCTCCCAAGGCACAACCTAACAAAACAGAGGCGACATTAAAGCCAGTAGAAACATCACTTGAATTAAAAGCATTGCCTAGTGCCGTTACAGTGCCATTGATCACCCCCGAATCGAAACCAAATAGGAAGCCACCGATTGCGGCAACTGAAGCGATAAATAATACATATAAGATTGAATCTGGCTGGTCTTGGGTTACTTGAAATACATTTTTAAATTCATCTGTAGAATGGGTCTTCACTGAGCAATATCCTTGTTGTTATTATTATTTGTACATGATCATAAAAAAGGGAGTGGTTAACCTGCGTAATTTAAAATAATTTTATCCTTGTCAACTCTTTCATAACGTATGTTGAAATTGTTGCTTAATACCTCAAGTAAACCCGTTACGTCGCCAGTTTTAAACATACCCGCAACTTTCACTTTTTGTAGTTGTTCATCATCTGACAATTCAAATGTTATATTGGTATAGCGACTAATTTCAGCCATCACTTCTGCCAGCGACTCACCTCTAAATATCAAGTTTCCTGTACGCCAAGATAAGTTTGCAGCCACTTCTATTGGATCTACTTTGATAACTTTATCAACGGTATTGCCCGTTAAATCTAAGTCGATTTTTTCACCTTTAGATACAGCCATAGAGTTTTTCGGTAGCCGTTTGGCCATTTCATCAATATCAGTATTTGCGATAGCATTGTTTTTTGCCGCCACCAATACTTTGCCATCGGTAACGATAAGTTCTACTAACTTATTACGCACTTCAACATTAAAAGCGGTACCCACAGCCTGAATAATTTTACCTCCGGCGATCACACTTAATGGCCGAGATTTATCATGCGCAACATTAATATGAATTTCGCCCCGTTGTAAATCAATAATTCTTGCAGAAGATGTGTAGCGTACTTGCACAAAACTATTGGTATTTAAGACAATCTTACTGTTATCAGGTAAATTGATGGTATTGCTTTCACCAATGCCTGTTTGATAGTTCATTTGCATGGCTACGACAGCAGACTGATCGGATTGACCAAATAATGAAAAATTAAAACCACTTTGGTAAAAACCTACGCTGATGGCGAAAATGGCAGAAGCTGCCATTGCGCCTAACCATGATGAATATTTTTTAGTTGTACTTGATGAAGTTTGTGGAAATAAATCTGATAAGCGACTTAAATCATCCATTTTGTCCCACAAATGAGCAACTTCTAATAATACTTCAGTATTTTTAACACTTAATGATAGCCAAGTTTGTAGAGAGGCTTTTTCTTGCTTAGTAAGGTTTCTATCTATTTTTGCAAGCCAATCACTGGCATCATCTAAACGCTTTTCTTCTTCGTCAATAATATTTTGCTTATGAATGTGATGAACATTACTCATAAGTGCCTCCTGCAACCGATTGCGATGATGCCGTACTTCCTTTGATCATTTTATGTTGCGTCTTACGCATGAACAACGTGCAACGTTTCATGCCGGTTGATATATGTTTTTCCACGGTACTTTCACTAAGATTTAATTGAGCAGCGATTTCACGCTGCGAATAACCATAAACTTTTTTTAATACAAATACTTTACGACATTGAACAGGTAATAGTCTGACGGCTTCACAAAAGTGAGAAAATTCACTATCGGTTAAAGCATTTTCATACATTTCATCTTTATGATGATTTGATAATAATTGCTCTAAAATTTCCATATTTTCTACACCATCAACAAGTCGAACATTGGCTTGCTTTTGATAATCTAACGCTAAATTTCGCGCTGTTTTATACATAAAAGATTTAGGAGAAGTAATGCTTTCTTTATTTTCTATTTGGCAAATACGAACATAGGTTTCTTGAACAATATCTTCAATTTCATGCGGTGGCACAATACGAGCCACTAGCCGAGAAATACTTTTTCTCGAGCTTAAATATGCTTTATAAAATAATGTATCGTACGACATTAAGCCCCACTCAAGAACGGTTTTATTCTGTAAACCGAGTTAACCATTTAACTCGGATATTAACAAGACGATTGAGCTATAAAAATCCGCCAGTTCAGTTAAAACTAATTTTAGCTAATTTTATAAGCTATTATTGTTTTACAGAAGTTTTTTAAATTATGCTCAAGGTGGAAAGCTTGTAATCAGCAGTAGAAGTGTAATAAGGTTTTGGTAATAATCATATTTTTAGATTGGTCATCATTATGCCACTCAAATATTGCCGCTATTGTTATATATAACAAATTGTTAGTTATTTCATAAAGGTGGCGTTAAATCGCTTTATACTTAAAAATAAATGTCAAAAAATAAAACTATAAAGGCATAAAAAAGATCAACATGATTAATCATCTAAAAAAATTAATTTCAAAAATTAAAAGATATTTATGGGATCAAATAATAGGCAAATCGTCTTTGTTTTGTGTATGGCGAAAAACTATACACTCAAAATTTCAAAAATTACATTTACAGTTCCTTTCTTTTATTCTGATTTTTAGCCTGTCAAGCGGTTGGGTTATTGCACAAGAAAGAGTTAAAAAAGTGACGTTTAATATTCCAAGGCAAAGAGCCGACTTATCACTAATAAATTTTGCCGAGCAAGCAGATATAACGTTGCTTTTCCCATTAGATAAAATGGCAGGAAAGCAAACTAATCTAGTATCTGGACAGTATTCAATTATGAATGCACTCCAAATGATGCTTAAAGATACCGGCTTGAAAACTGATATTAGCGAAAGTGGGCAGTTATCTATTTTAATAGATCCAAGTTTTGAGAGAAAAAATGACAGAGCTAATTATAATAAAGCTTCAAGTGCGGTGCCATTAGTACTTAACACCGTTGCAGCCTTACCTGTATTAGCCGAAACAAAAGAAACAGAAATTATTGAAGTTAGGGGGATTAGAGGCGCGTTAGGTCGTGCCATGGATGCCAAAAGAGAAGCCAGTGGCGTCGTTGATTCTATTTCTGCTGAAGAGATTGGTAAGTTTCCTGATACTAACTTGGCAGAGTCATTACAACGTATCACAGGTGTTTCAATTGACCGCTCAGGCGGCGAAGGACAGTTAATCACAGTACGTGGTTTTGGCCCTCAATTTAATACGGTATTGATAAACGGTCGTCAAATGGCTTCAGAAAACCAAAGCCGTGCTTTTAGTTTTGATACTATTTCTTCAGAGCTCGTTAAAAGTTTAAATGTTCACAAAACATCTACTGCTACAATGCAGTCAGGTGGTATCGGCTCTACCGTTAATGTAGCTACCGCTCGACCTTTTGCTATTAGCGGCTTCAAATTTGCGGGTAGCATCAAAGGCGTTTTTGATGAAAATAGCGAAAAAACTACCCCGCAAGTTTCAGCATTAATCAGCAATACTTTTAATGATAACGCTTTGGGCGTGCTATTTGCCGTATCACACCAAGAACGTGAAACCCGTTTAAACCAGGCGCAAATAGATGGATGGTTGGAAAATGTTGACGTACCAAATCCACAAACAGAAAGTGGTAAGGCGTATATTGGCAACATTTTTTCACCGCGTAATTATGATCAAAAAGTCACAACAGAGCAACGCACGCGCACCAATGCTAATTTAGTTATTCAATACGCGCCTACAGATAACCTTATTGTTACTGCCGATGCGTTGTATTCAGATTTTGATGTTGAAGCCGATACCACCTCTTATGGTCATTGGTTTACTGCGCCTAATTTGGAAGGTTTTGGTGATGATGCGGGTGCTACGGTAGACGCTAACGGTACCGTAATTGATTTATACCAAGAAGTAGGTTTAGCAACGGACATGCATGCTAAGAAATTTGATCGTTTAACGGAATCAAGCACGTTAGGATTAAATTTTGATTGGAATGTTAATGACAGCTTAAATATGAAATTTGATATCAGCCATTCAAGTGCCGAACGTAAAGCGAATAACGGCCGAGGCGATCAGTTATCACTGATTGGTTACGCTAACCGTGTTCGTTTTCAAGTAGACAACAACATTTTACCGTACGCCAGTGAATTTGAGAGCGTAAACGCCACCATATACAGCGGCCAACAAGAAATAAACGAGGCACTGCCAGACGGAGATCCAAATAAAATTAGTTTTGACCCATCAAGCCCTCTTTATCAAGCTCCTGCTGGTGTTGGAAATTATGTAGATCCAGCGAATAGTCGTGCTCATGTCATGTTGCGTCGTGGTTGGGCTGTTGAAGATACCGTTGATCAATTCCGTTGGGATAGCACTTGGCTTGATGATGGCGACAGTGGTTTAGTTGCGGTTAAATTTGGCGCTATGTACTCATCTGAAACTAAAAATTTGGATCGTTGGGATAATGAAAGTGCTGGTATTCACTGTGCATTTTGTGGTTACACAGATTCACCGAACATGGACGGCTTATCTCAATACGTATTTGACGCCGGCAGCGATTTCTTAGGTGACGTAAGTGGCAGTGGCCGCATGCCTACGTCATGGTTAGCCCATAATGGTGAAGCAAATTTTGCTTTCTTAGAAGCATTCTCGGCAGCGAATGGTAATGACATCAGTTTTGATGCGGAAAAACGCAACAAATCATTTAAAATCACCGAAGCAACTGTTTCGTTATATATCGAATTTGATTTTGAAACTGAATTGGCCGGCATGCCTCTTTCGGCTTCTACTGGGTTTCGTTATGAATCAACAGACGTTGATGTCGATGGCACCGATGAGCCCATTTCTGAGCTTAACATTCTTGATAAAACAGAAATGCTAGCGAGCTTCGGCGCAGCCAAGTCAATCTCGAATAACTCTAACTATGAAACAATATTACCTAATTTAAGTGTTAAATTAGAAATTAATGATGGCTTAATTGCTCGCTTTGCAGCATCGCAAACCATTACTCGTCCAACGCTAAATAGCTTGTCACCAGTGACCGTGATTGATACAACCCGCCAAGGGGGCAATTTAACGTCAAGTTCAGGTAACCCAGAGTTAGTACCATTTACTTCTGATAATATAGACTTATCGTTGGAGTGGTATTACGCTGATGCCAGCTACTTATCTGCTGGCTACTTTAGAAAAAATGTCACTAATTTCATTCTTAACACAACAGAAAATCTTACTTTTGAATTGGCTGATGGTAGCCTATTAACAGACCCTTCTACTGGTGGCGATGAGAATAAGCCTGATGATGACGATGAAACAGCAGTATTTACCAATACGCTACCAAACAATAGTGAATCAGCCATTGTTGATGGTTGGGAAATTGCACTGCAATATACTTTTGATAGTGGTTTTGGTTTTATGGCTAATGCTACGTTGGTAGATAGTAATACCGAGCTTGATGCGGCTGATATTACCCAAGAGTTTGCTTTAACGGGATTAAGTGATTCCTATAATTTAGTCGGTTTTTATGAAAGTGGGCCACTACAAGTTCGCTTCGCCTACAACTGGCGTGACAGCTTTGTGCAATCGTTAACGCAATCAAACGGCGACGGTGTCACTATTGTTGAAGCGTATGCGCAAGTGGATGCAAGTGGTAGTTATGATATCAATGATAACGTTTCAGTTTTCTTTGAAGGTATTAACTTAACTGAAGAGTATGTTCACAAACGTGGTCGTTTTGCCAATCAACTATTGTTAGTTGAAGACAGTGGCCGTCGTTTTGCCTTTGGTGTTCGTGGTACATTCTAAGCGCGAACTATTAGTAGAGGCCTTTCTCATTTAAATTCTTAGTTAAAAAGCGAAACTGTTATGAATAATTGTGCTGAAAAGAAAAGTACTAATAACAAATCAATAAAAACCGTGGTAGTGGTTGGTGGTGGCATTGCCGGCTGGCTCACTGCAGGGCGACTAGCAGCACAACATAAAGCAGGATCTGAAACTGGCATTAAGGTAATTCTGGTGGAATCACCCACTTTACCCGCCATAGGTGTAGGCGAAGGAACTTGGCCAACTATGCGCAGTACCTTAATTGCTTTAGGTGTTAGCGAAACAGATTTTATTCGAGAATGTGACGCCAGTTTCAAACAAGGGGCTAAGTTTGCTAAGTGGGTTGATGGCAAAGACGATGACTTTTATTATCACCCCTTAGTATTGCCACAGGGCTATGGTAAAGGTGACTTGGCAGCACACTGGTTGGCGCGACAAGGTGGTGAAGGGGTAAGTTCTTTTTCCAATGAAGTTTGTTTTCAAGAAGCCGTTTGTGAGCAAGGTTTGGCACCAAAAACCATTAGAACTGCCGAATTTGCTGATATCGCTAATTATGCTTACCATTTAGATTCTGGAAAGTTTGCGGTGTTTTTACAAAAACATTGCACTAACAAGCTTGGCGTAATCCATATTTTGGATGATATTATTACGGTTAATGCCGCAGAAAATAATGATATTGCTTCGGTATCTACCAAGAATAATGGTGATGTTTGTGGTGACTTATTTGTTGATTGCACTGGGTTTTCTTCACTGCTTTTAGGTAAGCATTATGGCGTGCCATTTAAGCGTTGCAGTGAGGTACTTTTTATTGATACCGCTTTAGCGGTGCAAGTACCTTATGATAATGAGGACTCACCGATAGCTTCGCATACTATTTCAACAGGACAAGAAGCAGGGTGGATTTGGGATATTGGTTTACAGCATCGCCGCGGTGTTGGTTATGTTTACTCAAGTAAACATTCAACTGAAGAGCAGGCCAGAGCCGTATTAGCTGAGTATGTTGGTGATAAATTTGAACCACTAACGGTACGAAAAATCCCCTTTGTTAGCGGACACCGAGAAACGTTTTGGCAAAATAACTGCGTTGCCGTTGGCTTATCTGCTGGATTTTTAGAGCCTTTAGAAGCTTCCGCTTTAGTTATGGTGGAATTAGCGGCACAAATGATAAGTGAGCAATTGCCACAGTCGCGCGATGTTATGGATGTTGTTGCCAAACGCTTTAATGAAACGGCTTTATATCGTTGGCAAAGAATTATTGACTTTCTTAAACTACACTATATTTTAAATAAACGCAGTGAACCATTCTGGGTTGATAATCGAGAACCACAAACCATTCCAAAAAGCTTACAAGAGTTAATGATTTTGTGGCAATATCGCTCACCCGCAGATTGTGATTTTACCAGTAACAATGAAGTGTTTCCAGCAGCCAGTTATCAATACGTATTGTATGGCATGGGCTTTGAAAGTGACTATAGTCATACCCCTTATGTTTTAGATGACAATGATTTTGCTGATTGGCATTTTGCTAAAAATAAAAAGTTAACTGATACCGCCGTGTCAACTTTGCCAACAAACCGCGAGTTACTTAATAAAATTAACGACTTTGGCTTTAGCACCATTTAATTCGTTTAGGGTAAACGTGTCATAGCAACACGGAAAGAGAGCACAATAAATGGCAAATTTAGTTGCAGTAGACAATAAAAACCATCTAAAAGTACAAATAGATACCAGTAAATTGGCTTTACATGGCGCAAAGCTAAACATGGTTCCCGTGGTGCTGTCAGAATTTTCAAATTTGGCTGTGCAATATCCTATTGTCTTAACCAAAAACGGGGACACCGGCAAATTTGTCTTTGTTGCGCTACTGGGGTTTGAAGCAGGAGAAAATTTATTTTGGCAAAATGGTCAGTGGCAAGGGCTATATTTACCTTTACAAATTAGACGTCAGCCTTTCTTTGTTGGCAACCCCGATGCAAGTAACCCAATAGTAGAGAATGGCGATCATATTGTTTGTATTGATACGCAAAGCCTAGCAATAACGAGTGAAGGTGGCATGGCATTGTTTGATGACAGAGGACTAGATACTGAATTTTTTCATCAGACTAAAGCTTGTCTTGCCCAACTACTTACTGGCGAAGTAGATAATAAAAATTTGATAGATAACTTACAAAACATGGCTTTGTTGCAATCAATGTCATTAGAAATTACTTTCGCGAATCTAGAATCTAGACGATTAAATGGTTTATATACCATAAATCAAGACAAGTTAGCCAAGTTAAATGATGAACACATCTTACAACTGCATAAATTGGGTTTACTGGGAGCAATACATATCTTGATTACTTCACTAGGGCATGTACAGACCTTGATTGATCTAAAAAACAAGCGGTTAGGGTAATGATTTAGTGTTAAATAACGTTACTTTAAATGAACATGCCAGCATAACTAAACTCACTATAGGGAGAGAGAATACTCCTTTACTGATCATTGATGATTTTTTTAAAAATCATCATGAACTTATTGAAGAGGCAGGCGATGGTTCGTTATTTATTGCGGACGCAAAAAATTTTTATCCTGGTAAACGCAAGTTAACTAAAGGCTGTTACGCTGAACAGATTTGCACTCACTATTCATCCTTATTTTCTGCCTATTTTGGTTTTGAACAAGCCAAAAGCGCTCGCAGTATTATCTCAGCATTTGCCATTTCAGATAAAAAACCACAACAGTTAAGACCCATGCAAATGTTGCCACACTTTGATACCACCCAAAGCAACCAATTAGCTGTGGTACATTATTTATGTGGTACTGAGCACGGAGGTACGTCTTTTTATCGACATAGAGCAAGCAATTTTGAAGTGATAACTGCTGAGCGGTTAGTTGGTTATGGCCGTCAATTGAAAAAAGAAGCAATGGCTAATCAAATACATCTAAATCCTAGTTATATGAAAGGCAGTAATACTATGTTCGAGCAGATTTATGCTGTTGAAGCCAAAATGAACAGAGCCATTATTTATCCGAGTAATGCTTTGCATTCTGGTAATATTAACCCCGCAATGGGGCTATCGTCAGATCCACGAAAAGGCAGGCTAACCATTGGTAGCCTTATCGAAATAAATAACTAGTCTATTTGGTATAACGAGGAGGCATTATGATCAACATTGGCGTAATTGGCTATGCAGCATGTTTTTTTGTAGCATCATTTGTCATTCATCTCTCCTTAGCTGGAAAGAATAATACATTGTTCATTGGATAGCATTTTGACCAAAGTTGCTGACTTTATTTTGTCCCTGTTTAATTTCTTATAGAGCAAATTAAACAACCCGCCCACAAGCAACACCACTGCTCCACGCAAACTGAAAATTATAGCCACCTAACCAACCAGTTACATCAATAACTTCACCGATGAAATACAAGCCTGAACATTGTTTTGCTTCAAAGGTTTTAGATGAAATTTCATCAGTATTTACGCCGCCTAAAGTGACCTCAGCAGTTCTATATCCTTCGGTTCCATTGGGCTTTATTTGCCAATGATGAAGGTAATTGCTTAGTGTGCTTATGTCGTTATGGTTTAGTTGGTTAATGGCTTTATCGGTGATAATAGGGGCGCAAATCTCGTCTTTCATTAACACTTCAACAAAGCGCTTGGGTAGAACGGTTGCAAGTAAATTCTTAATAGATTTTTGCGCTTGGTGTTCGCGCCAATTGTCGATAATATCAGTTAACTTTTGTGCGGGTAATAAGTCGATTGTAATTGCTTGTCCTGCACGCCAAAAAGACGAAATTTGTAAAATGGCAGGGCCAGACAAACCGCGGTGAGTGAAGAGAATATTTTCTCGAAAACTGGTGCCATTTTCACTGCTAACATTACAATCAATGCTGATGCCTGATAAACCATCAAAGCGTTTCTTATCATGATCATGCAGGGTGAAAGGCACTAATGCTGCAGTGGTAGGCAAAACATTTAAGCCGAACTGTTCAGCAATTTTGTAGCCAATAGGGGATGCGCCCAGTTTGGGCATGGTTAAACCACCAGAGGCAACCACTAAAGACTGGCACTGATAGTCTTTGTCGGATGTTTTTACTAAGTAAGTTTGATCATCATTTTTAATAATTGAAAGCACTTCACTACGCAAGTTAATTTCTACGCCAGCCCAATCACACTCGGTAAGTAACACATCCAGAATGTCTTGTGCGCTGTCATCACAAAAAAGTTGCCCTAAAGCTTTGTGATGGTAAGCCAAACCGTGACGGTCAACCAATTCAATAAAATCTTGTGCTGAATAACGGCTCAATGCCGACTTTACAAAATGCGGATTTTTACAAAGGTAGTTGTCAGGAGTGGCGTTTTCGTTGGTAAAGTTACAACGACCACCACCACTGATCAAAATTTTTCTGCCTGCCTTTTTACCCATATCAACCACAGTAACACTTTTATCACGGTAACCTGCTGTAGCTGCACACATTAAGCCAGCAGCGCCTGCGCCGATAATTAATACGTCGGACGTTATTATTTGATTCATAACAGCTTAAATTCTATGCGTTACCTTCAGTCATTATGCTTGTTGTACCTTTTTTAGCCATTTCAGCGAGGTCTTTATCAACAAAAAATAGTGCATGACCGTCATGACCCACCAAGTTGATTTTGTCTAAAATACTTTTAAATAAGGTTTCTTCTTCATGCTGCTCAGATACATACCATTGTAAAAAATTAAAGGTAGAGTAGTCTTGATTAGTGAAAGCTTGATGCGCTAATTCATTTATTTTTTCGGTAATTTGGCATTCATGCTCATAGGTTTTTTCAAAAACATCGGCTAATGATTTATACTCATGAGGTGGCGCATCAATAGTGCCTAAAATAGGTAAAGCACCCGTTTCACTTACATAAGTGAAAAGGCGTGTCATGTGATTCATTTCTTCAGCGGCGTGCTTACGCATAAACTGAGCTGCACCCTCAAAGCCTTTTTCTTCGCACCAAGCACTCATTTGTAAGTAAAGATTAGATGAATAAAACTCTAAATTAATTTGAGCATTTAGTTGGGTAACCATTGTTGATTTTAGCATGAGGGATCTCTTTTTCTTGATATCGTTATAACAGGTGTGTACTTTGACATAAATGGTGATTAAATAACAACGTGTTAATTGGCTTTGTTGGTGTAATAAGCTAATTTACCAACTAAAGCGTCTCTATTTTCATCAACGTATAAAATGACTGTTAAATTTTAAATGTGTGGATAACTTCTTTTAAATGATTGGTCTGTGCGACCATGTTATCTAATGATTGTGCCGTCTCTTTTGCGCCAATAGCTGTTTGACTCGTTAGGTCATTTATCGCGATAATTTTTTTATCTATTTCCTGAGCAACGATAGTCTGTTCTTCTGTTGCCGTGACAATTTTAGCATTAAAATCAACGATGGATTGAGCCGATGTTGAAATTCGACTTAACGCTTCACCAACTTCCTCTGATGATGAAACACTTTTCCCGACATTTTCATGACTGATAGACATTGATTTTGAGGTGTCAGAAACACCCGATTGTAAACGAAGTATTATTTTTTCAATTTCTTGGGTTGATTGCTGCGTTCGTTGAGCTAAGGTTCTCACTTCGTCAGCAACAACAGCAAAACCTCGGCCTTGTTCACCGGCACGAGCCGCTTCAATGGCAGCATTTAGTGCAAGTAAATTAGTTTGTTCAGCAATGCTTTTTATAACGTCAAGCACAACAGATATACCATCACTTTCTTTGGCGAGCAGATCAATCATTTTCATTGAGTGATCAATGTTAGTTGAGAGTAATTTGATGCTTTCTAAAGAGGATGCAACCAGTTGATTGCCTGAATTAGCTTCGTTACTTACTTGAATTGATGCGTCAGAAGCTTCTGAAGTAGTACGAGCGACTTCTTGTACGCTCAGAGACATTTCGTTCACGGCGGTGGTAACTTGATCTATTTCATTGCTTTGTAGCTCTATTGTTTGGCTACTCTGGGTAGCAATATCATCTACTTTTGATGTTTGTGTAACAACAACGTCGGAAGTAGTGGTTACTTCACTAATGAGGTTGCGAATATTTTGGGTCATTTGGTTAAATTCTTCACCTAATTGCCCAATTTCATCTTTACTTTTGGATACCACTCGAACGGTAAGATCACCCTTAGAAACTTCACGTGCAGCCGTTAAAATTGAGTCGATACCACGTCTAACAGATAAGTTAAAGCCTAGCATTAAATAACTGACAAAAGCTAAAACGAAGAGGCAGGCAATTAAGAGTAAATAAAAATCTTGCTGTTGCTCTGCAGCTCTTATTTGTAAATCACTTTCAATAGATTTGATTGATTGATCTAAAAAAGCATTAATAACTTTTAACGCTTGTACGCCGTTATCAAAATAATTTTCCCAAGGCTGGTCAAAGGCTTCACCCAAAAGAATATCGTCTAATGCAGTAACATCAAGTTGTAATTGTTCAATTAATTTAACGCTTATGTCTTTTAATTGGGGATCAGTGGATAAGGGTTGTAATTTTAATTCTATATTTTTAGCGTCTTGATCTAAAAAGGCTAAAAGTTTGTCAAAAGCATCTAAAGAGCGACTTGACAAACTACCTGTTTTAAAAGCAACACTGGTAAAACTTCTATGCATGCCTTGGTGTTTTATGGCGAGTTCTAGATCGTCAATAATCAATTTCATTAAAAAGAAGTTTTTTGCATTGTGGTCCCTAGACAATCCAGCATCATTTGCTATAGCACGAACAAGTCCCCAAGTATTCGATACTGATTGATTAAATACCTCATATTTTTCAACCATACCCATTCTAGCTACGTCTGTAGTGCGATCAAGTCGGATTTCATTCGTTAATTTATTGATTAAAGCTAAAGTACTTGTTTGGTCATTACTGAATGCACTTGTTTCGATTACGGTTAGTAACTGAATATAGTCAGTCTCTTGCTGTTGAATACGCTCCGCAAGGCTTGCATCGACACTTGAATTGTCACCACGTACTAGCATTAAATCACGACGTTCGGCTGCCATATTTACCAAAGATAAAGTATTGCGTAATTCAATTAAACCGTTTAACTCTTTGTCAGTAACCTGTTCAGCCTCATGAAGGGTTTGTAACTGCATATAAGCGAGCGTTAATAAAGGCACTATGCATATTAAACTGATTAAGATGAATTTTTGCAGGTAAGTTAACCGATTCATTAAATTGGTAGCAGGGCGTAAAAAAAAGTTCATTTCTTTGTCTCTTGAATACGTTAAGTTGGTTTTTTTAGAATAATACTTAGTGTATATTCATAAAGTATAGCAGGTTAAATTTTCATTAAGTATAATAGCCTGTGATGATAGTCATAGGTGAAATCTATGTACATTCATAGACTTGGTTTTTAAGAGGTTCAATTAATGCGTTTAATTATAGGTATAAGTGGCTCAAGTGGTGTGATCTACGGCATCCGTTTATTGGAAATGCTTAAAGAAATTGAAGATATAGAAACGCATTTAGTGATGAGTTCATATGCACGATTAAATATAAGTATTGAAACTGATTATTTACCGCAATATGTTGAAGAACTAGCCGACGTTGTTTATAACAATAAAAATCAAGCAGCTAATATATCCAGTGGCTCGTTTAAAGTTGATGGTATGATCGTCGCCCCCTGTTCAATGAAAACACTGTCTGGCATTGTTAACTCTTATGCTGATAGTTTACTCGTACGAGCAGCAGATGTAACGCTTAAGGAACGACGTAAATTAGTGTTGATGCCAAGAGAAGTTCCTCTGCATACCGGGCATTGCAAATTATTATATGAAGCCTCTCAACTGGGCGCGATTATAGCGCCGCCAATGCCTGCATTTTATAATCAACCACAAACCATTGATGATATTATTAATCATAGCGTTTCAAGAGTGCTCGACTTGTTTGATATTGACACAGGCACAACAAAGCGATGGGCTTGTCGCTGAAACCATATTCTGACAAAAAAAATCAGATTTGAAAGCGAGTAAATTTGAACATGTAATAAAATTACATGTCTTTTACCGATAACCGAATGGTTCGATGAAACGGAGAAATTTAAAGATAGTTTTGCTGTAGTGGAAGTACAACGCACCCGACAATTAAAGAATAAAACAGAGGAAGAGACATCTTATTACATAACGTCATTAAAGGAAAATGTAGAAATTACGGCAAAATATATACGTCGGCATTGGGCCATTGAAAATAGCCAACACTGGGTATTAGCTGTGACATTTAGAGAAGATGAATGTCAAATTTATGCTGATGATGGTGCAAGAAACCTAGTTACAATCAGACGTAAACTATTGAATTTAATAAAATAATATTCGTTAAAAGATAGTGTTGCAGGAAAAATGCAACGTGCATGTTGGGATGCTAAATTTAGGGCAGAGATTTTGTTTGGTCAAAAAACAAGCAAAGCATAACCCCGCCCTGTATTTAATGGCTTATTTGCATCTGACATAAAAAACCTCCTAGTAGCTTAAGACTACTAGAAGGTTATATTATGATCAAACTTTAATACACTCGATCAATTTTTAATACACGACCACAACAGGTGTAAAACTTAATTTAACCTATTCCACCGTTACTGACTTGGCCAAGTTTCTTGGTTGGTCAACATCCGTGCCTTTGATAATGGCTACATAGTATGAAAGTAACTGTAACGGTATGGTGTAAACAATAGGGGCGATTAATTCATCACATATTGGTACATCTATAACTTTCATGGTGTCGTCGCTGGAAAAATTAGCATTAGAATCAGCAAATACATACATTAAACCACCACGTGCTCGAACTTCTTCCACGTTTGATTTTAATTTTTCAATTAAGTCATTTTTTGGTGCAACAACAATCACTGGCATTTCAGCGTCAATTAACGCTAATGGGCCATGCTTTAATTCACCGGCAGCGTAGGCTTCTGCATGAATATAAGAAATTTCTTTAAGTTTTAATGCGCCTTCCATTGCAATAGGGTATTGATCACCACGACCTAAAAATAGCGCGTGGTTTTTATCCGCAAAGTCTTCCGCTAAATCTTCAATGGAACTCGCTAAAGCGAGTACTTCTTCAAGTTTGCTAGGTAAAGTCATTAATGCTTTAGCGATATTGCCCTGTGTTTCTTCAATCATGCCATGATATTTACCTATGGCTAAGGTCATCATCATTAAGCCAACAAGCTGAGTAGTAAAAGCTTTCGTTGAAGCAACCCCTATTTCAGCACCCGCCTTGGTCATAAAGGATAAATCTGATTCGCGCACTAAGGATGAGCCATCAACATTACAAATAGTTAAACTAGCGCGATATCCTAACTCTTTTGCTAAGCGTAAAGCGGCAAGCGTATCGGCTGTTTCACCTGATTGTGAAATAGTAACGAGTAGTGCATTTTTTGGCACATGTGATTTTCTATAACGAAATTCACTGGCTATTTCAATGTTACAAGAAACGCCCGCAAGCGCTTCCAACCAATAACGCGCAACCATGCCAGAATGGTAACTTGTACCGCAGGCAATAATTTGTACATGTTCTATCTCTTTAAAGATGTCTTCAGCGCCAGCACCAAAGGTATTAATATCTAATGAATTACCGAGTAAACGCCCTTCTAACGTGTTTCGAATTGCCGTTGGTTGCTCATAAGTTTCTTTGAGCATGTAATGACGATATTCGCCTTTATCACCACTATCATGGTTTACAGAGGCTTCTTTTGCTTCGCGTTCTACTGACTTACCATTAACATCAAACACATTGACTTCAAAGCGCGTAACTTCGGCAACATCCCCTTCTTCTAAAAAGGCAAATTTACGAGTAACAGGCAATAACGCCATCATGTCTGACGCAATAAAGTTTTCGCCTAAACCATAACCTATAACTAATGGGCTACCTGAACGAGCAACAATAATACGATCTTTATCAGCGCTATCCATCACAACAGTACCGTATGCGCCTTCAAGTTGCTGAACCGTTTTTTGCACTGCCGCTAATAATGTATCACTGGTTTTTAATTCATGATGAACTAAATGGCCAATAACTTCAGTGTCAGTTTGAGAAACGAATTCATAACCTAAACCTTGTAGCTGATTACGTAGAGCTTGATGGTTCTCAATAATACCATTGTGAACAACTGCAATATTACCACTAGAATGATGTGGGTGAGCATTCACTTCGCTTGGAGCACCATGTGTTGCCCAACGAGTATGCGCAATACCTGTGCCACCGCTTAATGGGATGATTTGTAATGCTTGTGCTAGCTCTTGTACTTTTCCTAAACGCTTAGTGCTATGCAACTGGTTTTGTTGATCTATAGTTGCAATACCGGCTGAATCATAACCTCGGTATTCTAAACGCTTTAGTCCTTCGACTAAAATCTCTGCTACGTCACGTTGTGCTACTGCACCGACTATGCCACACATAATTTATATCCTTTCTTTTAAGTAGAAGCCTTGGCGCATATTAAGTTTACGCCTTGAGCTACTAGCTGTGCTCTGACTGATTCAGACAAGTCATCATCAGTTATGAGGGTATGTATTTGCTGCCATCCTAATTCTAAATTAGGTATTTTTTTGGCGATTTTATCTGACTCAATCATAACAATAACTTCGCGTGCAACTTCTGCCATTACACGACTTAAGCCCGTTAATTCATTAAAGGTCGTTGTGCCTCGTTCAATGTCGATGCCATCTGCACCGATAAACAACTGATCAAAGTCATACGAACGAAGCACTTGCTCTGCTACTTGCCCCTGAAAGGCTTCTGAATTTGCATCCCAAGTGCCACCGGTCATCAATAAGGTTGGCTCATTTTCTAGGGCATGAATTTCATTGGCTATGCTTAGCGCGTTAGTCATCACCACTAAGCCTTTTTTGCTTTCTAGTTCACAGACTAAAGCAGAGGTTGTTTGGCCACTATCAATAATAATGCGATTATGATCTCGAACTAATGTTGCTGCATGTTTAGCAATTATTTTCTTTTGTTTAGAAAGTTTTTCGCTTTTAGGCTCTGTTATTTCACTAGGCAGTGCTATAGCACCACCATAACGCCTTAATAACAAGCCGCTGGTTTCTAGCGAAGCAAGATCTTTTCGAATAGAAACTTCTGAAATATCAAACTGTTTGGCTAAACTATCAACGCTAACCTCACCCTTAATATTAAGTTCTGCAATAATGCTATAGCGACGTTGTTGAGTGTTTCTTTTAGACATGACGTATTAGATAAATTTTCAGTTAACTTTCACTTGGGTTGTTATTATGTTTCATTGTGAAAGATAATGCAATGAATGAATATATGATTTACTTAGCGAAAAAACGATAATAATACGCTGATTTTTAGGTACAATTTTTTATAATTAATGGCTACATTTGCCTTGTTTATGGTATGTAGGTGCTTTTGGATAGTGTTAGGATCAGTATAAGCTCAATCAACCCGACCATTAACCATTAACTTAACTATTTGTGTATCACTAAAAACTAGTTAAATATTCTCTTGCTCAGAAAAACCAGATGCAATAAGTTCGTTGTGCGCTGAAGAGCCTAAAAACCACATGCCCTGATCTGATATTAGTAAAACCTTGCGTTTATCTAATGGCTGTATATACTAACAGTTGTAAATAAATACAGGACTTTACCTAGAAAGGAAAAGCATATGTCAGTAATAAACGAATTAAAGCCCTTAACTAACCGTCAACAACAGATATTTGATCTTATTAAAGATAATATTCAAGACACAGGAATGCCGCCTACTCGAGCCGAAATAGCAACGTTTTTTGGTTTTAAATCAGCGAATGCAGCAGAAGAGCATTTAAAGGCTTTGGCAAAAAAAGGCTATATTGAAATGTTACCAGGTACTTCTCGTGGTATACGTTTAGCTGAGCAATTTATTGAAGCCGAAGGGTTACCACTTATTGGCCGAGTTGCCGCAGGTGAGCCTATATTAGCTGCAGAACATGTTGAAGAGCATTATCAAATGAGCGGTAATTTGTTTCATCCTGCTGCCGATTACTTGCTACGAGTAAATGGTGAAAGCATGAAAGATATTGGTATTTTAGATGGTGATTTGTTGGCGGTACATCAAACTACTGATGTGCAAAATGGCCAAGTTATTGTTGCTAGAGTCGAAAATGATGTTACGGTAAAACGATTTAAACGTGACGGTAACATTGTTTATTTACATGCAGAAAATGAAGATTTTGAGCCAATCAAGGTAGACCTTACCTGCCAAGAATTCAATATTGAAGGGCTTGCCGTTGGTGTTATACGTAATGGCAATTGGATGTAGTTTTTATTTGCTTAACTTGTAGTCACTTACTTGTACTTACTTACCTAAATTGCCACTATTTTCTCTAGTGGCAATCTATTCTTTATATTCTTATCTCGTTAAATTTATTACCTTTAACTTTACTGTGTTGAATTAAAAACAATTTGCACTTGGTTGCTATATCACCTGTAGTTATTATTTATTTTATCAATAGCTAAAATATCTACAGCCTATATCTGTCAGGTGATACATCTATTTTGGGGTTATTACTCTATTCGATACTTTGGCACTTTTTTGACTTTTGTCACAATTATTGTTTGACCTAGATCAAGTTTTGAGCGATTCTAGAAATGAAATCGAACAAAAAAACTAGTAAAAGCGGTATAAAAATAAAAAGACGTTAATATGCTAATTCGATGCCTAAACTTATTATTTGCTTACTATTTAGCGATGAGTTGGCCATTTCACGTCAGTTAATTTAATAAACTTCAAATGATGCACTTTACTAAATGATAAGTAATAAGTGCTCAATTAGAAAATAATAATAACTAAATTAACAGATAATCAGTTCAATGTGTTGTGATGTACATTGCTGCTTTTCTGTTTTCTATTTCTTATATCTTGTTTTAAAGAAGGTGATTACAAAGCACCTTCAAGTGAAATAGGTATTGATGGAGGAGAGGTTGAGTGAATAGAGGTAATCAACGTTGGTTGATAGGGGTTTGGCTGATGTTTGCCAGTTTTTTCTCCTGTTCAGCTTGGTCAGATACACAGATAAATCTGACTAAAGGGGTAACAGCGGTAAGTAGGGAAGTATATGATTTACATATGCTGGCACTCTACATTTGTACCGCTATTGGCGTTGTCGTTTTTGGCGCAATGTTTTGGTCGATGATATTCCATCGAAAATCTAAAGGTGCAAAAGCGGCTGATTTTCATGAAAGCACCACAGTAGAATTACTCTGGACCGCAATTCCTGTCGTTATTCTTATCGCGATGGCCGTTCCAGCAACGAGCACCTTAATTGATATGGAAAATAATGACAATTCCGAAGTCACTATTCAAATCACAGGTTCGCAGTGGAAATGGCATTACAAATATTTTGATCAAAATATTGAATACTATTCAGTGCTTTCAACACCACGAGAACAGTATGAAAATCACAACGGTAGTTTTGATGGTAACGATGCTCACAAGGGAAAAGACTACTTACTTGAAGTAGATAAACCATTAGTTATTCCAGCCAATAAAAAAGTGCGTTTTTTAATTACCTCTGATGATGTTATTCATTCTTGGTGGGTTCCAGCCTTTGCTGTTAAACAAGATGCTAACCCAGGCTTTATTAATGAAGCCTGGACGAATGTTGATGAACCAGGCGTTTACCGCGGTCAATGTGCAGAGCTTTGTGGCAAAGATCATGGTTTTATGCCCATTGTTGTTGAAGTTAAATCGAGTGAAGATTATGACGCATGGTTAAATGAACAACACGCATTGACAGCAAAAGCGGCGGATGCGGAGCAAGCGTCTTTAAGTGCTTCTATGACTAAAGAGGAGTTAATGCAGTTAGGTGAAGCGACTTATATGGCCTATTGCGCAGCATGCCATCAATCTACAGGTTTAGGTTTGCCGCCTACATTCCCAGCCCTTAAAGGTAGTGCAGTTGCTACCCAAGGACCTGTTACAGAGCATATTTCTTTAGTGTTAAATGGCAAAGGTATGATGCCACCATTTGGTAAACAGTTAAGTTTGAAAGAAATTTCTGCGGTTATTACTTATGAGCGTAATGCTTGGGGTAATGATACCGGTGATTTAGTGCAAAGTTCAGACGTTAAAGCGGCAAGCGAGGAGTAAAAGATGACAACCAATACAATAAATGAATCGCTTGATGACGCGCATAACGATGATCATCATGACCATAAAATGTCAGGGATAAAGCGCTGGTTATACACAACGAATCATAAGGATATAGGTACATTATATTTATGGTTCTCTTTTATCATGCTATTAACGGGCGGTGCTCTGGCAATGGTGATCCGTGCTGAGTTATTTCAGCCGGGTTTGCAAATAGTAGAACCAGATTTTTTTAATCAGTTAACGACAGTACATGGCTTGATCATGGTGTTTGGCGCAATAATGCCTGCCTTCACAGGTTTTGCTAACTGGATGTTGCCAATGATGATTGGTGCGCCAGACATGGCTTTACCGCGTATGAATAACTGGAGCTTTTGGATTCTTCCCTTTGCTTTCGCTATTTTACTTGGTTCATTCTTTATGGAAAGTGGTGCGCCAAACTTTGGTTGGACATTCTACGCACCGTTATCGACAACATACTCTAATGGTAGTACAGCATTTTTTGTTTTTGCTGTTCATATCATGGGTATTTCTTCAATAATGGGTGCGATTAATATTGTCGTTACTATTATGAATTTACGTGCTCCTGGCATGACCTATATGAAAATGCCATTGTTTGTGTGGACTTTTTTCATAACCGCATATTTGCTCATTGCCGTAATGCCTGTGTTAGCAGGTGTAGTGACAATGCTGTTAACTGACACCTATTTTGGTACAAGTTTCTTTGATGCTGCCGGAGGTGGTGATCCAGTAATGTTCCAGCATATTTTCTGGTTCTTTGGTCACCCTGAAGTGTACATTATGATTTTGCCAGCGTTTGGTATTGTTTCAACCATCATTCCAGCTTTTGCGCGTAAAAAACTGTTTGGTTATAGCTCTATGGTTTATGCAACCGCGTCTATTGCGTTGTTGTCATTTATCGTTTGGGCTCACCATATGTTTACGACGGGCATGCCGTTATTTGGTGAACTATTCTTTATGTATTGCACCATGTTAATTGCCGTGCCAACAGGGGTTAAAGTATTTAACTGGGTTGCGACTATGTGGCGGGGCTCCTTGAGTTTCGAAGTGCCTATGCTATTTTCTATCGCTTTTGTGATTTTGTTTACCATTGGCGGCTTCTCTGGTTTGATGTTGGCATTAACGCCAGTAGATTTTCAATACCATGATACTTACTTTGTGGTTGCACATTTTCATTATGTGTTAGTAACAGGGTCACTATTCTCTATCTATGCCGGTGCTTATTTTTGGTTACCAAAATGGACTGGGCACATGTATAACGAAAGTCTAGCTAAATGGCATTTTTGGTGTTCGTTAATTTCTGTGAATTTACTGTTTTTCCCTATGCATTTCTTAGGCTTAGCTGGTATGCCACGCCGTATTCCTGATTATGCATTACAATTCGCTGACTTTAATAAGTGGGTCAGTATTGGTGGTTTTGCCTTTGGTTTATCACAGTTGATTTTCTTAGCTGTTGTTATCAAATGTATTAAGGGTGGCGAGAAAGCGCCAGCTAAACCATGGGATGGCGCGATAGGTTTAGAGTGGACGGTGGCAAGCCCTGCGCCGTATCACACCTTTAGTACACCACCGAAGATTGACTAAGAATGAATAAAGGCACAGAGCACAAAACCGACAATCAGGAAGCTGATACTCAGGAAAGTACAGCAAGCAATAGCAAGCTTATTAAAAGGCTTGTGTTGGTGGTATTTGCCATGTTTGGTTTTGGCTTTGCACTTGTGCCTTTATACGATGTTTTTTGTGATATTACCGGTTTGAATGGTAAAACCAACAGCGTTGGTGTTGCTTATGTTGCTGATGGTGTTGATACGTCACGCACAGTGAAAGTGCAGTTTATTACTCGTTTGGCTAAAGGAATACCTTGGCAATTTGAACCCGTAGTCAATGAGGTGTCTGTTCATCCCGGTGAAGTGAAATTTGTAAATTTTTATGCAAAAAATGAATCACAGCGCGATATTGTCGGACAAGCTGTACCATCGGTTTCTCCGGGGTTGGCTGCTGGATATTTTCAAAAAATTGAATGTTTTTGCTTCACGCAACAGCCGTTAAAGTCAGGCGAAGAAGTTAAAATGGGCTTGCAGTTTTATGTTGACCTTGATTTACCTGCTGAGATTACTACGCTGACATTATCATACACTCTGTATGACATTAGCGGTAAAGTTGACTCGTAGTGTTTGTATTAGTTCACGTGAATTGTAGGTGAGGTTTTAGCCTTGCAAATGTAAAGAATAAGGGAACAAAAATGACAACAAAAGAATATGAAAGTTATTATGTACCAGCACAAAGTCACTGGCCAATAGTTGGCGCAGTGGCATTATTTATGATTGCTTTTGGTGCTGCTAATTATGTAACCGACATTAAAAATGAAGTTAGTGGGTATGGTGGTTATTTATTACTAGCCGGTATTGCTTTAGTTATCTTTATGGTAGTTGGTTGGTTTACAAATGTTATTAATGAATCAATGGCTGGAAAATACAGTCATCAAATGGATCACTCTTTTAGACAAGGGATGAGCTGGTTTATTTTTTCTGAAGTGATGTTTTTTGCCGCATTTTTTGGTGCACTATTATATGCCCGTACCTTTTCAGTTCCTTGGTTAGATGGTGCAGGAAACAACGCAATGACAGGTGCCGTACTTTGGCCTGAGTTTACTGCAACTTGGCCATTAATCAAAACGCCAGGTGGTACTGAAACCACAGGTATGGGCTGGTACGGTTTGCCATTACTTAATACCGTTTTGTTATTAACTTCGTCAATTACGGCTCATTTCGCCCATGTTGCGTTAGAGCAAAATAAGCGACCACAATTAAAAGCTTGGTTAGGGTTGACTATTATTTTGGGTCTGGCTTTCCTGTTCTTCCAAGTACTAGAATATGCGCATGGTTATTCTGATGAAATGCAGTTGTATATAACGAGTGGTATTTACGGCAGTACCTTTTACATGTTGACGGGTTTTCATGGCATGCATGTGACGCTAGGCTGCATTATGTTAATTGTTATGTTCTTTAGAATATTAAAAGGCCATTTTACGCCAGAGAATCATTTTGCTTTTAAAGCCGCAAGTTGGTATTGGCATTTCGTCGACGTAGTGTGGGTATTACTATTTCTCTTCGTCTACATCCTTTAGGGATACTAACTGGATTCTTCGCTTAATTTCTTCGTCAAAGGTACTCATTGACTAGCGTCAACTCCGCGCCTTTTCCTTGAACTAAAGCGAATTATCTGCGTTATTATCCTCTAAAGTAGATGGGAAATTAATCAATAAAATCTGGATTCTGGTTTTTATTTACAAGTAATAAAGCGCGAAACATGTTGTAAGGATTTTCTTTTTAATGCCAAGTTCTGCTTCTTTAAGTACAGAAGAAAAGCGACCAAGTTTTTTCAACAAGAATAACTTACTGTGGCTAGTGTTTACGGTGCTAGTTTTTTCAACATTAGTAAAGCTTGGTTTTTGGCAAAGTACTAGGGCGTTAGAAAAAGAACAACGGTTAGCTCAAATTGCAAAGTTAAGTGCACAAAGCCCTATATCATTAGCACAAGTATTAACACTTTCAAATAAGGCTGATTCTTTAGCTGACATTAATGATTACCCTGTTGTTGTCAACGGAGAGTTTAATGAAAACCAAGTGTTTTTATTAGACAACCAAGTAAATAAAGGCCGTTTAGGCTATCGTGTTTATCAGGTGGCAATTACCAATAGCTATGCTGTATTAGTAAGTCTTGGTTGGGTACAAGGCTCAATTAATAGACAAGAGCTACCTAAAGTGGCAGCACTAAATGGCGCACAGCAATTTCAGGGAAATATTCGTTTAATTGAAGTGGGTATTGTATTGCAGGAACAAGTGTTTTCTGACGTAAGCTGGCCTTTACGAGTTCAGCAAATTGAATTGGATAAATTTTCGTCATTAATTAGCCGTAAACTCTTGCCTTTTGTGGTTTATTTAGATAAAAATGAAACACTCGGTTTTGAAAAAAATTGGCAGCCCATTGTTATGCCGCCAGAAAAGCATCGCGCTTATGCTTTTCAGTGGTTTAGTTTAGCATTAGCTTGGTTATTGTTGATGCTATGGGCAAAGTTTGGAGCCAGTATAAGCAGTAATAAAAGTAGTAATAAAAGGGCAAAGTAGTATGAGTTCAGTATCCGATAAAACCTCACTTGAACAGCAAACCGAAGCTCAGAACAAGAGTAGTCAATACAAAAACAGACGTATTTTATTAATGGTGATTGCAGTTTTTGCCTTGCCGATTATTTTAGCAAAATTTGCTTTGAATGGGGGTTGGCTTGCAACAGGTGTAACTAATAAAGGTAACTTATTAACGAACGAATTAACCTTAGAGCAACTAGGGATAGATAAATCAGCCTTTGAACATCAGTGGCTAATACTCTATCGCTTACCAGAAAGTTGTGACTTATATTGTCAAAAAACATTGGAAACTGTGCACAATACTTATGTCGCTTTAGGTAAAGAAATGCCAAGAGTGTCGCCTGTTGCATTGTATATAAATGAATTTTCCAGTGAGCAACTTCAGCATATTTCAAAAAGTAAGTGGCAATTAATGGCAATGTCAACAGCAACCAAACAACGCATAGACAAACCACAAGTGTTAATTGTAGATCCGCTTGGTAATGTATTTTTAAGTCATCAAGTTCCTCATAATACGCAACAATTACCACAGTTTGGCAAACAAATTCTGGCGGATATGAAGAAACTTCTCAAATACTCAAAGGTTGGCTAAGATGAATGAGCAATCTTTGTATACTGCGCACAATCATGTTGTTAAAAAGTTAGTTTTTATTAGCATTTTGTTAGCACTCGTTGTGGTTGCTTTAGGTGCATACACGCGATTGACCCATGCGGGTTTAGGTTGCCCTGATTGGCCAACCTGTTATGGCCTAGTTGATGTACCTGAAACGGCAGAACAAATAGCTAAAGCCGAATTAGCCTACCCTGAACGTAAAGTTGAGCCAAAAAAAGCCTGGAATGAAATGATTCACCGGTATTTCGCTGGTACTTTAGGTTTGTTGATTGTAGCGATTGCTTTTTTGTCTTTTAAAAATAGAGCACAAGGTACACCTTTACGTTTGCCGATATTAATTTTAGTTATCGTTATTTTTCAAGCAGCGTTAGGCATGTGGACAGTTACTATGAAATTAATGCCTATCGTGGTAATGGGGCATTTACTGGGTGGGTTTACTACACTGTGTTTGTTATTTTTGTTGTATTTACGTTTACGATCAAACCGAATAAGTCGCAGTGATTTTTCAGTAAAAAAATATGGTCGCTATGCGTTGCTAGGTATTGTTATTTTAACAGGGCAAATAGCCTTGGGTGGTTGGACATCATCTAATTATGCGGCGTTAAGTTGTGTTGAATTACCTATTTGTCAGTCTGGTTGGCAAGATCAAATGAATTTTGAAAACTCTTTTGATTTGGTGCCACCTGAGCGTGATAGTTATGAATTTGGTCACTTATCTCACGATGAACGCGTCACTATTCATGTTATGCATCGTTTTGGCGCAATTATTACAGCAGTATATTTAGCTTGGCTTATTTTAATGGTTTATTTCAAAGCGAAAACGAGCACTTTTAAATCGTCTGCACTGCTTGTGGGCTTAGCTTTGGTTAGTCAAATTATACTCGGCGTGGGTAATGTTTTGTTTTCATTACCGCTATCTATTGCCGTTGGTCATAATATTGTAGCAGGATGTTTAATGCTAACACTCATTGGTTTGACTTACCGTTTACGCCGCAAAATATAGGCTACAGTAGAGGAAATGTTATGTCTGATGAAGTAATAAATGAAACAAAAATGGCATCTATGATTACGTCAAAATTAATCATGTCAAAATGGCGTGCTTATTATGATATTACTAAACCAAGAGTCGTCGCGTTATTGGTGCTGACTGCTGTGGTTGGTATGAGTTTGTCGGTGCCCGGAGGCTTACCTTGGCAATTGTTTTTACCTGCAATGTTAGGCATAGGTTTGTTATCATCTGCGGCGGCAGCAATTAATCATATTGTCGATGAAAAAATTGATGGTGTTATGGGAAGAACGCATAACCGTCCTTTGCCTGAAGGTAGAATTACGGCCAATAACGCTATGGTGTTTGCTTTTAGTATTGCGCTATTGGGGTTTGTTTTACTTTATGTCTTGGTCAACCCTTTAACCGCGTATTTAACATTGGCAGGGTTGGTCGGTTATAGTTTTGTTTATACCTTGTATTTGAAACGTGCTACTCCACAAAACATAACTATTGGTGGGCTAGCAGGTGCTATTCCTCCTTTATTGGGGTGGACAGCTATGACCAATGAAATACACCCCCATGCACTATTATTAGTATTGTTGATTTTTACTTGGACACCACCACACTTTTGGGCGCTTGCTATTCATCGTAAGGATGAATATGCGAAAGTGAACATTCCAATGTTACCGGTAACTCATGGTGTTAACTTCACTAAAACCCAAATTTTATTTTATACGGTGTTGTTATTTATTGTTGGCTTGTTGCCTTATTTGGTTGGTATGAGCAATTGGCTGTATTTAATTGGCGCAGTTGTGCTGAATTTAATCTTCTTTGCTTATGCGTGGAAGCTAAAGTTTAATGCTGACGAAAATACGGCTATGGACACTTTTAAGTTTTCGATCATTCATTTAATGTTGTTGTTTATCATTCTGTTACTTGATCATTATTTATTGCCACTCGGCTAAACAATCATTTTATGAATAAATATTTTATCTATCTTGGCGGCCTTGTTGCTGCCGTAATTGGGGCTTTGCTTTTTCAGCAAGTGAATAAACTGCCTCAGCCAGAAAATGCGCTTTATTACCAGCAGCCTAGAGAAATTAAACCGTTTGAATTAACAGATCACCATGGTCAGTCATTTACCAAAGATCAGTTAACAGGAAAATGGTCATTCATTTTTTTTGGTTATACTTCTTGCCCCGATGTTTGTCCAACGACCTTACAGAATTTAGGTTTTATTTATGATGATTTAAAAGTCATTGCTAATAATAGCCAAGTGTTATTGGTGAGTGTTGATCCTCAAAGAGATACCCAAGAAATATTAAGTCAATACATTGCATATTTTAATCGTGAATTTATCGCTTTGAGAGCTGGGCATGATGTGCTTTTTCCTTTCGCACGTAATATGGGCTTAATGTATGCTATTAGCGGTGAAGGAGAGAATTATTTGGTCGATCACAGCGCCTCGTTAGTGTTGATTAATCCTAATGGTTATATCACTGCTATTTTTAAGCCTGAGCAAGCAGTGGGAAAAGTACCGAGTATTGATAGTGATAAGTTGCTGAGCGATTATCAAAAAATAGTCGCATTGTATTAAAATAAAATAAGTTACAAGTGATACCACTCTCCGTCTTCTTGCAAAACAAACCAAGGCTTTGAATACCAATAATATCGACCGGGTTTGCTGATGCTAGCAGCAGTGCAATTGCAGCGTACTCGTCCTGTGGGTAAATCACCGTTGAAATTGATGGTAAAACTACTATCACCTTGCCACTGTATTTTCTGCTTGCCTAAGCCTGAGATATAACAATTCAGCCCTGATGTATAAAAATCATCTGCCTCAATAGTAAAAGTAACACTGGAAATTTGCTTGTATTGAACAATGGTTTCAGCTTCTTTGCCTTGTAATTGAATAGTGAAAGGCAGTGAATTTAACTTATCACGCAAATCAGAAATTTTGTCATGTGGTATTGACGCAGGAAAACGTGGCACACTCGTTAAATCTGTACCTAAACCTATGGCGCCAGATTGCTGTGAAAAGGCGATAAAGTTGTTTTCTTTAGCCCAATTTTGTATGGCAGGGCTATATTCACCATAAGGATAAGCATAATATCGCCAACTTTTACCTGTTTTATCTTTTATAATATCCTCAGCTTTTAATAACAACTCGGTCTGCTTAGTTAACCATTGAGCTTGGGTTAAATTGTTTGTGATCCGAGTTATAGAGTCGTGTTCAAAGCCATGATTGGCAATAATAACATCTTTATCAGCCAAGGCTTTAAGTTGTGCCCATGAAAGATAGGAAGGTGATTTTCCCTTATTAATAGAGTGTCGAGAAATAATGCCGGGGTTAACAAAAATGGTATAAGGGTAGTTAAGTTGATTAAGTAAAGGTACAGCGTGCGTTAATATGTCAATATAAGCATCGTCAAAAGTAATGGCGACAGTTTTATCTTTTAATGGTTGTTTATTTTTAATTTTTTCCATTATCTGTGATAAAGGTACAACGTTAAAACTTTGTTCTTCTAGATATTTTAAGTGCACCTCAAATTGTGCCGGTGTGATACTGGTGCTTTTGGGCGTTGTATCGCTAACATGATGGTATTGTAAAATGATTGCGCCCAAAGCAGTAGTGTGGAAAAAAAATAAAAAAAGGGCAACAAGGTTAATTCTCATGAGCTTTCTCTTATAATAGCAATAGACTAAAATAACGCTTTTTCATTGAAATGCCTAGCAATAAGGAACATTTCTTGTCTAAAATTACCGATCTGGGTCAACATAAGCAATTATTGTGGGTTGGCGTTTATTCATATTCAACAGATTCTAATTTAAAGTCTAATCAATCTTTTTTTGGTTTTAAATTAGGAATACTCGTGTCACCCATCGCTTTTAGTACAATACCAATAGCAAAACAGATAAACGTAATAGCGCCCATTGCTGCTTTATATTCTTCGGTTACATCGTCTGCATAAATTAGCGTTATAACTACACCAATTGCTGCACAAGCAAAACTTATCTTAGCGATAACAGACATAATTTTTTGCCAAAGATGTTTGGGTAGATGTTTAACAGTTTCCATAAATATTACCTATAAAGTATGTAATACCAATTGCATTAATGAATACACCACTTAGCGATTCATTATTTCAATTGATATAAGGTGCATTCTAGTTGTTTCATTTTTAAATGACTTGATAAGCGTCAAACTTAAGCTTCTTTTTTAGAAATATACAGTGTTGCTTCTGCTAATAACCAGCCGCAAATAAGGCCTGATATATTTGCCACCATATCTAACCATTCGCCATAACGATTAACATAAGGCTGAATCAATTCAATTGCGCCACTAAAAGCAATAAAGCCAGCAATAATAGCTAACGTGTATTTAGGCTGTTTTAATGCCGTAGGAAATACTAATGCAGCGTAAGCAATAAAGTGATGAGTTTTGTCGGTACCAGGAACGCTAGGTAAATGAATTGCAGGCCAAAGTGATAATGTCGCAATGCTAACAAGTAGCAGCAAAGTAAGATGAAACCAGTGTTTTTGGATGAGGTAAGTCATTGAAGTGGCATATTATTTGGTTTATGTTTGTTATGGTTGACGCTTGTTTAAGTTATGTTTATTGAGCTTATGTTTATTGAGCTTATGTTTATTGAGCTTATGTTTATTTAGATTACGTTTGTTGAGGATATTAAACCACCGGTTAGCAAATATCCCCAAGTAACCCCAAGCAGCAATTATACAGGCAACAGCGATAAGAATAAGCCCAACCACTTGCCATAAATAGTGATTAAAATAACCAATAGCAATAAAGAATAGCCCTAAAGTAAAAAGGCCAAGTCCGGTTAAAAAAATTGATAAACTTCGTTTTGGATCTTGACCTAATTTGGCGAGCAAATTATTCATAAAGATTATTTTTAGTAATATGAATGATCACCGCGTTCATGTTCAGTAACATCTTTAACGCCTTTAATTTCGTCACCCATCATCTCGATTAGCTGTGTTTCAATACCATCTTTAACGGTAACATCAATTTGGCTACAACCATTACAGCCACCACCGAATTGCAGTACTGCATATCCGTCATCGGTAATTTCTACTAAAGTACATTCGCCGCCATGTCCTGCTAATTGAGGATTAACTTCAGCTTGTAAAAAGTAGTGAACACGCTCAAATAAAGGGGCGTCATCTGCTACTTTACGTAATTTGGCATTTGGCGCTTTCAGGGTAAGTTGAGAACCCATTTGATCGGTAATAAAATCAATTTCGGCTTCTTCCAAGAAACCTTTGCTGTCACCATCAATCATGGCACAGAAACCTTCGAAAGGTAATTTCAGATCATCCGGCTCTACTGCGTCAGCAGGACAATACGATACACCACATTCAGCTTTAGCGGTTCCTGGATTAACAACAAATACACGAATGTGGGTGCCCTCTGCTTGTTGAGATAGCAGTTTAATAAAATGCTCTTGGGCGGTAGGTGATATAGTGATCATAATACAGTAACTCGCTTGTTTTCTTTATTTTGAAACAGGATATATACTTAAGCCTTCTCAAAATACAATATTCACGAGACAATGTTCACGAAAACTAAAAGGCTTGAGTATACTTGAGTGTTTTACTCAAGTATGGGTATTTTACGCTGCAATCTTGCGATGTGCTAATGATTTTTCTGCTTTTATTTGCTATTTTATCCGTGATCATCTAATTGGGATTTATTATGTTATTGTTTCGCTGCTTTATTTTCTTTGCTTTATTCATGCCTACTTGGCTTTTATTTGCTCAACCAGTACAAGCGTATTTGCCAAAGCAAGTAATCTTTAATGCTAAAATTCCCTTACCGAGTACTACGTTAGGTTTTGAAATTGGCGAACGCCATTTAAGGCATGATCAATTAAAAAACTATTTTAATACCCTAGCTCAACATTCAAACCGTATAAAAATGACTTCAATTGGTAGGACTGTACAGTTACGAGAGCAATTTTTAGTTACCATTTCAAGTCCTGAGAATATCGCGAATTTAGACAATATTCTTGCCAAACGACACGTGCCTTATCAAACTAAAGAATCTAAAAACTTTAATGAACCCCTAGTTATTTGGCTGGGATATAGTGTTCACGGTGACGAAATTAGTGGCGCTAATGCGGCAATGGTGGTGGCGTATTACTTAGCGGCGAGTGAAGAAAAAGACATTGAAACCCTATTAGCTAATACAATTATTGTGTTAGAGCCAAGCATTAACCCTGATGGAATGGACAGATTTGTTAATTGGGTAACGACTTATCGCGGCTCTGCTGACAATAGTGATGCAGAACATGTTGAACATCACCAAGGCTGGGTTAGTGGTCGAACAAATCATTTTTGGTTTGATCTAAACCGAGACTGGTTATTATTAACGCAGCAAGAAAGCCAACATAGATTGAAATACTTTCACCAATATCAACCACACGTATTAGGTGATTATCATGAGATGGGGGCAAACAGCAGTTACTTCTTTCAACCAGGTATTGTCAGTAGAACGAATCCATTAACACCCAAACAAAACGTAACGTTAACTAAAGCGTTGGCCAAATTTCACGCGAAAGCATTAGACCAAGCACAGCGTTTATATTATAGCGAAGAGAGTTTTGATGATTTTTATTATGGTAAAGGTTCAACGTACCCTGATATTAACGGCAGTATTGGTATTTTATTTGAGCAAGCCAGTGCTCGTGGCATGCAACAAAATACGATTAACGGCTTATTAACCTTTGAATATGGAATTCAAAACCATGTGCTAACGTCGCTTTCAACCATTGAAGGCGCTTGGCAAAACCGTAAAGCACTTAAAAAATATCGAAAAAACTTCTACCAACAAGCAATTAATTTGGCAAAAAAAGAAGACTTTAACGGCTATTTACTCAGTGAAACAAAAGATGCCTATCGTTTAAATACCTTGCTAGATAAATTAACGCAGCATCAAATTAATGTTTATCCATTAAGTGATAGTTTTAGTTTTAAAGGTAAAAGCTACGCGAAAGAAACTAGCTATTATGTACCGTTAGCACAAAGCCAATATCGTCTAATACAAGCATTATTTAACCAAGAGACTGACTTTCCTAATAACACCTTCTACGATGTGTCAGGTTGGACTATGCCCTTGGCAATGAATATTGATTTTCAAGCACTTGATAGTACTTGGGGTTTAGCGTTAGGGGAAAAACCTTGGTCTAAAAAAGATATTGCCCATGTTAGCAAAATTAACACGAGTAGCACTGATTATGCCTATGCATTTGAATGGCATCATTTTTTAGCACCAAAACTATTAAACCAATTACAAAATAAAAACATCAACGCTAAAGTGGCAACAAACAGCTTTGTTAGTCAAATAAAAGGCACAAAAAGAACCTTTGCTAGTGGTACTATTATTATTCCTGCGGCCATTCAGTCAGCGCAAAACTGGCGTGAAAACCTTGCTGAGTTAGCAAAAAAATCAAATATCGAATTAGTGATTATTAACAGTGGGTTAACTAGCCAAGGTATCGATTTTGGCAGCAGTTCATTTCAAGCATTAACGCAACCTAAAGTGCTGCTGTTGGGTGGTGAAAAAGTTTCTCAATATGAAGCAGGAGAAATTCGTTATTACCTTGATGAAACATTACAAATACCAGTCAGCATTGTCGAGCACGCTCGTTTAGCGAGTATCGACTTATCAAATTATAGCCATCTAATTTTAGTTAACGGTGATTATACCGTGCTTTCTGATGGCAATATTAGCCAACTGAAAAAATGGATTAATCAAGGCGGCGTTGTTATTGCTCAAAAAAGCGGTGCTAAATGGCTAGCCAAAGAAGGTATATTGTCTGTTGATTTTATTAATCAAAAACAAATAGATCAGTTATTTGATAGCGAGCAACTCAGTTATCAAGATAAAGAAAAACTCAGTGCAAGAAAACGTATTGCGGGTGCTATTTTTGCTACAACCCTTGATACTTCACACCCTCTCGCTTTTGGTTATACCGATAAAAAGTTACCATTATTTAGAAACAGCACCTTAATTATGGATGCAGGGCAGCAGCCTTTTATTACTTTGGCTAAGTATAATGCCGAGCCATTATTAAGTGGTTATACCGACAAAAACTTAGTTCATCTTTTGGCCCATAACGCAGCAATTGTTGCTCATAACTATGGCGAAGGACGCGTTATTGCTAGCGCAGATGTTTTAGCTTTTCGTGGTTACTGGTTAGGTAGCGCAAAATTATTAGCCAATAGCTTGTTTTTTGCGAAGGCCTTTAGCACGTCGATTGAAAACTAGCCTATAATGTTATTGGTGGATGATCACAAGGATTAGCATGAGTGTACTCAGAGAATACTTTTATAAATGTTGTGTTGTTACGCTTTTCATATTATCCCTTTTGTTACCCTCAGAAGGGGTTGCCAATAATTCACTTACTTTTGCTACTCATACGAGAGCACCTTTGAGTTTGTTTTTACAAGAAATACTGCAACAGGCATTAAAGCCTTACAATAAAAGTGTTTCAGTTGTGGAAATGCCAGGGCGTAGAGTTATCCAACAAGTTAATAGTGGTGTGATGATCGGTGATGCTGCTCGCATTGCTGATTTCAAACTAATTTCTAATGATGACACTTCAAACTACCTTAGGGTGAATGAAGCTGTTGCTTTAACTAGAATTGTCATGATTACCAAAAAATCATTGCAGATTGAACATCCCAGTTGGTATATGGTAAATCAGGGCTCAGTAGCATATTTAAGAGGTTCTATGCGCTTGAGGTTGAAAGTTGAGAGTAAAAACCGAGTACCTGTTAGTACAAGTATACAAGCATTGAAAATGCTAGCCAGAGATCGCGTAAGATCTGTGGTAATGTTTGAAGATATTGCACGTAAATTAATTAGAAAAGAATCGCTGTTATCAATGAAACTAGTAATTCATAGTCCAAAAATTGATAGTTTTAATTTGTATACTTATATTCATAAGGATCATGCTGAATTGGTACCCTTATTAGAAGAATCCCTTAAAGAAATAAAGCGAAATGGTATTTATAAAAAAATCGCGGATAAATACCATTTTACTATGACGAAACCATTAGGGAAAACTAATTCTTAGGCAGTGTTAAGCACACTGTTACTATAGTCACTTTTTCTATCCCCGCTTGTTTAAGTAATTTACTTATTTCACTCGCGGTACTGCCCGTAGTTAAAACATCATCAACTAAAATAATGTGTTTAATATTGTTAGGTAACTCCTTAGCTAACATGAATGATTTTGCTAATTTTCTACGCCTTTGTTTACCCGTTTGTCCCACTTGAGTTTTGCCTTTTTTCGCGCGAATTAACGCGATTTCATCATAAGGTAGTTGCAAGTGTTGAGCGAAAGGTTTGGCAAGCAAGTGTGCTTGATTATAGCCGCGAATTTGCCACTTACTACAATGTAATGGCACACTAAGAATAAGATCAACAGGAGAAGCCAGTTTTGGTGAATTTTGTTTTTTCCATAGCTGCGCCAGTAAATTAGCAAACAACGACGCAAGTTCAAATCGTCCTTGATATTTAAATTGTGGTAACCATTGGGTGAAGGGTGGTAAATAAGGTGAAAGACACACCAAATGATCGAAATGATGATTGGGTAATGCTTTGTTTATTGAAGGCCAATTAAGTAAGTCACCTTGAATAATATCTTGTTTAAAAAGTGGCAAATCTGCAAAGCAGGATGAACAGACTAATGTTTGTTGGGGTGAGGTTGTATCAGTTAAACTATTGCCACATAAATCACATTGCCCTACGGAGCATAAAAATTTGTTATATAGCGTTTGAATTTTTGTTTGCCATTCTACTGTTTGCCATTCCATTGTTATCATCCGTTTTGTAAAATAACTGCAATTTATTTATTCCTTTAGAGATGAGCATGGCAGAAACTCTCGATATTTCCAATTTCTCTGATTTACAGCTCTCAAAGAACAGTCAAAAAATTCCGTTAGTATTGATTCATGGTTGGGGATTAAATTCAGCCGTGTGGCAGCCATTAATTGACAGTTTCCCCGATAGTTTTACCGATGTTTTTAATGTTATCACCCTTGATTTACCTGGTTTTGGCGTGAATGTAGATATAGAAATTCATCCTTATTCGTTAGTTAATATTTGTCAGTGTATTAATCAAACAATAGCGCAACCTGCAATTTATTTAGGTTGGTCATTAGGTGGCTTGGTTGCGACTGAAATGGCGTTATGCTACCCCGAAAAAGTTTTGGGCTTGATCACTGTAGCAAGTTCACCCCGTTTTCTTGAGGAAAATGGCAAAAAAGAGAGGGATAACCAAGCGATGTGGCCGGGAATAAAGCCAAAAGTGCTTGCTGCCTTTCACCAACAACTACAAGTTGATATAAAAAAAACGATTAGCGGGTTTTTAAAAATTCAAGCGATGGGAAGTCCCCATATTCGTCAGGATATAAAACAAATTAGTCAGTTAGTTTTTCAACATGAAATGGCAAATCAAGCCACACTTGATCAATCATTAAAGTTATTAGAAAGTAGTGATTATAGAAAACAATTGAAAGATATCACACAGCCATTTTTGCGACTGTATGGCAGTGCTGACAGTTTAGTGCCTAAAGCAGTAATAGAAAAAGTAAGTAAACTTGCTAAACACAGTGATCTTCATGTTTTTAAACAAGCCTCTCATGCACCATTTATTTCTCATGCGGATGATTTTAAAGAAATACTTACCAATTGGCTTGTGGCGAAGGCTAAAAACAATGTTAACTAGACCAATTTACTTTACTTTTTCGTTGGTTTGGTTAATAATTAAACAGTGAAAGTGTAGTTTAAGCTAGGAGAGTTTGATGGAAATCCAATCAGCATTTAATTCAGGTGTACAAGGCCTTCAAAGAGCAACTGAAACGGCTAACCAAGCCGCGGCAGATATTGTTGCTGAAACTACTGTCGTTAATGAGGCTGATGCAGTAAGCCAAGCACCTGTTAGCAATGCGCAAAAAATACCTGATTTGAACCAGTCTATAGTTGATTTAAAAGTTGCTGAGTATCAAGCGAAGGCTTCAACTGAAGTGATAAAAACAGCTGATGACAGTTTAGGAACACTACTTGATGTAACTGCGTAAGTTGCCTAGCATTAGCTGAGCGCTAATTAAGTTGTGAATAATTAAGTTATGAATATTACCCCGCAAGTGCCAAATTTATCTACTCCTACTGTGCTTAACCCGCATACGGAAAGCTTGCGCCGCGAAAACAACCAACGAGAAGTCATTACCCCGCCGGCAGCTACTAGCCAATCGGCCGCGGAAAAAGGTGTAGCTTCAGATAGAGAACGAAGTCGAACCCCCGCTCAGAATAATGCCAATATTGATTTTGCTAGTATTAGCGAACAAGCTGAATTAGCAAATACTAGCATTGCAGGGCAAGATGAAAAGCAAAATGGGCAAAATGGAAAAGAAGACAATGATGCGCGCGAGTCAAATAGTTCATCTTCGGAAATTAAAGAAGGCACTGATCCCATTGATGGCGAAGAAAAAAACAGCGCACAAGCCCGCACACAAGCGGTAGCGCAAGATAGAGTTGTTAGCTCTCTTGAGCAAAGAGATCAAGAAGTTCGTACTCATGAGTCTGCCCATGCTTCTGTGGGAGGATCGGTTACAGGCTCCCCCAATTTTTCTTATGAACAAGGACCTGATGGTAAAAGGTATGCGGTAGGAGGAGACGTCTCGGTAGATTTATCATCTGTTAGCGGAGATCCTCGGGCGACTATTGCGAAAATGCAGAAAGTGCATGCGGCAGCCTTAGCTCCAATGAGTCCTTCATCACAAGATACACGTGTGGCAAGTACCGCGACACAGGTTATTCTTCAAGCGCAATCAGAATTATTGGCTGAATTAGACAGCAAGGGAGGTGAAGCTCAAGCGCAAAGTAGTGCACAGGAAGGCGCATCTCCTACAGCAAAAGGCTTATCGGTAGATAGAGAGAAGAATTCATCGCACGAATATGAAGTGTTAATGAACAAGACACTTAAAAATCAAGACGAAATTTTACCAAGCCAGCCAGAAGTTATTGTTCAACGAGCGCTAAGAATTGAAAGTTTTTATGCCGGCATAACTCAGGCGTATGAAAAGCCACCTACCTTTAATTTTGAACTTACCGCTTAATTTAGTTGAAATTAGTGAATATAAATAATAAAGCCTACAAAACTGCAGGCTTTATTGGTTGTAACGTCTTTGAGTCACTCTTTAGCTAAAAGAAAAACTAAGAAAACTAAACCCCGTAATCTTGACGATATTGGTTAATACTGGCTAAGCTAGCCGTTAATTCAGACTCATCACCTTGCTTTTCTTCAAAATTAGCTTCAAGTTTTTCTTTAAGGAAAGTAACCACATCGGCTAACGTCACAATTGAAATAACATGAGTGCCAAAATCGCGTTCAACTTCTTGAATAGCAGACAGTTCACCCTGACCTTTCTCTTGACGATCAAGGGCAATTAGCACACCCGAAAGCTCAGCGTTATGGTTTTTAATGATTTCCATTGATTCACGAATAGCGGTACCAGCCGTAATAACATCATCAACTAGCATCACTTTTCCGTTAAGTTCAGCTCCTACTAATGAGCCACCTTCACCATGCGTTTTTGCTTCTTTACGGTTAAAGCAATAAGGCACATCCAAATCATGATGATCATACAAGGCGACAGCCGTAGTCGTCGCAATGGGAATGCCTTTATAAGCAGGGCCAAACACTAAATCGAAATCAATCTTTGAATCAACTAACGCGGCGGCATAAAAGCGCCCTAAACGCGCCAAATCACCACCAGTTTTAAATAAACCCGCGTTAAAAAAATACGGACTTCTGCGGCCAGACTTTAAGGTAAATTCACCAAAACGTAATACTTGCTTTTCTAGTGCAAATTCAATAAATTCACGTTGATAATCTTTCATCTTATTATTTCCTAGTTATACCAATTGAAATAACTTATTGATAACTTAAATTAAAGCGGCTTTTTGTAATTCAAATAATTCGTTAATACTATTTTTAGCAAGACCTAACATCGCGTGCATTTCGTCAAAGCTAAAGGGCTCTTCTTCTGCGGTGCCTTGCACTTCAATTAATTTACCTGTGTCTGTCATGACAACGTTCATATCAGTTTCTGCATTTGAATCTTCTGCATAATCTAAATCAGCTACGGGTTCGCCTTTGTAAACACCAACAGATACTGCCGCAATCATGTGCTTAAGGGGGTTGGTTTTAATAATCTCTTTTGCACGCATATAGTTAAGCGCATCAACAAGGGCAACACACGCACCGGTAATAGAAGCGGTACGCGTGCCGCCGTCTGCTTGAATAACATCACAATCAACTGAAATAGTATTCTCACCTAAGGCTTTTAAATCAACCGCAGCACGTAAAGCACGCGCAATTAAACGAGAAATTTCTAACGTGCGACCACTTTGCTTACCGTTAGCGGCTTCGCGGCGCATACGTGTGTGAGTAGAGCGAGGTAACATGCCATATTCAGCAGTAACCCAACCTTTCCCCTGGCCTTTTAAAAAACGCGGTACACCTTCTTCTACCGAAGCAGTACAAATAACTTTGGTATCACCAAATTCAATTAATACTGATCCTTCTGCATGACTAGTAAATTGACGAGTAATGGTTACGGGGCGAATTTGCCCTAATGTTCTGCCGCTTGGACGCATGTTGTCTTCCTAAAATGAAAAATAGAGTAAATATGTGGGCTATTATAATGCAGCAAGCAGTAATTTGAAATATAGTTAGCTAAAACTAGGTCTGGTTATTTAGCCTGTTAGCTAGCAACACATAGCTACACTATTCGCAAATACCTTTAATTGTTAGTATTGGAAGAAAGTTGGAAGAAAATGAAAGTATTAGTAACTAGTTCAGTGACCCTATTAATAACTATGATATTAGCGGTATTTACACCTCAGGCGGTGGCTGAGAAGGGGTTTGACTTACCTGAATATGATTTACCTGAGTACAGTAAAGTTTATGATGATCAACGAAGTCCTTTTAAAGATGCGACTGCCGCACTTGCTTTAGCAAAAGAAACTAATCGGCAGGTACTTATTGAAATTGGTGGGGACTGGTGTAGTTGGTGTCATAAAATGGATGCTTTTTTAAGTAATAATCCTGATGTTTATCAGGCATTACACGCGAACTATGTATTACTTAAAATCAATGTTAGTGACAGTAATGAAAATAAAGAATTTATGCAGGCTTTGCCACCCGTTTTAGGGTATCCGCACATGTATATTTCAAGTGCTAACGGTGAAATGCTTTTATCAAAAGATACCGCTGAATTATTAGCAGGAAATAACTACTCAAGGGAATATTGGTTAACTTTTCTTAATAAGTGGTCTGTAGAAAATAATCAAGCTTCCCGTAAGGCTGTGTCTGATGAGACAAAAGCAACTCAACAAGAGTCAGGGAAATAATGACCTTATTATCAATAAAATCTTTTTTTGATCAAAATTATCAAACTCCTGCTTTTTTCAAAGAAAAGCAACTTTCCCGTCGTGTTTTATTAAAATCTGCCGCTGGAATAGGGGCTATTTCTGCAATACCCTCATTTAGCTTAAGTGCTAAGCAGCAAGAATCATTGGCACAGTTGACGAAAACAGACCCTTGGCTAACCCTTGATGCGACGTTAAATCAGTTGTTACCTGAATCTGCAACAGGACCAAGCGCCGCAGATATCAATGCCACAGCTTACTTATATCAAATTATGACAGTTCAACCTACAGATCCGGATGAAAAAGCCTTTATTCTTAAAGGTGTGGGTTGGCTCAATGGTTATGCAAATAGTGAGAAAAATAAAAATTTTGCAGCGTTAACTTTTGATGAAAAAGAGCAGCTACTTCAAGGAATAAGCCAATCAAAAGCAGGAAGTAACTGGCTTAACACGCTATTAGGTTATATTTTTCAAGCCATGCTAGCACCGCCTTCTTATGGTGGAAATACAAAGAGTGTTGGTTGGCAATGGCTTGAACATAAAGGGGGTTTTCCACTACCAGAAAAAGGCCAGCGTTATTTTGAATTGCCACCGCGCGCTAACATCATAAAATTAACCAGCTTAAACCATCAGGACAAAAAATAATGGACTTTGATATATGTATTGTCGGTAGCGGCGCTGGTGCATCTCCCATCGCCTACCGTATGGCACAAGCTGGCGCTAAAGTATTAATCCTAGAAAAAGGACCTTGGTTAACGGAAAAAGAATTTTTTAAAGATGAGTTAGCCATTAGTGTTCACGATGCCTATAACCCTAAATTGAGTGATGAACAGCACGTTATAGAAGAAGAATACCTTAACGACAACAATGAATCTTATTGGCAAGGTGAGCCAACGAGTGAGTCTGGCTGGAGCTGGTGGAATGGTAATGTAGTGGGTGGCTCATCTAACTTTATGAGTGGTTATTTTCATCGATTAAAACCGATAGATTTTCGTTTAAAGTCTGAGTTTGGTGAGATTGCTGGTGCCAATGTTGCCGACTGGCCTATTAGCTATAACGATCTTGAACCTTATTACGCCATGGTAGAAAAAGAAGTTGGTGTGTCAGGCCGCGTAGTTGACCACCCTCACCAAGAGCCACGTTCAACTGACTTCCCTTATCCACCTGTTGCTGAATTACCCATGTCCTCATGGATAGATAAAGCGGCAGAACAAATTGGCTATCACGCTATTCCTGTTCCCCGTGCTATTTTATCTCAACCTGATATGGGACGTAAAAGTTGTGAGTATTCAGGCTATTGTAGTAGTTATGGTTGTTCATCTGGCGCTAAAGGCAGTGGTAGAGCCGCGCTGCTTAACCATGCTGTTGCTACTGGTAATTGCACCATTAAACCTAATGCTAAAGTGTATAAAATTGCCACCGACAAGCAGGGAAAAATTACCGGTGTGCACTATTACGATCACGTAGGTCGAAAGCAGCAAGCACAAGCCAAAATTTATGTGGTGGCTTGTCAGGCAGTAGAAACATCTCGGTTATTACTCGCCTCAACAGGAGAAAAATTCCCTAACGGACTTGCTAATAACAGTGGGCAAGTGGGCAAAAACTTATTATTTAGCGGTGGTGGCACCGGTCAGGGTGATTTTATTTTTTCTGAATTAAATAAAGATAAAGTAAACGAATTAAAACACGTTGGCCCTTTTATTAATCGTGCTTTACAAGATTGGTATCAAATAAAAGATAACGAATTTGCGCAAGGTTTTACCACTAAAAATAGTGGCATCAGTCAAGACGGAAGCGCTAAAGGCGGCACTATAGATTTTCTGTTTCATCAAAATCCTATTGCTAGGGCTAGAGGTCATCAATGGCAATATGATGAAAATGATAATGAACAATTAATTTGGGGAGAGCAGCTCAAGCAGGCGCTAAAACATGAATTTACTAGCTATAAAACGCTTCGTTTTGAAGTGTTTAATGACTGGCTACCTACAGACGACTGCTTTGTCAGCCTAGATGATGACGTTACTGACCAGTGGGGCGATCCTGTAGCAAAAGTGCGTATAGGCTATCATAACCACGATTTAGTCGTTGGTGAATACTTATCTAAAAAAGCGGAAAAGCTACTAAGTGCGCTAGGTGCAAAAAACATTTCCTCCTCGGTAAGTGGCTCACCATCAACTAACTTAATGGCTGGCGGCTGTCGCTTTGGTAATGATCCTAAAACCTCAGTACTCAATAAAAACTGTCAAGCACATGAAGTCGACAACCTCTATGTTACCGATGGCTCATTTATGCCAACGGGTGGTAGCGTACCTTACACGTTTACCATTTATGCCAATGCCTTTCGCGTAGCAGATAAAATAAAAGCGCATTGGCAGCAGGTAGAGAAACAGGCATAATTACCGTAATTCATTTAAATAAATTTCGGGTATAACCTATGATCCACAGTATGACAGCATTTGCTCGCCATGAAGTAAAAGGCGATTGGGGCAACGCCGTTTGGGAAATTCGCTCAGTTAACCAACGTTTTCTGGAAACTTATTTTCGCCTACCTGAACAGTTTCGTGGAATAGAGCCAGTATTACGCGAACGTTTTCGCAAGCAATTAAATCGTGGCAAAGTAGAATGTAACTTACGCTTTAACGCCAAAGCTTCTGATAAAAACAATCTCACCTTAAACAAAGCTCTTGCCGAACAACTTATTCAGCACGCAGGTTGGATCAACGAGCAAACCCTAAATAGCCAGCTTAACCCGGTGGAAATAATGCGTTGGCCTGGCGTTATGGAAGCTGAAGAAGCCGACATGTCAGTTATTCAAACTGAAATTCTTGCAGGGTTTGATATTGCCTTAAAAGACTTCATTAGCGCGCGTGCTAGCGAAGGTAAAAATCTTAAAGAATTAATAGAACAGCGCCTTACTGCAATTACCCTTGAAGCTGATAAAGTACAGACATTTATGCCAGAAGTTATCGAATGGCAACGTAAACGCATTATCGACAAATTTACCGATGCTAGCATTGATTTAGACTCTACTCGTGTTGAACAAGAGCTGGTATTACTGGCGCAAAAGATGGATGTTGCCGAAGAGCTCGATCGCTTAAATAGCCATGTGAGTGAAACTCAAAAAATTCTCAAAAAAGGTGGTGCTCAAGGCCGTCGTTTAGACTTTATGATGCAAGAATTTAACCGTGAAGCAAATACCCTTGGTTCAAAATCAATTAACACCGACATCACCGCTAGCGCGGTAGAGCTTAAGGTGTTGATTGAACAAATGAGAGAACAGATAGCGAATATAGAATAGAACCCCTATAACATATTTCGCCCCGCAATGTCAAACCTAAAGCCCTTTTAGTTAAAGGGCTTCAGCCACATTTAAGCACATAACAAAACCTTTTATAATTTACCATTAATAGCCATGTTTCAATAAAAAGTGGCACTAAAGTGGTGACCAACAATTCTACTTAACGTCATTCATTAATTTTCTTTTAATTTAGGAGAGCATGAATGAGTAAAGAAATATCTGCATCAGAAGTAAAAGCACTAGTTAAAAAAGGTAATAAATCATTTATTCGCGTATTTGACTGTTTATATCTTAGCATCTCGGCACCAAACCGTTCTACGTGGAACTTTCGCTATCAAGCGCGGGGTAAAAGAATGCAGATGAAAATTGGTGTTTATGGTACCGCTCCGAACCTAATGACACTCGGAACAGCCATTAAAAAAGCGATAGATTTAAAAGCGCAGGCGTTGAACGGTGATAATCCAAAATTAGATCTCGTTAGAAAAAAATATTATGAAATAGAAACAGTTGAACACTTAGCCCAACTTTATCTAACTAACAAAGCCAACAAGATAAAAACAATACATATATTACAGCGTCTCTATACTAAAGAGATTCACCCCGCAATAGGTTATATGCTCCTTAAAAAAGTTCATCCTTTTGATGTATATGAACTGATTCAGAAAATATTAACCTCTTCTCGCCCATCTATTGCTAATAAAACTCTACACCTTTGTAAAAGTATTTTTCAACTTGGTGTAAAAAATCATTTATTAGAAATGAATCCCGCTGCAAATTACACAACTAGTGAAGATGCAGGAGGTACCTTACCACCCAGAAATGTTGTGCTTTCAGTGGATGAAATTAAAATCATGTTTGATGTCTTTCGTGAATATCCTAAAAAGGTGCCTGAAGAGACATACATAGGTTTTATTATATTACTTGTATTAGGTGTTAGGAAAATGGAGTTATTCTCTGCTAGATGGGCTGACGTTGATTTTAAACTGCAATATTTTCATCTTTATGAGCACAATACAAAAACCAATCAATCATTAGCGGTCCCAATACCAGATGGTTTAATTCCTCTGTTCTTGAAACTAAAAAGGTTGAGTAAAAATTCTGAGTATATGTTTCCTGCGAGAAAAAAAAGTAGTAGAGGCTATATTTCAGATGACACAGTCAATCATACACTAGCCGACCTCTTCGGTAAGGTGATAAGTAAACGTAAATCTGGGTCTAATGTATTGGGAAAAGCAGGTGTTACAGAGTTTGTTGTTCATGATTTGAGGCGAACTTGTAGAACTTTGATGGCTGATCTTGGTATTCGTGAAGAGGTTGCTGAAAAGTGTTTAAATCACAGTTTTAAGAATATTGTGAAAATTTATAATCGATATGAATATAAAAAAGAAAGAAAAGAAGCTCATGAGAAGCTATCACTGTTGATACTACCTTTAGCTAGGTATGAACTATTTAACAAAAGAGTTATTTAATATCTGTTTTACAGGTATTTAATAATATTTCCACTAAAGGGTTATACATAAGTACGCATTTATTTTATGAACATTAAGCATCACTTTATAGAAATGCAAATTATGTATAGGCATAATGAAAAAGCTGAACTTGTCTTTTGAAAAATATAAACCTTTAAATTTAATCAAAAATTTTGGCTCGCCCCCCATAGATTTAGGATGACAATGGAAAAATATACATTCAACATTATTAAAGATGAAATTCAATTTGAAAACTTTACAAGAGATTTTGTAAAATTATTATATAAAGATTTGAATTTTCAATTATATGGGAAAAGAGGCCAAGCACAATATGGAATTGACGGTTCCAGCACTGAAGGAAATATATATTTTCAATCAAAGCATAAAAGTAAGAGCGACTTGAAAGATAAAGTGCTTCTAGATGAATTAAATGATGAATTAAAAAAAGCAAAGCCAAAAATAAAAGAATTTTCCAAAAACAAAAAATCGAAATACCTCTTTTATACTACACATAGACGCTCTACTGTAATTCAAGATGAAGCGAAAAAGATATCAACAGAAGAAATTACTGTTGAGTATTGGGGATGGGAAACTATAGAGTCATATTTAAATGATCTCTATAAAAAAGAAAATTATGGTTTCTTTTCAAAATATTATCCTGATCTTGCAAAAAATCTAAACAATAACATTGTTCCAAAGCAGTTAAGCATAAAGTCTGTTAATAGATTAGAAGGGTTTATTGGAAGAGAAACAGAACTTAAATCCATTGACGATAAATTAAAAATTACAAAAATTCTATTAATGAGTGGCATTGCTGGTATTGGAAAATCTACTATTGCAAACCAGTATTTATTTAAAAGAGAAAGTGAATACAGTTACTATGGATTATTCGAAGGTATTTCTAGTTTCACCTCTGACTTAAAGCACACCTTAAGCTTAACTTCTGAAAGTGAAAATGATTTATTGAAGGAAGCTATTACTAAGCTGAGAACGCTGAAAGGTAATAAGCTGTTAATAATTGATGATATCTCAAATATCGATGAGCAGTTTGAAACTATTAATTTATTACTCTCATTGAAGGATTATGGGTTTAATATACTTTTCACCTCAAGAGAAACAACCAATAATATTGAGCATATTGAGTTAGATATAATGGATGTAGATGATGCAAAAAATCTATTTAATTCAATTTATAAAGTAGAAGATAAACTGTTAGAAGAAATTTTAGGCTACCTAGATAATCATACTTTCTTTATAGAAAAAACTGCTAGAACATTAAAATCAAAAAGCTCATTAACCCCAGAAGATATAAAAGATTACTTCCTCAATGGGAGGTTCGCAAAAGTAAAAATGAGTAGAAAAGAAAGCTTCGAAAAATTTTTAGACGAGCTATTTACAATTGATGATTTGGATGCTGAAGAAATCCTAACTTTAAAACAAATAACTATATTTCCGTCCACTTTTATATCTATTTCAGACCTAGCATTAATTTTTCAAAAAAAAGATGATGCAGATTTCGAAGATCTTTTAAACTATTTATCAGATAAAGGATGGTTGTCAAAATATACAGATAATAATAATCAGGGATATAAATTACACCAAATAAATAAAGAATATCTTTTCGCATTTCATAAACCAAACTCTATCGATTTAGAAATTCCTATAAAAGTTCACCTTCTAATTCTTAGGAATACTGGCAATATTCACAACAGTTTGCTTCATAAAAATCGATTAATATATCTTGAAGCTTTATATAAAACGTTAAAAACACTAGATATAAAAACAAACAACATTTTTATATTATTAAACCAGATAGTTAATGTGTTTTATTATTTAGGGAAATTAAATATTTCATTTGAAATCCTAACTATGGCAAGCAATATATGCCAAAGTATAAATAGTATTGATGATGAAAGCTTATCTCAATTCCATACTATATTTGGTGAGCTATATAGAAAGAAGGGAGATCATAAAAATTCACTAGAGCATTCTGAATTGGCATGCTCGTTTGCCGAAAAAAGCAAGAGTACTTCTCCTCGATCCTTAGCTGCTACGTATTCTAATTTAGGGCATATCTATAATAGTATTAGAGATACAAATAAAGCTTTAAAGAGCTTTAATAATGCACTAAAACATCTTACGTCAGAAGATGGCAGTCCTGATTCAAGCTATATCTATAAGGGCATTGCAGAAGCTTATAAAATTTCAGGCGATAATGAAAAGGCATTAAACAATTTTAAAGAAGCATTAAACTTAAGAAAAAAACTTCTTAAAATTGACAACCCTCTTATCGCACAAAGTTATAATGACTTGGCGTTTATCTATGTAGAGATGAATCAAAAGAAGAAGGCATTACCTTTGTACATTAAAGCAATGAGAGGATATGAAGCAACTTTGGGCGATGAACATACTGATACTGCCAGCGTATATAATAATTTAGGCGATTTATATAGATATACTGAACAATATAAAAATGCATATCCTTTAATAAAAAAAGCAATGGAAATAAGAGAGTTACAACAAGAAGCAAGCCCTATAGACGTTGCAATTTCATATAATACAATGGGCCTATTTTACACCGATGTAAATAAATATGAGCAAGCAATTAAATATTTAACTAAAGCACTCAACATTCTTAATTCAACATTAGGTCTACACCATGAACATACTATGTTGGTAAAAAATAATATTGAAGACTTATATTCACTTATGGCTAACAAATCAAATAGAACAACTAATCATATAAAAGTAGGCAGAAATAGTCTTTGTTCTTGTGGAAGCGGAAAAAAGTATAAGAGGTGTTGTGGAGAAAGTTAATATTTTAACAATGTTAGATCAGGTTTGAGCTACTACGTATCATTAAAGGTTTGGCTTTATTATTTTTTAATTATTTCTAGCCAAGCTTTAACTTAAAGGCGGGGTCTATAAAGACAATAGAAAGGGTTTAGCGGCTTGCCGCAGGGAAAATATTATATTCTTATAGATATAAAGATGATTACGCGACTAGTTGTAATTGCATTTGTACTTGTTCTTCTTCATTAGCAAGTTCCATTATTTTTTCTGCAATCAAGTCGTGTGCAGCCCGCCTCTCGTCTAGACGAACATATCTATCATAGCGGTCTACATTATTAAGTGTATAGTCAGATGAGGGTTCTCGATGATTAATAACCTAAATCTCTTGCATACTCTTCAGTTCCGACGCATGCATTATAATTTTCAGCGAAATACTTTTTTGCTTGGTTTGAATGAATATTAGTTTTAATTTCATCCGCTGAGACCTGAAAATGTTTTCTAAGAAAACGTTCATTATTTTCAATTTGTTGTGCTCTTAGCCTTAAGCTCTCATTCCCAACAAAAGTATTTTTTTCATAATAACCAACTTCTCCATTAAGGCGTTCTTGCTCAAGGTTTTTTTCTTTAATCAAGATTGATAGCTTTCTTTTGATATACACCCAATCTTCCATGCGACTTTTTATCTTATCTTCATCTTTAGGAAGAAAGTCATCAATCCACTTATGAAAAATAGCAGTGTAATCTAAATCGGTTATTTTTCTACAAGCTATACTTAAGCTTTTTGCAAACAATGAAAAATAGGCTTCATCTTCTCCCTTAAAGTGTTCAAGTGAGTTGGGCATGCGAAATAATTTTGTCATAAAAGTACCTTTAATAATTTGAATTAATCCTATTCTCCCCACCTTTCTTAATCAAATAGCTCTCTAGTATAAGCTTAGTACCATTTCTTATATAAGAGCATAAATTTAATGTTTTTAGTTATATGAAATTGACTCCATACACTTATCGTGATACTGTACACTTATACAGCTAGTGACCGACTAGCGGTACTGCGTACGCGCAAATTCGTCGGCCAGGAGGGGGGAAGATTCAAAAATAAGAAAGAGAAATAAGAATGTCAGGTTACCAATTTATCCATGTAGATACATACGCAAGAATTCCCAATAAAAATTTCAATAAACAGAGTATTTGGGGAATAGTCCATGAAGCAGATCGCGTACCTCACGCCTGCTTACATATAGAAAATCCGAAAAAACCAATCTTATTGTACGGTGAACAACTAAATATAATGGCTCAGAGGCTATATGACTTAGCTGATAAATGTAGAGATAAGTTGGGGCGAAAAACTAGAAAAGATGCTCAATTGCTTCTTGCAGGGGTCGCTAGCTACCCCAAGACTATTGAAGAGACAGATTATAATAGTGAACATTTCCAGCATTGGCTTAATCTATCAATAGCGTTTTTAAAAGAAGAGTACGGGGATTGTTTACGTAGCATCCTACTTCATGCTGAGGATGAATCTCACCCCCATATCCATTTCTATGCGATCCCTAACCCAAATGAAAACAACGAACTAAATATCAGAGATATCCATGTTGGTATGAAAGCTCGAGATACAGTGAGCGACAAAGGCATTGGCAGTGGTAAAAAAAGAAGGAAACTATACAAGGATGCAATGCGTGAATTCCAAGATCGATATTATTCAAAAGTGGGTATTTCAAGTGGCTTATCCCGCTTAGGCCCAAAGCGACAAAGAATGACTCGAAAAGAATGGCGTGATGAACAAAATAGATGCGACAGACTTAAATATTACGAGCAACAAAAAGAAAAAATTGAGAAATTATCTAAAACACTTTCTCAATCAAATGAACAAAAAGAGCAATTGCTTGAAAAGTTGCAAGATGAAAAAAAGTCTATCGAAAAAGAAAACTTCCACAACTTAGAGATTTCTCAATCAAATTGGTTTAGCAAATCGAGTAAAATTAATTATCTTGTAAGTAAAAACAAAAAGCTTAAAAAAGATAATAAAAATTTATTTAAAAAGTACATCTCAATAAAAGATGATCATCAAGTGATCACAACAAAAATGAAATCGCTCACCTCACAAATATCATCATTAAAAGCAAAACTCATTAAATTTCAAAACTTGTTAAATGATAGAAATCGTCAACTTGAGCTAATAAAAGAAAAATATCAGCAAGCACTAGCAATTATTCGTGATCCACTGCGTTTGCTCAAAAAATCAAAACAAACTAATAATGAGGTAACTTATGAAGGGTAACTATATTGAATTCAAAGAGGTGAAACTGCTTCTAACTTACTTACGAAAGTTTCAAACACCAAATATATATTTTAAGGATATCTATTTTAGAATAGTAGTATTGGTTAGGCTCATACTCCAACTAGCGTTTAAAGTTGACAGGAACCAATTGATTGTACATTTGGATAAGCTTATATCTGATACTGAACTGGCTGATGAAGAGGGGGACCAGGATTATAGCTTAACTCCACTTTCTCAAATAGATAATAATGAACTAGAAGAACTATGTAATGAACTCTTTATTGAAGATATAAATGAAAGTAATCAGGTGCAATTGCAACCATCAGCCCGATGCCCTGATGAGTTTGGTTACTAGTATTATTACAGGTGATTATAGAGAAATAATAGAAAGCTTGTTTTCAACTTTTCGTTGAAAAGGGTTACAATAAAAGGCGTGAATGACATAGTGTATTGTTATTAAAAGGTTACGTGGCACAAAAGTGGTGAGTACGGCATTTTCCATCATTTATAAATGTTTGGAAAATTGATAAAAATTGATTGGTATGCGAAGTTAGATTGCGAATATAGAGTAGTGTTTGTGTTGTCTGAAGTTGATTCTATTGTACCTTCAGGGGGATGATTCAAGCGAGATAACATCAATAAAATAAGAAAAAGCATCTCAAATAGTATCGACAAAAATTAGAAAAAAGCTATCTTCTAAAATCTAAAAAGCCGGTTTTAGAGCGACTTCTAGTCGTAAATCTCTGTAATATAAAAATCAATTATAAAGCTCAGATTTTTTGATCATTGCACGCTGCTCTGCAACGATTTTTTAATGACTGTATCTAAATATTATGCTATTTATTTTTATAATGTGTGAGCAAATCGCGAATAGTTAATCAACAAGTCTCTATCTTGTCGACACCATCTGATCATGAGTCGCTCAGACGTTCTGAAACTCACATTTTGAGGTGAATTGGGCATATACTGTAGCTGTTTAGTATTAATCAATATCAAATGAGTAATAAATATCGGTAGATTGTTCAATACCACTGACTATTTCTAACCAAAAGCGATTAAACATGTACATTCTTACGGTTAGCTCATTAATCGGCTCATATACGCCAATACCGTATTTTAAATAAACGCGATTGCCTAAATAACCACTAACGGTTGCTTGGGTTTTGTCACCATCCCCTTCAGCATCAACAGCAAGATTACTAATAAGCGGTATTTTTTCAATTTGCTCAAATAAGCCAATATTATTCGTTATGCCAAAACCAACCAGTAAACCTGCTGCAGCGGCAGTATTTCCGGTGCCTACATCTAAATTTCGTCCTCTCACCAAGTAGGATAACATTTCGGGCACTTGCATTGTGGGTGACGAGAAAAGCCGCATATCTAACGCATCGGCTAAGCCAGTGACTTGAATACCCACCTCAATATCTTCAGCTTTAATGTATCTACTGGCGCGTAAGTCAAGGTAGGGGTTGTCGATAGGCCCGTTGAAAGTAAGCTCTCCTTTTTCTATTTTCAGTTTTTGGCCGTAAGCTTCAAACGTACCATCATCTGATTGAATTCTGCCAAACAGTTGCAAAGGTTGCTTTTCTTTTTGGTTGATCTGCAATTGCCCCTGTAAATGACTTTGTAATCCTTGGCCTGATATCTTAAATGCTTTGGCAACATTCACGCTAATGTTGGTGTTGATATCAAAACCTGTTGATTTTTTAACCACAGCCTGACCATTTTGATCAACAATAATGACATCGTCACTGAGTGAAACACTACCCTCGGGTAGTTTCTCAATATTATAAATTCCGTCTAATACATCAATATTTCCACTAATGGCTAACACTTTTTCTTTAATAATGAAATTCAAGCTTGGCGCAATACGCATCATTAATTGTGGTGGAAAAACTAACGGTAAAGCATCTGCATTTAAATCTATATTTAGGGTTAAGCCGTCTTGCCATGAAATATTACCCATTAAATTGGCTTTTTTATCTTCTAGGAAGAAGTTACCCAGTAGGGTTGCCTGATTATTTTCAATGGTGAGCGTGGTGGTAATCTTATCAAGGATATTAGCATTCTGATTCAAACGTAACTTTCCTTGCTCTAGCGTTATTCCGCCATTAATTAAAGGCGAATTAAGCGTTCCATCAACTGTAACACCTGCGGTCAGGTTGCCTTGTAAGTTGACCACTGCCGCTAAAAGTGACTGAAAGGGTTGCAAGTTGAATTGATTCAGTACTATTTGCGCATCAACAGGAAAATCATCAATCAACTTAATGGTAGAATTGATGTGTATCAGGGGTTTATCTAAAGTATCGGTTAATTGCAGCTTACTCGTAAATAACAGCTCATCAAGTGCAAAAGAAAACTCCCCCTGTGACCACTGTGAAAGCTGATGCTCACTTAATTCATCAATAACTTGGACATAACCTGAAGATAAGACAAAATGCGCATTTGCTTTGATCGGTTGTTGCTTTGACCATTTTGCCTCGATATCACCATTGATTTGGCTAATTACCTCAACGTCTTTTGGCAAGAATAATTCGTCAATGGCAGAAAGGTCGACATTTAATTTAACAAAAACATCGCCAGAATCACCAATAACGGCTTGATTAGGTAAGCAGATACTTACTCCGGTTCTTTGCCAACAGTGAGGCTCAATCGCAATGTGATCATTGGCCAAATCAATATTTAAAGCAAACGTTTTATCATTTTCTAATCGAGTACCTTGATAAGCTAATGCACTTTTTTCAATAACACTCTGCCAATGTGTAAACGTGTCATTCCAATGACCCGTTAAGGCAAGCTGTCCGGCAACATCCCCTAGCCAATACGCCTGTATTTGGTGCTGTTTGGCATTACCCGTCACGTTAACGTTAAAATCATCAACAGTAACAAGTTTATTTTCATTCACCCACTTCAACTGGTCGTTACTAAGCGTTAATTGAATTTGATGATCATTCATTGGCTGATAAACACCTTCAATCTTCAAGCTATTACTATACCAATGCTGCCAGTTAAGATGAGAGACTTGGCTAGTTAGGCGAATAACCGGGTTGTTTTTCTCGCCACTGACGGAAAAGTCACTGGTAAAAGTGCCATTGATATTGCGATACCATTGATTTAGATTATCGATAGCTAAATTGCCAGTAAGATCCCAAAAAGAATTACCAGACGTTTGCAGTGTTAATTTACTGTTATTAAAAGCAACCATCAGTTTTCCTTGCTCTACATGACCGGACTGATTAAAACCGATATCACTTTTAATGCGGAGAGCAGAATCATTAATCTTGCCTGAAATATCGGTATCTCTAATGGAAATAGTCCATTGTTTTTCAGACCATGCGCCTTTACTGGTTATGTTTCCTTGTAATCGCCCAGTTATCGAATCAGGAAACGAATCAGGAAACGAATCAGGAATATTCAAAGCCTGAGTGTCTATTTGCGCTTGGCTTTGTAGTCGCTTAGTTAAATCTTGTAAGTTTATTTTCGGTAAAGAAATCCCTGTTGATTGCGCTGATAATTGCCAGGTAATGTTGGCTGGCAGTATCGCTACGTCGCCATGTAAGTTTAATTGACTCGCAGAATCAGTATCGTTAAACCGTAACTCTTCAATGCTGAATTGACCTTGCTGATGAGCCGCTAATAGTTTTACTTGTGCATTATTGTAACCGTAACTTTTTAACTGACTTGTTAATTCAATGGTTTGTTCTTTTAGGCTACCAAACAGCATTAAAGACAAAGAGGAGGGTTTACCATATTGAGCCAAGGATAAAGGCATTGGAATTTTCTCTGCGACCATGGTGAGGTTAAATGGCATATCTTTATCAATTAAATTCAACTCTCCTTGGCTAGTAAGCGCTAGGCTACCTTGGCTACTTAGTTCAAACGCTAATTTTTCAAATGACCCTTGTAATGATATATGTTGAGTAGTATTCGCTATTTCAGGCCACAGCGGCACATTGTTAAGATGACTAATAAATTGGCTATTTATCTGGTAAGGCGGCTGTAACTTGGCATTAGCGGTAAATTGGCTTATTGAAAAATTGGGTGTTGTGGTTTGAAATAGACTAACATTGACATCAGTATGAGCCCAAGTGGCACTGAGTTGGTTATTTGATGACTGCCACAGTTGTTCTCCCTTTCCCTGACTCTCTTTATCTTCTACAACAATGTCTTTAATCGCTAACTTTTGAATAATGAACGAAAGGGGTAGATTAATTTCAGGTAATTGAGCCAAAACACTTGCTAATGAAGGGGGTTCACTTTGGCTTATTGTTGGGTCTTTTTGCTCTTTTTCGAGCAGAACGGTTAACTGATTAATCGAAGGCTGTACTAGTGTAAATTCATGTTTTTTTATCGCTACCCGAGTAATAAACTGGTTAACAGAGAGTTCAGTTTTATTAATGACCAGATGAATTTTTTTTAGTGCAATTGAGTCAGCCTTAATGGCAAATGGCATTTCAAAAAGTGCATTGTTAGCTGTTTTTTGTTTTAAATCAGTAGCAGCAGTTACATCAGTTGGGCTTTCTTTCGCTATATTCTCGTTAGTTAGATTTTCTTTAGTTATATTCTCGTTAGTTAGGTAATGTAAAGACAACTCATCGGCTTTGATTGATTTTATGCACAATGTTTTTTTCCATGCACAAGAAAAATCAAGCTCTGTTGATAATCCGTTAACGACAAGATCCAAATTATCTAGTGTTAAATGGAGCCTGTTTAATTGAAGCTCTCGAACTAATGAGCCGCGTTGATAATCAATGGTCACACTGTCAAAATTATCAAGTAATGCTAACGTTAATCTAGTACCCCATGGAGTGGTCAATAATAGTGTAATAAGGCAAAGACCTATCGCTATATATTTGGTCAGTGTCCAACTTATCCGGCGCCACATCATAGTTTGTTGCCAGATCATAGCTCTGCACCTAAGCTAATATGCATGCGCCAATTTTTATCGTCGTCATTAATACCATAAGCAAAATTAAGTTTTACTGCCCCAATAGGCGACAGGTAATGCATACCTGAACCAAAAGAATATACCGGCTCAAATCCACCTTCGTTGGTAACGCTGCCGCCATCAGAAAACAACGCAAGACGCCATTTTTTGTTGAGATAATATTGGTATTCTATGCTTGCCACCATTAGCCGTGTTCCACCGACAACAATCTGATCCGTTTCAGCAGGATCTGATGAAGCGGCAATGGTAGGGCCAATTGATTGATAAGCAAAACCCCGAATACTTTGGTCACCGCCAGCATAAAAACGTAGTGACGGTGCCAGCTGCGCATTTCTATCAATATAAATGGCGCCTAATTCAGCACGTGTTACCAGCCGATGATTCGGCTTTAAAGTAGTAATGAAAATCCATCGCCCATAAATTCTAAAAAAGCTATTGTCTGAACCTGCTTTTAAATGTGCACCTTCAATATTATAAGTTTGTCTAAAACCTGCACTAGGATCTAAAGCAGAGCCCTCACGCGTTGTTTTAGACCAAGTAACTCCAGGAATAATGTATTGAACATTATCTTCCTCAGCCCAAATAATATTTGGCTTGTTTTCATCAAGTTCATACTTCCATGATTCTTGATGAAGTCGTGTATAGATTTCTCGATTCCAATTGTTTTTTCTGACTACTCGACCCACTTGAGCGGAATAAAACTTCGTTGTTAAATCAGCAATATCTTCATTTTCAACGGTCACTTTAAGCTGCAATACATCTTCAAAGGGGTGGCTTAAAGGAATACTGTAAATAAACTTTCCCGTGGGATTTATGGGCGAGTATTTAAATTTTGTTTCTTGAAAATGTCCATATTTATTGATGAGAGGAGTACGCCAACCTGCAGATAAGCGAAACTCTGTATCAGTGGCATAGCCAATACCAAAATCAAAAAGATGACTTTTTGCTGGCTTTAGTGAAACATTGATAGGAACGGTATATTGACTATTTTTTCTATATTCTACTTGCTCCGCAGGAGCAGCAAGAACACTGCTAAAATATTGAGTAGACTGTAACTGACGCTGCAATTTATGCAAGCTATTTGCGCTGTAATATGAACCCGATTTAAAAGGGATTAAGCTTGTAAGTAAGGCAGGGGTTAGATCAAAGTCATCAAAAATAACGTCGCCAAATCGAAATCGAGGGCCACTGTCATAAATTATTGTGATATCTGCTAAGCGATAGCCTTCTTTAATGGTGATGTTACTGTCGATTAATACACCATTAAAATAACCTCGTTGTAGCGCTAACGACAGTAAATTAGACTTTAACGCTTCATATTTACCATGATGAAGACTGTCGCCTTGTTGTAACCCATGATTATTCATTAAGGCGATAAAGGCGGGGTCGTCTTTTGCTGCTCCACTCACGTCAATCTTAATTTTATCGATTAAGGTTGGCTTAGGTAAAATAATGGTTAGAATCAGCTGCCAGGGATTTTTTTTAACAACAACAACTATGTTAGCTTGGTAGTAACCTAAAGATTGTAATGCTTTTTGGGTATTGCCTTTGGCAGAATAGATAAATGCTGAACGTTCTAATTCAGTTTCTGGCAGTTTGCCTAAATAGGAGAGAATATTTTTTTCAACAGCCTTGGGTAACTCAGCATCAAGCGTAACGGTTAGATTATTTGCATAAGCAACATCAGAGAAAATAGAAAAGACTAAAGCTATAGCTAATAATTTGATTTTATTATCAAAAATCAACACAGCAGTCTTAATGTGACCCATCATTATCAAAACCATTAATTAGACAATATTCCCGAAGACTTTTGCTAGGTTATTTATGACACGTTATACGACATTTTTACTACACTTTTTACGACAAGTCTCCCGTAAACCCGTAAATATTACGCTATTAATAGTACAGTGACTACGATAATAACAAAGATTAGCGGCTTATACCCAAGCCACCTCAAGATGCAGGATTCAGCTGGAATTAGAAACGTCTTTAGGCAAGGCATTGATTGATGAGAATGGTTATTCCCTTGTCAAAATCAATAACGCAGCATAAAACGTTTCTAAACCAGTCCTTTGGGGACGTCTGAGCAAAACATGCCCATCGTTACATCTGTTTATAAGGGAGCGACCATTAATAAAAAGATGCGCCTTGATCATGATTCGCTCAGGTGTCCTGAAACTCGCATCTTGAAGTGGTTTGGGTATAGGTACGTAGCGTGAAAACGTAAATGCGCTTCAATAAAACTCGCGATAAAGTAATAGCTGTGGTCATAGCCTTCATGAAGGTTTAATTCTAGTGGATAACCACTGGCTTTTGCGGCAGATGTTAATGATTCTGGTTTTAACTGTTCCATTAAAAAATTATCAGCGCCACCTTGATCGACTCTAGCGGGAACAAATTGGGTTGCCTGTTTCATCAGCTCACTGGCATCGTAATTTCGCCAAGTATCTTTGTTTTTACCAAGATAAGCGGTGAACGCTTTTTGTCCCCAAGGGCAATTAACAGGGTTACTGATCGGGCTAAAGGCTGACATTGAGCTATAACGCTCAGGATTTAGCATGGCAATAGTCAATGCGCCATGTCCTCCCATAGAATGACCGCTAATGGCACGCTTTTTGGAGACCGGAAAAGTGGACTCTACAAGCTTAGGCAGCTCGTTAACCACATAATCATACATTTGATAATGGCGATTCCATGGGGTTTGGGTCGCATTAACATAAAAACCGGCTCCTTGGCCTAAATCATAACCGTCATCATTAGCGACTTCATCACCTCTAGGGCTGGTATCTGGGGCAACAATGGCAATACCTAACTCGGCAGCAATACGCTGAGCGCCCGCTTTTTGCATAAAATTTTCATCAGTACACGTTAAGCCTGAAAGCCAGTACAACACAGGCACTTTTTTCCCAACAGATGCCTGCGGCGGCAAGTAAATAGCAAACCGCATGTTACAATTTAATGTTTGGGATTGATGGCTATATTGCTTATTCCAGCCACCAAAGCATTTGTTTACACTTATACTTTCAAGAGAGGTTTCAAGTGAGTTTTCAATTAAATAGTCAATGGTCATTTCGCTACCTTTAGGGCTTCTTCACAGTGTTAATAGCATTGTGAGGAAATTGGGTCATTCCTAATTATTAATTACTTATCAAAATGGATAACAGTGCGAATACTTTCGCCTTTATGCATCAATTCAAACGCTTCGTTTATGTCTTCTAGCGCCATAGTATGGGTAATAAAGTCACTTAATTTAAATTCACCTGCCAAATAACGTTCTACGTAATCAGGTAACTCAGTACGGCCTTTTACGCCACCAAATGCAGATCCGCGCCATACTCGCCCGGTAACTAATTGAAATGGTCGTGTTGAAATTTCTTGCCCTGCGCCAGCAACACCAATAATGACAGATTCGCCCCAGCCTTTATGACAACATTCTAAGGCTGAGCGCATTAAATTAACGTTACCAACACACTCAAATGAGTAATCAACGCCGCCATCAGTTAATTCAACAATAACGTCTTGAATCGGCTTGTCATAATCTTTTGGATTAATACAATCAGTGGCACCGAGCTTTTTCGCTAGCTCAAACTTACTTTCGTTAATATCAATCGCAATAATACGGCTCGCTTTCGCCATGGTTGCACCGATAACTGCCGATAAACCAATACCGCCCAAACCAAATATAGCAACGGTTGCGCCTTCTTCAACCTTTGCCGTATTCATTACGGCGCCCATACCCGTGGTAACGCCACAACCTAGTAAGCAAACTTCTTCTAATGGGGCTTCTTTATTGACTTTAGCGAGTGAAATTTCAGGTAGTACCGTGTATTCAGAGAAAGTTGAACAACCCATATAATGAAAAATTGGCTGTCCGTCTTTATAAAAACGGGTAGTACCGTCAGGCATCAAACCCTTTCCTTGCGTTTCACGAATTTTTTGACAAAGATTGGTTTTACCCGATAGACAAAATTTACATTCGCCACACTCAGGGGTGTATAAAGGAATAACATGGTCGCCGACTTTTACGCTAGTAACACCTTCGCCTATTTGTTCGACAATACCACCACCTTCGTGACCTAAAATAACCGGAAAAATTCCTTCTGGATCATCCCCCGACAAGGTAAATGCATCGGTATGACATACACCTGATGCAATAACCTTAACCAATACTTCACCTTTACGCGGCAGCATCACATCAATTTCTTCGATAGACAAAGCTTGATTAGGTCCCCAAGCAATGGCGGCTTTTGATTTAATAAATTTATCTGACATATTGGCTCTCACTAGTTAATTGCTAAAAGTCACTCTTTAGATACTAGTCTATTATATTTGTTTCTTCAGAAATGATAATATGCTTATTTTGTAATTCACTTTTACACATAGGTAACAATCATGCAGTGGGAAGGTATTAGCGAATTTGTCAATATTGCAGAAACAGAGAGTTTCACTCAAGCTTCAAAGAAAATGGCAATTTCTACTGCTCAAGTTAGCCGTCAAATTAGTGCGTTAGAAAAGCGCCTTGATACAAAATTGTTTTATCGCACCACGCGTAAAGTCTCATTAACGGCAGAAGGGCGTGTTTTTTATCAGCATTGTCGCAGTGTACTTGATGGTTTAGATGAAGCAGAACGCGCGATTACTAACTTACAATCAAAACCTCATGGAAAAATTAAACTCACCGCACCCATAACTTATGGTGAGCAACAAATTATGCCCTTGGTAAATGACTTTATGAAGAATTATGCTGATGTTGAAGTGTATGCAAACTTAAGTAATCAGAAAATTGATTTAGTTGAAGAAGGTTATGATTTAGCTATTCGCCTAGGAAAATTAGCAGACTCTACGCTAATGGCGAAAAAATTAGGCAAAAGAGTAAACTATGCTTGTGCATCACCTACTTATCTAAATAAATATGGTGTGCCTCACTCCTTGTCTGAACTTAATAAACACAGTTGTTTGCTAGGTACGTTAGATTATTGGCATTTTAGAGAAGCAGGGAAAGAAAAAAAAATTAGGGTAAGTGGAAGGCTACGTTATAACAGCGGGTATAGCCTAGTAGATGCTGCATTGAAAGGGCTAGGAATAGTACAGTTACCTGATTATTATATTCAGCAATATCTACAAAGTGGTGAGTTAGTTTCCTTTTTAGATAATTACAGAGAGCCTGATGAAGGAATATGGGCTGTTTATCCGCATAACCGACATTTGTCACCAAAAATAAGATTACTGGTAGATTATTTGTCAAAGCACATAGTTTAATAGACAGAGCGCCCTGTTAAGGGTGAATATATTTAGGATGTGAATCTAAATAGACACACCAAGTGCTAAAATTGCTGTAATTGAATCGAGTATCTGTTGCTTTATACCATTGTGATGGTTGGTTGGCTTGTAAGCGGAAATATATTTTATGGCCGTCAATGGCAACATAACAAATTAATGTTTTAATGGTTTGGTTGGTTATTTGTATTTCAGCAAAATTGTTAACACTGCGTTGATGCTGCACCATAACTTTAGGTTGAGCACTAACGGATGTTGAAAACACCCATAACATGAAATAAAAAAATATTTTTACAATCATTATATTCTTAAGATAAAATTCATTAATAAGAAAACTCACTAATATGAAAACTATCTTGATCATAGATTACTCCTTAGTTTTGAACAAGATTTTTTGAAATTGCTTATATACCCAAGCCACTTCCAGCTGAATTCTGTATTTTGAGGTGGTTTGGGTATACATAAGTCGATTTTTTATAAATTATTTTAAGTTTAGCATTGAAAGCTAAAACAGCTGTCTCCATAACTTAATTACACAGAAAAAGAACGCTGTAATTAATTTCACTTATTCAATTACATTTTTATAAAAATGTGCCCTTATATTCAAGTAGTATAAGAATAGGAGCACCAGACCAGACAAGAGAATAAAACATGGCGAACATCGTTCCAGTAAGAAAAGAGCAACATCAAAAATTAAAACTTGCTAATACACGCAATATTTCACATGTAGCAGGGCAGCACATAATTCCTGTTTCTGCCGCAGAGTATGCCCAAGCATCAGCAAGCTTTCCTATAGTTTTTGTTAAAAATCCTGATTCAGAACGCTTTCGTAGTGTCGCTATGCTGGGTTTAGAAGCGGGCGAGAATTTATTTTTCCAAGACGAGAAATGGATAGCCTTATCAATGCCGCAAAGCATTTCAATGGTTCCATTTTCATTAGGTATAGACCCAGATAAAGAAAATACACTAACGGCCTGTATCGATCTTGATAGCGAATTTGTTGGCGAAGACAAAGATTTAGCCTTATTTGAAGATGATGGAAAAGAATCTGAAGTGCTTACTAATGTGCAACAAGCCTTAGGTCGTTTGTATGACAATGAAAGAATGACAGAAAGTTTCATTAAAGAATTACAAGAAAACGACTTGCTTCAAGAGCTTGAACTAAATATAGCGTTAACTGCGGGTGAGAAAAAGAAATTAGTGGGAATATTCACCATTAACGAAGAGAAAATCAAAAATTTATCAGACGATAAAGTGCTTGATTTTCATAAACGTGGCTTATTTGTACCAATTTACTCAATGTTAGGCTCACTAACGCAAGTTAACCATTTAGTGCAATTGCGTAATCGCGTCTCTGAAGATAATATTACGGGCGTTCAAATTGTTCCTGTTGGTCAAAAAGCGGCGAATGAAAGTTAGTTTTAATCAATAATTTAGATTATAAAAAGGAGCTTCTGCTCCTTTTTGCGTTTTTAACGTTAAATAAAAGTAATTGCTTATTTCGATACAGGCCTTGTTGTGCTAATTTAATTAGCATGAGTATTTGATAGTGAAAAAATAATGGCAAAAAAAGATAAGATCTCCAAGGAAGTGGAAGAACAAATACAAAGCCTAGCAAGTGACGTTTATATACAAATTGAGGAAAAGCTAACTCAGCTTATTTGTGCAACGACGCCTAAAGAAGCAAGTAAAAAAATCAATGTAGAACAAGATCCTGCTTACCTCGCCTTACAAAATAACTATCAAGCTAGCCAAAAAGAGTTGTTTGAAGAAAGTAAAAAATTCGCTAATCAAATTAAGCAAATTAAGCAATTAGAAGAAAAAAACACTCATTTAAAAGCACAACTGGCTGATGAACAAAGTAAATTCGCAGCTAAACAGGTAGAAAGCCAACTGTCATTGAAAGCAAACGATGCTGATTCAGTGAAAAAATTTACTCAATTAGAACAAGAAAAGAACCAACTTAAACAGCAGTTAGATGATGAGTTAGCAAAACAACAAGCAAATAAGCAGAAGTTCCAAGTAGAATTAACACAAAATAATATTAATTATACTGAAACACTCGAACGTTTAGATTTTGTTGAGAAACAGCGAAAAAACAATGAAGAAAAATCACAAAAATCAGCAGCAACTTGGCAAAAAACCGATCAACTTCAAAAATCAACATTGATTGAACAAAAAAAGCAGATCACAGAATTAAATAAGCAGCTGAAGGCTTTTGCGAGTGATTCAGAATTAACCCAAGAGAAATATAACAGTCAAATAGATAACTCAAAAAAAGAGTTTGAACAAAAAATAGCGCAAATGAATAAGCAGTTACAACAAGCACAAAGCGAGTCTAATGAGCAGAAAAAAACACTCACCGAGCAACAACAAGCGCAAGCAGTATCTCAACAGCAAATCACTCAGTTCGAGAAAAAGAACCAAGAGTTAGCAGACAATTTAATTACTGAACAATCAGATATTAAGTTGTATCAAAAAGAGGTGGAGTCACTTAAATTACAAGTAAAATTAGCACAAGAAGGGCAGGAAAATGTGCTAAATCGGTTTAATGCTAACCGAGACAAACAAGAAAAAGATAACGATCAAGTACGAGAAACCATTAAGTATTTACGTGATGAAAATAGTGAGATGATTAGCCAATATAATAATAAAAAAGAACAGTTTCTTGAACAAATTAATGAGCTAGAAAATAAACTCACTGAATACAGATTAAAGTTTGAATACGCACAAAAGCAGTTAACTAAAAATAGTGAGCAATAATTAATTTTTACTAGAGAGAAAAGCTCGCACCTTGAGGTGGTTTGGCTCCTCGTTTATAATGATCCCCTTGCTATTATTTTAAACGAGAAACCATTTGGCCATACACCTTCCTTTTGCAAAATTAAGCCATTGGCAACAAATTGCCTTTGCTAGCGCATTACTAGAACGCATGCTACCTAATTATCAAATGTTTAGTGAAAGCAGCCAATTTGGTGACTATGCAGTAATACGAAATCAACTTGACTTAGTATGGCAATGGTTAGATAAAAAAAAGCAAATCAAAATCAACATTGAAGCCCAGTTAACTAAACTAGAAGAACAAACGCCTGATCCACAAGCCTTTGACTTTTTTGGTGTTTTTCCTGCCCTTGATGTTTGTATGGCAATGATGTCTTTATTGCAGCTTATCCAATCAAATGGCACAGATAAAAACCATGAAGATATTAATAGCGTCAGCCGTTTATCTTATAATAGTGTTAGCTATTATGTTGAGTTGTTATTGACTGATGAAGGCGAAATTGAAGTGCAGCCTTCAACTATAAATGAGCACCCTTTAGCGGTGTGGGAGAAAGAAACACAAGATGAACTGTTCGATTTTCTAAAGTTTGCGGCTGAAAATAAACGCTCATGTCAACTAGCTAAAGAGATGGTCTTGACAGAAGGTCTTTCTAATTTGGGTATTGAGATAGAATGATTTTAGTTAATACCAAAAAGCAGTAAAAAACAGTAAATCAACCTAAACAAGCGGCGAGTAGCGAAAACAATCATTTTGAAACTCGTTACTTGCTCAATACTTGCCTTAATTTAGCTTTTACTACACGCCAATGAGTCATAGGCACGGTAGGTGCTTTTTCTAAAACTTGTTCAAATTCTTGCTCAGACAATTCAACTTCACCGCCATGTGCAAGAATGATACTTTTCGCCTTTAATTTAGCTATTTTCTTTAATGAACAACGATAACGATCAGGGTAGAACACAGGAAAAGGAGGAATAAAACCTTTTCTAGTCGATACAATTAAATCGGCAATATAAACTTTATTGCTGGGCAGATGGTGTAATGATAAATCTCTGTCAGTATGACCTTGAGTTGCTATGGCTTGCCAATCGTCAAAGCCGGGTAAGCGATCACCATCATTAAGTTTATAGTCTGGCGATAATTTACTTGAATACCATAACCAACGCTGAGGTTGTTTTTTCTTGTTTGCTACCCATCGTGTTAAGAGCAAGTCAGCAAGATGCATTAATTTACCGTCAAAACCGCTATACCATTGACCTTTTACATTAGCACTAGCAATTTTGCATCCGGTTATTTGCCTTAGTTTATGAGCTGCACCGGCATGATCAGGATGCATATGAGTTACAACAACCAAGTGTAAATCAGTTAATGGTCTTTGCAATGTATCGCTAATAAAGTGTTTAATTAGTGATACGTCAGCTCGGCTACAACCATCAAGTAGCAATAATTTATCAGTATACTCAGCAAGTAAAATAGTTTGAATATAACCATCAAGTTTATGAAGTTTGATCATTATTGATTATCTTCACTGCGTTGATTTTCTGTTCGCTGGAATAAGCGATAAGCGACTTGCCCAGCAATTTTTTCTTTTAACAATTGCCAATTGTTGGGTAATTGCTGACTACCTTCTGCTTCCATTTCTACATAAATTAGCGCCTGCTCAGTTAACCAATCTTTTTCTAATAATTCACAAGTTTGTGAAACCAAGTTCTGTCTAAATGGAGGGTCAATAAAAACCAGATCAAATTTTATAGATGCTTGAGTTTTCAGAAAATCTAATACATTAGCATTGCATACCTCCACATCGGTAGATTTAAGCAGTTGTTTGTTAGCCAACAATTGTTTAGCGGCATTTTTATTAAGCTCAATTAAATTAACCTTTGCAGCACCACGTGAAAGTGCCTCAAAGCCTAAACTGCCAGCACCGGCAAAACAATCTAGGCAATTAGCTCCGTGAATGTAAGGCATCAACCAATTAAACAGAGTTTCCTTTACACGGTCTGTGGTTGGCCGTAAACCTTCAGCCATTAGCACCGGTAGTTTTCTTCCTCTATACTTGCCTGCAATAATACGAATACTGCCTGATGTTGTCTTTTTATTTTGTTGTTTTCGAGCTTGATTCATATCACTGACAGTTATCATTATTAATGCTAATATAGCGGCAATTTTACACCATAATGATATTCAAGCGAACTGAAACCTTTAGTTGAATTCGCTCAGATATATCAATACTGTTAGGTCGAATCAAGTGGCGAAGAAGAAAAAAGGTATGTTTTCCTGGCTAGGTTTTGGTCAGGATGAGAAAACTCACGTTGTTGAAGAAGAGTATACTTCACAAGAACAGGCTCCTATTGAACCAGCGCAAGAAGCCATTGCTGATGCTCCCTCTAGCGAAGCAGTTAATGAAGGAATTAGTGAAGGAATCGAGAATGAAATTGTTGCAACGGTTGAAGCACAGGTTGAAGATATTCTGCCAGAGCTGCTCACACCCAAAGAAATAGAGCCAGTAGAGCAGCTTACATCACCTGAAATAGTTGAGCCGTCTCAAGAAGCTAAACTTGGTTTTTTTACCCGTCTAAAACAAGGCTTAAGTAAAACGCGCAATAACTTAGGTGGCGGTGTATTTGATTTATTTAAAGGCAAACAAATTGATGATGATTTGTTTGAAGAGCTGGAAACACACTTGTTGATGGCAGATGTGGGTGTTGAAACCACCATGAAAATTATCGACTCGCTTACGAAAAGTGCTAACCGTAAGCAGTTAAAAGATGCTGAAGCATTATATGAATTATTAAAAGTAGAGTTAAAAAAGATTATTGAAAAGGTTAGCCAGCCACTAGAAATCCCAGAAAGTGATGGGCCTTTTGTTATGTTGATGGTGGGTGTTAATGGCGTAGGTAAAACTACCACTATTGGTAAGCTAGCTAAACAATTTCAAGCACAGGGTAAATCGGTAATGTTAGCTGCAGGTGATACTTTTAGAGCTGCCGCGGTAGAGCAATTGCAAGTATGGGGCGATCGTAATAATATTCCTGTTATTGCTCAGCATACTGGTGCTGATAGTGCTTCCGTTATTTTTGATGCTATTAGTGCCGCGAAAGCACGTAAAGTGGATATTATTATTGCTGACACGGCAGGGCGGTTGCAAAATAAAGCACATTTAATGGAAGAGTTGAAAAAAGTTGTTCGAGTGATGAAGAAACTCGACGTCAATGCGCCCCACGAAGTGATGTTAACGCTTGATGCTGGCACAGGGCAAAATGCGCTAAGTCAAACCAAATTATTTGATGAAGCCGTTGGCTTAACAGGGCTAACAGTCACTAAATTAGACGGAACCGCTAAAGGCGGTGTCGTTTTTGCTATTGCTGATAAGCATAATATCCCTATTCGTTATTTAGGTATGGGTGAAGGTATTGACGATCTTCGCCCGTTTAATGGTGATGATTTTATTGATGCTTTGTTTGTTAAAGAGTAATAGACTGAACAAAATATTTCTTAATAAAACAGTTCTTAAAAAAATAATAATTATGATTAGCTTTCACAATGTTAACAAAACATACCCTGGTGGCTTCCTTGCCTTAAAGCAAGTTAATTTCACGCTAGCAGCTGGTGAAATGGCCTTTTTAACAGGTCACTCAGGGGCTGGTAAAAGTACACTCTTAAAGCTAATTTCCATGATGGAGAAACCAAGTTCTGGCAGCATATTAGTGAATAATACCGAACTTGCTAGCATTGCGTATAAACAAATACCCTATGTACGCCGTGGTATTGGCATGATCTTTCAAAGCCATAATCTACTTAAAGATCGTACTATTTTTGATAATGTCGCTTTGCCTTTAATTATTGAAGGGGTGAGTCACAGAGAAATTAAAAAACGGGTTGAAACCGCGTTAGATAAAGTGCATTTAAGCGCAAAGCTAAAATGTTTCCCCCATATGCTTTCTGGCGGTGAACAACAAAGAGTAGGCATTGCCCGCGCTATTGTTAACAAACCCCCTATTTTGCTTGCCGATGAACCTACGGGTAATTTAGACCCTAAACTATCGCTTGATATCATTAGCCTTTTTGAAGAATTTAATGCGGCGGGTGTTACCGTGTTAATTGCCACGCATGATCTTGGTTTAATTGCTCGAATGAGGTATCGCACCTTAACACTAAAAGAAGGCACTATGATCAACGATGGTATTGTTGAGGGCTTACAAGCACGAGGCGTAGCTTATGAGTAGGAACTTACACTCAAGTGGTTTAAGGCAACGAAGTTCACTTTTAAGGCGTTTATTAACCTTACCTATTCGTCACTTACAGCAAGCCGTTGGTAGCCTAGGTGATTTATGGCGCACGCCGTTTACCTCGGTAATGACCGTGTTTGTACTTGGTATTAGTTTAGCTTTACCCGCTACTTTGCATTTGTTTGTAAAAAATGCGCAACAAGTGAGTGAGCAATGGGATAGTGCTTCACAAATCACCCTGTTTTTAAAATTATCCACTACCGACAAAAGTGCACAAAACTTAGTAAAGCGCATCAAGTTATATTCTGAAGTGAGTGATGTTCATTATATTTCTGCAACGCAAGCACTTAAAGAATTTAAAATATTGTCTGGTTTTGGTCAATCACTTGAATATCTTGATAAAAATCCTTTACCCGCCACCATTTTAGTCACACCTACTGAACATGCTAGTCAAGCAAGCGCTGCCAATGAATTGTTAGCGAAATTAAAACAAGAGCGTGAAGTTGAGCAAGGTAAGCTTGATTTAGAGTGGTTAACACGCTTAGAAGCGATAGCACAATTAATAGAAGACATAGTAATTGGCGTTGCCTTGTTATTGTGTACGTCAGTGGTGCTTATAGTGGGTAATACTATTCGCCTCGCTATTTTGAATCAAAAAGATGCTATTGCGGTGATGAAACTTGTGGGCGCAACAGACAGTTTTATTCAAAGACCCTTCTTATACAGTGGCGTTTGGTATGGTGTTTTTGGTGGCTTATTATCTTGGCTAGCGGTTAGCCTACTTGCTCAATATTTAACGGGAGCCATCGGCAAGTTAACCGATTTATATCAAAGTAACTTTCAATTGCAAGGTTTGGAGTTTAATGAAGCGCTATTGTTAATTACAGTGGCTGTTACCTTGGGGTTAGCGGGAAGTTATATCTCAGTACGTAAACATATACGCGCTATTGAGCCAAATGCAGATTAATTCAATTAGTATAATACCAATTCTATTAAATTTATTCCAAGCTCGCTATCTTATTTTTACGTGCTATCTTATTGTCACATAACAAAAAAAATTACTAGTAACATTATTTAACAACTCTTTCACCAAAAAATTGAAAGATCGCCTTGTTTTGCCCTATCTATTAAGCTAATGTTTGTCTTCTTTAAAAATCGCTCGTAAGGCTTTTATAGTTAACAAGCCTGATTTATGTTATTATTGTGAGTGAAAAGTTTTATATTTTAGTAAGAATTTTAGTAAGAAATAGAGGTTATTTATATGAGTAATACAATGCAACTTACCGTACCACGAAGTGGTAGTATTGAATCTTACATGCAATCGGCGTATAGCATTCCAATGCTTACTGCTGAAGAGGAGCAAGATCTCGCAACTCGCCTTTATAATGAGAATGATTTAAAAGCAGCACAAAAACTGATTATGTCGCATTTACGCTTTGTTATTCATGTCGCTAAAGGTTATTCAGGTTATGGTTTAGCCCACGCTGATTTAGTACAAGAAGGCAATGTAGGTTTAATGAAGGCCGTTAAGCGCTTTAACCCTGAAGTGGGTGTGCGTTTAGTGTCATTTGCAGTGCATTGGATCAAAGCTGAAATTCATGAGTACGTACTAAAAAACTGGCGTATTGTTAAAGTAGCGACCACTAAAGCGCAACGTAAATTGTTTTTTAACCTACGTAAGAATAAAAAGCGTTTAGGTTGGTTTAGCAACGATGAAGTGAATACTGTTGCAGAAACATTAGGTGTAAGCACCAAAGATGTGTTGGAAATGGAAAACCGCATGAGCAGCCATGACCAAGCATTTGAATTGTCTTCTGATGATGATGATAACGCGAGTGCAAGTAACTTCTCTCCGGCCTTGTACCTTGAAGATAAACAATCTGATTTAGCCGTTGAAGTAGAAAATGCTAACTGGGATAATCATGCTAATAGTCGTTTATCAACCGCTTTAGTCGCATTAGATGAACGTAGCCAAGATATTATTAAAACGCGTTGGTTGGCAGAAGACAAAACAACATTACAAGATTTAGCAAACAAATATCACATTTCAGCAGAGCGTGTACGTCAATTAGAGAAAAATGCTTTGAACAAACTGAAAAATACAATGGTGTTGTAAACTTACTTTATAAATAACGTTTATCGAATTATTTTTAAAAACCGGCTGAGGCCGGTTTTTTAATGCTTAATAATTATAGAACCCTACTCGTGAGGTTGCGAAACGTATATTTATTTAGTCCCACTAAGTTAAAGAGTCGGGGTAGCTATGATGCGCAATTGTAGTAACAGAAGAAATAGGTATGTTAAATAACCGCCCCATTGAGAGATTACATATTTTGGGTGGCTGGGTCTTTAGCTACTGGAAAAGTATTGATTTTAACCCATACTTCATTTGCTGCTTGGTGCTGGCCTTCTGCTGTCAGCGCTTTTGCTAAAGCTTGTAAATCTTCCTTGTCGTATTGCTTTGCTTGTTGATTAGCTTCAAGCCTTACTAAGCTTGTAAACGCTTTTTCTGCCATCGACCATTGCTGACTCATTATCGCTAAATGCCCTAAACAACTTAACCATTGTGCATTGTGTTTATCACTATGAAGATGCTTTTGCACTATAGCGATAAGCGGTTCACTTTGTTTAATGGGCAGAGTTCGTAAACGCCGTAAAAAACGGGTATTGGGCTGGTTTTTCAGTATAGGGGTAATTAATTTTGTTAAGGGTTCAGTGATGTTTTGTTCGGCTAATACCTGACAATAAGCAAATAAAACGGCTTCGCGTTGTTTCACTTTACGGTTAAGCGCTTTCCAGTATGTTTGCAAACTTGTTTGATCTTGCGCGATAATAATATCGTTAAATGCGCCGTAATAGGCTTTTTCTTCCCAAGCTTGAATTGTTTCATCAGGAATGTTTTTTTCTTTACGGGCAGAGGTTAGCCAACCTACCGTTGCTTCAAAGCGTTTTTCAACTAAACACAAATCAATTTCTAGCGCTAATAAACGTGTATCATGACCAATTTGTTTGTGGTTTTCATCAAGTAATGTGCGGGCTTTTTCATAAGCCTCACTGCGCGCTTGGTTCATTAATAATTTAATTTTTACAATAACACTGGCAAGATCTGAACTATTAAGCTTAATTGATTCTTGCTCTAACAAGGTTAAATAATGGTTGGTGTTGGCATTTAACTGTTGCTTTGCTGAGGCAGCAGCTGCAAGTAAGTAGGCACTTTGCTGACGCTTAGCAGGCTCGGCACTTTTGGCAAATAATTCTTCTGCACCCTTATAATCTTCAAGCATGTAAGCCGCTAAGCCTTTATTGAAATTGGCAATGCCACGTCTTCTGCTAGCGAAAGCGACGGTATGCCAAGCTTTAAAGCTAATTTTAAAGCCGCCACGTAACATTTTGTAAATAATAAAAGCACTGATAGCAAAAAGCATGAACAATATAGACGCTGAAAGCACGGTTAACTCAATAATGGTTTCACCCATAGCAATGAGAATGTAACCTTTTTCATCAATTAATAATGGGCTCAGTGCTAACATCGCAAAAAAGAGTGCAATGATGATTATAAAACGGATCATAGCTTGCCCTCACTTTTTGTTTGGTCATTCGATTGGTCACTGGGTTGAGCAGGCAGTTGAACTGGATTTTCCAGTTCTGCTTTTATTTCTTCTTGAGGTTTTTGTAGCGATTTACTTTTAATGGATTTACTTTCAACGGCTTTATTTTCAATTGAATTGGTTTCTGCTTCAACAGGTAGAGGAGATTGGGTTTGTTGATTTCTTAGTGTAGATCTAATGGCTGTTAACGAGCCTAACTCACTAGGGTAGTTATAAGTCACTTTTTTGTTTTGCAAGCTAGTCAGTGCATTTGCAAAATGTTGATTAAGGTTGTTTTCCATATCGAAAAACTCATTAAGCCATTGCTGAATATCAACTAACGCTTTTTGATAAAGTTCACCTTTACGTTCACTGGCTGCCCATAATGCTAGTTGAATTTTTAAGCTTATATTTTGTTTTAAATTCTCCTGCTGATCAGGCGATATTAACGCATCAATGGTGCCCGTTCTTTGACGAACTCTGATAAAGTCATTTAAAAACTTTTGCCAAGTTTTAGCTAAATTTGATTGCCAATCATTAATATCATTAGACAAGTTAACATCCGCTTCCTTATTTTCCTTTGCTCCCAAATCAACCATGGCCAATGGCAATTGAGCAACCTGCTTGTTCATTGTCATTAAGGCTAATATAACGTCATCAGTTTCTAATTTTGGCATGAGTGCTAAAGCGTTAATGTCTTGATGAATAGTTTCACGTACAGGTAAAAAGGCAGGATCATTTAATTCGGTTAAGCGAGCATCAGCATCTTTTAATAAGCCAATAGCCGCACTAGTATCATGCTCTAGCCATAAAGTGCGTGCAGCTATGCGGATTAAATACTCCGCTTCATGCACTAACCAATCACTCGGTTGACGCTGTTGTAACCGTTGTTCAAGGTGTTTAACGGTTGCCACTAGCGTGGTGATTTTGGTTTGGTTAGTATGACTGATTTGTTCTGCTATTTGCTGTAATTGTTTAGCAAAGGATTGCTGCTGACTCGTTAATGCTTGCTGCATTTCATTTTTATAGCGGCTTAAGGTGGCGTTATTTGCTTCGCTTATTTTACTGGTAAGTGATTGCGCTATTGTTTGTTTTAGCTGTTGGTTTTGCAGCTGTTGCCAATAATAATGGCTAGCGGGGGCAGTTATAGCGATAAGCACAGCAATCAATGCTAATTTAGACATTTTATTAGGTGAAGTGCTTGGCGATGATTTTTTTACATCACTTTCTTTTGCATCACTATTTTTGGCAGCGTTTTTCTTTATAGCATCGTTGCTTGAACTGACTTTAGTGGTTGGTTCGCTCATTTGTTCTGAGGTTAATGGCGTTTTTGATTCAGTCATAATGCATTCCATTCTCTGATATAAGCCTAATATAAGCCTAATATAAGACTAATATTAATTTAAAGTTGTTAAATATTACCGCGTAATTTATTTGTTTTCGAATCGTTTTTGAGTCGTTTTAATATGGTGGTTATCGCATTTTCGCTAGCACCCTCACTTATCATAACGTGAGTTAAACCAAACTGTTTTGCTGTGTCGGCAATACGTTGGCTAGCAACTACCCATAAACATTGGTTACGCCAGTACTCTGTTAGCTGTTGATCATTGTTTTGTGCTTGTTGAACAACCGTTAACTGTACAAGTTTTTCTAATATAGCGTTACTAGTAACGACAATACAATTTATTTGCTGTTTAAACCATTGCTTACCTATGTCTTCGGTAAATGTTCGCCATACACATTGGTAACTTTCTAAATAACTAACCTTTGCGCCTTGCTCACTTAATTGTTCGGCTAAATGTTCTCTACCGCTATCACCGCGAACAATAGTGATAGGCTCATCAAAAAAGTTTTTATTTAGTACGGGCAAGACTAATAAGCCTTCGCTATTTTCTTGTTCTGGACAAACAACAGAGTTAACTTCTAACTGCTGCAAGGCCTCTTTAGTGGCGCTGCCCACCGCGATAATATGTTGATAGCGCCAGTGTTGCCTAGCAAAAGTTTTATTAGCAAACTCGACGGCGGCAACACTAACAAAAATAATAATATTGTCATTAGTTAATAAGCGTTTACTTGTTTGATGGTCAGCTAACGGTTGATAATCAAACAAGGGCTGATTGACACAAGCTATGCCAATTGCTGTAAGTGACTTCGCAAGCGCTTGTGTTTTTTTTGTTGGCCGCGTTATTAACACGTTAAGCGCATTGTCTCTATTTGTCATTTTGGATCATTGCTGGTTGTTACTGGTTCTTATTGATCATCAGTATTGTTTGTGGCGTAAACCGCTTTCAATATTCTATCAGCGCCACGGCTTAGTAATTCTTGTGCTAACGTATTACCCAATGTTTCACCTTGCTCTACTGGGCCAGTGATTTCACTTTCGATTATTTCACTGCCATCGATTGCGCCAACCAAGCCACGTAGGTGAACTTCTTTACCATCTGCTGAGATAACGCTGTAACTGGCAATAGGCACCTGACAACCACCTTCAAGTGCTTTGTTCATCGCGCGCTCTGTTAATACTCTTATTCGGGTAATGCTACATTCAAGTGGCTTGAGTAACGCTTTAATCGTGTCGTCATTAATGCGACACTCAATACCAACCGCACCCTGACCATTAGCGGGTAGCATTTCTTCAGGTTCAATATATTGGGCAATGCGTTCACTCATTTTTAAACGAATTAAACCAGCAGCAGCTAAAATAATGGCGTCGTATTGGCCTTCATCAAGTTTTCTTAAGCGTGTATTGACGTTACCGCGTAAATCACGAATATCAAGATCAGGGCGTTTGGCTTTCAATTGACACTGACGACGTAAGCTTGAAGTGCCTACTATTGCGCCTTGAGGTAAATCATTAAGCGTTGAGAAGGTATTCGAAACAAAAGCATCTCGGGGATCTTCCCGTGGGCAAATAACTTCTAAGCCTAAGCCTTCGGGGAAATCTACAGGAACATCTTTCATTGAATGCACTGCGATATCTGCTCTGTTTTCTAGTATGGCGACTTCTAACTCTTTAACGAAAAGCCCTTTACCACCAACTTTTGCCAGTGGTGTATCTAAAATAATATCGCCCTTGGTTGTCATTGGAACAAGCTCAACAGTAATGTGTTGATGAAAGTGTTCTAATTGTGCTTTTACGTACTCTGCTTGCCATAAGGCTAGGGCGCTTTTGCGTGTTGCAATTCTTACTGTTGTCATTTGTCGTGTTCCCAAGGGTATGGATTATTCTGCGGATAGGGTTATTTCTGTCTCGGCCTGCGTACTAACTGCCTTTGATAAAAAGTGCCAAAACTCACCACCACCACGTTTATCTGTCCAAATTTGTTCGCTGTCAGAGTAGGTGAAATGATGGCCATTAAACTTTGTTGCCACCCAAATTTCATGTAAAGGGGTTTGCTTATTAATGATGATTTTCGTAGTGTTTTTAAACGTGAGTGTTAATAAGCCGCCAACGCCTTCATAGTCTATATCAACCCCACAATCTTCAATTGCTTCTTCAACAGCAAGTAACAGATCTTCAGTTATTAAGTTATATTGGCTATCGTTCATTGGCTTTCTTTAGTTGTTTGGGGAATCAGCATGTGAGTATAATAGCAATCTGACAAAATAAACACCCGTTAAGTTAAGTTGAAAAGCTTGATTTAAACGACTTTCACGGCAAAAACTGGTAATCATGCACCTAATTAAAAATTTTTATTTTTTGTTCCTATGCTTTTTAATGAGCATACCCCTAATTGGATGCGGTTCAAAAGGTGACTTATACCAAGCGCAAGCGCCTGATTCAGTTCAAAAAACCATAACAAAAACGTCTCAACAGAGCACTAAAGAACCAAATAAGAAGCAGCCGTAATGTTAGTTAATTTTTCAAAAATGCATGGCTTAGGTAACGACTTTTTAGTGTTGGATAATGTCACTCAAAATGCTTTTTTATCTAATGAGCAAATAGCAAAGTTGGCTGATAGAAATTTTGGCGTAGGCTTTGATCAATTGTTAATTGTAGAGCCGCCCTATGATCCTGACTTAGATTTTCATTATCGAATTTTTAATGCAGATGGTAGCGAAGTTAGCCAATGTGGTAATGGTGCACGTTGTTTTGCGCGGTTTGTGCGCATGAAAGGTTTATGCAATAAAAATAAAATTCGTGTTTCAACCGCCTCAGGTAAAATGATCTTATTTGTTGAACGAGATGGCAATATTTCCGTTACCATGCCCGTACCACAATTTGAGCCAGCTAAAATCCCCTTTACCGCACAAAAAGCCGAGGGCACTTATATTTTACGTAGTGACTCTGAAACGATACTTTGTGGGGTTGTCTCGCTAGGAAACCCTCACTGCGTTGTCACGGTAGATGATGTACTTGAAGCACCTGTTGAGCGTTTAGGTAAAGAGTTATCATTACATGAACGCTTCCCCGAGCATGCCAATGTTGGTTTTATGGAAGTGGTTGCCCCTAATCAAATAAAGTTGCGTGTTTATGAACGAGGCGCTGCGGAAACTCTCGCCTGTGGCAGTGGTGCTTGTGCGGCGGTTGTGATTGGCCAAATGCAAAATAAATTAAGCAGACAAGTTACCGTTGAGTTACCCGGCGGAAAATTAAGAATTTATTGGAAGGGCCCCGGGCACCCGGTAAAAATGTCTGGTCCTGCAGTACATGTGTTTGATGGGCAACTGTCTATATAATGACAATAATATGTGTGAAGAAGATAATTTTATGAAAAGCGAACAAACAATGACAATGACAAATATAGACGAACTGCTACTAAATGATGAGTTAGTTAGTGCTTACCTACAAGATAACCCTGATTTTTTCAACCGTAACAATGAATTGATGACTGGATTAAGATTGGCTGATGCACACCGAGGTACTGTCTCTTTAGTGGAAAGACAGCAGCAACAGCTAAGACAAAAAGTACATATTTTAGAAGATGAAATTACCCAGTTAATGTCAGTCGCTAGTCATAATGAAAGCTTATTTATGCTCTATAGCGACTTATATTTACGTTTGATTGATTGTCAATCGGCTAATGAATTATTAGATTGCTTAGCACAAACAACGACTGAGTTGCTGTCGTTATCCGCTTTTAAATTATATTTACTCGATTCTGCCACTATTGAACACGAGAGTTTGTCGAGAAATGATTGTCAGGGTGTAATGCAAAATCGCTTGAAAAATAGTGACTATTATTTTGGCCGCTTACAACAAAGTGAGCAACAGTTAATTTTCTCTCAAAACTGTACCGGCTCGGTTGTTTTAGTAAAGCTTGCTTATGACGAAAAAGAGCTCGGATTTTTAGCCATTAGTAGTGATGACGCCAACCATTTTGATCCACGTATGGATACTTTGCTATTAAGCCAGTTTAAGCGTTTAGTGGCTAAGTTATTGAAACAGCATTTAGCGATTTAACTCTATGTGTTTATGTGTTTATTCATGAAACAGTGTAGAACATTTGTAGGGGGTAATTCATTGCCCCTTTGTCGGACAGGACAATGTGCTCCTGCATTGTCTAATAAGGTATATCCATATACCGTTAAAGTCCAACATAGGGTTATCATAAAATGAAATTTTATCGCCGTTTATCAAATATCAAAGCAATCAGCTTTGATCTCGATGACACCCTCTACAGTAACAAACCAGTGATGCAGGCAATCGAGAAAAAAATGATTGCCTACTTTGCCAATTTAACTGTTTTTAAGGGGCTAGCATTTGATCAGCATAAAGTGCTAGATCATCGTTTTTGGTATTATTTTCGCCATCAAGCCACTGTACAACAACCCGACCTAGCTCACGATGTAGTACAAGTGCGCTTAGTTACTTATCATCTTGGCTTTATCTCATTAGGTTTAAGTGAGCGTGTTGCTGAGGAACAGGCACAAGCAGCATTAGATTATTTTATTGCGCTGCGAAGTGATTTTATTGTGCCAGAAACCAGCAAAAAACTATTGGTTAAGTTAAGTAAAAAATACCCCCTTATTGCCATTAGTAATGGCAATGTTGATACCAAAGCGCTAGGTATTTCACAATATTTTCAGCATATCTATCATGCAGGGTGGCAAACTGATGGCACGTTGTTAAGACAGAAACCGGCTAGCGACATGTTTAGTTTATCTTGTCAGCAACTTGCGATTAAGCCATCACAATTACTGCATGTGGGTGATTGTGGTCGTGCCGATATTCAAGGTGCATTGCTTGCCGGTTGTCAGACGGCATGGTTATCGCTTTATGATGTTGGTAAGCCTATTACAATGCTACCCCATATTGAACTTAGTACACTCAAACAACTTGAGCAGTTATAAAGTTATTCTTTAGCTTAAAAACTTAACTGACTGTATATAAAGCCAGTGTTATACTGTTTGGATTTTATTATTGCTCCTCTATAAGTAAAAGGTTTCCGCTATGGATGTTTCAGAATTACTCGACTCTTTAAATGACAAACAGCGTGAAGTTGTTGCTGCGCCAAAACAAAATATGTTGGTGTTAGCGGGGGCGGGCTCTGGTAAAACACGCGTATTGGTACAGCGTATTGCGTGGTTGATGCAGGTTGAACAAGCAGCATCACATGCTATTTTAGCGGTAACCTTCACCAATAAGGCAGCGGCAGAAATGCGAGCCAGAGTTGAGCAGGTTACAGGTGGCAACACTCATGGTATGTGGATAGGGACTTTCCATGGTTTAGCACATCGTTTATTGCGAATGCATTTTCAAGAAGCAAAATTACCGCAAAGCTTTCAAGTGCTTGATAGTGATGATCAACTGCGTTTGATCAAACGTATTATTCGCACATTAGAATTAGATGAAAAAAAATGGCCCGCTAAACAGTTTGTTTGGTATATCAATGGCAAAAAAGATGAAGGATTAAGACCACAACATATTGATGCCCAGTTTGACCCCAGTGAAGAATTATTTGTTAAAGTGTATAAAACTTACCAAGAAACCTGTGATCGCGCGGGGCTGGTTGATTTCGCTGAATTATTATTACGCGCTCATGAACTTTGGCTTAATAACCCTGAGTTATTATCTCACTACCAACAACGTTTTGGGCATATTTTAGTCGACGAATTTCAAGATACTAATGCCATTCAGTATGCGTGGTTAACGATGCTAGGTCGCGCTCAATCGAAAGTCATGATTGTGGGTGATGATGACCAGTCAATTTATGGCTGGCGTGGTGCGCGTATTGAAAATATTGAGCGCTTTACTAAGGAGTTTGAAGCTACAAAAACGATTCGTTTAGAACAAAATTATCGCTCAACGGCTAACATTCTTAACGCCGCAAATCAGTTAATCAGCAATAATAACAATCGATTAGGTAAAAAGCTGTGGACGGATGATGAAGCGGGTGAAAAAATCTCTGTTTATACCGCTTTTAATGAAATTGATGAAGCACGATTTATTGTGGGCTGTATCAAAAAATGGCGTGATGAGGGTGGCAAGCTTGATGACGTTGCCATTTTATATCGCTCGAATGCACAATCACGCTTGATGGAAGAAGCCTTATTGCAAAGGCAATTACCGTATCGTATTTATGGCGGGCAGCGTTTCTTCGAACGTCAAGAAATCAAAGATGCTTTAGCTTATCTGCGACTCATTAATAACAGAGATGATGATGCCGCGTTTGAACGTATCATTAACACGCCTACGCGTGGCATAGGCAACCAAACAGTGGCGCTAATACGTGATGCAGCACGAAGCTTAGCAGTGACGTTATGGCAAGCGTGTCAGCAAATGTTACAGGCAGAACAACTCAAGGGTCGCAGTGCTAAAACGATTACGCATTTTATTCAATTAATTGATCAACTAGAAGATGACACAACGGATTTAGACTTAGATCAGCAAGCCAATTTTGTGGTGCAACATTCTGGTTTAAAAGCCATGTATCAAGCTGAAAAAGGCGAGCGAGCAGAGCAACGTATTGAAAACTTAAATGAGCTAGTCACGGCTTGTCAAACGTTTGAAAGTGAGCCCTTATCGGATCAAGAGTTTATAGAAGAGCAAACGCCATTAACCGCTTTTTTAACGCATGCCGCGCTAGAGTCTGGTGAATCACAAGCCGACGAATTTGAAGCAGCAGTACAGCTAATGACAATGCATTCAGCCAAAGGATTAGAATTTCCGTTGGTGTTTATAGCTGGTCTCGAAGAAGGCATGTTTCCATCGCAACAATCGGTAGAAGAAATAGGGCGTTTAGAGGAAGAGCGGCGTTTATGCTATGTCGGCATGACAAGAGCAATGAATAAGTTATACTTGTGCCATGCAGAAAGTCGTCGTATTTATGGGCAAGAAAAGTTTCATAAAGCGAGTCGCTTTTTACGTGAATTACCTGAAGCGTGTATAGAAGAAATTCGCATGCAAAGCCAAATAACTAAACCAAAAGCGGTTGGCAAATTCTCTAATACTTTTACTTTAGAAACGTTTGCTAACACGGGTTTTAAATTAGGGCAGCAAGTAAAGCATTCTAAATTTGGTGAAGGTGTTGTACTAAATTATGAAGGCAGTGGTGCGCAATCTAGAATTCAGGTTAATTTCGCTGATGTTGGTAGTAAATGGCTAGTGGTTGAATATGCTAATTTGCAAGTAGTTTAATTTAGCTAAAGATTATGGTCGTAACCAGATTGTTACCTCAGGTAGTGAAGAGTTCGAAGAGTTTTTATTGAAATGGCCCACCCGACAGGAATTGAACCTGTGACCACACGCTTCGGAGGCGTGTACTCTATCCAGCTGAGCTACGGGTGGCTTAAGATAAGCGCGGAAATACTATAGTTTATAAGTGTATTTGTCTAGCGATGAGTGTGATTATTTACTTTTTCAAGCGTTTAGTATTTTATCTAAGCGGTATAAGCCAACAATAGTAATGTACTTTGTAGAAAAAAATGCCTAAAGTAGTCGTTATACTTTCAGTACCTTATTGAATATTTTACGCTTTTATTATGATGAAAATACACTTGTCTTATTTATCCCAACGCCGTTTATTAATGTTTTTTAATAGGAAACTTATTAGCTTGGTTTTGTTTTTTTGCTGTGTAATCACAGCACAAGGCGCAGCCCATGAAGGTTACCAATTAACACAAATTGAAGCTGAGCCTTACACCCAAGTAATACAGCGAACAGGCAAGGTTGATTTTGCCAGAGTAGTCAATCTTTCCTTTAAAACAGCTGGTTTTTTAACACAATTGACTGTTGATGAAGGTGGGGTTTTTGAGGAGAAACAATTACTAGCCGCATTAGATACCTCAGAATTAGAAGCCGAAAAAAATGCTTCTTATGCACGCTTGTTGCAAGCAAAGCGTAATATAGCGCGCATTAAAACCCTAATGAAAAAGAACCTAAGTTCACAGCGAGATTTAGATGATGCGCTAACCGCGGTTGAAACTACTCGAGCGAGCTATCGAGTCGCTTATTATAACTTAGAGAAAGCGCAAATATTTGCCCCTTTTAATGGCGTGGTTGTCCGACGAAATACAGACTTAGGCGAGTTGCAGTCTCCGGGAGTTAGCGCATTGCAGGTTGCCTCATTGTCTAATAACCTTATTGCCAGTGTTGCGTTAACGGGAGAAGAAATCTCGTCAGTGCATTTAAATCAAAAGGTGAAAGTTCACTTAGCCTATTCGGGATTGGTGGATGGTAAAATAAGTAAAATTCCCGCGATAGCTGACAGTCGAAATCACTTGTTTACGATTGAAGTGTCTTTGGACGAAAGTAACGGCACTAAGTCTTTGATAGTTGGACAGTTAGCGCGAATACTTATTTATGCACAAGGGCAAGACTTTGTTTATCGTTTACCAATAGAAGCCCTTAATGCGGTTAATGAACAAGGGCAAGCCTTGATTACGGTTGAAAAAAACAACAAACCAGAGCAGCAGGCTTTTACTATTTATAAACTAGATAATGACTTTCTCTATTTAGTGGCCCAAGAAAACTCAGCGGCATTAGATGTTATTATTCAGGGGTGGAATAAGCTACCGCTTATTTCTACTAAAAAGTAAGCATAATGAAGTTACCTAGTTTAGCGATTAAAAACGCACAATTTACCCTAACCATTGTTGCGTTGCTTGTGCTTGTTGGCATAGTGTCATATTTTAATATGCCGCGCAGTGAAGATCCGCAATTCGATATTCCAGTCACCTTGATAGAGGTTATTTACCCGGGAGCATCGCCAACCGATATTGAAACCTTAGTTGTTGATCCGCTCGAAGAAGAATTTGCAGACATTGATAATATTAAAAAAATTGAATCGCAAATAAAAAATGATGGAGCTCGCATAGAAGTAACCTTTTATTATGGCTCTGACCCCGAATTGGCGTTCAATAAAGTGCAACTTGCCGTTTCCTCAGTAAAACCCTCATTACCCACAGGCGTACAAGATTTACTGGTATTAAAAGCCACCCCTACTGCAGTTGCTATAGTTCAACTTGCTTTGTGGACAGAACCGGCTGATTACAAACAAATGGAGTTTTATGCAAAGCTTTTAGAAAAACGATTGGAAACAATAGAAAGTGTAAAAAAAGCAGACATTTGGGGCTATCCGCAACAAGTTGTAGCCGTTGATCTTAATTTAGATTTACTGTTGCACCATAAAGTTTCGACTACGCAAGTAATGCAAGTACTTCAAGGACGAGCAATAAATATTACCCCAGGTTTTGTTGATGCTAAGACTCGACGATTTAATGTCAAAACAAGTGGTAATTTTGAAAAAATTGAACAATTAGAAGAAACGATAATTGTTTCTAATGATGACTTTGTTTTACGGCTTAAAGATATTGCCAAGGTTAATTTTGGCTCTCAGGAGCCTAGTTATTTAGCGTATTTTGATAAAAAGCCCGTGATTTTTTTAACGGTTGAACAACGAATTGATACCAACATTTTTTCATTAACCCAAGCTATTCAACAAGAAATAATCTCATTTAAACAAACAGTGCCATCAACAATAAAAATGGATGTATTGTTTGAACAAGCAAAAAGCGTTGAAAGCCGCGTAAATGGCTTTTTTAAGAACCTTTGGCAAGGTCTTGTGTTGGTCGGTATATTATCGCTGTTATTTTTAGGGCTGCGAGAAGCCATCGTTGTGATGATTGCCATTCCGCTTTCTTTTCTTATTGCTATTGGCTGGTTAGATTTTGCAGGATTTGGTTTACAACAAATGTCAATTGTTGGACTCATCATTGCTTTGGGATTACTGGTTGATAACGCCATTGTTGTCACGGAAAGTATTCACCGAGAGAGAAAAAATTATGAATCACTTTCACAAGCGGCAATCGCGGGCGCGAGTAAAGTAGGTTGGGCCATTGCAAGCGGTACAATTACCACCATGTTGGCATTCTTACCTATGTTAATGCTATCAAGTGATACTGGTGATTTTATTCGCTCTATGCCAGTGACGGTGGTATTGGTTTTGCTGGCGTCGTTGCTTATCGCTTTGACACTTACTCCGTTGTTAGCCAGTAAATTTCTTTTAGCTAAAACAAGTGAAGCAGCTAAAGTAAGGAAAGTTAAAACATTACAGCATTATATCAATCATTTTGCTGAAAATAGTTACGCGACTTGGCTGAAAAAACTGTTTAGGTTGAAAGTGGTGGTAATTACCATTGCCATGTTAAGTTTATTGGCGATGTTATCACTTTTTTCTGAAGTGGGCTTGAGCTTATTTCCTAAAGCAGAAAAGCCAATGATTTTGATTGATGTTGAAGCACCGCCTAATTCATCGTTGAATTATACCAATAGCATTATGCAGCAAATGACTAGCTTTATAGAAAAACAAAAGCTAGTGGATAAAGTTGCCTTAAATGTAGGGAGCTCTAACCCACGTATTTATTATAATGAAATTCCTAAACGTGGTGTTGTTAAATATGGTCAAGTGTTGTTGGTGTTAAAAGAGTTTAACCCAACAGAAATGGAATTATTAGTTAACACCCTGCGAAATGAGTTCGATAGTTGGCAACAAGCCAAAATCACAGTAAAAGAATTCACCCAAGGGCCTGTAACTGATCAACCTATTGCTATTCGCTTAATTTCTGAATCTTTAGCCGACTTAGAACAGGTAGCAAATGATTTAGCAAGTAAAATGGCTGCGACAAAAGGCACAATTAATATTGATAACCCCATTGGCGTAGCAAACATCGAGTTAAAATTGCAAATTGATTATGACAAAGCAGGCTTATCAAATATTGATATTAACGCGCTAGATAATACGCTGCAGTCTGTTTTAACCGGCACTTATGTTGGTCGATTTAATGACACCAATGGCGAAAACTATCCCATTCTAGTACGTAATAAAAACGCTAGCATAAATACGTTGACAGATGTCTATGTTACCAGTTTAACGGGGCAACAAATACCTTTACTGCAAGTTGTCGAAACTCAGTTACAAAAAGGGCAAACAGACTATTTTCATTATCAAAAATTACGCATGGCAAAAGTATCCGCTGATGCGGCTTCAGGGTATTCAGTTAACGCGCTTACAGAAGAATTTGTTCAATATATTGAGCAATATAATTTACCTATGGGCATGTATTACACCTTAGGAGGAGAAGAAGAATCTAGGCAAGAATCTTTCGCTGGCTTAACACAAATTATGTTGATAACGGCCATTGGTATTTTTGCTATATTAGTATTGCAGTTTAAATCTTTTTTACAGCCGCTGATTATTTTTAGCTCAATTCCTTTTGCTATGGCGGGCTCAGTTATTGGTTTATACCTAACAGGGCTATCTTTTTCTATGATGGCATTTATTGGTCTTATTAGTTTGTTTGGTATTGTAGTGAATAATGCCATTATATTAATTGACAGCACCAATAGAAATTTAGCTGAAGGGTTAACTAAACAAGAATCGGTACTTATGGCAAGCTCAACTCGTTTTACGCCAATACTGCTCACAACACTAACCACTATTGGCGGATTAATACCATTAACCTTGTATGGTGGTGGTTTGTGGCAACCACTCGGTGTTGTGCTTATTTCAGGGCTATGTGTTTCTGCTGTTTCAAGCTTCTTGTTAGTGCCCGTGTTAACAGAGCTGCTGACGCATTCAAATGCTCAACCTAACCTTGATCAGGAAATAAAGAATTAATTTATGGAAATGTACACTGTCGGTATTTGGGGTTACAGCTTTGCTAGTATCGCCTATATTCTTTTTTCTTTACTTATTCTTGCCGCTCATAATCAGTCGAGCATTGCCAAATTGGTGCTGTTTAGTGCGTTGATGGCGGCAGTGGCGAATATTATTGGTGCGCTACAGATTAGCATCGGCTTCTCTTTACAATGGGCAATGTTAGCTGATGCCAGCAAAATAGCAGCATTTTCGGTATTAATACTTAGTTTTAATATTGAACAAAGCAATATTAAAGACATTTTAAAAAATAAAACCGTCGGTAAATATCTACTGTTTTGGTTTGGCTCAGCTATTGTTTGTTGGGGCGCTAGCTATACGTTAAATTTTTCTTATGAATATTTGTTCTTACTGTTTGTTTTACTCAACTTGACCAGTTTAGTTTTTCTTGAGCAGATTTATCGAAGCGCCAATGTTGAAGCAAAAAAATCAATTACGCCGTTGGTTATTGCTTTGGGCAGTGTTGCCGTATTTGACTTTGTGCTTTACGCACAAGCAACCATGGTTGGCGGTATTGAGTTTAACTTCTGGTACATCAGAGGGTATTTGTCAGCCTTAGCTGTTCCGCTATTATTGATAAGCGTGCGACGCTTTAAAGAAGGAACTGTGCGAATATTTGTATCGCGCAATGTGGTTTTTTATAGCTCAATGTTAATGATTGCTGGTTTGTACTTGTTATTAATGGCTGTAGCGGGTTATTTAATTAACTATTTTGGTGGCGAGTGGGGACAGCTTGTTAGCTTTGGATTTTTCATTCTTGGCGCTATTGTGCTTGGAGTATTGCTTATTACTGAAACGGTTCGCCGGCAGGTAAAAGTTTTTATCTCAAAGCATTTTTTTGCTAATAAATATGAATATCGAGAAGAGTGGCTAGAGCTTATTGGTCAAATAGAAACGGCTAGCGCTGAAAATTATTGTCAAATGTCATTGCAAATCATGATGTCTAAAGTGGGCGCTACAGGTGGTGTTTTATTAAAAGCGGATGGCAATAATCGATTCTCGGTAAAGCATTGCGATGGTGTTGAGTTGGATGAGTCGTTCAATCAAGACTTAATTCTACTTGAACATTTCACCAAAAACCAAGGCTGGATTATTGATATCAATGAATATAACGAAGACCCACTGTCATATCCTGGGTTATTTATTCAGCCTAAAATTTGGCATGCAGTTGGTGTTAATATTCTGGTACCAATATTTATAAGTAAGGCTTTCTATGGTTTTTTTATACTTTCAAATAGTGATGAAGACAATAAACTTAATTGGGAAGACAGAGACTTACTCTTTGCTATTGCGAAGCAATTAGGTAATTTCATCTCTTTGAATGAAGCTAACGATAAGCTAGCTGAATCTAAACAATTTGATGCTTTTAATCAAATGTCTGCTTTTTTAGTGCACGATTTAAAGAATGTTCAAGCGCAATTAGCGCTAATAACGTCTAATGCAACACAACATAGAGATAATCCAGAATTTGTTGATGATGTATTTGAAACGGTAGAGTCAGCGACAGAGCGGCTAGCGAAAGTTTTAACGCAATTAAGAAATAAGCAAGTAGCGCAATCAACTAGTAAAAGCGTTGATCTTGGTGATATTATTGAGCGAGTCACAGCACAACGAAACGTAATAAAGCCAAAGGTTACGATTAAAAATAATGAAAAATGCTTAGCGACCATAGATGATGAACGTTTTTTCTCAGTGATTAACCACTTAATTCAAAATGCTCAAGAAGCAACACCTGATGATGGTTGGGTAGAAATAGCCTTAGACATACAGCAAGACCATATCAATATTGTTGTTAGTGATAACGGTTGTGGAATGTCGACAAGCTTTATTAAATCTAGGCTTTTCAAACCTTTTGATACAACGAAAGGTAATGCTGGTATGGGGATTGGCGTTTTTGAAGCAAGGCAATTTTTTGAAAGCGTAGCTGGTAGCTTAACGGTTGAAAGCATTGAAGGGCAAGGAACAAAAATGATTATTTGTTTACCCGTGTAGGTTAGAATTTATTCTGACAAAAGGGGGCAATGAATTACCCCCTACAAGTGATACGGTTAAATGTAGGTTAGAATTTATTCTGACAAATTGGTCAGCAATATAAATAATTAGGAAAAGGCAGTAATGGAAAAAGTATTAATTGTTGATGACGATAAAGGAATTCAAAAACAACTAAAATGGAGTTTGTCTGATTACAGCCCTATACTCGCTGGCGATAGAGAATCTGCTATTGCGGCAGTTAGACGTTATGAGCCGAAAGTTGTCACCCTAGATTTAGGCTTGCCGCCAGATGCCGCCAATGCAAGTGAGGGGTTAAAAGCGCTAGAAGAAATTCTTGCTATAGCGCCACACACCAAAGTTATCGTTATCACCGGTAATGAAGATAGAACTAATGCATTAAAGGCCGTTGCTTTGGGTGCTTATGATTTCTATCAAAAGCCTATTGATGCAGAAGTGATTAATGTCATTATTTCACGCGCGTTAACTTTAGCCAACATTGAAAGCGAAAATCGCACCATGCGCGCGGTTACGGACAGCAACATTGGCATTATTGGTAATAGCGAAGCAATTGAACGTTTACGTACCATGGTAAAACGCATTGCGCCAACCAATATTACAGCACTCTTGTTAGGTGAAAGTGGTACAGGTAAGGAAGTAGCTGCTAAAGCAATACATCTTGCCAGTGATCGCATCAACAAACCCTTTGTCGCTATTAACTGTGCTTCGATTCCTGAAAATTTACTTGAAAGTGAACTGTTTGGTTTTGAAAAGGGTGCATTTACCGGTGCCCATAAAACCACTAAAGGAAAAATAGAATGTGCAGAAGGAGGCACTTTATTTCTTGATGAAATAGGTGATATGCCTTTTAATTTACAAGCTAAATTGCTACGTTTTTTACAAGAAAAAATAATTGAACGACTGGGCGGCAGAGAAGAAATTCCCGTTAATGTTAGAGTGGTTTGTGCAACCAATCAAAATTTAGAAGAAATGGTCGCCAACAAACAGTTCAGAGAAGATCTCTTTTATCGAGTCAGTGAAATTACGTTGAATATTCCACCATTACGTGACCGCGATGAAGACGTGTTAATTCTTGCGCAATACTTTTTGCAGCTTTATGCAACAGAATACAAAAGCAACGCTAAATCATTCTCTGATGATGCTATTAGTGCTATCAAAGTCCATAAATGGCCGGGCAATATTCGTGAATTACAAAACAAAGTTAAATCTTCTGTGGTGATGTGTACAGGCGTGCAAGTAACCGCTTTTGACTTAGGATTCTTTGATCACAATGCTAGCAATAGCAGTTATGAATTATCATTAAACTTACGTACGGTAAGGGAGCAAGCAGAATCGATTGCGATTCAAAAAGCGTATGCGTTATCTGAGGGAAATATGTCAAAAACATCAGAATTATTAGGCGTAACTAGGCCAACGTTGTACTCTCTTATCGAGAAGTATGAGTTGAGTATAAATAGTTAAAATTTTATAGGTTATACCAATCAAATTAATTAATGGTTCAAATTTTAATGAGGGTAAATTTTCTAGAACAAGGCGCTTGATTGGTATTAGACTTCAGTTTGAGAAGTGACATAAAATAAGACTTAGCTAGATGTTTTACGTCGAACAGCAATACCCAATAAAGCTATAGCAAAAAGCGCTAATGTTTCAGGTTCAGGTACAGGTACAGGTTTAGCGCCATAAAATGTCATATGGGATAGTCCTGCTTGTGTGGTTTTATAAGTACTATTTTTGGCGTTCATAGGTGTTGACCAAGTACCTGTTGTTACGCTAACAGCTGCATTTAAACAGTTATAAGTGAATTTCGCATTATCACCACAAACGCTTTTCTTTTCATCAGAAATAATCCAATTTAATATAAAGCCACTATTACCACCTTTGGCAACCCAATAGTATATGCTAGGGAATTTTTCACCGGTATTTTTGTAAGTCCATGTACCATTTGAATTTGAACTAGTAAAATTCCAATCTGCAGAGTTTTTAACATCTTTTTGATCAAATTTATTTAGGTAAATGCCGTTGTCTACTTCCTTATAATTTGGTACATAAGAGATCTCACAATTCTTCTCTCCTTGGCCAAAATAACCGCTACAGTCATTAATGTTTTTTCCGTCTGAACTACTAATGTTGACTGAAACTTGTGAGAAACCAATTACACTATAATCAATAAACGCAAACTCTTTGATTATGGCTGAAACAGGAGTTTTACCTGCATTAGCAAAGCTGCTTGCTAATAAAGAGCTAGTGAAAAGCAAAAACGCTAATTTTTTTACAGTAAACATTGACATCAATTACCTTCTTAGACACAACATAGTCAAAATAGTCTTAATTACAGTATAAGCAAAAATCATACCCAAAACAAATTATCATTTTATTTTAGTGCGTTAGGTGTGGTTTCGGTGGGATAATGTTCCTATAAAAAAAAGTTGTAAAGTAATCAGACAGTATTATAAAAAGTGATAACTTCAATATATTTTACCAACTTTTTTTGACATAATCACTCATTGATTAATAATTTATTTTAGGGATAAAACGTGAAAGCAGCTTTTATATTAATGCTTCTATGCTTTTCAACAGCGGTACTTTCATCTGAAATCGAAAAGACTTATGAAAAAGCACGAAGTGCTTTTAATGATAATAAGTACAATGAAGCACTTATTTATATCAAAAATATTATAAAAGAGACACCAGATCATCTAGCGTCACATATTTTAATGGCAGAGGTGTTAATCGCAGATGGAAGCCCTAGTGCTGCTGAAATAGAGTTAATGACAGCAATTTCTTTAGGTGCAGATCAAAAAAAGTTACAAGAATTATTAGCTGAATCATATATTCAGCAAGGTAAGTTTCAACAAACGTTAGATTTTTTACCAGAACAAGCCAATAATGATAATTTAACGTCTAATATATTGGTTTTAAGAGGTGATGCGCATTTAGGGCTTAGGCAGCTAAAAAAATCACAACAAAATTATGAGCAATCGTTAGATTTTAACCCTAACAATATTAATGCAAAATTAGGGATGGCTCGAATATTAATCAATAACTATAAATATCACCAAGCTGAAAAATGGGTTGATGAAGTATTAACCGAATATATACCACCAATTAAAGCTTGGAATTTAAAAGCGAGTATTAAGCAAAACTTAGGGGATAACCCAAAGGCACTTGAAGCCATAAACCAAGCATTATTGATTAACAAAAATGATATTCAAGCACTTATTTTTAGTTCTGCTATTAATTTAGAACTAAGCAACTATGATCTTGCAGAAGAACATGCCGATCGAATATTAGCGCAAATTCCCAATGAACCTAAAGCTGAATTCATCAAAGCTATGGTTAATATAAGGAAGGGAAACACGAATACAACTGAAGATATTGATAAAGTTGCAGAAGTATTAGAGCACCTTTCAGATGAGGTTCTACGTTCAAATCCATCATATTATTATTTAGCTAGTATTATATTATTTCATCAAAAAAATTATGATGCATCTAGACAGTATATGGATGCTTATTTATTTGTAGATGAAAATAATATTAATGCACTGACGTTAGCGGCAACAACAGAATTGATGCAAAATAAGTATGTGCAAGCAAAAACACTATTAATTAAAGCCAATTTGCTTGAGCAAGAGAATCCCAAAACCTTATCAATGTTAGGCATTACTTATCTTGAATTAAAACAATTTGATAAAGCACATTTTTACTTTGAAAAAGTTAAAGCACTCAAACCGAACTTAGGCATTGTTGATACACAATTAGCACAAAGTTATTTAGCCAAAGGAGAGCCAACTAAAGCGATTAAATATCTATTATCTGAAGCTGCATCTACTTTTGATCCCGTTATTGTAAGCTTATTACTAGTAGAGGCTTATGTTAAATCGGGAGATATTATTAAAGGGACTTTAGTAGCGGAAAATTTGGCGATAGAAAAAACAAATGACGCTAATATTCAGCATCATTTAGGTTATATATATCAAATAAATAATGAAAAAGAAAAAGCTAAAATTCAGTTTGAAAAAGCAATAAGTTTAGACCCTAAACATAGTAAATCTATTGTTAGCCTAGCCATGCTTGAACTAAATGATAACGAAGTTGATAGTGCCATTAACCGATTGAAAGCTGCTTTGAAAGCCTCTCCTAATAATAGCCCATTACTAATCACTTTAGCTAAAGTTTACAATAGATTAGAAAGGTATAGTGAAGGCATAATATTATTAGAAAAAGCTTTCAAACTTGATGGTACTGATGAAGAAATTTTAAAAAATTTAATAATGAGTTATGTGGCAGATGAAAAGCTACTTTTCGCCATTGAAACATTAAATACCTACTTGCTTAACCGAGTAGGCTCAACTGACCTCTATTTGATATTAGCAGAGTTGCATATTCAAAATAAAAAGGTAGATCTTGCTGCTTACGCCTATAAAGAGGCGCTAAAGTTTGGAGGAGAAAAAACTGATATATTTTTATTAATGGCAAAAGCATACCAACGATTCTCTAAAGTTGAAGAAGCTATTAGTGCTTTTAAAAAAGCAATGGCATGGGGTAGTCATGATGAACGGCCCATTATAGGTCTGTCACAGCTGTATAATATCGAACAAAACACAACGACGGCTGTAACGCTTATTAAGGATTTTGAAAGTAATAATAAACTTTCAGATGTGTTAACAGAAATATTAGCGCGCTCTTATTTGCAGCTCAAAGATTATTTAAATGCAGAAACCTATTATAAAAAACTTCTGGTCAAAGGTGGTACAGATAAAAGTATTGTTGGATTGAGTTTAGTGTATCAAGCAACAAACCGAAATGAAGATGCAAGTAACTTATTATCAGATCAGCTAAATAAAAACCCTGATAGTATGCTACTGGGCATGGCATTAGCTGAAATTCATATGAACAATAAGGAGTGGACTGCAGCTGATAAAGTTTATAAACAACTATTATCAGTTTATCCTGAGCAAGCAGCACTTTTGAATAATGCGAGCTTTATTGCGTTAAATTTAAATGATCTTGAAAGAGCTCAATCATTAGCAGAAAAATCAATATATATTTTCAATGATCATCCTGATTCGTTAGACACACTTGGTTGGATTTTCTATAAAACTAAAAAATATGAAAAAGCACTACCGCTATTTAGAAAAGCGTTAGCAATTAATTACTCTAATCCAGAAGTAAGGTACCACCTCGCTTTGACATTGAAGGCACTTAACCGAGATAAAGAAGCAATTAAATTAATGGTTGATGTAGTAAATTCAGATTATGAAAAAAGAGTTGAAGCAGAGGTATTATTGAAACAGTGGATAAAATGAGGGGCAATGAATTACCCCTACAGGGGTTATAAATTTTGTAGGTTAGACTTCAGTCTGACAATTTCTCTTGTTGTTCTTGTTCTTGCGCATATTGACGATTTTTCTGTTTAAGCAGTTTATCAATATAACGTGCCATTTTTATTTTTTGTTTAATATTAGTCTCTAATATTTCTTCAACTTCTCTCAGCACTTCTCTAATGTTTTCAACATTTTCACTGGAATTAACCACGACTTGTTGGTTAACTGCTTGGCTATTGGGTTGATTATTCTGCAGCACTTGTGAACTTAACGAGCCGGTTAATTCAATAGACATTTCTTGGGCAACATTATTAATGTCATCAATGCCAAAGTGAGTTAATTCTTCTAAAAAGCCAAATAATAATAAACGATCAACAAAAATATTGATTTTACGAGGCACACCCAACGTTTTCTCGTGTATAGCTTCAAATGCCGCATCTGAGAACAAACATTCTTTTTCATATCCCACTTGTTGTAGGCGATGATTAATATAGCTTTCAACTTCTTCTACACTTAAGGGTTTTAAGTGAGCTGAAGCGATAATACGCTGCCTAAATTGTTCCATATTAGGTGCTTGAATAATATCTTTAAGTTCTTCTTGTCCAAGTAAAAAGCTTTGAATAAGAGGTTTGTCATCAAGTTGAAAATTTGAAAGCATTCGCAACTCTTCAACGGTTTCAGAAGGTAAGTTTTGGGCCTCATCAACCAACAGTAATGCGCGTTTTCCTTGTTTGTGAAGATCAATTAAAAACGTTTCTATGCTACGTAATACCTCTGCTTTACTATTTCCCTTTAAGGGGATTTTAAACTCAGCGGCAACTAGTTCTAGCAATTCATCAGGTGATAATTTCGTGGTGACTAATTGGGCAGCAACAATATTTTTATCACCAATAGAAGATAATAAATTTCGAGCGATGGTGGTTTTTCCTGTACCGATAGGACCCGTTATCACAATAAATCCTTCACCTTGGTCTAAACCGTATTGTAAATAGGATAGTGCCCGTTGGTGATGGCTAGTGGCGAAGAAAAATCGCGGATCTGGGCTTAATTGAAATGGTTTTTCTGTAAAGCCATAGTAACTTTCATACATATTAAAATTCTTTTGTTACGTTAATTATTGCGCGTACTTCATTATAAGTATATTGCTCAACGTTTGAGTCTCTATTTACAAGTTGAATGGTAAAATAGGCAGATAACGAAGATGCTAGGTCTTTAGTATAAGTAGCAGAAATTGTTCTGTAATGATCTTTTTGTCTGCTACCTTCAGGGTTGTTCTTATCAAAAATACGATAATCGTACTTTGCTAAAAGGGTCAGGTTACTTTTACCGCTAATTTTCCGGTTAATACTCAAAGCAGCAGTTAAGGTATCATCTATAACTTTAGATTCAATACCCTCACGTCTAGAGGCGGAGCTATTGAAGGCGAAGGACGTTCTGGCAAGTTGTAATTTTGAAGCCCATGCGAAACGCTTGTTTAGTGAAAACTCGTTACTTTCAACAGGCGCTAAATAAAAAAAGTTCGCTAATTGAAAATCACTACTGGCTGGTTGTGCTGATTGAGCAAAACATTGTGAAATACTTTCTATACCTACACTTGAAGGGCACCAGAGTATGCCTACATCTATTTGTTCAAAATTGTTTCGATCAAAAACTTCTAAGCTTTCATCATAAGTAACCGTGTTGGTTAAACGCTTTGTTCTGTGTTTAATATCAAGGTTATATGATTTACCAAAAAAACGTTGGCTATAGCCAGCTGTTAACGACGTTCTTGCTGAAGGTTCCCATTGAATTGAAGTGGCAACATAATCATCACTCACTGTATCATCAGCAACATAGTTATATGAAAGATCAACGGTCAAATGCTCTGATACTAACCAACGGATACCTGGCCCCCAAGAAGAGGTTGTTTGTTGGCTCCTGTTAGTAAAATCACCAGATAAGTATTCATCATAAAAACGAAGAAAAGGGTTGAAATTTAATGAGGTGATCAATCCTAATCTTGCATCAATTCTATATTGATCTCCCGTTCTAGTTTCATCTAAAAAGTCTTGATTTCTTGTTGAAAAACTACTCGCAAGCTGCCAAAAAGTAATACGTGCATTGTTACTGTTACGCGAATTTAAACTAGCAGATACGCCGTTATATTCGCCAATACCATCTTCAAATCTACTGATACTATAAGCAAGAGAAGATTGTAAAGAAAAAGTGCTGTTATTAACATTATAACGAAGGCCTGTGGAATAGTTCTCTGACTGAACGGTATCGCCTGAAACTAAATCGGCAAGGCCGTTATTAGCAGAGTTTCTATTGGTATTAGCTACGGTTGCCGTGGCAAATAATTCGGGGCCACTAGTCCAAAGATAAAACTGCCCTTGCGTATTAAGCGTTAAATAACGGTCATTAATATCACTGTCATGACTGAAAAAAAGATTATTACTTTCACCTGAAAAAGAAAAGCTAGCTAAACGAGACTGATACTCAGCATCTAAACCAATATCAGCTTGAGAAACAAGACTAGAGATTGGATCTTTAATGGTTAGTTCAACATTGTCGGTATACGTTTCCTCTATGCCAAAATTAGGAACAAACTGCCATTCCCCGGCAAGTGTCGAAGATGAAATAGCGAACCAAGATAGCAATGCCATAAAGTTGGCAGGGCGGCAGTTATTAATTTTTCTTACCATAGCCATAGCCATAATAGCCATATTCATCCTTTTTGGATCTAACCGTTTTATTCATCACGAAGCCAACAGCTATATCTTCATCAAGTTGTGAAACTGCTTTTTTTACATTATCTAATTTTGTCTTTGATTCTTCAACAACAACAATGGCTTGTCCAACTAAGCTAGAAAGCACAGGGGTTTCTGTTACCCCTAATATGGGCGGGCAGTCAAAAATAACGATACGGTCAGGGTAACGTTGTGCTAATTCTTGGGCCAAAGTTACCATTTTTGTACTAGCTAATAATTCATTGGTTAAATGATGTGGTTTGCCTGCTGGAATGAGCTTTAAATTAGGTACATTGGTATTATAAATAACATCAGATAATGAGTGTACTTCATCGAGCAAGTACTCAAGTAATCCTTGCTTGCTTTCAAATTCAAACTCTCTATGTATACTTGGTCTAAGTACGTCTGCATCAACCAGTAATACGGTTTTATCTTGCTCAAGGGCAATACTTAACGCTAGATTAATAGAAACAAATGTTTTACCTTCATTAGGGTTAGAACTAGTAACCATAATTAAATTACTGTTCTTTAACGTTTTTGAAGTAGGACCGAAAGCGTTGTTCAATAACTTACGTTTTATGTGTCTAAATTCTTCCTGAATATGATGAGCACTTTCATAGTTATATATAAATCCTCTTTTAATTAAGTGATCACCGTTTAAAATAATTGTTTCTTTATCTCTTTTAGCTGTTTGATTCTGAGCATTAGGATTCTGAGTTGGTGATTCAAATTTAGAGGTGTTCAAATCATTAAATTGTTGTGAGTTTATTGTTGTTCTTGTTTCAAGATCATCTTTCTTGTCTTGAGCCGCTTGTTTTTGTTTGGCCAATGCCTTTTCTATAGTACTCACAGTTTAAAGCATCCTTTTCAATGGTGCTTGAATGGCATCAGGAAATAAAAAATAACTTATAAACATCATAAGAATAACGAGTAATACTAGGTTTGAGATAACAAAAATAATTGTTTTCTTTCTATGCCACTTTTGCAGGCCTAAATTTTTATTTGCTGAAACCACCCCAAACACAGGCACACCAGTGGCTTTAGATAACTGTGCGGTAGAGGTGGCTACCGGTGATAACTGACTTAATAATAATGACATGCCCACACCAGCCCCAAGGCCAACAAAAGTAACTAATATGAAGAATAAAATTCGTTTAGGCCCTGCTGGTTCTGTAGCTGCTCTGGGGGGGTCAATGACTTTAAATTGAATTTTATTAGTTGTTTCATCAGCCTGCTGTGCTAATTTAGCCGTTTCTTGTCGGTTTAATAGTTCTTCGTATTTTCCTTTAGTGATTTCATAACCACGATTAAGTGCAACAAGTTCAGCTTCAATTTCAGGTAATATGTGAATTTTATTTTCAAGATCTTTTACTCTAATTCGGTAGTCGTTAACTCTAACCTTTATCGAAGCGACCTGATTTTCAAATTGATTCACTTGAATTTGTAACTGTTGAATAACAGGGTTTTGACTTGTTAATAAGGTACTGCCGTCTTCATTGCTAGCTATGTTTAAGTAATCATCAATTTCTTTAGTACGTTGTTTCTCTAAGTGCGCTAAACGTCTTTTAGCTTCAACAACAGCTGGGTGTTGATCTGTATAGCGTAGCTGTAAAGAATCTAATGCAAGCTCTAATTCAGAAATACGTTCATCATAGCTGGTTTTAATTGAACTAGAGGTTTGAATTTTATTTTGAGAATTACTTGATTCAGTCGGTACTGTATTTAATTGTGCTTTCGCTGATTTAAGCTGAGTTTCAGCTTCTAGTAAACTTAATTCAATAATTTGTAATTGCTCTTTAGCAATATTGAGCTTGTTATAATAGCCACCATACTGATCTGGCAGCATATTGCTGTATTTTTGCTTGAAATCTGTCAGGCGAGCTTCTGCACTTGCTAGTCTATTTTCATATTCTGCAATTTGGCTTTTTAAGAATTTTTGTGCAGAGTCAGAATCCGTACGATTTTCTCCAAGGGTATTTTCAATAAATACTGTTAATGCAGACTGTACAACATTTTTAGCCATTTCTGGGTTTTCATCCTCAAAAGAAATAGTAAATAGATTGTCCCTTCCTCGGGCCTTAACTATTTTTATATCTTCTTTAAGGCGCTCAATTAATTTTTCATACTCTTTTGAGGTATCCGCTTGAATGTCTAAATCAGTCATTCGTAATATACGCTCTAAGTTAGGACGACCTAATAGGGTTTTAACCATTAAATTGATTTGAACATCAGTGTTTGTTTGAACAGTTAACCCTTTTAATAAGGGGGCTAAAATTGATTGGGTATCAGCATAAACACGTGCTTTAGACTCATAAACGTCTGGCATCATCGATACTATACCCCAACCAATAGGACATATTAACCAAGTTGATATAATGATATATCGACGCTTAATCCAAATTCCTTTTAAATAATCTATTAGATCATTAAATATTTCTTGCATTCTAAACTTTAACCTTCATTAAATATATCACTTGTAGGGAGTAATTTATTGCCCCTTTGTCAGAATAAACCCTAACTTACAAATACTTAAAACCACGCTTCTGGAATGATGATGATATCACCTGGAAGCATATCAATGTTGGCACTAATATCGCCATCTTTTAATAACCCATCAATCATAATTTCATACTGTTTTTGTTGGCCATCTTCTATTCTAACTAAAACAGCATCATTACCGTCAGCAAACTCTGTTAAACCACCTACCTGTATCATTACATCCAACAACGTCATGTGTTGCGTATAATTAATCGCTTGTGGCTCTGCGGCTTCGCCAATAACGCGAATTTGTTCGCTGAATGGGCCAACAAAACTATTCACGGTTACCGTAACAATGGGATCTCTTAAATAGGTCGCTAATATTTTTTCTATTGAACGAGCTAGCTCAGTGGGCGTTTTACCGGCTACTTTAATGTCTTCAACAAGTGACGTGGTAATCATGCCATCAGGGCGAACAACAAATGAGCCTGAAACTTCAGGGTTACGCCAAACGAATATATTAAGTACGTCTCCAGCCCCTATGAGATATTTATAAGAGTTAATATCCACAGTATTAGAAGGGTGTATAGTTGCCGTCGGTAAATTATTATTAGTGGAACAGGCAGAAATAATTTGTACTAAAAGTAAAGTCATAACTACTTTGAGTGAGTTGGTAAAATTTTTATCCATGGTTCATACCTTTAACATCAACAATTATTTTTAATTCAATTATTGATTGTATGGTATTTTTTTCACAGATGCCACATTTTAACCAACTGTAAATAAAACGTTAACTTTAGCTTTGTTTTTGCTAGAATCATTTCTTTGTTTTTGTAGAATAAATTTTAATCTACATCAATTTTACCCTCTGTTGGGTGGAATTCATTCCGACAAAATTATAATTTATCAAGGAATCTAACCTCATATGTCGAGCCCCAAATTTAGCGACTTATCCGCTTCAAGTAAGTCATTAATTTTAATGGAGTTTCTTTTGTTTTTAGGCGCTTTGCCATTGGCGTTATATGGTAATAGCTTTGTTCTATTCATTGAATTTCCTGCAATTCCAGATAATTACTTACTTGTTTATTCATTAGTTTTTGCTTTGTTAAATCAATTAACGTCTTTAGCGTTGGGTTTATATAATTCTAAATTACGGGTTAATTTTCGAGGTGTTATTCGTCGAGTTTTAATGTGTGTTGCGGTTGCTTTTTTCATTGTCACTATAATAAATCCGATATATGGGCAATACGTACTGCCTATTGAGGTTTTGGCAGTAGCATCATTGGTAAGCTTTATCGTTGTGAGTTCATTTCGATATTTAACTTTTCAAATAGATTTCTTTGGTTTCAATAAACGCGTTATTTTAGTACTTGGAGCAGGAGATAGAGCCTCAATCATAGAAAGAAGAATGCGTAGAGATGTTGACAGGCAAAATTTTTCAGTGCATGGCTATATCATAATGAATGGTGATGCTGAAGACGGTATTAAACAGGAAACTCGAATAGATCTTGAAGGCTCATTAGTAAATTATTCTTTAAAACACAAAATTGATGAAATAGTTGTTGCCAGTGATGAACGTCGTAATAATATACCTATAAACGAACTATTTGCCTGTAAGATTCGTGGTATTGAAATTACTGAAATTTTAGATTTTATTGAGCGAGAAACAGGGCAAATAGCGGTTAATCTTATTTACCCTAGTTGGGTTATTTACTCTAACGGTTTTGCTTCACTAAATCATCTTCGCAATACGCTAGACTGGATTTTTAATGCAACAATGGCTTTTGTATTGTTTACGTTGGCTTGGCCAATAATGCTGCTAACAGCCATTTTGATTAAGCTAGACGAAGGCATTACTGCTCCCGTTTTTTACTCCCAAGAACGTGTAGGTTTAGATGGCGAACCCTTTAATATTTTTAAATTTAGAAGTATGCGTTTAGATGCGGAAAAACTTGGTGCTCAAATGGCATCTAAAAATGATCCCCGTATTACTAAAATTGGTAATATTTTACGTAAATACCGTATTGATGAATTACCACAAATTTACAATGTAATGCGTGGTGATATGGGCTTTGTTGGCCCAAGGCCTGAACGTCCAGAGTTTGTTCAAAGTTTAATTAAAAATATTCCTTATTATAATGAGCGTCATAATGTTAAACCGGGTTTAACTGGTTGGGCACAATTAAAATACCCTTATGGTGCTACTGAAGCTGATTCATTAGAAAAGTTAAAATATGATTTGTACTATATTAAACACCGTAGTTTTATGTTGGATTTACTTATTCTAGTAAGAACGGTTGAAATAGTATTGTTTGGGAAGGGACGTTAATGTTTTTTAATTTAATGTCTCATAATGTAGGTTGGACTTCAGTCCGACAAGGGCTTCATTTATGAGTCAAATAATAAACGCAATGACAGTTGACGTTGAAGATTACTTCCACGTTTCTGCCTTTGAAAACACAATTGATAAATCTGATTGGAATAACTTGCCGCTTAGAGTAGAGCGTAATACCTACCGATTACTAGCGTTATTTGAAAAACATAACGTTAAAAGTACTTTTTTTACGTTAGGCTGGGTTGCAAAGCGTTGTCCAAACTTAATAAAAACCATTGTTGAACAAGGTCATGAACTAGCGAGTCATGGATTCAGCCATCAGCGCGCAACAGAAATGACGCAAAAGGAATTCTTTGCTGATGTTGAGCAAAGTAAAGGGATATTAGAAGATTTATCAGGTGAAAAAATTATTGGTTATCGCGCCCCAAGCTTCTCAATAAATGATACCAATACATGGGTTTATGATGTATTACTCAAGTTAGATTTTCAATATAGCTCGAGTACTTACCCTATTAGCCATGACTTATATGGCGTGCCGAGCTGGCCGCGTTTTTCCTATATTCGTGATGAAAGTACAGAAAATAAAAAATTGATAGAAATTCCAATTCCAACACTTCACAAAAACGATGTTAATACAGGTATTGGCGGTGGTGGTTACTTTCGGTTATACCCTTATTGGTTATCCAAAAATCGTATTGATAAATTTCATCAACAAGAGCAAAAGCCTTATAGTTTCTATTTTCATCCTTGGGAAATCGATCCTCAACAACCAAGAGTTAAGGAAGCACCACTAAAATCTAAATTTAGACATTATATTAATTTGTCGAGAATGGAAGGTAAGTTAGAGCGGTTGCTAAAAGATTATCAGTGGAATACTATGAAGAGTGTTTATTTAGATAGTGAAATTAAATAAGTATGATTGCTCGCATAGTTAAAGCTGTACCTGTTGCTGTCATATTTATTGCTTGGTTTTACACCTATAATCAAGGAATAAATACAGCGATAAATATTTGGATCATTTCTGAAATATTCAATCATTGCTTTTTAGTGATTCCTGGTGCCTTTTTTCTTATTTATCAAAAAAAAGCTCAACTTGTTCAACAGCCTTTTGTCGCTAATTATTGGCTATTCCTCCCTCTAGTTGGAGCTTTAATTCTTTATACTTTCGGGCTTGTTGGTGATATTCGTTTATTTATGCACATCGCCACTTTTATCTCGTTACCACTACTTATTTGGCTGATCATTGGTAACCAAGCCGCTAAGGTTATCGCTTTTCCTTTGTATTTTATGTTGTTTGCTATTCCCGTTGGTGAGCAGTTCATACCTTATTTACAAGAGCTCACTACTGATTTAGCCGTTCCTTTATTAGAATTGACAGGAGTTCCTATTTATAGGAGTGGACTTTATTTAGATATCCCCGAAGGACGATTTTTAGTTGCTGAAGCATGTTCAGGAATTAGCTTTTTGGTAGCGTCTTTTGTTTTTGGTAATTTATACGCTTATATATCGTTTAGAACCTTACCTAAACAATTACTCTTTATTTTTATCTCATTAGTAGTGCCCATTATTGCGAATGCTTTAAGAGTGTATGGCATTGTATTGACAGCACATTTAACTGATATGGAATATGCTGTAGGGGCAGATCATCTTATCTATGGCGGTGTTTTTTACGCGATTATATTATTCTTATTGATAATGATAGGTGAAAAGTTCAGGGATAAGGCTGCACTAACCAAACATAAAAAGATTGTTGATGAAAAAAGGATAGAAGTAAGTTATAAACCGGTGATGCCATCAGCAGCTATCATTATTGTCTTATTTGCTATTCAAATAGTTTGGTTCTCTATTCTAACGGGCGGTAATTCTACTTTATCCGCCGCACCACCATTAATTGATTTAACGACACTACCTTTTGTTATAAAAGAAGAAAAATTAAACACATGGCGGCCTAGCTTTGCGAAAGCATCACATATTCAGCAAGGATATATCAAATCATCTGTAAAGATAGATAACATAGACTTTTTTATAGCAACGTATTCGAACGGAGAAGGAGAGCTCATTTCTTCAGTGAATAAGCTGTATAGTGCAGAACGTTGGACATTAGTCAAAAGCACAAAAGTTAGCATTAATGAAGAAAAAGAAATTCAATTAATAAAAATTGTCTCTCCATCAGGGCAATACCGATATATTATATATTGGTATCAATTCTCGAATAAAATATTCACAAGCCAAATAAAATTAAAATTATACCAAACCATGATGGTGGTTTTAGGTCAAACAAAAGACTCGTCTATTGTTGCATTGTCTATTGAAAGTAATCAAAACATGGCAGCAGTCGTCTCTATGTTAAAATCCAAAGCCAGTATTATACAAAATAGCATTAAGGAAAAAGCTCAGTGATTTCAGTCCCTTTCACTATTTTAGAGAGTGACAATATTTCCCGTGATTCTCAGCCAGTAAGCATAGGTTTGCCTTTTGCGAAAGATACTTTATTTAGTGATACTAAACTAGCAATTCAAGATGACAATAACCACTTTATACCGTGTCAGGTGTCACCGCTAACTTTTTGGAACGATGGCGGTATTAAATGGGCAACAATTGATTTTATTATTAATATTAAAAGCAATGAAACATTATTACTGACACTAGTTGATGGCTTTTCCAGTGATAATATCGCTTCGAACCAAGCCAAAATCACGTTAAACGTCTTAAATAATAATCAGCAACTTCAAGTTAATACCGGATTAGATACATTTTTAATAGGAATAGTCAAAGACGAACCACTCTCTATATTTAGCGCTGAATTTGAGAGAGTTAAAGGCAAATGTCTTGATGTTCAACTGTTTGACTCTGCAAAAGTAAAGCATAAAGCCGTTATAGATAAAGTTTTTTATGATCTATTAGGTGATTCAGTTTATAGAAAAAGTGTAACAATTCACGGAGATTTCGTTGATGCCAATAAAAAGAATAGTAAACTTAAATTTGAATCAATAATTACATTCTTTGCCAATACAACTTATATAAAAGTAGACTTTACTCTGCATAACCCCCAAGCCGCTCAGCATTCTGGAGGGTTATGGGATCTGGGTGATGTTAACTCAATTCTCTTTGAATCTTTATCTTTAAATATCCCTGTTGATAGCAATGGCACAGTTAATATTTATGATCATGTTTCAAACCAAGAAATAAAGTGTGGAAAAAATTCATTTCTTAAGCAACTTTCTAGTGGGGGAGTGAATTGGAATAGCCCTGTTCATAAAAATGCTGAAGGAAAGATTGCTATTGAAAAAAATGGCTTTGTGATTAAATCTGATAATGATGATCACAGAGGAATGCGCATTTCTCCTTCTTTTGGTGTTAACAATGCACAAGATACAATAAGTGTTTATATTGAACAGTTTTGGCAAAATTTCCCTAAAGCGATAGTGAAGCAAGGTGAATCATTAAGCGTAGCATTGTTCCCTGAGGATCGTTTTGAATTGCAAGGAGGAGAAAAAAAATCTCACACAGTATGGATAGATTTTAAATCAGCGGGTCAAAATTTTAACTGGGTTGATAAACCGCTAAAGATAATTTTAGAGCCGAAGTATATTGAATACACTAACGCGATAGAGCCCTTTAAATCGGGTTTAAATCAGGATAAATTATCAGCACTTATTGAGAAAGGTATTAATGGAGTTAGCAACTTTTTTGAAAAACGTGAAGTTGTTGATGAGTATGGATGGCGCAATTTTGGCGACCTATATGCGGATCATGAAACAGAAAATTATTCAGGTGATGAAGTCTTTGTTTCTCATTACAATAATCAATACGATCCTATTTATGGTTTTCTCTATCAATATTTAAGAAGTGGCAATTCAAAATATTTTGAATTGGCAAATGATCTTGCTAAACATGTTACTGATATTGATATTTATCATACTATTAATGATAAAGATGAATATAACGGTGGGCTTTTTTGGCACACGGATCATTATTTAGATGCTTCAACGTGTACACACCGAACTTTTTCAAAAAATCATCAAGCAGCTTATGATGGGTATACCTCTGGAGGCGGACCTGGTGGGCAGCATTGCTATACAACAGGGTTAAAATGCCATTATTTGTTAACGGGTAATGAAAACTCTAAAAAGGCAGTGCTGCAGCTAGCTGATTGGATTATCTTTAGTTTTGAAGGTTCAAATAGTTTTCTTGCAAAATTATTTGCGATTAAGCAAAGTGGTAATCATGGTGTTAAAGATCATATATTAGAACAGTACCCTATGGACAGAGGTACGGGGCATTATATAATTGCTTTATTAGATGCGTATGACCTAACGCAGAAGCAAGATTATCTAGTAAGAGCTTTTAAAATAATTGCCAATACCTTTCATCCTAATGATGATATTAGTTTAAGAAATTTCGATAATATAGAAACCACATGGTTTTACACTGTTTTTTTACAATCAGTAGGCCGGTTTTTATTGATTAAAGAGCAAGTTAGTCAGTTAGATAATGACTTTTATTATGCCCGTGATGCAATGCTGCATTATGCTAGTTGGATGGCAAAAAATGAGTTGCCTTATTTAGAGCAAACAGAAAAGTTAGAGTTTCCAAATACTACCTGGGCTGGACAAGATTTGCGTAAGGTAGGAATCTTTTATATGGCGAATTATTATTCACCCATTAAAAATGAAATGTACCTCGAGAAAGCGGCTTATTTTCACCAGCATATTGTTAACACTTTGGAGAATGATAGCAGTAATCAATACACCAGAATCTTGGCGTTATTGATGCAAAATATTGGCTTCGCACATTTTTATCAATATACATCTAGTCAGAATGAGTTTGAGAATTTTAAAGAATACACAGCGCCCGTTCGAAAAAATAAATGGGTAAAAATTTCTGTATTATTGATGAAAGAATTATCCCGGTTGTCATTAAAAAATGAATTAAAATGGTTGAGTTTACGTTCTGCCAAAGTTGCCAAATTAGTAGGGAATAAAGGTTAAATGAAAAAACTAAACGTCTTACAGTTTATTTGTTCTTCTGGGTTTTATGGCGCAGAACGTTGGGTATTAGCACTTGCTAAATATTTGGATCCACAAAAGATTAATTGCCATCTTGCCGTTACTATTGAATCAAATAATGATGATTTAAAAATAGTACACGAATTTAATAAACTTGACGGCAGTGTCATTGAATTACCTATGAGTAATAAGTTCGATCTTAAGGTCGTGAATAGGCTAGTAGAAGTCATAAAAAACAATGATATTGATATCATTCATACTCATGGATATAAGTCAGATATACTTGGACTACTCGCCGCGAAAAAAGCAGGTATCAAGATTGTAATAACGCCACATGGCTTTTCGAATGGCATTGACTTTAAGCTAAGGTTCTTTATTTGGCTTGGATGCCAGTCATTCAGATTTGTTGATATCGTTGCTCCGCTTTCAAAAGCGCTTTGTGATGATGTTCGCGGATTCGGTGTGAAAGAAGAACGCTTAGAGTACGTGCAAAATGGTGTTGACTTATCAGAAGTTGAAGAACAAAAAATCAAAGTAAACGCTTTACAGTCAGTTGGAGATAATAAAAGAATCGGCTTTGTAGGGCAGATGATTAGCCGTAAAAATATTAAAGACATTTTAGATATATTTGAATCATTGGCAGGTAAATACCCAAATATTACCTTGAGTTTACTTGGTGATGGTGAATCTAGAGCTGAACTTGAAAAGTATGCACAATCGCTATCTTATAAAGATCGCATTGAATTTTTAGGGTTTAGAGATGACCGTTTAGAGTTACTACAAAGTTTTGATTTATTTGTGATGACGTCGAGCTTAGAAGGGATACCTCGTTGCTTAATGGAAGCAACAGCGATGGGAATTCCTGTTGCCGCATATGACATTGCTGGAATTGATCAATTAATTGAGCACGAAAAAACTGGCTTACTTGCCCCTTATGGTGAAAAAGAACTGTTATCCAGTTATTGGGAAGTATTACTTTTTAATCAAGAAAAGGCGGATCTATTATCGAATGCGGCTTGTGAGTTTGTAAACGCGAACTATTCAGGTAAACGAATGGCCAGTGAATATACTGATATATTTCAAGATCTGGTCAAAGGTTAAACATATGAGAAGTCATGTGAAACCGCAGGTCTTGTTTGTTTTGTCTGTCGACACTGAAGAAGAGTGGGATTGGAAAACCGCTTTTCCACAACATAATATACAAGTAAATAATATCAATGGATTACAAGCGTTTCAAATTGAATGTGACAATTTAGGTATTAAACCGACATATTTTGTTGATTATCCAGTGGTTCATAATGATCAAAGTGCAAGAATCCTTAACATGTTATCTAAGGCTGGGAATTGTGAAATTGGTGCACATTTACACCCTTGGTGTAATCCACCTATTACAGCAGAAAATGGTGAATTTGAATCGCATGTTGTCAACTTACCGATAGATTTAGTTGAAAAAAAGTTAGTTAGTTTACTTGATTTACTAAAGACAACCTTTGATATAAGTATTAAGTCATTCCGTACAGGACGTTGGGGAATTAACAGTGCGGTTGTGACTTTATTAGCTAAATATGGTATTACAGTTGATTCAAGTGTTTACCCTTTCTATAAAAATGATTATTTTAATTGTAATGGTGCACCTGAAAAACCTTATTGGTTAGACATAACAGATCCCTTAAAAGCTAGAAGTAGTGAACAAATAGCCGATATATTTGAAATCCCTGTTTCAGTAGGGTTTAATCATTCTAATTTTATGATGTGCAATAAGATACACAACACATTAAGCCATCCACTACTTGCGTTCATACGACTTTCTGGTATCGCATGGCAATTAAAGTTATTAAGAAAACTATATTTAAGTCCAGAATTAACGTCGTTAGCAGATATGAAAACTTTGATTAAAGTTTTACTCAGGAAAAAAACACAGGTTATTCATATGAATTTTCATAGTTCAAGTTTGATTGATTTGCCTTATAAGAATCATGCTTATGATCGTCAGCAAATACTGGGCAATATGAAACAGACCATTAGTTACTTACAGGAACATGCAACCGTTACGTTTTGCACTATTAGTGAAGCTAAAAAAATATTAACTCAGTCTCAGGTTAGTCAATAATGATAAATTCTCAGTTAACTATTCAAGCAATCGACAGTGATGAGGCGATATTATGGGATCAATACATTCAACATCATGTAGGACATAGCCCTTATCACCTTTTTGCTTGGTTAGCGGCAATTGAAACTGCTTATGAGCATAAAGTTTATTATTTAGTGGCAAAACAAAACTCACAGATTGTAGGTGTTTTACCGCTGGTGAATATTCGCATTCCATTTAAAGGGAACTTGTTGTGTTCATTGCCATTTTGTGATGTTGGTGGGTGTTTAGCTGACGATAACGAAATACAAGTTGCTTTAGAGTCTAAAGCAACTGAATTGAAGGTGAAACTAAAATCTAAATCTATTGAATATCGTGAACGTTCTGGAATAAACGATAATGCTCAGTTTGAGGGAAAAAAAGTCAGTATGCTTTTACCTTTGCCTGCAACAAGTGACGAGTTGTTCTCGGGTTTTAAATCTAAATTGCGTAGTCAAATTCGTAAAGCAGAAAAAAACGGTTTGAGGTATGAGCTAGGGACTAACCAACAGTTTATTGATGAATTTTATGCAGTATTTAGTGAAAACATGCTCAGATTAGGTTCTCCAGTACATAGTAAGAAATGGATTGAATCTATCCGTGAGCAATATAAAGAGCAATGTATTATTGCGGTTGTTAAATTAGATGGTATACCTGTAGGTGCTGGAGTCGTGCTTCTTTCCAATGATAAAGCCTGCATTCCATGGGCGTCTACCCGAGCAGAATATAACCGCTTATCTCCCAATATGATGTTGTACTGGGCACTGTTAAAATTTGTTACCGACCAAGGGTGTACAGAGTTTGATTTTGGCCGATCTACGTTTAATGAAGGTACGTTTCGATTTAAACAACAATGGGGTGCTAAACCTGTTCTTTTACAGTGGCGTGACGACAACTTACAATCTAATTCACAATTAGAAGTCGTAGCCTCAAATAGTCCAATAAAGTCATTAGTGGAAAGCATTTGGAAAAAGTTACCACTAACATTGGCTAATAGTATTGGACCTAAATTAAGACGTTATATTAGTTTATAAAAAATCATTTCAAGGCTAAATAAAAGATTTTATGTATAGGTTAAGGAAGCGAACATCATGTGTGGCATAGCAGGTTTTACTCAATTTCATCACCAACAAGGCTCACTTGATACGCTTAAAAAAATGGGTGAAGCTATTTTTCATAGAGGCCCAGATGCAGGCAGTGAATATCTAACTGAGCATGTTGGTTTATGCCATAGGCGTTTAGCTATTATTGACTTGTCTGACGCTGGCATTCAACCGATGAAATCCGTCGATGAACAAATTGTTATCTCCTTTAATGGTGAAATCTATAACTTTGTAGAGTTACGAGAAGAATTAAAACAACAAGGTGTTGACTTTAAAACGGATACAGATACCGAAGTAATATTGGCCTTATACCAATCGATGGGTATTAAGTTATTAGACAAAATTAATGGTATGTTTGCGTTTGCTATCTGGGACAATACAAAAAAAGAGCTGTTTGTTGCCCGTGATCGAATTGGAAAAAAACCACTCTATTATAGTTTTTTCAATAACGACATTGTATTTGCTTCTGAATTAAAGGCTATGTTGGCGTTACCGTCTATACCTAAAAATATTCGATTAGACGCAGTGCATGACTTTTTTGCATATCAGTATATTCCCGATCCTAAAACTATTTTTCAAGGCATTCACAAACTTGAACCAGGTCATTATTTATTAGTAAACCGAAATGGATTGCAAAAAAAGCAATACTGGGATATATCGTTTGCTAATCAAACAACTCATTCAGAGTCGGAGTTAATTACTGAATTGCAACAGCTAGCTAGTAGCTGTACTGCTAAACGTATGATGTCAGATGTGCCTTTAGGAGCCTTTTTAAGTGGTGGTGTTGACTCTAGCGGTATTGTGGCATTAATGGCAGAACACGCAGAGAAAACCAATGGCGGAGCCATTACTACTTGTTCAATTGGTTTTGATGAAGAAAAGTTTAATGAAACAGAATTTGCTAAGCAAGTTGCCGAACAATATAAAACTAATCATCATGAATTAACAGTGCATGATAATGTAGCAGACTCATTACAACATATTGTTTCATTTTTTGATGAACCCTTTGCCGATCCATCCTTAGTACCAACTTACTTCGTGTCTAAATTAGCTCGTGAGAAAGTAACCGTCGCTATAGCGGGTGATGGTGGTGATGAAGTGTTCGCAGGATATTCAAAATATTCAGTTGATGATGTTGAGAATCAATTACGTAACAAATTTCCAACATGGGTAAGAAAAAAAATATTTCCTAGTTTGGCTAACGCCGCAGGGAAAGTGAATTCAACGCCATTTAAAAAAGCGAAGTCATTGTTAACAAGTTTAAGTGTTGACCCCGCAATGGGCTTTTATATTACCAACTCAATGATCACTGACCAGACATGGTTAACACTGGCGACGGAGCAAACAAAAGCACAGTTAGGAAGCTATCACCCATCAACACAAACGATAGCTAAATATAATGAAGCCGATGGGCAAGACCACTTATCGAAAATACTTTATACCGACATGAAAACCTATTTACCGGGTGGGATTTTGGTAAAAGTTGACCGGATGAGCATGGCAAATTCGTTAGAAGTGCGCGCACCTATTTTAGATTATAAATTAATTGAGTTTGCCGCAACAGTGCCGTCAAAATTCAAATTTAATAAAGGTGAAAAAAAATACTTACTTAAAGAAGCATTTAAAAAGTATTTACCTGATAACATTTTATATCGTAAAAAAATGGGGTTCTCTGTGCCATTAGCGTATTGGTTGCGTAATGAATTGAAAGACATTGCTGAAGACAAATTAGTAAAAAATCCGCGGGGGATAATTCAAATATTTAAAGAAACAGAAATTAATAAATTATGGTCTGAACATGTATCAAAAAATAAAGACAACTCAACTGTATTATGGAGCATGTTGATGTTTGAGTTGTGGTGGTGTCAGTATATGGAAACAAATTTATTGTAATGGAAATTTTATTAATATTTATTACGTTAGTTACGTGTATCGCTGCGATTGTTAACCCTTGGATAGGTGTCATCGCCTATTATTTTTTAGGTGTTTTCTCTCCTAAAAGTTTTTGGCCATGGATATTTCAAGATAGCCGTATTGCAATGTTTGTTGCAGTTTCTACAATTTTTGGTCTTTTAGTTGCAGTTGTACAAAAAAAAGTAGATTTTAGTTTACTCAATAATAAACAGACAAAAATGCTACTTTTCTTGTGCTTGATAGTAAATATTTCTCATTTTATGTCGCCATTTTATGGCATTTATGTTGGTCAAATTATCCCGCCAGCCGAAGCTTTGACAATTTTTAATAAAACCATTTTATTCTATTGCATCTCAACATTACTAATTACCGACAACCGTAAACTTATGTATGTTGTTGGCATGTTAATATTTACTGGTATTGTGTATACACTTTGGTCAAACAAAGTGTACTTTACAGGCGAAATGTGGCAATACACAGATAATGGCCGATTAAAAGGGCCGGGCTTGTATAGAGACGAAAATGTGTTCTCCGTATTGTTTATAACCTCTATTCCATTGATGTATTTTATTGCCTCGGCAATAAAAAATAAGATATCAAAATATACTTTATTATTATGTGTCCCATTAGCATGGCATGCTTTATTTTTAATTGGTTCAAGAGGGGCATTAATATCCCTATTGATCATAACTTTAGTTTTAGCGTTTAAAAGCTATTCAAAAGCATTTGGTTATATGGTGATGGCAGGATTATTATTCGCTATTGTTAATTATGGCGGTGCCATCTATGAACGCGCTACTAGCACCGTTGAAGTTGCCCAAATAGACGACAGAGAGAAACCATTGAATCCAAGGTTGGTTACTTGGTCAGCGGGTTGGGAGATGATAAAAGATTATCCCATTTTAGGTGTTGGAATTGAACAATATCAAACTGCAGGATTGAAATACATAGAAGGCCGCGTACAGGTTGCCCATAATACATTAATTCAATTCACCACACAGTCTGGGGTTTTAGCCGGTTTAATCTATTTATGGTTTTTTGTTAACTTTTATAAAACCAATAAATACATTCGAGCAAAAAGTAAAAATGCCTTTAACATTAATGTTTGTAATGGCCTATTCGTATCAACTATTGGGTTTTTTATCTGTGCCATTTTTCTTAACTTAATGATTACTGAAATGCTGTATTTATTATTATTAATTAATGTTACAAATTTAAATCAAGTGAATAAGGAGCTTGCTGAAAAAGAAGGAGGAGGCGTTGATGCACAGACCAATTAAAGTACTACATGTCACGTTTGACATGCGTATTGGTGGTACAGAGCAAGTTATTAAAAACTTAATAGACGCCACAGACACTACTCAATTTGAAGTATCGATATTGTGTATTGAACAACCTATTGGACCTTTTGGGCAACTATTAATCAATAGCGGAATTAAAATCGACTCATTTCAACGGAAGAATGGCTTTGATCGAGTTCTAATTAAAAAAATACGTCAGTACATTAAAAAGAATAAAATTGATGTAATACACTGTCATCAATACACCCCTTGGCTATACGGTGTTTTTGCCAGTTTATTTTTGAATGTTAAAGTAATATTTACTGAGCATGGACGTTTTTATCCAGATTCAGGCAGTTGGAAACGAAGATTGATTAATCCGTTATTGTCTTATTTTACCTCCTATATCACCGCTATTTCTGAAGCAACAAAGCAGGCGTTAGTGGAATTTGAATATTTAAAATCAAAAAGAATAGCTGTTGTTTACAATGGCATTGCTCCGCAAAAACCACAACTTGAAGCGGTTTCTGCATTACATGAACAGTACAACATTAATCAAAACACTGTCGTATTTGGCACCGTTGCACGGTTGGATCCGATCAAAAATCAAACATTACTTATTAATGCCTTTCATCAAGTACTTCTTCAAAATTCAAATTGTAAGTTATTTATTGTAGGTGACGGTGAGGAACGTGAGAAGTTAGAGCTGCTAACTAAAAAACTCAATATTAAAGACTCGGTTATTTTTACTGGTTATATTACTCAACCGGTTAACTATATGTCTTTGATGGATGTTTTTTTATTGTCGTCATTAAGTGAAGGTACATCAATGACATTACTTGAAGCTATGTCATTGGGTAAGCCTTGTGTGGTAACCAATGCAGGTGGAAATCCTGAAGTGATACAACATTATTATAATGGATTTGTTACACCTAACAGAGAACTACAGCCATTCACAGACAGTATGTTAGAACTGGTAAGGGATAAAGAGTTACGAAATAAGTTTGGCGAAAACAGTTATCAACGTTTTCTTGGGGTATTTACAAACAAAGTAATGAGTAATTCCTATTCAAATATTTACCATAAGATAAGTGAGAAGTAGAATGAAAGTATCGATCATTATGCCTGTTTACAACAGGCAAAAATATTTGGCAGAAGCTATAAATTCTGCTTTGGACCAAACATACGATAATATTGAACTTATTATTATTGATGACGGCTCTAGTGACACATCTCTTGATATTGCTAACGATTATGCTAATAAGTACCCTGATAAAATAAAAACGTTGAGTCAAAAAAATGCAGGAGCTTCAACCGCACGAAATAAAGGCATCGAAAGTGCTACAGGTGATTTAATTGCATTCTTGGATAGTGACGATTTATACGAGAAAAATAAAATAGAAGAACAAGTGAAATTATATAAGCAGTACCCAAATGCTGGTTTTGTATACTGTGATTACTATATTGTGAATAACAAAAATAAAATTCTAAAAATTGTTGAATCTAGTGAGTATATGACAGGAAATATTTACAATAAGTTGTGGTTATCTTCCTTTGAACTATCTGGAGGGAGTGTGATGGTTACTAAAAAGAAAATGATTGAAGTTGGAGGTTTTAATATTGACTTAGCAGGATCAGAAAATGTTGATTTAAGATTAAAACTATCATTGCTGGGGCCTGTTTATTATGTGGCAAAACCATTATGTCGCTATAGAAGACACGATTCTAATATAACGCTAGAATCAAATTTAATGGACGATTGTATAATTAAATTGATAACCATGCACTTAGGGCATAATGGTAATTTAAATCCACCATTATGGAGAAAAGTAATGTCTATATATAATTATAAATTAGGTATGCGTTGCTTTTCACAAACTAATTATAAATCAGCAATAGGACTGTTTTTAAATTCGATAAAGTTTAATGTAATACAGACTAAGTCTTATATACAAATCTTAAGGTGCTTACTTGGGAGGAGAATCAATAACAGTATTAAAAAGCTAAAAAATAATCAGATATAAAAGTAGAGGGCTTGAAAATTAATAGAATAGCAAAAAATATATTTTCCAACTGGAGTAATTTATTCATAAGCGTCGTGGTAGCCTTTATTGTTAGCCCAATACTGGTTAACCAATTAGGTAATGAAACCTATGGGATATGGGTGTTAATTGTTTCATTAACTAGTTATTTCACCATATTAGATTTTGGCGTAAATGGGGCAATTGTAAGATTTATTTCTAAATATAAAGCGCTAAATGATTACAATAGTGCAAATAAAATATTCAGCACATCATTTGCCTTTTTCTCAATAATAGCGCTCGTAGTTGTGATTTTTTGTGCTATTTTTGCTGTGTATTTTAAAGATATATTTGAAATAACCCAATTTGATCAGCGTTATTTATACTTTGTGTTTTTAATAGTAGGTATCGACTTAGCCTTGAATTTGATTTTTAGTGTTTTTTTGGGGTCATTAAAAGCAGTCGGTCGCTTTTTAGAAGTCAACATTATTGCCATTACACTGAACATCATTAAAAACATAATTATTGTTATTTTACTATTGAAAGGGCATTCATTACTCGCTATTGCTGTATTACAACTTGTTATTAATTCGACGAAATTCACTTTACAGTATTTCACAATAAAAAAGCTTGCCTCGTTTTTACATTTTACGATTGAAGATATCAATAAAGAAAGCTTTAAGCAGCTTTATAATTACAGCGTTTATGGTTTTATTATTTCAATAGCAATGAAAATAGTGTTCTACACTGACTCGATTGTTATCGGAGCGATCTTAGATGTAAGTCAAGTTACCTTTTATGCAATTCCTACCATGCTAATGCAATACTTAGAACAATTTATCTGGGCAATAATCGCGGTGTTATTACCTATTATTAGTGCTCAAGATGCCTTGGGTAAAAACGAAAATAATTCTACAATGTACAAAATAGGTACTAAATATGCCATATTACTCTGTACGCCCGTATTTTTAGTTTTGTACTTTGCTGGTAGTGACTTTATTGGTATGTGGATGGGCGAGCAATATAAGGGCCCCTCAGGGCAAGTATTACAAATTTTGTTAGTCGGTTACTTCTTCTTTTTGGCGCAGTTAATTGCTCACGGTATTTTAAAAGGGCTAAGTAAACATAAGATTTTGGCGATTTTATTAAGTATTGAAGCCGTAGCTAATTTGGGGCTAAGTTTGTATCTAGGGCCTATCTGGGGAATTATTGGTGTTGCTCTAGGTACCACCATTCCAATTCTTATTATTAATGTTATTGCCGTCCCCTATTTTACTTGTAAAGAGTTAAATACTAACTATCTAAACTATATGATCACCTCTTGTTTATATCCGGTTCTGAGTGTGATTCTGTTCTATTTAGGACTTTCATATATCGACGTTCAAATCACCAATTATGTTGAATTAGCTGGTTTCAGTATTACTGTGTTGGTTGTCTTTTTTGTTTATAGCTTTTTTGTTCATTTTGAACCAGAACATAAAAAATTATTTTTATCACCTTTTAGAAAATAGTTAGAAGTGATCTATATATGTTATTTGATACCTTAAGTAAAAAACTGGATATTCCTTTAGTTCAATTCTCCAATGTTGTTAACGATGAAGCGGAAAGTTACACAAAGGGTATTTATGGTGTTGTTATTAACAATGCGAGTTTTAGGGGGTTATGGTCACGACTCGTGTTTTTATTTTTCCGTCGTACGGCAATTAATACGCGAATAACACAGTTAAAAAAGAAGGGTGTAGATATTTCTGCTGTATTGTCTGTTTATCCTGATGTGGAAAACCCTTTAATAGTTTTTAACCAAGCGGCTAAGGCAGAGAGGTATTGCCATGATAATGTGCTACCTAAAATTGATAGATCTGTAAAAGGGCTGGTTAAACAGGTGTTATTTTTATGTGGTAAAATGCATCCGTCGGTAGATAGCTTTATTTTAATCACGGGTAACACTGATAAATTTCAACAAATTAACACAATGCTGATTGAAGCAGGGCTGGATGCTCAACAAGACTTATTATGTATAACAACCAGTAATCCCGTGTTCTTGTCTTTCTCAAAGAATGCTGTACCTGATTATGTAGTACACCATGCAGAGTCAGGCGACTTTGAATTACGGCAAGAAATTCATCAAACATTAACCTCATTTGTGTCTACGCCTTTAGCTAAAATTAAGAAAGATCAAGAATACTATTTTGTTGAAAGTGGTTTACCAGGTAAACCATGGTTTCAGTTGCTTAAAGACAACTCCATAAGCATGGGTGACATTAAACAACGTGCTCTAACCACATTGAAAGAGTTTGACAAAAAAATACAAACAAATAGTAATTGGATCAATTCAATTGATGTCATTGCTGAATTTACTCGTCAGTTTGAACAAAGTCATTCTATTCGACAGTTTGACCAAGCTGTTGTTGATGCATGTGCAGAATTGGTCAATTCACTACCCGAAAAGTACCTAGTGCAAGGAACTTGGCAGCATGGTGACTACTGTATAAATAATTTAATTTTTTCAGAAGAACAGACGTATATTATCGACTTTGAAGAGTTTGGTGATACTTTAATGCCGTTGCAAGATATATTTTCTTTGGCACTTTCATTTTATATTCAACGCGAAACTCAAACCTTAGATTTATTGGCAAAAGATTTAACTTATTGTTTGCAATACACAGACCAAAAATTCAATCCATTGTTACCTATGTTATTTGTTTACCATTTATTATTTAGATTAGGCAAATGGGGAGAAAACCCTAATCGCAGATTTATTTGCGAATGGCTACAAAATATATTAATAGAATTCAACAAAAATCCGCTTCTATTGTTTTCAAATGATTTGGTTGATTAGAGTTATTTTTATCACTTGGTAATCTACTTGTTATGCAGACACCCTTTCAAAATCATTGGTATCATAATATCATCTAGCTCTTTTTGTAACGCGTCCGACTGGGTAAAGACCTTCACAGCCTGTAGGCTAAAAATACTTGATTAAAAGATCAAGGAATATAGCTTTGCCTCTTGACCTGAGTTTTCTAATGGGTGACCGAGGGGGATGCAGCTTGCTCTCTTATTAATTTTCAATAAATTGTACTGCACCAACCGTTGAAGGGATAGTGCGTAACTGACCATAAATATCTCTCAATAAAGGAGTTTGACTTTGCCTCTTTAACGGAGAATTATCTTGTACTTTTATTTTGGAGCCTATAAACGATATCATTGGATCAATCAGAATAGGAGATACATCCCAAGCGGGTGGAATTGCGTTAAAAGGGAAAATTACTTCACTAAACCAGACGTTATTTTCACCGGAAAATTTACTTTCCATACTATCACCTTGATAATTACTTCGGATGAAAGACAAGTCGGTTTGTGTATAGCATATATTGCTATCCCAATTGATAACAGCATTATCATAGCTTGCTCTTAAGCCAATACAGGCCATTGAATATTCTTGTTGATTATCTGCACTCCATGTATAAAATATATTGTTATTAAAGTTTAACTTGGCGGTGACATTTGGATGCCCAATGGCGATTGTAACGGCGCTATTTTCAGATCCATTTGTTGTGATGTCATCAAAATCGGCTTTTAGACCAACATTAATTGCAATATTATTGTAATACTCAAATGTTGTATTTACCGGACAGTTGGCACCAAATGATATTGCAGGCCCTGATTGGTTAATAACTATATTATCGTGTATTTTGACAGTGGTTGTAAATTGCCCACATTCTTCACCGTTATAATTTTCATCAAAATAATGTAAACCAGAAGATGCTTTATTATCTTGTAGATAGTTCCAAGCCATTTCAGGAGCAATAAGCTGTTCATTATTTTGGGCACTTCTTATTGTTAGGTATGTTGTATGTTGAAAACGAGTTGTACCGTTGCAACCATAATTCTCAATATGATTCCCAAATATTTTGAAATTAGATACTTTGTCAGAGCCTTGAGAGCTAGCTGTAATTGCAGCTTGCTGCGCATCGGGGCATGCACCTGTTAAATCGCTTGGATGAGCATCAGTGATGTAGTTGCCTATTGCCCTACCATCACGAGTTCCCTCTATACCGAAAGATACATTTGCTCTCACATTTACAGGTTGATTATTCTCATCTTCATCAGCTTCGGCTGCATAAATTGAAAATTTAGAAAGAACAAAGCCTGATGTCATATTCTTACTTCCCGTGTAAGTGGAAAACACACGCTCACCTATAGCTTCTGGTCTTGTGTTTGGGTAGGCAACATAAGAAAATTGAGCCTCCAAATTGCTCATTGCTTCTAACCTATTATTGTAAATTACCAGTGATGTATTCTCATCGCCAGTGGTAATGTTGTGCACATATAAAGTTGAACCTGCATTAATGATTTTGTCAGCATTGGCTATAGTTAACCAAGGGTTGTTAAATGAACCATCACCTGTTTGGTCATTGCCACTATTCTTTACATGATAAACCTGCCCTGGACGAACAGTAAAAGCGATGGATGTTTCTCCATTGCTCGTTTTTAATTTTATTGTCCCGAGACCTTCTTCTGATTCAGGAATAGAGAAACTAATTTCCTGCATACCATGAGATTCATATAAGTTTGCTGGACCACTTGGTAATTTTCCATCAGCATTTTTCCAGTAATAAATGTGGGCAGCTGATTGGCAGTTATTCTTATTATCACAATATTCAACAGATGATTCCCCTTGATCTGAACCAAGATTGAACCCCCAAGCTGTAACAATAACACCACTACCTAAGCCATCCGCAATTCCTGTAGAAGGACCAGATATTAAGTCAGTAAAGGCTAAAAAAGGAGGGGGTAGACTCAATGGTACATCATTTTTAATTTTCACCTCAATATTGTCTTTAGAGCTGTCTCCACAACCTAAAGTCATTAAACAGAGAAATATAATAATTATATAAAACGTTTTATGAAGCATGATATTACCTTAGAGATTAAATGGTTAAAATATCTGAAGTATTAAGCTACTTCTTTATATGATTGGCGTTATTGATGATTTTTTTGTACGCGCGTTCAATAGTTTCTATTTGACCAATTCTATTATGGCATTGTTCCACCACATATTCAAACTCATCTATTGTTGCACCGTAATCCGTCGGAGACGCCTTTATGTCATGAGTATAGAAGATTAACCATGCATTGTTATTAATTGCGTCAGAAATCAACTGGTCAACATCTTTTTTATTAAAGGTTTTTGAATAAATAGCATTTGCTCTGAGGAAAGACAGATCTACTGCGTCATAATTAAGCCCCGCCTGAGTAGAACGGGAAGTCAAATAATTTTTTTGCATATGCCTTTTGGCTAGAAAACCAGTTTGCCCCAAGGGGTATGAAAAATGAGTAATTTCCTTATTTACTATATTTTTTAATATTGCCCTATTATCTTCACAATCTTCCGCAGCTGTTTGAGCTGAAATAGTATTAAAAGAAGTGTGGCTCTTAGTATGACACTGAATATCATGATTGGTTTTATGCAACATTGTTAAATCTTTTTCAGTCGCAAAAGCTTCTCCTAAATAAGATTTATTCATGGCACTTGTTGAAATATAAAAAGTTCCCCTGTGACCAAATTTTTCTAAAATTTTAGCGCCATTACTGATTGATGAATATGGGATATCATCAAAAGTAAAACTTACAATCGCCTGGTTTAATTGTATCGAAAACCCTTTTGGGAAAATAATTTTTTCTAATAATAAACATTTTAACTTATTTTTCATTAGAGGGGCCAATTTTATCTTCAGTTGTAATAGTAAGTACGCCTAATGGTGCATCACTTTGGTCTATTGGGTACTCAAGTGTTTTAATACCAGATTTGTATGATATTGTTGAGAAGTGTAAATCATCAAATACTTTACCTGATTGCGTATTTTTCTCCGTAGGTTTATAAGAAGCTAGAATCTTTTTAATGGAAAAGTCAATTTTGGCTTTCCTAATAAGCCACAATAATACTTCATGCTCTACTTTTTTCGATTGCACTCGACAACTGAACATTAAGTCTTCTAATAAGCTTTTTTTGATGTCAAATACTGCAAAACCTACGATTCCATAATCACCAAAATTATCTTTTGCTTGCATTGCAAATGAAAATTTTTCAGGGTTAGTAATAAACGATCTTATTTCTTCTTTAGTATATCGCATAGTAGAGAAGTTCATTTGATTTGTTCGTTGGCTTAACTCATGAACCCTATCAATGTGAGGCAATAGATTAGTTATCATATGTACATGCATGTCGCATTGCTTTAAAAATGCCATATAATCGCCTGGAAAATCGGACACAGCGTTTTTTCTAGCTTTTTGATTAGTATAGAACTCTCTACGTCTGGATGATTCAGATGATAATTCAGGATTAAACTCATCTTTTTCCAAAATCTCCAAATATTGTGCATCATGATAAATTCTTAACTGTGAACAAGAATCTGAAACTTCTTTACGTTCGAATTCTGAATCATCGATAAATGCAATGGTATCAATATTTACATTGAAATCAGTCGCAATCTGCTTAATAGACTGACTCTTTGGCCCCCAGTTGATCTGTGGAAACAAAAAGTACTGAGATATCCCCAAGTCTGTTAATTTTTTCCATGCGTTGTCATAGTCATTTTTACTAGCAATAGAGCATACAATCCCACGTTGATCTAAAGTTTTCAATACTTTGATAATACTTTTTTTCAAGAAAACATTTTCGACTTCATCTTCAACTAAAATGCCATCCCATAACGTATTATCTAAGTCCCATACAAGTACTTTTACTGGTTTACATGCGGATAATTCTGAATAAAAACCGAAATCACGAATATAAACAACTACGGTATCTTTACTGCAATTATCAATGTTAGGTGTCAAAGTCACATGATTTTCTTCACCTAAATTGATAAATGGAGCCATTTCTGAGGTTTGAATCTTAAATTTATTGTAACCGGGCAATACGTCAAGCTTTTTCTGGTAAGGTGTTTGGTTTTTATTCCCACTTAAAGCGCGGTTTGATAATGTTATAGAAAATGAAAATTTTTCATCGTTAATCAATTCAAAAATAAAATAATCACTCAATTGATAAGGTTTAGTTTTTGTTGATTCATTATTTTTAAGTGATGTTTTCATTCTTCTAATTAACCGTATTGGGAGTCCTTTTCTACCCAATACGGTTAAAGAATTGAGTGGTGAAAAAGAAGACAACAATTCTAATTTTCTTGCCTTTTTTTCGGTAGGAATGATTGTATTTAGTGGAATTGAATTTTGATTTGTTTGTGTTAATAATGATGCCCATTTCTTAAATTCAATTCGGACAATTGACTCTAAATCATTTCTCTTATTATGATACAACTCTATGCCATCTTTAAATCTACGGCACCGTCCATCGGGTCTTGATTCGTATAATTCACATGTATTGTAGCAAGATGGCGCAGCACATTCTGTACAATGCTCTTCCCACTGAGTAAGTACAGCGCCAGAAATGTTACTATGATTGACAGTGTGTTTTTCAAATTCACGTAAGATATTTTTAGGGAGAAAAACTATACTTTTTTTTGCGTTATCAACTTCTAATTCAAACATTTTGTTTTTATAATCCGTGTTATGTCATGCAAAGGAATTCAACGTTGGTTTAATAAATAGTCTAGCTTTACTTTTCACTAAAATTTAAAAAATCTGTTACATATTTTGATTAATGAAAAATTCGATTTCATCTCTATAGTGAGCGCCTTAATTTCACGCATAGAATTGTTATTATTTTTAACTTAAGTGCCCAGATTAGTCAATTTATAAATGTTTGGGTCCTTGAAAAACAGATAACCTAAGTTTGAGTGAGGTTTAAGAAAACCTTTAAATTTTTATAAAAATCACCAATCTTGGTAATAGTGCTCTAAAATACTTTTCAAAAACGCCCATTTAATACTTAACAAGTAAGAGGCAATCATTCTTTTTTCAGAGAGTCTCTTACAACTTTATGATTTACGAAAATTTAAAATTTTGCTGGCTTACTTACCGCAATTGCATATTTAGGTATTTCGGATACAACGAAAGAGACTAAAGGAACAATGGTTTTATCGCCTACGCTTGCCATGATCACCCCTGTATTGCCAATCCAGCACCCATCATCAATAGCTATTTTATAATATTCTTCATTTTCTCGTTAAGTAAATATAAGAAATCAATTTTATTAAGGTTTGTTTTATTTGAATGCATTACGGCATTACCTCCGTTCATTCCTTGAATAGATTTGTTAGTAAAATTACTAATAATTTTTGCATCAAATGTTTTGGCGAATCGGTACTCTATTGATCTAGGGTAATCATGCTCTAAGAATATATAATTTGCTTTTATTAATGTGTATGGGCTGCTTTCAAGGGAAATTCCTGTGTCAGAATATTGGTTTTTATTGTTCGAGTGGTAAATATAGTTATCTTTGATTACGCCACCATAATTTGAAAAATCTTTATTTTTATCTCTACCTAAACCAAAGCCAATTCCCCTATCTGAATCAATTATTATATTACCTTGAACCGAGTTATTAATTGAGTCTTTCCAAAGGTGAATAGCATGCTCTGCGACTTTATCTGCTGGGCTCGCTATATATTTAAATAAATTGTTTTTAATAACCCAGTTTTGAATACCATGTGCATCTATTCCTCCGATATAAAAATTCGGTCCAATTCCTGCTGTATATTGTAAAGTACAGTTTTCTATGAAACCAGATTTTGAAGTCATATCCCTTTTTTTGTCATAGGTTACTTTAATTAATTGTTCGTAGGAGTTCTGTAAAATACAGTTTCTTATTATAGGGAAATTAGCGCCTTTCTCTCCTCTTATTTGGATTAAGTGATTCCCGGCTTCTTGTAATGTTACACTGTCTAAAATGAAGCCATTTGCATGCACTTCAAATATATTCTCTACTCTTGTTCTTTTAATCATACCATTGCCATTTATGATTACTTTTTTAGGATTTCCAGAAAATGAAGTGATAATAGTATTAGGCGAATTAATAACAACGGTATTAGTAAAGGTATAACTACCATCATTAAAAACAAAAGCATTGCCTTTTTTTTGAGTTTGATCTCTATTTATGTTACTTAGTTGACTAAGGAACTCTTCTTCGGAAGATATATATATATGATTAAAACTATCAGGAATATTAATTCTACCTGCATCTTTAATTAAGGAAATGTTTGGATTTATGATTGCTTTGGGGAAACTTAACTTAATAAGACTTTTTCTTTGAAAGTCATCAAATATAAGAAAAAAGACCATTACTAAAACGAATGCAATACCAAAACCTAGGGTGATTCTAGCGATAATTTTTATTGACGTTTGCTTAAACATTATTGTCATTGCGTTTTTCGAAATTTTAATATTTTAGCCGGATTTCCGGCGACAATAGCGTAATCAGGTACATCATTTACGACAACAGCACCTGCCGCTATTATAGCCTTATTGCCTACATTAGCCATTATGACAGCAGTATTGCCAATCCAACAATCTTCACCAATGCTAACTTTCTGGTAAAGACCACCTTGTTGCTGAATAGGTGTGTCTAAATCTGAAAAATTATGTTGATTCTTACCGCTCAGAATATGAACTCCACTGGCAATTAATGTGTTTTTTCCAATGACGGATTTACCTATATTACATTGAGGCCCTATGTAAACATTGTCATAGATTTCAGTGTCAGGATCAGAAAATAAAGTGCCAAAATAAATAACGCCGTTATTACTACAATATTTCATGGTTAAATAATAAAACGCATTACGGAAATAACTACCTAAGCGACCTGGAATTAAGCTATAAAATTGTGATAATCCTGTAAAAATTGATTTTTTTTGACTAACAGGACTAAGAAAAAATAGGGCAGCAAAAGGTAATGCGCAAAGAATAAATACACTTCTGAAAAGTAGCTTTAATGTTAGCTTCATTTTTATTATCAAACTCATTAACTTAATGTATCACTAAATATTTTTAATAGTACAACATTCAATATAATTAATATCAAAACAGTTGTATTAGTTAGTCGTTTGGTTTTGTGTGCATCTGCCCTTGGTGTACTCCATGTCACTTGAATATTGCCAGCGAGTGCGGTTAAAACACCTAATAGCGAGTAATAATTTACCATTAGAAAATAGTAAGGAATAAAGAATAAGGGTGAAATTTGCTTATTCTTAGATTTTAAAAATCCAATTTGAGCTAACCAAAGGAAAAGGATACCCAAGAAGGTGATTATTTGAAAAATAAACATATTTTCATACGATAAAAACAATGAGCCGAATGCGAAGCAAACAATAAAAACAGGAATAAGCCAACGCAGTAATTTGTGCGAGATAACCTCTAAGCTAAAAAAGCCATATTTAAAGGGGTTCATCACTTCTTTTACTTTCATTAAGCCACGAAAGCTTCTGTTTACTATTCGTTGTTTCCTTTTGGCTTCTTTAGAAAAATCGCCAGCGGTTTCTTCTAAACAGTTTGCTTCGTGGTCAAAAACACCACGGTAGCCTTGAGCGATTATTTGTAAAGGATTGACAAAATCATTGATATCCTTTGGATCGAGCTTGATAAATAAATTTCGGCGAATGGCGTAAATTGCACCGTCTCCACCTACAACCGAGTGCAAGTTACTTTCCATTATTTTTAGTTTTATTTCATATTGCCAATAAATATCTTCGCTTGCTGCCGCTGCACTTGTTTTTCCGTCGGTATATATAGCAGCACCAACCACATAGCCTACACCGTTATCAGTAAAATTTCTTACTAATTTTTTCACTGCATCGGGCTTGTACATTGCATTAGCATCAGAAAAAACAACGATATCTGAGGTGACTTTTTTCATGGCAAGGTTAATAGCAGATGTTTTGCCTAATCGACCTTCTTGCCTGATTAATTCAACCCCCTCATGAGTAAAACTTTTTGCGATGTTATCTGTTTCATCCTCTGAACCATCCGAAATGATGACTATTCTTAATCTATCTTTTGGATAATCAATCGAGAGACTATTTGCTATTTTTTCTGGCAATACATCTTCTTCGTTATAACAGGAAATAAGAAGAGAAACCGTTGGTAAGTCATCACATACGATTAACTTGTCTCGTTTTTTTGTTAACAAAGTTAAAATATACAGCAACAGAGGATAACCAATGTAAACATAAGCAATGATTGCGAAAGAAATTAGCGTCGTATATGTGATGAATGTAGTCATAATTACCTAAATTTATTTGTATATCTAAATGTTATTCTATCTATTAAGGCCATAGTCCGACCAATAATATACAAATAATGGATAAAAGAGCTAAAAACTAATGATTTAGTTTGAGTTTTTTGAAATTTATAACATGTTAATGCGAACATTAAAATTGACATTGTGACTAAATATGAAGTAACTCCGTTTATTATATCCCCTTGCACAAGGAAGCTAACCGTAAATAATGTTATTAACAGGTGTAAACAAGCAATTAATCCTATTTTAGATTTTAATAAGGAGTTTAATGTTTTAAAGTCTTCACGCCCTTGCCACCGTTCTCTTTTTATAAATTGGCGATATGTTGTTGGATAACCTTCATGAATAACTTCTAACGCGGGAACAGGTTTGATAGTTGCAGCATTTTTGCTGGCTCTAACACAAAAATCATGATCTTCAGCGGTACGCAAACCTTCGTTAAAGCCATTAATTTTATCAAATAACAATCTAGAAGTGATTAAATGTCCGGAATTAATGTAAGTTGTTGAATTATTGTCAACGAGTAAATTAAACCAGTGTAAGTTTAAACTATTTGAATTTTGTGGCGGTAAACACCTTGAGCCAGTAATGAGCAATGGGCTTTCTTTTAGGTTGTTTACCGTTTGAATAATATGCTCTTGCCATGCTTTAGTCAGTTTTACATCGGCATCTAAAAAAACAAGTATTTCCCCTGCTGAATGCTTTACTCCGTGATTTCGAACTGCCGAAATATGTCCATCAGGGAAGTCTAATACTTTATCTGATAATGATAGGGCAATGTTACGAGTCTTGTCAGTTGAGCCATTATCAACAATAATAACCTCGTACGGACAGTTAGGTGCAAATTGGTGTAATTTACTTAAAGTATCATGTAAATAATTTTCTTCGTTATAAGCTGGAATAATAAAAGAGATAGTAGGTTTTTTATTCATATGAATCATTTTTATTGTTTACTATATGCCCATCATCTTGCATATAAATAAGAGTAATTATCATTGTGAGTATTTTGCCTTAAAAGACTTGGGATGTAAAAATGTTATGTGTACGGTAATATATAAACCGCGAAAACCTAGTCGCAATGATGGAGTAGACGAGTATTAACGTTAATCAAACAAATGAAACTGAACTGGCATTGGAAATATCACATCAGTTAATCACTCTTCAAGATGTAGAGCAATTAAAGGTACACTGGCAAGATTTAGAGGGGCGAAGTACAAATTCTATTTTTTTATCGTGGCAATGGATTGAAAGTTGGTTAAAGATAGTCAATGAACCCTTGTTTTTAGTGCAGGCAAAAAAAGGGAGTTTAATTGTTGGTTTGGGGTTATTTGTAGAGAAAAAACGTTATGTGCTCGGGTTTATACCTTACAAACAATGGTGGCTGCATAAAACAGGGTGTCAAAAACAAGATCAAATATGGGTTGAGTACAACGATTTTTTATTGGATGATAATTATCAAATAACAACGAGACAAAAAATACTTGAATATTTATTTACTGAAAAAGAATTAACTCAAGAGGTCGTTTTTGGTTTAACAAAATCAGATGTTTTTGATTCATTTGCACATCAATTGAAAGCGATGAATGCTAGCTCTCGTATTCTGGTTGAGTCGAAAGGACATTTAATTGAATACGATAAAGTCACTACAGAAGAATTCAGCGACTTATGGTCTAAAAACACACATTATCAGATTAACCGCAGTAAAAAAATATTGGCTCAACAGGGAGAGATATCTTTTCGCATTGTAACGGATAAACAAGAAACATCGGTGTTAATTGTAAATATTGCTGATTTGCATAAAAAACGCTGGAATGACTCTAAGGAAGGGAGTGGATTTAGTAATACAGTGTTTAAGTTATTTCATGAAAGCATGATTGAAAATAATGATGAAGTATTACAAATATCGGTATTAGCTTTGAACAATAAAGATATCGGTTTTTTGATGAATTACGTCTATAAAAATAAAGTTTATTTTTATTTGTCGGCGTTCAGTGACGAATTTTCTTCTAAAGTAAAATTAGGTATGTTGCTTCATAGTGAAGCCATCAAACACTATAGAACGAAAGGCACTACGCATTATGATTTTTTAGCGGGAGACGCGCAATATAAACGTTCTTTGGCAAATGAAGAATATTCTATGGCAATTAACTGCTATGCACCTAATGACATAATATTTAAGTGTGAGAATTTTCTCAGAAAACTTAAACATAGTTTATTTAAATAATTTTAAAATATAAGTTCTTTTCCTTATAGGTGTTTTGGTAAGCCATTTTCTCTAATAAAAGAAAATGGCTTTACTTGTAGATTGTTGTTTACTATTGAAATAAACACCATCAAGCTGCGGTTAGTTTATTGTATAGCAGCCTTTATCTGATTAATGGTATCTTGTAGTTGAAGATTAGTAGGAGCAATATCTAACGCCTTTTGTGCATATGGAAGCGCTTCTTTATTTTTTCCTTGCTCATGTAAAAGCCAAGCAATATTATTCAAAACCATGAGATTATTTTCAAGCTGTTCATTAAGTATGTAAAAATGCTCTAAAGCTTTATTTTTATCTATTTTACTGAGTGTATCTGCAAGAAATAGGCGTGATTTAGTATCAGCACTAAAGTCTGTTACTCTTTTTTCTAAGAAAGTAACAGCTTCATTTATTTTGTTTAACTTTACTAAACTTGTGTATATAAGACTTGCAAAGATACTACTTGGATCATTTTCATAACTCGTTACTAACAAAGGGAGAGCTACTTTATAGTTTGCTAGCTGGTATTTAGATCTAGCTTCTAATGGTAAAAGCAGAGTCGTATTAACATTTTTTTCCTTCAATTTATCAAGTAACTCAACAGCTTTACTTACCTGATTTGCAAGTAATTGAAAGTTTATCTCAAGTAGATCTAATTTCAAGGAGTAAGGATTGTTCCTTTTAAAGGAGCTAATCTCTTGTAATGCTAGCTCGTGAGATTTATTTAACTCTAAAATAGATAGCTTAAGTATTAATGCCCTTTCACTAGACGGATCTACTTTTCGCCAATTGCTAATCGCGGTCAGTGCATTTTCCTCATCATATAAAGCAATATAGGCAGAACTCTTTAAATCTTCTATTTGGGCAATAATACTTGGACTCTTGAATGTGTTTAATACTGCAACCGCATCAATATATTGGTGTTCTGTTATATATATTTTAGCTAACAATAACTTAATACGAGAGTCTTCCTTAGCTTGAGAAGTGATTAATTTAATTGATTGAGTTGTATCACCAGATGACTTTTCTGATAAGTAAAGACCAAGCAATGCAGGTAAATAGTTAGGATGTTTCTGAACTATAGTATTGAATGATTTTATCGCCGTTTGAAAATTTTCTTGTTTGAATTCAGTTACACCAAAAAACATATTAGCTTTAATATTAGTCGGCTCAATAGTTATTATTTGAGTGAAAATTATCTTGGCTTCTTTATGGTTTTGATTTTTTATTTCAATATACGCTAGCATGTTTAAAAGTGCAGTATCTTCAGGGGTTTTCGTTAGCCATTTAATCACTTGACTTTTAGCTTCTTTATTTTTATTTGTGCTAAGAAAAGATGAAATTAGCATTGTTTTTGCTGAGTAGCTATCCCCATCAATTCTTATTGCCTTGTACAAAAAACCCATACCAGAAATGTCTTGTGCAGAAAGTTTTAAAACTCCAACTTTACTGAGCAAATTAGCATTGTTGGTATCATCAGGACTTGCTATTTTACTTAATAACTCATTTGCTTTGTCAGCTTGGTTATTTTGAATCAAATTGATGCTAGCAGAGGCGATTAAGTCAAAGTCGTTATCTGTAATTAAGGAGATGTCAGAGAGTTGTTCTACCGCCTCATTAGTAAACCCTAGCTTTAAGCTGGTTGCTGCAAGTACTTTTTGTATGGGGTGTGATGTTGGTAGCTCTCTTGATATGGATAGTAAATATGATCTTGCTTGTTCGTACATGCCAAGCTGGTATGAAGATAATCCTGCTATTACAGTGTTTATGTTTGAATTTAATCCTGATAAAATTGCTTTAGTGGCGTGTAATTTAGCGAGTTGAAAATCGCTATCATTTATTGCAACTTGAGCCGCGAGCTGATGAGAGTATCCGTGATTTGGAAATTGAGTTAACAACTCTTTTATATAAGGTTTTGCATCACTAAAATTGTTACCTTGTATTAAGTTTTGAGCAATTAAAATTTTCAGTACATTATTTTTAGGTCTTAAATGATAAGCCGCTTTATAAGCCCGCACAGCTAAAGCGTATTTTTTATCTCTAGAGAAAAGGTGCCCTAGTAGTTCTAACCCTTCAACTATGATGTGATCTTTTTTTAAATGTGTGGAAAACTCACTTTGAATTGCAACACTATCTTGTTTGCTCGCTAGCAATAGTAATCTATGAAATTTAGCTTCTTGGGTTGTTAAGTTTTTCGTGTTGACTTGTTGTGATATTTTCTCGAATAGCCCCATATCATTTACTTTAAGGGCTGAATATGCAGCATGTAACTTTGCACTATCAGTAAGCGCTTCTTGTTTTTTATAAAAATCCAGCACTGTACTTTCATTTTCAGTTTCGTTTAGTACTCTAAAATAATCTGTAATATAGCCTTCATTATTAGTTGAAAGGCTCAAGGCGCGTTCAATTTCTTTTTGAGCAGATAAAAAATCACCATTTTCTAAATATAATTTACCAAGTAAAAAATGAGCGTCAATAGAGCCATTCTCTCGGCGTAATGCTCTTTTTAAATGAATTATAGCGGTAGCATTATCTCCATTAATTAGTGCCTCATTAGCTTGATCGATTAATTGTTCTACGGAAACCTGCTTACTACAGGAAGTAACAAATAAGCATGTGATGAGAATTAACCTAAATTTAAACATATCTTTATCCTTAATAATGTATATTGATGGTAATTCAAAATGCCTTAATTAAGAAGCTTTACTTATATAAAATTTAGATAATAAAAAAGGCAGCTAAATTAGCTGCCTTTTTTATTAAGTTGTATTTTGTCAAGTTATGCTTTACGACGACGTGATGCGCCAAAAGCCAGTAAACCTAACCCTAATACCGCTAGTGTTGACGGTTCCGAAACAGCATTTACTGAACCATCTAAAGATGCTTGACGTACAACACTGAATTGCTGTTGATCACCTTGTACTAATAAAAGAGAATCAAGAGTAGGGATTGGCGGGTTAACATTTGTATCAATCACCATACTATAACCACCAGTTTGAGCGATGATATCATAAACATCTGTAAACACACCATTCTCAGTTGCTCCATCAAATAAGAAGCCTTGAGTCGCTTCAGTGATTTTCAAGAAGATATCTAAGTTAGCGGCTTGTAAATTAGAGCCAACAACCTCACCCTTAAAGCCTAAAAAGTTATTTGCAGCATTATCTAAGTCTTGGAACCAAACTTCAAAGAAGCCACCAGTATAAACTGGACCTGTCGCTGTTAAAGTACCTTCAAATAAGAATTGAGTGTTCAATTCCCAAGCAGCTAAAAAGCCTTCATTATCTGTTCCATTCAGTGGTGGTGCTAATGGTGACAATGCATCTAAATCCATTTGACCCGTAGATGGATAATTTAGAGTTACATTTGTTAAGCCATCTAACGCTAGACCACTAACTCCATCAGTTATGCCAGCGGCAAGTAATTCGCTAGTAATGTTGGTGTCATAAAAATCACCCAAAATACTATTGTTACTAAAGTCATAAATTGATGTGCCTAATAATTGACTAAAGCCAAACTCGGTAAAAGAACCAGTCTGCGAATTTGCATCGCCGTTACCGTTTGTTACTGTAGCGTTTGCAATAACAGTAGCAATAATTCCTGCGTTGGCAGGGTTAGCACAATAAGTAGCACTACCAAAAGCTTCCAAACATGTTGGTGCATCTACGTCATAGCCATTATTGCCAACGTTTAATTGGAAGTAGCCTGCATTTGCAACACTACCTACAAAGGCTAGAGCCACAGCGCATAAAATTTTATTTAATTTATTCATGTTATATCCTATATGTTATATAACTGCGACCAGTTAAGATTCGTTTCTGTATTAATATAAGCATGGAATATGCCAAATATGTAAATCATTGTTAATTGGTGTTATTGTCATCGCTTTATGTTTCTTTATTTGAAACATGTAAAAATATCTGACACGGTAATAGTTAAAAAATATGCAGGTAAGGAGTTATGAATAAAAACCGTTATACCAATCTACAAACTCTTTGACACCTTTTTCCAAAGTCATTGAAGGTTTATATTTTGTAATACTAAATAGGTCTTCAACATCGGCATAAGTTTGATAAACATCGCCTGGTTGCATTGGCATTAAATTTTTAGTTGCTTTTATGCCCAGAGAACTTTCTAAAGACTCAATAAAATCTAGCAGCTTAACTGGGTTACCATTACCTATATTGAATATTTTATAAGGGGCTGAGCTGGCAGCAGCAGAGCCAGACTCAATTTTCCAAGCATTATTTTTTTGTGGAATGACATCTTGAATTCTAATAATGCCTTCCACAATATCATCTATGTAGGTAAAGTCTCTTCGCATATCACCATTATTATATACATCAATACTTTCACCATTAATTATTGCTTTAGTAAATTTGAATAAAGCCATGTCTGGTCGACCCCTCGGGCCATAAACAGTGAAAAATCTTAAGCCTGTTGTTGGAATACCATATAAATGTGAATAGGTATGCGACATTAATTCATTTGATTTTTTAGTTGCGGCATACAATGAAATAGGGTGATCAACGCTGTCTGATGTTGCAAAAGGGGTTTTGCTGTTTAAGCCATATACAGAGCTTGATGAAGCGTAAACTAAATGCTGAACATTATTATGGCGACAACCTTCTAATATGGTTAAATGACCAACTAAGTTAGAGTCAGCATAAGCCATTGGGTTATCAATAGAGTAGCGAACCCCTGCCTGTGCGGCTAAATGTATTACTCGCTCAAACTTCTGTTGAGAAAATAATTGCGCAATGCCTTCTCGGTCAGCAAGATCTAGCTTGATGAATTTAAATAATTTGTATTCTTTAAGCTCATCTAAGCGTGCCAATTTTAAATTAACATCGTAATAGTCATTTAAGTTATCAATACCGATAACTTCATGACCTTGTTCACATAAGCGTTGTACTACATGAAAACCTATAAAGCCAGCCGCGCCGGTCACTAAAAATTTCACTATTATTTCCTAATATTTAAGATTCATTCCCTTCGACAGGCTCAGGGCGAACGGCTCAAAGCCTTCGACAGGCTCAGGGCGAACGGTTTAAAGCCTTCGACAGGCTCAGGGCGAACGGTTTAAAGCCTTCGACAGCTCAGAGCGAATGGCTCAAAGCCTTCGATAGGCTCAGGGCGAATGGCTCAAAGCCTTCGATAGGCTCAGGGCGAACGGTTTAAAGCCTTCGATAGCTCAGAGCGAACGGTTTAAAGCCTTCGACAGCTCAGAGCGAACGGTCACGGTTCAAGACAGACAGCGAGTCCCGTCTATACTGAGCTTGTCGAAGTACAGACATTATACGTTTTGAATACTCTCACCACGACCAATACCGTAATAAGCAAAACCACGCTGCTTAAGTAATGCTGGGTCGTAAAGATTACGACCATCAACAATCACTTTGTGTGATAGTGCTTTTTCAATTAAGTCAAAATCTGGTGCTCTAAATTGGCTCCATTCTGTACAAACTACTAAAGCATCAGCCCCATTTAAAGCCGACTCTTTTGTACCAACCAGTGATAAATCATCTCTTACGCCATAAATACGTTGGCATTCCTCCATTGCTTCTGGATCATATGCTTGTACTTTTGCGCCAGCAGCCCATAAAGACTCCATTAATACCATTGAAGATGCATCACGCATATCATCGGTTTGTGGTTTGAATGATAAGCCCCAAACTGCAACGGTTTTACCTGATAAATCACCATTGAAATAGGTATTTAGATTTTTAAATAATTTTTGTTTTTGAGCGTAGTTAACACTTTCAACAGCTTCTAATAAAACGGGTTTATATTCAACTCCGTGAGCAGTTCGTACTAATGCTTGTACATCTTTAGGGAAACACGAACCGCCATAACCACAGCCAGGATAAATAAATTGATAGCCAATGCGTGAATCTGAACCTATGCCATGACGTATAGCTTCAATATCGGCGCCTAATAACTCAGCTAAATTAGACATTTCATTCATAAAACTAATTTTGGTTGCTAACATGCAGTTTGCTGCGTATTTAGTTAGCTCAGCTGATCGTACATCCATAAATATCATACGATCATGATTACGATTAAATGGCGCATATAGTTCGCGCATTACAGCTCGTGAAGCTTCGCTATCAGTACCTACTACAATACGGTCAGGCTTCATGCAGTCACTAACTGCTGCGCCTTCTTTTAAAAATTCTGGGTTTGATACTACGTTAAATTCAATGTCTACTTTTCTTGATGCTAGAACTGAGGCTATTTTGTCGGTTACCTTATCTGCAGTACCAACTGGAACAGTTGACTTATCTATTACAATTTTAGGGTTAGTCATGTAGGTTGCGATGGTTTGTGCAACCGTTAATACATACTTTAAATCAGCAGAGCCATCTTCATCTGGCGGAGTGCCTACGGCAATAAATTGAACTTCACCATGCTCAACACCTGCTTTTGCATCAGTAGTAAAGTTTAGTAATCCATTTTTATAGGTTTCTTCTACAAGTGGTGTTAAACCGGGTTCATAAATTGGGATCTCGCCTTTTTTAAGGTTATCAACTTTAGTTTGGTCAATATCAACACACACCACATCATGACCAACAGATGCTAAAACAGCGGCCTGAACTAAACCAACATAACCAATACCAAAAACTGTGACTTTCATTATTTTCCTTTAATTTTTATTTTAAGCGTTAAGTGACGTGCAATAAATTAGGCTTTACAAAAAATTCATCATCCCATGTTGATTAGAATTTATTCTGACAAAATTTAATCTTTATATCTAGCAAGAATATATGTAAAACGTTATTTTGCCACAATTCTTTTGGCTATATGAAACATTATTCTCGGCATTAAGCCTGCGTTACCGAATGGTCGCCATGTTTTTTTGTATTTATTGCGGTAAGCATCGAAGTGAAGCCCGTATGGTGCTGTAATTATTTCTCCGCGATTCAGTAATATTTTAAGTGCGTAAGTTTCTGCTATTCCTGCACAAAGGTTAACTGCCATAGCCGTTGAAGGACCTCGCTTTTCTTTAAAGCTAACTCGGCTTTCATCAATTAAGTAAGGACGCTGTAACATAGCAGGAGATAAACCAATTAAAAACTGTATGAGTTGATCTTCTTCAGTATTTTTATCTTCAAAACGAAAATACTCTTCGTAAGTCATTTTGTCAGGCATAAAACATAAAAAAGCAGCGCCCATACCCAGTGGTGCTGCCGTGATTACCGGAATTTTTTTATCGTAACACTTTTTAAAAACAGTTTTACGTGCATCTAAGGCAAAAAAATCAAGGGCGTCTACGTATAAATCAACATCTTCTAGAAATTCATCAACGTTGTGTTCAAAAATCCCTTCAGGAAAAGATTTTATGTTTGCTTCTGGGTTAATATCTCGAGCCATTCGCTCCATAACATCAACTTTCTGTTCTCCTAATGTCGACATAAACGCGCCTGATTGACGGTTGAAGTTATGTACCTCAAAATCATCAAAATCTGAGATGTAAAAATTTCCGACACCTAATCTGGCTAAAGTCAGTAAATGTGCGCCACCTACGCCACCAGCCCCTGCTATCGCAACTTTTTTACCGCGAAGAGTTTGTTGTTCTTCCTCTGTAATCCAGCCAATATTTCTCGAGAATGCTTTTTCGTAGTTAAACATTTCATGTTCCTTCTAACTTGTATTTTTGCGAACAACAGTAAAACAATTCTAACGTACAGGTATTGCTATAAATATACACCTTAATCAGTATATTAAGTAGAAGGGGTTTGTTTTAATTTCATTTTAAAAAAGTGCTAAATGCTTTATTATTACGGCATAGATATTCTTTTTCCTTGAAATATATAATGGAATGATGATGAATCAAATAAATTCAGTTAAATTACCTATATCACCTATTATCATGTGCGGAGGCAGTGGTACACGTTTATGGCCACTTTCTCGGTCTCAATTCCCCAAACAATTTATTCCCTTAGTAAATGATACCAGCATGTTGCAAGACACCTTGGCTCGTTTGCCATTAGAGCACCAAGCGCCGGTATTTATTTGTAATGAAGATCATCGATTTTTAGTAGCTGAACAGGTTAAACAAGTAAAATGTAATGATGCCACTATTTTGCTTGAACCTCAGGGGCGTAATACCGCACCTGCGGTGGCACTTGCAGCCTTGAACGCACTTGCCTCAAGTAAAGATACACTATTGCTTGTGTTAGCGGCTGATCATGTTATTAGAGATAAACAAAAATTCCATCAGGCAATTGATGTCGCAACAATAGCGGCAGAACAAGGGGAATTAGTTACTTTTGGTATTATGCCAACACATGCAGAAACTGGTTATGGTTATATTAAAAAGGGAAGTAAACAAGGTAGCGAAAAGGAAAATGGTACATATAAAGTTGCTCAATTTGTTGAAAAACCAGATAAAAAAACTGCTCAGGCCTATTTAACTTCGGGCGAATATTTATGGAATAGCGGCATGTTCTTGTTTAAAGCAAGCCGTTACATTGAAGAGCTAGAGAAATTTAGGCCTGATATTTTAGCTGCTTGCCAAGAAGCGATGACTAAAGTAGAAAAAGACTTAGACTTTATCCGCCCAGATCGTAAGGCTTTTTTACAATGTGCTGATGAGTCTATTGATTATGCGGTAATGGAAAAAACGGCTGATGCCGTAGTGGTGCCACTTGATGCTGGTTGGAGTGATGTAGGCTCTTATTCTGCACTTTGGGAAGTATGTGAGCAAGATGCGCAGCATAATGTCCTTAAAGGTGATGTTATCGCCCATGACACCCGTAATAGTTACATACATAGTCAAAACAAACTTATTGCGACTTTAGGTGTTGATAACTTGGTGATTATTGATACCCCTGATGCCGTTTTAGTGGCAGATAAGGATAAAGTACAAAATGTTAAAGACATAGTAAATGAGCTAAAAGCACTACAACGCCCAGAAACAAAATTGCATCGTGAGGTTTACCGTCCTTGGGGTAAATATGACAGTGTTGATCATGGCGAGCGATTTCAAGTAAAACGCATAACGGTAAACCCCGGCGCTAAATTGTCTGTGCAAATGCATCATCATCGAGCTGAGCATTGGATTATAGTGTCAGGAACAGCAAAAGTGACTCTTGATGAGAAAACAATCTTATTAAGTGAAAACCAATCAACTTACATTCCTATAGGCGTTGTACATGCGCTAGAAAACCCGGGTAAATTACCATTAGAAATGATTGAAGTTCAATCGGGAAGTTATTTAGGGGAAGATGATATTATTCGTTTTGAAGATCGTTACGGAAGAGCGAATTAATGACACAGCTAACTTGTTTTAAAGCCTACGACATTCGCGGTAAACTCGGCGAAGAATTAAACACTGACATTGCCTATCGCATAGGACGTGCTTTTGCTCAGCACACTAACGCCAAACAAGTTGTTGTGGGTGGCGATATTCGTTTAACCAGTGAAGAGTTGAAGTTGGCACTTGCTAACGGCTTAATGGACGGCGGTGCTAATGTTATTGATATAGGCTTGTGCGGCACTGAGCATATTTACTTTGCTACTAGCCATTTACATTGTGATGGTGGAATTGTTGTGACGGCCAGCCATAACCCTATTGATTACAATGGCATGAAGTTGGTACGTGAAAACTCTAAACCTATCAGTGGTGATACCGGTCTTTTTGATATTAAGATCTTAGCAGAGCGTAATGAGTTTACTGATGTAACTGAAAGGGGTCAACTATCAATGGTTGATATTAGTCAGGCCTATACTGATCATTTGTTAACGTATATTGATGTTAAAAATTTTTCATTACCAGACTCTCTATCAGGTAAGCCATTGAAATTGGTTGTTAACGCAGGTAATGGCACTGCCGGCCCAACACTCGATGCTATTGAATCCATTTTTAAACAGTTACACGTGCCAGTGGAATTTATTAAAGTTCATCATCAACCCGATGGAAATTTCCCTAATGGCATCCCAAATCCACTTCTAGTTGAAAATAGGGCAGCGACACGTGATGCGGTAATTGAGCATAATGCTGACATGGGCATTGCTTGGGATGGTGATTTTGACAGGTGTTTCTTATTTGACGAACAAGGACAGTTTATTGAAGGCTATTATATTGTCGGTTTGTTGGCTGAGAATTTTCTTAATAAGAATCAAGGCAGTAAAGTTATTCATGATCCACGCTTAACGTGGAATACAATCGATATTGTTGAGCAAGCAGGTGGTCAGGCGATCCAAAGCAAAACAGGACATGCCTTTATAAAAGAGCGTATGCGCAGTGAAGATGCTATTTATGGCGGTGAAATGAGTGCCCATCATTACTTTCGCGATTTTTTCTATTGTGATAGTGGCATGATCCCTTGGTTACTTATTGCCGAATTGGTGTGTTTACGTAAACAACCTTTATCTAGTTTGGTTAAAGCCCGTATTGAAGCTTATCCTTCATCAGGGGAAATTAATAGTAAAATTACCGACCCTAAAGCTGCCATTGCCCGAGTTTTTGCATATTATCAAAACGATGCTCAAGTGATCGATGAAACTGACGGCATAAGTATGGAGTTTGGTACGTGGCGTTTTAACCTACGCAGCAGTAACACCGAGCCCGTGGTTAGGTTGAATGTTGAGTCCAAAGGTAATGTCGCGTTAATGAAAGAGAAAACCCAAGAAGTATTGGCGCTGTTATTACAATAAATGACCCCATAGCTACTATCACCCAAAACAGGAATGTCAAATGAATTTTTTAAAATCAATAGTCTGTGCAAGTATTGTTTTAGTGATATCTGCTTGTAGCGACAATGAATCAGCGCAAACCTATATCAGTAAAGCAGAAAGCTTGATCGTTGAAAAACAAAATAGCGCTGCAATTATTTCGCTAAAAAATGCACTTAAAGTTGAGGCTGAAAATGCACAGGCGAGATTTTTATTAGGTCAACTCTATTTAAGAGAAGGTGATGCAGAAAATGCAATAAAGGAATTAGAGCGTGCCCATAAATTAAAATTCAATGTAGATAAAGTCATTCCTTTGTTAGCTCGTGCTTATATGTTGGCGGAATATGATGAAGATATTTTATCGCTTGCCTCTCAAGAAAAGCTGTTATCAACAACAAGCACGCAATATCTTGCCTATAAAACAATGGCTGCATTGCGCACAGATGATAAAACGCTTGCACAAGAAACTGTTGAGGCCGCGCTTTCTGTTTCCCAAAACGATGGTTATAGCATGCTAGCGAGTGCTTATTTAGAGTTTTTACAGCAAAAAATTGATCATGCAAGGACATTGGTTGAACGTATTTTAACGGCAACACCAAACAATGCAGATGCGCTTATGCTACAAGGGCAAATAGCGACGGCAGATAAGAATTATTCTTTAGCCGTTGATAGCTTTAAGCAATATTTAAAACTGCAACCTAGCTCAGGTAGAGTGCAGTTGTTTATTGCTGATTCATTAATAAAAAATGGCCAGTATGAAGAAGCGGAAAAAATTGCGGATACTCTATTGGCTAAAGTGCCAACTCAGCCATTTTTGCAATATATTAAAGCGATGGCGCGTTTTGAAAATAAAGATTTTGAAGCGGCAAGTAGCTATGCTAATCAATCTTTAAGCTCAGGTTTTAACTCTTTTAGTTTGAAATTAGTAGCGGGCGCAAGTGCGTTTTATTTAAAAAATTATGAACAAAGTCATAACCATTTAAAAGATTTAATGCCATATCTTTCCCCTGAGCATTCTGCAAGAAGAATGCTTGCTATCAGTCAATTACAGCTAGGTTTGATTGATGATATTAGCGAAACTTTAACGGGTTATGACTCAACAACTAAAGAAAATGCCCAGTTTTTATCAACATTAAGCTATAAATTATTAGAAGTAGGTGCCTTTGAAAAAGCACAAGAAATGGCGAAATATGCGGCTAGTTCAAGCGAAATGACCGCTGAGCAAACGGCAAGAACTGGCGTGTTAAAGCTGATGATGAACGACCCTTCGGGTATTGAAACGTTAGAATTAGCCTTGCAACAAAACCCTGAGTTAGTTTCCGCAGAGCTTGCCTTAGCTTTTGCATCAATTAAATCAGGCGATTTATCTCGGGCAACGACCATCGCTGATAAATGGTTGAAAGAATACCCTAATAAAGCAGGAGGTTATAACCTGTACGCTACTATTTTCTTTAAAGAGAGCAAATTAGCGCAAGGTAAGGCGGCATTAGAGAAAAGCTTAAAAGTAGAGCCTAATAATGTCTATGCGTTAACGCAACTGGTGAAACTTGCCAATTATCAAAAAGAAACAGCGCAAGCGGTATTATTAACAGAGCAAGCACTAAAGGCGCATCCTAATAATATTGAAGTGCTTCGTCAGTACTTTGAGTTTCATAAAAATGAAGAAGGATTGAAAGTAATCACTCAAGCTCAGCAAAGTAATGCTGATAATGTCCAATATGGCGTAGTATTAGCGGAAGCATTAATGCACTTAGAGCAATTTAAACAAGCGATTTCTGTACTAGATGGTTATGAATTAAATGTTAAAACACCTAAGCGCTATTGGCAGTTATCACTTGCTGCTAATGCTAAGCAAACTGAAGGTAAAGACATATTTTCAATTTTAGATAAATGGCATACAACGAATACATACCATATTGAGCCTGTATTTTTATTAGCTAACTACTGGGCTAGTAAGCAATCGCCCGACAGAGCATTGGGTGTTTTAAATGACGCTTTTAAAAAGCACCCAAACAATGTGATGCTTCATTTAGTGAAAATGCAGATTCTATTAAATAATAATCGCGGTGATGACGCTAAATTATTATTCCAATCACTGGCTAAATTTGACATCAATAAAAACTTACTTGCAGGTATTGAAGGGCGAATTCTTTTACTCGATAAAGAGTTTGCGGCGGCTGTGCCAAAATTAAAACAGCAGTATCAAGCCAAACCTGACAGTATTAATGCAACCTTCCTTGCTTTTGCTTTAGAGGCAAACAATCAAAAAGATGAAGCGATAAAATTACTTGAACAGCACTCTGATAGGAATGAAATAGACAATAAAATCAACCCAAAAGTTAGTTTGAGTTTGGCTAATATGTATTTAGCTGAGCATCAAGATAAGGCTATCGTTGAGTATGAGCGACTGATTAAAGTAGTACCTAATAATATTGTGGCGTTAAATAATTTATCTTGGCTTTATATGGACCAAGGAAAATATGTTCAAGCACTACAATATGCTGAACAAGCCTATAGTCTGACAACTCAAATACCTAATGTAGTTGATACTTATGCTCAAGCGTTATTAAAATCTGACAAAAAAGTTGAAGCATTAGCTAAAGCACAAGAAGCTTATGACTTATCTAAAGAAAAGTCTAAAGAAAAGTCAAAAGGGCAAGATATTGATATTGCTTTAAATTTTGCTGAGACCTTGTTAGCGAATAACATGCACAAAAAGGCTAAGCTTATTTTGGATGAGATAAATGCGGTAACCGTAAAGCAGAAAGAGAAGAAGCAGAGTTTGTTGAAGTAAGCTTTAATCAATAGGTAGGGGGTAATTTATTGCCCCTATTCTGGTCAACTCCAGCTGGTCAGAAAGAATGCGAACCTACTCGTGATTTTTTGTTATATCAATTTCAAACTATTGAGTTGATCAGAAATATCATGTTCTATCGCTTTGTATAAATTTTTAAAGCCAGGAGATAGGTTAGAAAGAAATATTTCAGGGTTGATATAGTACGGCGCTCTTAATCCATGGTATTCAATGGGGTCTCCAAGTGGTTGAAATTTGATACCAACAAACTTCATGCTTCGAGCCAGCCTTGGCTCCATCATTACGTAAACATGCTTTATACCTGTGTCTATTGCCATAGTAGCTGCAGCCATGTATAAACCAATAGCGATAAAAGGGAAACAACGTAATTCAACCTCAGAATAATTTGTTTCTTGAATAACACCAGTGCTAGAGCCTTTAAATCGATCGGTTTTACGACGTCTGAAATCAGACTTTACTGCTAGTCGTGAAATTTCACAAATCTCATTTCTATTAAAACGTTTTGGGTGTAGCTCTTCATTGGTGATTGAATCAAGACAAAATTTTTCTATGGGTAAAAGCTGACTTTCTTCCATAATCTTTACTACGCGGATACAGCTGGTGTAAATATTTGAGGGTTTGTGCTTGATCAGAGAGAAAATGGATTGTTCGTCAAACTCATCTTTTTCTTGCCCGCCTTCTTTGACGTCTTCAAAAGCTAACTCTTCACAATAAACATTATGGCGTATTTTGAACGCTTCCTCTTTTAATGTGTTGTTAATCGCAATTTGTGGCTCTAAAAACTGGGTAAAATGCTCAGTAATATTGTAGGCGTCATGACTCACTTTCATCGAGGCGAGTTTTTTTGTTATATCTCCAATAATGGGGGTGTTTAGCAGGCTTTTATTCCAGTTCATTTAATTTCCAAGTTATCATGTTGACACTAGTGCGAGCGTATAACTAAATAAGCAGTAATAAAACAGTATAACCTATACCCAATTTACCAACGGGTATAAAAATGTGCATCTCTAGCTAGAACGAGTATATGCTAGAGTATAGCTTAATCTATCATATTTTTTTTGGTTTTGAACTACGGCTTTATAATCGGCGCTGTTTTTGTTTTCATTACAATGAAACATTGGCACAGTCATATTATTTAATTATGGCTGATAATTAAATAATTGCGTAAAGTATGATTAATTAAAATATTTTTATTGGGTAACCACCATGCTTAACAAGCGTTATATTGTTTTGTTTTTCACGATGTTAGTCTTTTCAGCCTTTTTAGCTGAGGCAAAAAGCGAGTTGGCAAAATCCGAGTTTGTTGACGTTGTGGCAAAGGTTAAACCTTCGGTGGTAGGTATTGGTATCCATACGCCAACAAGCCAGCCGCAAAATACTTTGCGTGGCAGCGGGTTTGTTATTGGCGGTGGACATTATGTGGTAACTAATGCCCATGTTTTACCTACTGAGCTTGATGACAGCTTATTGCAAAAAATGGCGGTATTTATTGGTTCAGGAAAAGAGGCAATGGTTCGACAAGCTGAAATTGTGGTTACTTCACCCTTATATGACCTAGCAATTTTGAGAATATCAGGTGCAGCGTTACCTGCGATGACGCTATCGGGCGAAGAGTTTTGTGGCGACGGCACTTATATTGCGTTTACTGGGTTTCCTATTGGCAGTGTTTTAGGTTTATATCCTGTCACTCACCGAGGAATAATTTCCAGTGTAACGCCTACTATTGTGCCAGCACAAACAGCAGGGCAAATTAGTTTGAAGATGCTCAAGCGTATGCGTAACCCTTATTTTGTTTATCAATTAGATGCAACGGCTTATCCCGGCAATAGTGGCAGCGCTATGTATGATATGAAAACTGGTGAGGTTTTGGGTATTATTAATAAGGTTTTTGTGCAAACGACTAAAGAAGCTGTTATTAGCAACCCGAGTGGCATTACTTACGCGATTCCCGTTAAATACTTACATCAAATAATAAGAGAAAATAATATTAAGTTATAGAGGCAGACATGAGTTATTAGTTACGTGTTTCGAAAACACATTAGTCCGTTTGTCCTTCGACAACTCCTTTCGACAGCTTCGCGCTCAGGATAAATGGTGTAAACCCGTTCTCCCTGAGCTTGTCGAAGGATATTTCTCAAAGCATCATTCACTAATCGCCACTTGGGTCTGGTAACCTTCAAGCGTTGAATATAAAGCCGATAGCGGTACTAGCTCAATATTGTTTTTCGCCAGTGTAGGAATTAAGCGCTTTAAAGCCCGAATTGTCTCAGGATGAGGGTGAGCGATAGCAATAGCTACTTTTTGAGACTTTGCATGGTTAATTAAAGACTGAAACTGTTTAGTAATATAACTATCAGTTAATTGATTATCGAGAAATATATTACGATTTTTCGCTGGAACTCCCACTAATTTTGCAATACTTCCAGCTTTAGAATAGGGGCTGGTTTTACTGTCTAAAAAAAGTAAATTATGTTGCTTTAAAAAATTCATAGTCCATGTCATTGGATCATCTAATTGTGTTAAATGGCTACCCATATGATTATTAATACCAATAACAAAAGGTACTTCAGCTAAAGATGCATTTAAGCTTGCTACAATTTCTTCTCTATTCATCGTACTCGTCAGTGCACCAGGACCTAATTTTTTGCCATTTTCGGCTTCCATAGGAATATGTAGCATTACGTCTTTATGTTTTGCGTTGGCTTTAAGGGCTATTCTTTTGCCATAAGGTGTATGCGGTAAAATAGAGTAGGTGATAGCACCGGGTAATGATAAAGCGTTTTTGTCGGTGTAACGATAACCAATATCGTCAATTATAATGGCAATGCGTACGGGTTGAGCTTGTGAGAATTTTGTATATAAAATGCAGGAGAGAGCAAGAATAATAAGGGATAAAAATTTCGACACAGCTGAAATCATTTTATTAGTTTTTATCGTAGTGAGGATTGTGAAGCATAACATTTGGCTCGGTTTTTTTGTAGTAACTTTTCTGCGGATTACTAGAATTTAACCGTGTCATTGATGCTCATTCATTAACGACACCACAGTTTTGGATTAACTGCTTTACCTTGATGACGAATTTCAAAATATAGTCCCGCTTGATCTTGCCCACCACTTTGCCCAACAAGGGCTATAGGTTCACCAGTTTCTACTTGATCACCCACTGATTTTAATAACGTTTGATTATAAGCGTACAAACTCATATATCCGTTACCATGGTCGATCACTGTTAACAACCCATAACCTTTTAACCAATCAGAAAATAAAACAGTGCCGTTATGAATAGTTTGTACTTGCCTGCCAATAGGTGCGCCAAGCAAAACGCCTTTCCATTTTAAATAGCCTTGCTTTTTACTACCGAAGCTTCGAAGAAGTCTGCCTTTTACCGGCCAAGTTAGTTTTCTTTTGAGTTTACTTAGCCCGGTTAAATCAACTTCTGCACGAATAAGCGTTGTGAGTTTTTGTAAGGCTGCCGCCAAGTTAGCTTCATCCGCTTTTAATTTAGCCAATTGTTGTTTACTTGATAATAATTTTTTGCCTAGCGATGCAAGAGTTTTACTGCGATTATCTTTGTTTTCACTTAATGCTACGCGTTGTTTTTGTTGGTTTTGTTTTAGGGTTTGTAAATGTTCAACTTGTTTTTGATGTTGTGTGGTTACTATGATTAACTGGGCTATGGTTGTTTGAAATTTTTCAATTTCATTGACCCGCGCTTTATTCATATATTGATAATAGGTAATAGTTCGCTGAATTTTTTCACTTTGTTGTTGGTTTAAAAGTAACTTTAAATAATCATGTTGACCTGTGGTATAGGCAGAGCGAAGTTGTTTAGCCAGTAATTGCTCTTGTGTTATTTTTTGTGAGGTTAATTGTTGTTTTTCTTGGCTTAAAGATGATATTTTATTTTGAGTGTTTTTTAGCAATTGTTCGGTATCGTTAATGGCTTTAGCTACTTTGGCTATTGCCAAATCATCATATTTTAACTGCTTTTCTAAAGCTGATCGTGCTTTATTGGTTTTAAATATATTAGATTCTTGCTTGGCAATGGCTTGTTGCACATCATTGAGTTTGGCGCTATTTTGTTGTTTTGCTTTCTCGTTGTCGCTTTCACTCGCGAGGCATTCTACAGGTGTTAGTAAGCAGCCTACTAAAATTAAGCTGCTTACTAAGTGACGAAATAAAAAAATGGTTATGGGCATCAAGAAGTTGTGTTTTGTAGGTTAACTTACAGTTTGCCCCATTAATCTAGTTGCATCAACTTAATTGCATCAATATGGAACCTGTCATTTCTTCAGGTTGCTCCATTGCCATTAAATACAATAGGGTAGGTGAAATATCACTTAAGGTACCTGTGCTTGCAGGTGTAGCGTTTCTACCAACGTAAATTAACGGCACAGGTTCACAAGTATGCGCAGTGTGAGCTTGGCCTGTGGTTTCATCTAACATTTGTTCGGCATTACCATGATCAGCGGTAATTAAGCATTCGCCTCCCGTTTTTTGTAATGCAGTAACCACACGTCCCACACAGGTATCAACCGCTTCACAAGCCTTAACAGCCGCAGCAAAGTCTCCAGTATGACCAACCATATCACCATTGGGATAATTACAAACAATAAAGTCATATTCGCCGCTTTCAATGGCGGCAACTAATTTATCAGTGAGTAGCGTTGAGTTCATCTCAGGTTGTAAGTCGTAAGTAGCTACATCGGGAGAAGGGACTAAAATACGCTGTTCACCCTCAAATTCGTCTTCTTGCCCGCCGCTAAAGAAAAAAGTAACGTGGGCATACTTTTCAGTTTCAGAAATACGTAATTGTGTTTTATTGTGCTTAGCAAGCCACTCGCCCATTACGTTATTGAGTGCTGTCGGGGCGAAAGCACAGCTAGCTTTAATCTCTGCTGAATATTGCGTTAACATAACAAAGTCGCTAATGGCAGGCACTTTTTTTCGAGTGAAACCATCAAAATTACTTTCGGTAAAACAGCGGCTAAACTGTCGGGCACGATCCGCTCTAAAATTCATAAAAATTAACGCATCGCCATCGTTTACCTCAATAGCTTCACCATCTTCATTCAAAATGGCACTAGCACTAACAAACTCATCATTTTCATCACGTTGGTAAGCACCTTCAAGTGCTGATATTGCATCGTTATATTGATATTTGCTGATTCCAGACACCATTAAATCGTAAGCTGCTTCAACACGATCCCAGCGTTGATCTCTATCCATAGCAAAGTAGCGGCCAATAATCGAGGCTATTTGCCCTTCGCCCTCTGAGTTAGTAAAAAGTTGCTTAAATTTTTGTTGTGCTTTTTCTAATGATTTTTTTGCGCTGCGTGGCGGCGTATCTCTGCCATCTAAAAAGGCATGTAAATAAATTTTTGTTGCACCACGTTTTTTGGCTAGTTCCATCATGGCAAAAATGTGTTCTTCATGACTGTGGACACCGCCAGGCGATAATAAACCAAAAATATGCACCGCTTTGTTTTGTTTAACGGCTTTATCAACAGCACTGCATAATGCTGGGGTTTGTGAAAACTCGCCATCATCAATAGACTTGGTGATGCGGGTGAAGTCTTGATAAACAATTCTTCCGGCACCTAAATTAACATGGCCTACTTCCGAATTACCCATTTGCCCATCAGGTAAACCAACCGCCATACCAGAAGTTTGTATCAGCATATTTGGGTAATCAACTTTAAGTTTGTCTAGTACAGGCGTATTAGCAGCTTGTATCGCATTTGAATCACTTTCTTCGCGATAACCCCAACCATCTAAAATAATTAACACGGTTGATTTCTTTGTTAACGCTTCTTTGTTAGACACTTCTCTGTTAGACATATGCTAGCCTTGTATTGTGCTTAAAAATTGAATTGCTGACATTGTACACAGTCAACCCTATTTATTTAAGCAAGAAATGATTCATTAGTGGTTACTAAATCCAAGCCATAAGAAATTCGCATCTTGAAGTGGCTTGGTATTAGCTCGCAATTCCAAGCAGCTTGGGTATAATGTGTCGATTTTTTTATTTATTATGATTTATAAAAAAATGATTTATAAAAAAGTCACACCTTTTACTATTTACTAATAGAGTCCCCATTTTATGGAACAATTTATTACTTTTGCCAGCGATAACGGCATGTTAAGTGCGGTTTGGGTTGGCCTTGTTGTTATGATCATCGTAACAACTGTTAAAATTAATTTATCGCCAGTTAAACAAATAAGCTCGCAAGATTTAACTTTTTTAATGAATAGAGAGCAAGGTGTTGCTCTTGATATTCGCACGGAAAAAGATTTCAACGCTAGTCATATTCTTGATGCGGTAAGCTTATCAAACGAGAAAATCATTAAAAATGGATTTGTTAGCCTTGAAAAGCACAAAGACAATCCCATCATAGTTGTATGCAGTGCTGGTATTAGCGCCGTAAAAATAGCTAATGATTTGCACAAAGCGGGCTTTGCTCGTGTCAGTGTATTAAAAGGCGGCATGGGTGCATGGACAGGCGCTGGCTTGCCAGTAACGAAGAAATAAGTTCGAAAAAGCGCAATAAATTACGCCCTACAAGGGGAATTGGAAATTATGGCAAAAGTCGATATTTACACAAAAGCGTATTGCCCTTTTTGTTCTCATGCTATTGCCTTGCTTGAACATAAGCTATTGGTTCACCCTTCATTACAGATAGAAAAAATCAGTATTGATGGTGATATGGCGTTACGTGAAAAAATGATTGAGCGCAGCCGTGGCGGTTATACCGTACCGCAAATATTTATTGATGATGTTCATATTGGCGGCTGTGATCAGCTAGTAGCGCTAGAAAAGAATAATCAGCTTGACGCTTTACTTATAAAGAATTAGCGAAAGTGTAAAAACAAAACAAAATAAAACCAAACAAATATTTAATTTTTATACAAAATACAGGAAAATACCCATGAGTGATGAAAACCAAAATCCAGCAGGCGAAGCAGTACCAGTAGAAGCACCAGCACAACCACAATTTGCTATTCAACGTGTTTACACTAAAGATGTTTCATTTGAAACACCAAACTCTCCTGCAATCTTTCAAAAAGAGTGGAAGCCTGAAATCAAGTTAGACTTAGATACTCGCTCAAATAAACTAGCCGATGACACTTATGAAGTTGTTTTAGCCGTTACGGTTACTGCAACGGTTGAAGGTCAAACTGCCTTTTTAGCAGAAGTACAACAAGCCGGTATTTTCACCATTGGCAACTTACCTGAAGCACAGTTAGCACATACTATTGGCGCATTTTGCCCAACAACGTTATTTCCCTATGCGCGTGAAACTGTTGCAAGCTTAGTTAACCGTGGTTCATTCCCGCAATTTAACTTGTCACCGGTAAACTTCGAAGCCTTATTTGCTTCTTATGTGCAACAACGTGCGGCTGAAGCGAAAGTTAACGCGCCAGAAAGTACAGAAACGCATTAGTTGTTAGTTGCGAGTATCGAGTTTCGAGTTTCGAAGACAAGCTCTTGAGAGTGAAGTGTTTTCACCACTCGCTACTTTCCTTACTCATAACTTAATTATAAAAAGGTATTTATGACAGCTTCTGCCAAAATCACCGTATTGGGTGCCGGCTCTTATGGCACAGCACTGGCTATTTGTTTGGCTAGAAACGGTCATAAAACACTATTGTGGGGGCGTGATGCTAACCAAGTTGATGACATGGTTAATGCACGTGAAAATGCTAAATATTTAGCAGGTTGTCCATTTCCTAATAGCTTACACCTTACTAGTGACTTAAAGAAAGCCGTTAGTGCTAGCGATAATATTTTAGTGGTTGTTCCTAGCCATGCCTTTGGCGATATGCTTAACCAAATTAAACCTATGCTTAAGCGTGGCGCTAAAGTTGCTTGGGCAACCAAAGGTCTGGATCCTCAATCAGGTGATTTACTGCAAAATGTTGCTAGAAGGATTTTAGGCGAAGAAGTTGCTTTAGCCGTAATATCGGGCCCTACTTTTGCGAAAGAAATGGCGATAGGTCTACCAACTGCTATTTCGTTATCATCTACAGATGCAAGCTTTGCGCTGGAATTGTCTGACTTACTGCACTGCGAAAAATGTTTTCGTGTTTATCCTAATAAAGACTTTATTGGCGTGCAATTAGGGGGAGCAGTTAAGAATGTTGTTGCTATTGGCGCAGGTATCGCCGATGGTATTGGCTTTGGTGCCAATGCACGTACTGCATTAATTACTCGCGGGTTAGCCGAAATGACGCGTTTAGGGGTAGCATTAAATGCAGATCCGGCTACTTTTATGGGGATGGCTGGTTTAGGCGATTTAGTACTAACCTGTACTGATAATCAATCACGAAATCGCCGCTTTGGTTTAGCTTTAGGGCAGGGTGCTGGTGTTGAACAGGCTATGGCGGATATTGGTCAAGTAGTCGAGGGTTATCGCAACACCAAAGAAGTTTATATGCTTGCAGCGCGTATGAATGTTGAAATGCCTATTGTAGAACAAGTTTATCAAGTGCTATATCAGGGCAAAGCCGCAAAACTTGCCGCGGCAGATTTATTATCTCGTGATCAAAAACAAGAATAGAAATGTAAAGTGACGAGTTATAAGTATCGAGTTGCGAAATGCTCCGAACGTTATTGTCGCGACTCGCAACTGCTTTTAAACCGCATTCACAAACCCTAACTGACGCCATGCGTCATAAACGATTACCGCCGCGGCATTCGATAAATTCATGCTACGACTTTCTTTTAGCATGGGAATGCGAATTTTATCTTTATCAGGAATTTGTACGCGTACCTCTTCAGGCAAGCCGGCAGTTTCTGAGCCAAACAGTAAATAATCCCCTGCTGCAAAGGTTACGTCACCATAAAAATTATTGGTTTTGGTGGTTATGGCCAGTATACGTTTTGGCTGCTCTTGCTCAACAAAAGCGTTGAAGCTTTTATGTCGCTTAATGGCGGCAAATTCATGATAATCTAGCCCAGCGCGGCGTAGTTTCTTATCTTCTAAATCAAACCCTAACGGTTCTATTAAATGTAGTTGAAAGCCTGAATTGGCACATAAACGAATTATGTTGCCAGTATTTGGTGGAATTTGCGGTTGAAAAAGCACAACATCTAACATAATGATAACAACGTGAGTTTGAGTGGAAGCATAATTGTTTGCTATTATAGCTACTAAGTTCGTTTAGCGCTTCATTTTTCATTTCGGAATAAACTTTCATGTCAGAACCATCAACGTCGAATATGTCTTCATCACCAACAGTGAATAACCAGACCGAGCACTATGCTTATTGGGTTCGACTAGCTGCTATTACTTCTTCATCGGTGGCTTTAATATTAGTGGTGATTAAGTTTTATGCTTGGTTAGTAAGCGACTCTAGCGCTATGCTTGCTTCTACTACCGATTCAATTTTAGATTTGTTTGCCTCGATAATGAACATTGTTATTCTGCGTTTTGCGCTAGCTCCAGCAGATGATGAGCATAAGTTTGGTCATGGTAAAGCGGAAAGCTTGGCGGGCTTAGTGCAAGCGGCCTTTGTGTTAGGGTCAGCTATTTTACTTATTTTTAATGGTGTTGAGCGCGTGATGCACCCGCGCCTTATAGTGCAAAGTGATATTGCTATTTGGGTATCTATTGTCGCCATAATCCTGACGCTTTTTTTGGTGGTTTTTCAGCGTTATGTTATTAAGCGTACCGGCTCTATTGTGATCAGTGCTGATGCGCTGCACTATCAATCAGACTTGTTTTTAAATTTAGGCGTGTTGGCTGCCATCTTTTTGAGTCAAGGTGTTTGGCTGCAAGCTGATGGTGCTTTTACTATTTTGGTGGCTTTATATTTACTTTTTGGCGCAGGACAAATTATTTATCAAAGTGTTTATCAGCTAATGGATCATGAATTAAGCCATGAAGAGTTAGCACAAATAAAAAGCATTGTTTTAGCGCATGATCATGCCTTAGGTTTACATGAGCTACGCACAAGGCAGTCAGGCGCTCAGCGCTTTATTCAGTTTCATTTAGAGCTTGATGATACGTTGTCATTATTAGAAGCCCATAGTATTGGTGATGATATTGAAGCTAAAATTTGCCAAGCCCTTGCACCTTGCGATGTGTTTATTCATCAGGATCCAACGTCAGTTGTGCCAGAAGAGTTAAGGGGACAAAAACTATAATGTTCCTCCCTTCCTTCGACAGCTCCGCGCTCAGGACGAACGGGAGAAAGCCATCAATTAAGAATTAGTCCGTTTGTCCTGAGTTTGTCGAAGGGTCGAAGGATGTTCTTCAAACCACGCGACAACAGCTGTTAATACTTGTTGGCGATAAATATCACTTTCAAAAAATAATTCATGATAAGCACCTTTAATTACTAGCGGTTTACCATCAGGGCATGACTGTGGGTGCAATTGATGTAATTGTTGGCAAAAATCATTTTGCGCGTCATTGTTAACAATTTTGTCATCACCTGCTTGAATCACTAACGTTGGGGTGGTTATTTTATTTAGCTTGGTAAATATTGTTTCAAGTGCCGCGATAGATTCGTTTAACCAATGTACGGTAACACCACCAAGTTGAATTTCTGGGTTTTGATGATAAAGCCGACTAAATTGCTGAAAACGTAATGCTGAATGCATTAGTGGGTTATTGGCAAAGTCATTTTGAGCATCATCTTTGTGAACGTCATTTTTCTGAGCGTCATTTTTCTGAATATAGTCTGTCTGGCCGAAGAAGTACCATGGCGTGTTATCAAACCATTGGTTAATTTGAGCTGTGCTTTTAATTAACGATTTAGCAATAACGTCAGGAATACCACCGCTATTAAAACCTAGCATAGGCGAGGATAATACCGCCGCTTGAATGTTATCAGGATAGTCTTGTAAATATCTGGCGGCAATAGCGCCCCCCATTGAATGCGCTAATAAGTATGGTTTATGCGTGTTGCCATCAACCGTACAATGTGAGCTAACAATATTGTCAATAAAAGTGGCTAAATCATCCACATAATATTGAAAGTTTTCCACGTAACCTTTGTGTGAATTTTCTAATGCGCGCTCAGATAACCCTTGCCCACGATGATCAATAAGAAAAACATTAAAGCCTAGGTTAAATAAGTCAAAGCTCAGCTCTTTATATTTTAAATAACCTTCGCTGCGACCAGACGAAATAACTAAGCATTTTCTATCAGTATCAGTATCAGTATCATTATCAGTATTAGGAGTGAATAAGGCATGATTAAATAAGGCATAGTTAATGCGCGTATCGTTAACGCCGCTAAAATGTGAAAATTCACCTTGTAGCCAAAAATCAGCAATTTCACCACTATAACGCGTGATAAGTTGCTGTTCGGTGGTAAAGTTATTGGCGTTAGTTTTTGTCATCATTCCAACGAGTGTAAAGAGTATAAACGCATATTTGAGCATACAGGTTATTCGTTTCGAGTTGTTAGTTCCGAGTTTCGAAGACATCCAATAACTCGTTTCGGTGTGTTCGTAACTCGCGACTTTTCTTACTCGATACTTCCCTTATTTGCTTCTAATTCTGTTAAACGTGCTTCAAGCGCAGCTAATTTGGTACGTGTTTTAATTAAAACCTGCGTTTGTACATCAAATTCTTCACGGGTTACCACATCAAGTTGTGATAATTTACGTTGCAATACGGCTTTAGTTTTATCTTCAAAATCATTAGCCATAGTTTTTAAGCCCGGCGGAATGGCATCAGTAACTTGCTTGGCTATTTCTTCAATTTTTTTTGCATTGATCATATTCTTTACCTGAGTTAATACCTGAGTTAATACCTGAGATATTACCTGAAATTTCACTTGAAACCATTGTAACTGTTTTGCTGGCGAGTAAAAACAGGTAAAATTAACGTCCTTAAAAATTTAATCATTTGTGTAACAATGAAACTTAATCCCGGGCAGAATGAAGCAGTAAAATATGTCAGTGGCCCTTGCCTTGTTTTGGCTGGCGCAGGCTCAGGAAAAACGGGTGTTATTTGTCAAAAAATTGCTTACTTAATTCAAAAATGTGATTACAAAGCACGTAATATTGCCGCGGTAACCTTTACCAATAAGGCCGCGCGCGAGATGAAAGTGCGCATTATAAAAATGCTCGGTAAAGAGTCAACGCGTGGTTTAACTGTTTCTACTTTTCACTCGCTTGGGTTAGATATTGTTCGCAGAGAAATTAAAACCTTAGGCTATAAACCGGGGTTTACGCTGTTCGACGACCAAGACAGTCTGTCATTATTAAAAGAATTAACACTTGATGAGCTTGATGGCGATAAAGACTTACTGAGTCAGTTGCAAAGCAAGATTTCACATTGGAAAAATGATTTATTTTTGCCTGATGCAGTGCTAAAAATGGCAAATGATGCTGACTCCCAAGAGTTTGCTGAATTTTATCAGCGTTATCATCAACATATGAAAGCATATAACGCCCTTGATTTTGATGATTTAATTCTTATTCCTACTTTATTATTGAAAAATTATCCTGAGGTGAGAGAGCGTTGGCGTAATAAAATTCGCTACTTACTGGTAGATGAATATCAAGATACCAATGCGAGCCAGTATGAGTTAGTAAAATTAATAGCAGGAGAGCGTGGTCGTTTAACGGTCGTGGGGGATGATGATCAATCTATCTATTCTTGGCGTGGAGCAAAGCCGGAAAACTTAGTGTTGCTAGGTAAAGATTTTCCACAATTGAAACTGATTAAATTAGAGCAAAATTATCGCTCAAGTGGCCGTATTTTGAAATGTGCCAATATTTTAATTGCTAATAACCCACATGTTTATGATAAAGCACTTTTTAGTGAATTAGCCTATGGGCCTGAACTTCGCGTGGTACAAACTAAGAACGAAGAAGATGAAGTCTCGCGCATTATTGGCGAGCTAATTGGTCATCGTTTTATGAACCGAAGTCAGCATAAAGATTATGCTATTTTGTATCGCGGAAATCACCAGTCGCGTTTATTAGAAAAAGCACTGATGCAAAACCGTATTCCTTACAAAATTAGTGGCGGTACTTCGTTTTTCTCTCGCTCAGAAATTAAAGATGTAATGGCTTACTTGCGCGTGTTGGTAAACCCTGATGATGACAATGCTTTTTTGCGTATTGTCAACGTGCCTAAGCGAGAACTTGGGCCAGCAACCTTAGAAAAGCTAGGCAACTATGCCAATATGCGCAAAATAAGTATGTTTGCCGCCAGTTTTGAGTTAGGGCTAGAGCAAACCTTAACGGGGCGCGCGTTAATGAAAATGCAGGCGTTTACTCGATGGTTAGTGGATGTTGGCGATCAAGCTGAGCGCGGTGATACTGCGGCAGTATTGCGTTCGATGATACGAGAAATCAATTACGAAGATTTTCTTTACGATACCTCGCCTAGCGCAAAAGCCGCAGAAATGCGGATGAAAAATGTTACCGAGTTATTTAGTTGGGTTACGCAAATGCTTGCAGGCTCTGATGATGAAGAGCCCATGACCTTACCGCAAATTGTTACTCGCTTAACACTGCGTGACATGATGGAACGCAATGAAGAAGAAGACAATAGCGATCAAGTACAGCTAATGACCTTACACGCATCAAAAGGGTTAGAGTTTCCTTATGTATTCTTAATTGGCATGGAAGAAGGGTTATTGCCGCACCAAACCAGTATTGATGAAGGCAGTGTTGAAGAAGAACGCCGTTTAGCTTATGTCGGCATTACCCGCGCCCAACGTGAGTTAATATTCACTTACGCTAAAGAGCGCCGTCAGTTTGGTGAAGTGTCGCGTACAGAAGCCAGTCGATTTTTACATGAATTACCCCAAGATGATTTGAACTGGGAATTAGGGCAAGTGAAAAAAACAGAAGCGCATAAAGAGCAGTCCGCTAAACAAGGAATGGCGAGTTTGAGGGCACAATTAGCTAAAGGTAAATAGCCTGTTTTTCCTGATTGAACTATATAGGCACGTTATTTATTAAAAGATAATATAAAACAAAGCACTGCAGCCCCAGCACTTATTGAAGAAAACAATAGGTTGCCTTGGTTCATGAGTAACGCTGAGCTTATAATTAACCCCGCGGTTAATACACCGAAAATTAATCGTTGATTATTAGCCTGTTGCTGCTGGGCTATTTTTTTCATCAGTTGCATGTGCTGAAAATGATTTTCTTTACCTGCTTTTAAGTAGTCGTAGATCAGATCAGGAATTTCGGGCAGTTTTTCATTCCAAAAGGGTAGGTTGTCTTTGATCTTGGTAAAGACGGCTTTAACGCCCATTTGCTCTTTTACCCAATTTTCTAAAAAGGGCTTGGCGGTTTGCCATAAATCTAATTGTGGGTAAAGCTGGCGACCTAAACCTTCAATATAAAGTAAGGTTTTTTGCAGTAATACTAATTGCGGTTGCACCTCCATATTGAAACGTCGTGCGGTGTTAAATAAATTAACTAATACCTGACCAAAAGAAATTTCAGAGAGAGGTTTGTTAAATATTGGCTCACAAACGGTGCGAATGGCAAACTCAAATTCATCAACGCTAGTACTGGCTGGCACCCAACCAGAGTCAACATGCAGCTGTGCCACTTTACGATAATCACGATTAAAAAAGGCCACAAAGTTTTCTGCCAAATAACGCTTGTCTTCACGATTTAATGTGCCAACAATACCGCAGTCTATGGCAATCCAAGTGGGATCAGCAGGATTAGTTGCATTAACAAAAACATTACCTGGGTGCATATCCGCATGGAAAAAACTATCTCTAAATACTTGAGTGAAAAATACTTCTACGCCGCGTTCTGCCAGTAATTTCATGTCAACACCCAAGCCATTTAAGGTGTCGATTTCAGCTACGCCAATACCGTAAATACGCTCCATCACCAACACATTTTTGTGACTGTATTCACTGTAAATTTCAGGAACGTAAAGCACTTTGTCGTAGTTGCTACCTTGCTCGAAATTACGCTTTAGCTGAATAGCATTAGCGCCTTCACGGTTGAGGTCTAGCTCATCTAAAATTGTTTTTTTATACTCAGCAACCACTTCAACCGGGCGTAAACGTTTACCGTCAGGAAACCATCGGGCCACAATTTCCGCAATGCGAGACATCACCTTAACATCAGCTAAAATTATTTTTTCAATATTAGGGCGTAGCACTTTAATAACTACATTAATAACCACGTTTTGCTTTGTGTCATTCTCAACTAAGGTTGCGGTATGTACTTGGGCAATAGAAGCAGAAGCAAGCGGTTTGGTATCAAAATCATTAAAATGCTGCGTAAACATGTCAATGCCCATCGCATCAATAATTAACTGTTTGGCGAGCTCGCCATCAAAGGGAGTGACTTGATCTTGCAATAAGGCTAGTTCATCAGCGAAGTCGGGTGGCAATAAATCGCGCCTAGTTGAGAGCATTTGACCAAATTTAATAAAAACAGGGCCAAGATCTTCAATGGCTAAACGAAAACGTTGGGCAACTGGTTTATTTTTGTGTTTGTTTTGCAGCCAAAAAAAGGATAAACGCCCCAGTTTGGCATACCAAGGTAACATTTTTTTCGGCACCATCTCGTCCAAGCCGTAATGTAAAAATGTTTTAACAATGTGATACAGTCGTGTGCTACTCACGTGTTTGAAAGTCCTTTGGTTAATGCTTCGATACGAGTGGAAATTTCATCAACATGGTTACTAACTTGGCTAACTTGCTGGTTAAATTGTTCAACTTGGCTACGAGTGACCACTAAGCGTTTTTCATGCACTATATATTCACTCGCATCTGCTTTGATTTGTTTGGTGGCAAATTGAAACTTGGCAATAACTTGCTTGCCTAGTTGCATTAATTTGTGCGTGGGCATGTCACCAATATGGGCTGCTAATTCACTTTGCCAATCAATATCAAGGCTTTGTGCAAGATGAGAAAAGTGTTGTGCAACATTAATATCGCCCGTTAAATCGAGCTTGTTTTGTTTTATTAGCTCGGTTAATTGTTGCTTGGCTTTTAATTCTTGTAAGGTTTTTAAACTGGTATTTACCGTGCAGTCGGCGCGTTCAGTTAATCCAGAAACGATTACGTTGTTGTTATTTACACTTACACTGATTGGAAAATTTAACTCTGACAAAATAATGGTTAGTGTCTTTTGTTCTAATTTTTTTAGATCAATTTTACGCGTATTTAATGATAATACTTTATTAATTAATAACTCTACTGATGAAGTGAGTACTTGCTGCAACATTAAAGTAACCTTGTTGTGTCTAATTAGAGCCTACGTGGTTAAGAGTACCTGATTAATCATATACGTTTAAAACTTGTAACCTTTGTGTAAAGCGACCACACCACCGGTTAAGTTTTTAAAACTTGTTTGTTCAAAACCTGCATTATCCATCATGGTTTTTAACGTTTCTTGATCTGGGTGCATACGAATAGATTCAGCAAGGTATTGATAACTATCACCATCTTTTGCCACTAATTCGCCCATTTTAGGTAAAATGTTAAATGAATAGAAATCATAAGCTTTGTTCAGTAGCTCATGTTCAGGTTTAGAAAATTCTAATACCAATAAACGGCCACCGGGTTTTAATACACGATAAATAGAGCGCAGCGCCATATCTTTATCGGTAACGTTACGTAAACCAAAAGCAATAGTGACAATATCAAAGGTATTATCTTCAAAGGGTAAATATTGGGCATTGGCCTGCACATACTTGATGTTTTGTACTAAACCTTTATCACGTAACTTATCGCGACCCACATTGAGCATAGAACTGTTGATATCGGCCAGAACAACATTGCCGTCTTTACCCACCAATTGAGAGAATTTTGCAGTTAAATCGCCTGTTCCGCCTGCTAAATCTAACACGCTATTACCGGGGCGCACGCCACTGGCATCAACAGTAAAGCGTTTCCATAAACGGTGAACACCAAATGACATTAAATCATTCATTATGTCATATTGTTTAGCCACCGAATGAAAAACCCCAGCAACCATTGACACTTTATCTTCTTTATCAATGGTTTTGTAACCAAAGTGAGTGGTATTGTCTGATGTGTTATTTTTACTGGCTGGAGTCTGGTTTTGTTCTGGAGCTGACATCTTCTATTCACTGATAACGGAAAGTGGTAATAGTTTACTGTATGTTAGAAGGATAACCAAATGTCGACTGACTTTTTGTTGATTTAAAACAGTCGCAAGTTGAAAAAAAGCTCCTAACCTTTTATCGAAATACAAGTTCGGTATGCTTTACATCAAACAATAGGGAATAAAGCAACATAAATGTAATTTAATTACATTTATCGCTTGTTTTATTAGAGTATCTGCTCTATGATTATTTTCGTTCCCTTATGTGAACGCTTGTTGTAATAATTGAATATTCTAGCTCTCCTCATCGCTAATCCACCGGTAGTCTTGCTACCGGTTTTTTTTTGCCTAAAACTAACTGTAGTTACAGCATGAAGTTGGAAAGAAAATATACTTTGTCTATACTTTGTCTATACTAAAGTCCATAGGAATAGTTCATGTAAATTTTGGTACTATACCCAAACCATCTCATACAGCTAAATAATTTATTACCTAAAAAATTTTGGAAAACATATGAATATGTCTAATCTTTCTTTTAGAAAGAAAATCTTCACTTTGCTCACTTTACCTATGATGGGGTTTTTATGGTTAAGCATTAGCGCCATAATAGATAATGTAACTATTAAAAATGAGATGTCTACCATTGCTCCTTTAACTGAATTGTCAGTTGTTTATAGTGAGTTAGTGCATGAACTACAAAAAGAACGGGGTATGACCGCCGGTTTCTTAGGATCTAAAGGGAGTAAATTCGGTAATAAATTAAAAAGCCAACGTCAAAATACCGATCAAAAAAGCATTAAAAAAACCAAGTTTTGGCAAGAGAGTAACCTTACCATTAATAGCATTGTTCAGTTGAATGCTTCTATTGAACAAGCGTTACAAAAAATAGCCTCAATACGTCAACAAGTTGATGCACAGTCAATACCTTTTGGGGAGGCATTAGCTTATTACACCCAATTAAATAAAGAATTATTAAGTGTTATCATATTAAATGCTGAAATTAGCTCTGATGCCTTAGTGACGAAAGAGACCATCGCTTATTATAACTTTTTACAAGGAAAGGAGCGTGCTGGTATTGAAAGAGCGGTATTGAGCAATACTTTTGCAAAACAGGCCTTTGGAGCCGGTATGTTTATAAAATTCATAACCTTAGTGAGTGAGCAAAATACCTATTTTGATAACTTTAAGTCTTTTAGCAATACAGACAACAAACGTTTTTTTAATGAACAGCTTGATCACAGTGCAGTAAAAGAAGTGGGTAAAATGCGTGCAATCGCTAACACTAAACAAAACGACTTTGGTGTTGAAGCAGAGTACTGGTTTGCCCAATCAACAGCACGAATAGGTCAGCTTAAAAAGATAGAAAATCATTTGGGCAATAAAATACTAGCTTTGGTTGGGGTGAAACAAAGCGATGCATTTAACGCAATGGTGCTTAATATCATTGTGAGTACACTGTTAATAACGCTGGCGTTAGCGATTAGTTTTTATGTTATTAATGAACTTACAGGTAGAGTTAAAAGCTTAACTAATGTTTTGTATAAAGTTCGACAGGAAAATGATTTAACAGTACAAAGCCCGTACGAAGGAAATAGTGAATTAGGTCAAATTTCAGTTTCATTAAACAAAACGTTAAGTGGTTTTTCTGGTGTAATTAAAGATATTTCATCTTCAAGTATGACATTAGCTTCAGCGGCTGAAGAAACGGCACAAACTTGTGAATATAATTCTCAATCACTATTTGAACAACAAAACGGTATCGCCTTAATTGCAACCGCGATTGAAGAGCTATCAGCGACGGTAAAAGAAGTGGCTGAGAATACTCAAAATACTGCGAATTCAGCAAGAAATGCTGAAGAAAAAGCGAAGAATGGTTTAGGAACTGTACAAAAGTCTTATCACTCAATTGAAGCGTTAGCGAAAGAGATTGACGGTTTGGCAACACAGATTAATAGCTTACATGAAAGCAGTAAGAATATTACCAGTGTTGTTGATGTGATTAAATCTGTTGCAGAGCAAACAAATTTACTGGCATTAAATGCTGCTATTGAAGCCGCAAGAGCAGGGGAGCAAGGGCGTGGCTTTGCCGTTGTTGCTGATGAAGTACGTACTTTGGCGCAACGTACTCAAGAGTCTACCGCTGAAATTGAAAGTTTTATTTTGTCACTTCAACGTGATGCTAATTCCGCTTATAATGTGATTGAAACGAGTCAGAAAAAAGCGACTGAGGCAGTTGTTAATTCCAAAGAAGTTGAGCACCTATTAGAAGAAATAACAGTGTCTGTTGGTGATATCTTTGCGATGACAGATCAGATTGCAACCGCGATTGAAGAACAAGCGGTAGTAACGCAAGATGTGGCACAAAATGTAGTTTCTGTTGAAGAAAAATCAATAGAGACGGCCACAGGTGCAAATCAAATATCAGTAACAGCTAAAGAACAGGCAAGGTTAGCGGCTTCATTACAAGATATGGCGAGCACGTTTAAGGTGTAGATTGTAAATGAAGAATAAAGCGACATAGGACGTTAATTTTGACGTGAAAAGCTTTGAAGTGAGAAAAGATAATTATCCTAAAATGAGAATTTATCGGTTACCTGTTTAAGTTCTTTTGCCTTATTTGCTGTAATTCCTGCACTTTGAGCAATACTTTCAGCCGTCCACATGAGTAATAAAGTGATCACTGATGCGGTAGCAATAGCATTTAGGAATACTAATATGCCGATTTCGAGCATTTTTCGACTATTAACCTTGGCAGCTATTAAAGTTATGCTTTTTCCACCGATAAATAACAAAGATAATGTAAAGTGCGACACAAATTATTAAGAGACCGCACTTACACTTTTTTTAGTTAATCTTGTTTAGTATCTTTCTTATCCTTTATTTTTTTCGCCGGATCGTATTTAGCGAACCACCCCATTATATTATCGGTTTTAGCAATCAAACGGCTAGGACGTGAGGCAATATAATGGGGTGAACTTGGCACTCGAATAAGTGCAGTATCTACACCTAACATTTTAAGCGCAGTATAGAATTGTTCTGCTTCCCATGGTGGCGTTCGATAATCTTCTTCTCCCACCATCATCAACGTTGGGGTTTGTACCTTATCCACATAGCGGATAGGCGAAAACTTTAGAAAGGCCTCAGGGTTAGACCAAGGGTCTTCACGTATCCAGTGACGTCTTACATAAGATGCTATATCGCCAGCTAATGCCATTGTCATCCAGTTTATCACTGGTTTTATAGAGGCCGCCGCTGCAAACCGTTTGGTTTTGGTAACAATCCAAGCAGTTAAAATTCCGCCACCAGAACCACCTGTTACAAATAAACGTTTGTTGTCTACATATTTACGAGCAACCATTTCATCCACTACACTCATTAAATCGTGATAATCATTACCTGGATAAGCTCGGTCGATTTCCAGTGCAAAGTCTTCACCGTAACCTGTTGAACCTCGTGGGTTAGACCAAACCGTTACATAACCTTCGGCAGCGTAGCGTTGGATCTCACTTGCAAAGTAAGGGCCGTACATTGTGTATGGGCCACCATGTATCTCAAGTATCATAGGAAAACTGCCATCCGCTTTAAAATCAGGAGGGAAAGCCACCCAAGCTTCAATTTCTTTTCCATCATGGCTGGATTTAACTTTTATCTCCTCAACTTTTGCCATTTCAAGATAAGGCAGTAAATCATCGTTCAACTTGGTCAATATTTGTTGTTTTTTACCTTTATAATCGATCACTCCAACTTCGGCTGGCCGATCGGAAAACCCTGCCATAAAGGCAATTTTGGCTTTTGACTGACTACTGATAGAAAAACTTCCATCAGCATAGGGTCGACCGATGGACCCTCCGCCTATTCCTGTCATTATCTTGGATACTCGGCCTTTTAGGTCAACACGATACAAGCTAATAAATCCGTGATCTTCAGAGGAAAATAGGAGTGATTTACTATTAGATTCCCATTTAATTTGACCTATACTGCCTTTGAAATCAGCTGCTAGCTCTCGTTGACCAGTACCATCGGCAGTCATTAGGTACAAATTGTTTTGTTGATAGGACAACACCTTGTCATCATAACCAATATAGGCGATGTTTTTTCCATTGGGTGACACGGTAGCTCCGCTATCTGGGCCATCACGACTGGTCAATGCTTTCATCGACAAGTCACTCAATTCAATGGCATATATTTCGCTTTCAATGAAATCCATATCACGATCTGCTGCGGTATTGCCCGTGACTAAAACGGTATCATTATCTAACCAAGTTGATGTATTCAAATTGACATTACCATGTGTTAACTGACGTGGCGAACCGCCCTCAACCGGCAATGTAAACACTTGAGTTGTCCCTTCAGGTAAATAACCTACACCATCAAATCGAAAGGAGAGATCGTCAAATACTTTTACTGCATCATTCCATTTTGCACCTTCGGGCTTGGTAACCGGTGTTGAAAAACTAGGCTTTTTACCTTTTACAAACATATTAAAGGCAATGTGCTTTCCATCAGGCGACCAAATGGCGCGTGAAGGGGCGCTGATAAATTGGGCTAATCCGATACTTCGATCCGACTGAAAATAATATAACCTTAATTCAGGTATACCTTGAGTTGCGGTAACAAAAAGTAAGCTTTTTCCATCCGGAGACCATCGAGGTGAGTGAGAGACAGCGCCTCCATCAATCAGCGGCAGGTGGATACCATCATCAATATTAATCAGCCAGATTTGGCCTTTGTCTTTGTCGTTCATTCTGTCCATAGAATGACGCACATAGGCAATTTGTTTGCCATCAGGCGAAATCTGAGGATCCGTTGCATACTCCATATCAAACACCCGCATAGCGGTAAAACGTTTAGACGGGGTGTCGTTTTCGGTAGCGAAGCTGTTCGTTATTGCAAACAGTGAGGATAAAACAATTAATACTATATGACTGTATCGCATTTTGAAGCCCTAGTTATTATTATGTGAATGCGTATTGTATTCCTTTATATGTAGAATCTCTAAGAATAGACTAGGATCTAGGAAATAATCAAACATAGGCTAAGAAATAAACTAACGTCGGCCATGCCTCACGGAAGAGGCTGTTTCATCAAAAAATTAACACCAGAAACAAATTCGATAGTTAATGGGCAAGAGCTGCTAATCTCACATGTAGTGTCGATTCACATACACAAACTGTAAATAGAATGTTAAATTTTCTCATGATGTGACGCAGTTCTCATGATTTGTGATGATCCACATAACCACAAGTATAAGAAATTTGATCCAAATCAAAGAAAATAGAGTATTTATACTATTTGTGCTTTACATTTGTAGAGTGGTTACTCTATAATAGCTTTGTTCCTAATGAACACTTATTGTAATAATTTTATTTTAGCTTCCCCATAGCTTACATGTGCCAGTAGCCTTGCTACTGGTTTTTTTTGTCTGAAATTACTTATTATGAGCTCCCGAAGGGCGAGTACCTAATAAAAAGTAAAGGCTTACATGCGGCGTTATTGATTTTGACAAGGACGCTACATGGATGTAGCCTATTAGAGAATGCAGGAGCATATTCTCCTGAATAACCATTCTCGTCAATCAATGCCTTGCCTCTAAGCCTTTTAATTCTCGCTAAGTGGTGTATTCATTAATTCAATTGGTATTAAGCACTAGCCAGCCGTAAAATAGCTTAGTTGACTAAAACATATTAAAGTTTCAATGCCGCCAAGAATCAAAACAGATGACTCAATCAAACGAAAAGTAATAAGTTCGCTGGTAAGTACTACGACTCCTGTAGCGGCAATTACCAGAACAAACAACTGAACACCTCCAGTTTGTGTGACAGAAAGCCCTCTAAGTGTGATATACCATATGTAATAGCCGTAACGACAATGGTTTTGTTACTGTTGGCATTCAATTTTTAGAAGCTGATGAGCGGTTGCCACAATTGTTAGATCAATTATTCATTAACACGGGTGATAGTTAACTTATGAATAAACTATTTATTGCTCAAGTTCTTCTAAAAACCAATCACAAATAATGGTATCTGCTTGTTCAGCACCGGTGCGTTTTAGCGATGAGAATGCTTGAACTTTTATGTCCGCATTTAATGGGGCTAATATTTTTTTTACTTTTAACACTTCTGTACTGCATTTACCTTGAGATAATTTATCACATTTTGTTAACAAGGCTAAAACGGGTAATTCGCTATCGGCAGCCCATTGAATTAAATCCATGTCTAAATCTTTTAGTGGGTGGCGAATATCCATTAATATCACCAAACCTTTGAGACTTTCACGTTTCTCTAGATATTCACCCAGTGCTTTTTGCCATTTCTTTTTCATTTCTAATGGTACTTTGGCAAAACCGTAACCAGGTAAGTCAATTAAGCGTTTGTTGTCGCCAATTTCGAACACGTTAATAAGTTGAGTACGACCAGGCGTTTTACTGGTTCGTGCTAAACTTTTTTGATTTGTTAATGTATTCAAGGCGCTTGATTTGCCGGCATTAGATCGGCCAGCGAAAGCTACTTCAATACCACTGTCTTCTGGTAATTTTCGAATATCTGGCGCACTGAGGATAAAAGTGGCTTTGCTTAAATGTATAGTTGTTAAAGACAAGGGCTTAACTCGGTTAATTTAAAAATAATAAATAAAGTGGCATTATAACGCTTTCTATTGGTTTTTTGATTAAAAAAATAAATAAATTGATTAAATACGGGTTTTTCAAGGAATTTATTCTGTGATGCTGTTACACATTGGCTATATTAGTGTAAAATACCGTCAGTTTTATATATTAATTTAAATCATTAACGATAAGTAGAGAGCTATTCAATGAAAAAAATTATTTTGTCACTAGTGTTCGTATTAGGCAGTGTTCACTCGGCCAATGCAGTGGAAGGCGATGTTAAATTAGGCCAACAAAAATCAGCAATGTGTGCTGCTTGTCATGGCCCAGACGGTAACAGTCTTGTGTCTATGTATCCTAGTTTAGCAGGTCAAAGTGCAAGTTATGTTGCTAAACAGTTAGCTGATTTTAAATCAGGTGAGCGTCAAGATCCCGTTATGGTTGGTATGGTTGCTGGTTTAAGTGCAACAGATATGAATGATTTGGCTGCCTACTATGCAGTACAAATACCTAAGGCAGGTGTTGGCGAAGGGAGTGCAGCAGGTCACAAATTATACTTTGGTGGTGATGTTAAAAAAGGTATAACGGCTTGTGTTGCTTGTCATGGCGTGAAAGGTCAAGGCATGGCTCAGGCAGGTTTTCCTGCTATTGCTGGACAAAATTCAGATTACCTGAAAAAACAAATTACAACGTTTAGAGACGGTAGTCGTAGTAATGACAAGAATAATATGATGCGTAATATTGCGATAAACTTATCTGATAGTGATATTGATGAGTTAGTGAAATATATGTCTTCACTTAAATAGCAAAAAATATTTATTACTCTATTGAAAAAGCAGCCTTTATCGCTGCTTTTTTTGTTTATATTTAAGGTAAAAGCTTGCGACTTCTTTAGCTTATATCCTAAAATACTTTTTATGTCTTTTTTATATTTGAGCAAAACACTTGATTACATGTTTAGATACCAAACAGTTAATAGCCTGCCATCAGTGTGACGCCTTATATGACAAGCCTGCATTAAAGCAAGGTCAAAGCGTAAAGTGTATTCGTTGTGGTAGTACTATGATGGAGCATAAAGTTGATTCTATAGAACGCAGTTATTATTGGTCTTTAGCGGGTATATTTTTACTCGTACCTGCCATTTTACTCCCTATTATGGGGGTGACTTTAGCGGGTCAATACCATCATGCCTCATTACTTGACTGCATTATTGCGCTAATTGAACGTGGCTATTTTATGATCGCTGTTTTAGTGTTTTTATTTACCATTGCGGTGCCTGTTGTACGGTTATTAGGGTCTTTTTATATAACGTACTGTTTTAAATTCAATAGATTAAAGCCTTCATTGTTGCATTTTTTTCGTGCTTTTCATCATCTAGATAATTGGGCAATGCTTAATGTTTTTATGTTAGGGATTGTGGTTTCTATGTATAAATTACTTGATGATACTGAGCTGTCAATCAATATGGGGTTGTTGGCTTTTATTCTTTGGCTTATTAGCTCAACAATGGCTGCTGTTGCTTTAGACCAAGATTATATTTGGCAAAGATTGGAAGATGAATTTGTCGATTAAAACAGCGAAAAAGAGTAACCTTGCCCTTTGCCCTAAATGTCATAAACTCAATTTATTACGTGACACCCTATATCATGAAAAAATACAGTGTATTCGTTGTCATGGTTTATTTTATCAGCGTAAACCTCATAGTTTACAATATACGTTAGCGTGGAATATTGCCGCATTAATAGTTTTTATTCCCGCAAATCTTTACCCTATTATGATTATATATTCCTTGGGTATTGGTGATCCATCAACCATACTTTCAGGTATTGGTCAGTTTGTTGATCAAGGTCTATATCCTATTGCTGCAATTATTTTCACGGCAAGTATTATTGTACCCTTACTTAAAATTATCGGGTTATTTCTACTGGTTTACCGGGCATATACGGGTATACGATTACGACCAGACAAGCACAGCAAATTTTATCATGTTTTAGAGTTTTTGGGCCCCTGGTCAATGCTTGATGTTTTTGTTGTGGCATTATTAGTAGCGGTGGTTGAACTAGGGTTTGTGACGTCTGTGGCGGCAGGGCCAGCAATTAATTACTTTACTTTAACGGTAATTTTTACAATGATAGCGGCAAATAGCTTTGATCCTCGGCTTTTGTGGGATAAAAAGCAAAAAAGCGAATAAGTTTGTTAGCTTAAGGAAAAAAATGGCAATTGATAAATCGTTGAATGACAAGGAATTGAAAGGTAGCGTAACGTCTGCTGAGGTTGTGTCTCGTCAAGGGCTCTCAATTATTTGGTTTGTCCCTTTTATTGCTTTAATTTTTGGTGGCTGGTTGGGGATTAAGGCGTTATCTGAGCAGGGTGTTTTCATCACCATTGAGTTTGAAAATGGCGCAGGTATTGTACCGAAAAAAACCGAGGTACGTTATAAAGGACTTGTCACAGGCATGGTGAGTAAAGTTGTACCTTCTGATGATTTACAGTCGGTTATTGCCGAAGTGGAAATGACAAAGTCTTTTGCTGATTACCTAACCAAAAATACACAGTTTTGGTTAGTTAGTGCTGATATTTCCTTGCAAGGTGTGTCTGGTTTAGATACGTTATTGTCAGGTAGTTATATCAATATCATTCCAGATACTAACAAAAAGGCTAAAAGCCAAAATCATTTTGTCGCCTTGAATGAAGCACCCCAATTAGATATGTCCACACCAGGGTTACACCTTACCTTGAAAGCTAGTGTATTAGGCTCTATTAGTGAAGATTCCCCTATCACTTTTAAACAAATACCTATCGGTTATGTCACGGGTTATCACTACGCTGAGGATAGCCAAGATATAAATATTAATATTTTTATTGAACAAGAATATGCACATTTAGTAAAAGAAAATTCACTTTTTTGGAATACCAGTGGCGTACAAATTACTGCATCAATCACGGCTGGAATAAAAGTAAATACAGGCTCGTTAGGCTCTATTCTTGGTGGTGGGATCGCTGTTGATACGCTAAGTTATCAGGAAAAATTATCTCCGGCCAAAAATGGTCATACATTTCCTTTGCATGCTGACTTCCAATCAGCAGAGATGGGTCATGAAGTTGAGCTTACGTTAGACTGGAATTCAGGTGTTAATCATAATGCGGCTATTTTGTTTCAGGGCTTAACGATAGGTACCATAGAATCTTTTAGTAAAATAGATCCCCAAACTAGAAAAGTTACCGCTAAGGCTAAAGTTAACCCTCGAGTTGTTCCTTATTTAACGGAAACATCTCAATTTTATCTCGTGTCTCCTCATATTGACCTTACGGGTATCTCAAATGCAAAAACATTATTAACAGGCGCTTACATCAGTATTCGTCCTTCTCTTCAAGGTAAACCAACAAATAAATTCTCCGTTTTTAATGTTAAGCCTCCCTATCGATATACTGAGCCGGGTTTACACCTCATTATTGAATCAAATGATCGACATTCATTGCAAGTGGGCAGTAATATATATTATAAACAGCAAGTTATTGGTAGTGTTCAAGCAGTTGATAGCGTTGGTGCAGGGCAACATTTGATACACATTCATGTTCAAGAGAAATATCAACATTATATTACGTCAACAAGCCATTTTTATAATAATTCCGGATTTAAGGTTAAGGCAAACCTTTTGGGTGTCGATGTAGAAGCACAATCGCTTCAAAGCATTTTAACGGGCGGTATTTCGGTTGTTAATATCGACAACGCAGTAGCTGATAATCCCGTGGTCAATGGCGATAGGTTTAATTTATTTGCTAATAAAAAATTAGCAGAGCAGCGAACCAGTTTTACCTTAGTTATTTCTGCAAATGAGCAAATTAATACCAATACGCGCATTTTGCATCGCGGTGTGGAAATTGGTTCTATTCACAATATTGAAGTAGAAGGTGATAAAAGTAAGCTATATCTGGGTATATTGCCTGAATATGAGACAATTTTGCGTGAGGGTACTCAATTTTGGTTAGCAAAACCTAACCTTAGTTTGTCGGGCGCTACAGATACCAATGCTTTGTTAGGAGGGGCTTATATAACGTTTAACCTTGATAAAGAAAATAAAATAATTAAAACTGATTTTGTTTTATTAACCTCGCCTCCTGCTAAATATGCAAGTGCATCAGGTTTGCAGTTAAGTTTAGTGGCAAACAGTGCCAGTGTTGCAACAGCTGGGAGCAGTATTAGTTATCGCGGTGTTGTTGTTGGACAAGTTGATAATATTACCTTAGATAAAAAAGCTGATAAAGTTCGCGTTAATATTACTATTGATGATGAGCATAAGTCTTTAATACGAGCAGACACGCGCTTTTACAATGCTAGTGGTTTAATGCTTAGTGGTGGATTAGGCGGTTTTGTGGTTAAAACGGAATCTGTAGATGCTATTTTACGCGGTGGCATTAGCTTTTATAATCCAATAAACAGTGAAAATCCACCAGTTGAGGTTAATGAGTTAGACCGTTTTGAGTTGTTTGAGCATTTTGAGCAAGCTAAAAACTCAGGGTTAACTATTAGTATTCATTTTAATGATTTTACTGGTTTGAAAGTAAAAACTAACGTTGTTTATCAAGGGCAGAAAGTAGGCTCGGTAGCGCGTTTAGTATTTAATGATGATGAAATCGGTGTAACCGCGTTAGTCTTGCTAAATGACATAGGTGCTAAATTTGCAAAACAAGGGGCTAGCTTTTGGGTGGTTGAGCCTGAAATAGGCTTAGTTGGTTCGAAAAACATATCATCATTACTCGAAGGTGCCTTTATCGCCCTTTTGCCGAGCAATAAAGCTGTTAAGCAACAAACCGTGTTTGAAGCACTTGAGTTGCCGCCAACCATCAAACAACTACCTTATGGTTTAAATGTTAAATTAATTGCCAAGCGTTTAGGTTCGGTACGTATTGGTAATCCGGTGCTTTATCGTCAGGTAAAAGTAGGCGAGGTGATTGGTATTGACTTATCCCCAACAGCGGATACGGTTGATGTTTTTATTAATATTGCTAAGCGTTATGCACCATTAGTTAATAGTGGCAGTAAATTTTGGAATACTAGTGGCATTAATATTGAAGCGGGTATCTTTTCTGGGGTTAATATTGACTCTGAATCAATTGAAACCCTAATTGCTGGTGGCATTGCCTTTGCAACCCCGGAACTTGAAACGGGCACTAAAACTGATGCAGCAGATGATCAAGCACAGGTTAAGAGTTTTTCTTTATATCAAGACGTGGATGAAGACTGGCTTGAGTGGCAACTTAAAGTTGCTATTAGTCAGTAGTTTGGGGATAAGTAGATAATAGCGTAACATAGCGCTTCTTTTATACACTAGGCTTACAAATAACCTTCAATGCAATTAGATCACTACGTCAATACTTTTGGTGTTTATTTAAAACAAAAATATCAGCAACGGGTTAAAAAGTTAACTATTAACGGTGCTTTCACCTGCCCAAATCGCGATGGAACGTTAGGTAGGGGAGGTTGTACCTTTTGTAATGTTGAGTCATTTAATCCTTCTACTAATCAAACGTCTATTGCTCAACAGCTCAATAAAGGTAAAGCGGATGATGGTAAAAAGTCATCACAATATCTTGCCTACTTTCAGGCTTATACCAGTACTTATGAAGAAGTAGAAGTGCTTAGACAAAAATATCAGCAAGCCTTAACTCAAGCTAATATCATAGGATTATGTGTTGGCACCCGCCCTGATTGCGTGCCTGATGAAGTATTAAAATTATTGAAAGAATATGTAGGTCAAGGCTATGAAGTTTGGTTGGAACTTGGTTTGCAATCAGCTAGTGACAAAACGCTAAAACGCATCAACCGAGGTCATCAATTTTCGGCTTATCAAGACGCTGTTAACCGTGCCGCAGCGTATGGCATAAAAGTTTGTAGTCATTTAATTATTGGCTTACCGGGTGAACAATTATCTGAAGCCATGTACACCTTAGAACAGGTGTTAAATTTACCTCTTGCGGGTTTAAAGCTGCATCCTTTGCATATAGTTAAAGGCAGTACCATGGCCAAGGCTTGGCAGGCAAAACGTATTGATTTACTCAGTATGAGTGAGTATGCTGCCATTGCTGGAGAATTAATAAGACATACACCCAAAGATATTATTTTTCATCGAGTCTCTGCCACGGCTCATAAAGAAGTGTTACTTGCGCCTTCTTGGTGTTTATTACGTTGGCCTTCTATCAATGAAGTTTGTCGAAATCTTGACACCTATGGCGGCCAAGCAGCGGCGTTCACTGATAAGTATCGCTACCTAAGTTCGGATAATAAATAAGCGGTATTCTCTAGATGTGTTATTTAGAGGTATTATCTGGCTAACGCTGTTAACGCCATTAATTCTGCTACTGCTTGCTCTGGATTCTCGGCTTCAGTTATCGCGGTAACAACCGCAATACTGTCTACGCCAGTAGCTAGCACTTGTGGTGCTCGTGTCATGTTAATACCACCAATAGCGACAACAGGAATTTGCTGTGCCTTATTTTCAGGTTGTAAATTTTTAGGTTGTAAATTTTCAGATCGTAATGCCAATAACTGCGTTAAGTTTTCTATGCCTTGTATCTGCCCTGTCATATCTTTAGTTTGAGTGGGGAAAATTGCGCCAATGGCTAAATATGACGGTTGTAATTGTTGCGCCAGTAAAAATTCATAACAGCCATGAGTACTAATACCTACACGTAAACCGGCCTGTTGAATTTGCGCCAAGTCTGCATTGCCTAAGTCTTCTTGGCCTATATGTACGCCGTAAGCGCCATGCTTAATGGCTAGTTGCCAATAATCATTGATAAATAGTCGAGTATCATAATCTTTTGCTAAATTAACCGCTTCCATAATTATTTGGTTGAGTTCATCTTGGTTTATGCTTTTCACTCTTAATTGAATGATTTTTAAGCCCAAAGGTAATAAACGCTTTAACCACGCAATAGAACCAATCACAGGATAAAGTCCGAGTTTTTCACCCTGTAAATTGAGCGATTCAAATGCAGGTAAGTTTTGATATTGTTGGCTAAGCTCATCAACAACACATGGAAAGTTTGCGACCAAGCTTGTTGAAGTAGCAAATCCAATAGGCTGTTCAAACGCGCCATAATATTGGTGATTTTGTTCAGCACTTAGCTGTGCTGTTGTCGCTAAACCTTGGTTGATAAAAGCTTTAGCTAAGGTGAAAGCATCACGTACTAAATAGCCGAGGGCTAAAAAAGAGGCTAAAGCGCTAGCAAAACTACAACCACCACCATGGCTATAATTACTAGCTTGTCGAGGTGACGTTAGCTGATAGCGAATAGCTTGATGATTTTTGTCTTGATTGTCTTGTTTCAACTGGTTCAGTTGGTGATAACAATAATCAAGGCACTGGTCACTATTATTGCTATGACCACCCTTAATAATAATGCTAGTAATGGCAAAGGTTTGATAAATTCTCTCGGCCAATATTTCGGTATGTTTTTCAGCATGTTTTTCAGTACTATGTTTTTCAGCGCTATGTTGCTTGGTTTGTGTTTGCAAAGAGCTATTTACCAAGAAATTAGCTTCGATTATATTTGGCGTTAGTACATCAACTTGTTGTAATAAAGGGGTTAAGTCCGCTAATGATAATTCGTTAAAACTCCCCCCTGCACTGGCTTGGCCAACGGGATCATAAACTACAATTAACTGCGGTAACAGCTGCTTTAACTGGACTAAAGCCGTTGTTAACCACGCGACTTGTTCACCTGTTGCTAATAAACCAATTTTTATCACCAACGGCGGTTTATCAGTAATGAGTATGCCAATTTGTTGTTGTAAAATATCAACCGGCACAGGGTTAACTGACACTAACTTACTTGAACTTTGTATCGTATTGGCGGTAATTAACGTACACACTTCAACACCCAAGGCATGGCCTGTTTTTATATCCGCTGCAATGCCGGCACCACCAGAACAATCACTACCCGAAATAGTCCAAATGATCGGTTTTTTGTTAATACTTTCTCTCATTGTTGGAGCCAAAAGGGAGTATCAAGTGTCGGCGTTGACGGGTGGGCGGTTTGTCGCGGCTCCATAATACCCGCTAAATAACCTTGCTCACCAGCTTGTAACGCTTGACTAAAGGCTTTTGCCATTAATACGGGATTATCTGCTAAGGCCACAGCGCTATTGAGTAAAACACCGTCATAACCCATTTCCATCGCTAAACAGGCATCCGAAGGTTTACCTATGCCAGCATCTAAAATCAGCGTTGCCTCAGGTAATCGCAAACGAATAGTTTCTAAGTTGTAGGGGTTCATCAGCCCTTTACCTGTCCCAATGGGTGATGCCCACGGCATAATAACTTCACAACCTAAATCATAAAGGCGCTGACACAGCACTAAATCATCGGTGCAATATGGTAATACGTTAAAGCCAGCGTTAATTAATTGCTCAGCGGCATGGATAAGCTCAATAGGGTCAGGCTGTAAATTGTAATCATCACCAATAACTTCCAGTTTAAGCCAATTGGTTTTAAATATTTCTCGACTCATTTTTGCGAGTGTTACCGCTTCTTTCGCGGTTTTACAGCCGGCAGTATTTGGCAATAAATAACCGTCAACTTGCGTGACTATGTCTTGTAGATACTGCCATATTTGCTGTCCCGACTGTTCTGTGGGGTTTTGCCTTTTCAACGACAAGGTCACTACTTGCGAACCGCTAGCTAAAATAGCTTGCTTCATCACGTGCGGAGAAGGATAAAGCGCACTGCCAATAAGCAAACGACTATCGAGGCTTTGCCCATAAATAGTAAGTGACATTGGGGTTAGCCTCCTTGAATGGGTAAAAGCACATCGACACTGTCACCGTTTTTAACAAGAGTTTTGTCATAATCTTCTTTAGCAACAAAGTCGCCATTAAGTGCTACGGCAAAAGTGCTTTGTTGTGGTTCAATAAAATACAGCGTTAATGCAGCGCTAACACTAATATGGTTTTCGTGCGGCAAGGGATAGGCTTTGCCATTTATATGAATGTTCATTAAATCACCTCTTCTTGTAATTGCTCTATGCGCAAATAATCGCTATAGGGCAAGTTATCGTTGCTATTTTTGGTGTTGCTTACCACGTTATTTGCCACGTTGTTGACCAAGGCTAATACTTGCTTAAGCACCACAGGCGCAATTAAAAAACCGTGACGGAATAAGCCATTAACCTGTATTAAACTGCCTTTGTGACTAAGTCTCGGCTGATTATCACTAAAAGCTGGCCGACATTGACTAATATGTTGACGAATATTGGCTTCAGCAAAACCTGAGTGTACGCTGTAAGCTGCGCTCAGTAATTCCATCGCTGAACGCACTGTCATCGGCGCGTTATCATCACTCTCAATTTCAGTGGCACCAACCACATAAAAACCTTTTTGTTTTGGTGCTATATACAGCTGATATCTTGGGTGCATCAAACGTATCGGCCGTGAAATATTGACCTCAGGGGCAAATAATTGAAATAACTCACCCCGCACAGAACGTAAATCACTTAACGGGGCACAGTTATGTCGACTATTTTTCCTTGTTGCGCCTGTACCTCGACAATCAATAACTAAATCAAATGATTGGCTATGATTTACGCCGAACTCTTGATAGCTTACTTTACTGCTACGTTCAGCAGTTTCAATGGCAAAAACATTACACTCACTTAACCAGTTTAGCGGATTAACGCCATTCATGCTTTCGCCTTCTTTTTCAAGCTGTTTGCGCAAGGCAATCAATAAACGGCGATTACCAATTTGCCCTTCTTGTGGAAGGTAGAGACCCTGATTAAAGCGATGACCGATTTCTGGTTCGAGTTCAGTTAAACCTGCGCGTGTTAACTGATGGATAGTTTGCTGCGGGTAGTTATGTTGTAAATGACGAACAAAACGCAGGTAATCACCCTTGTCTTGTTCGTGACTAACCATAATAGCGCCCGTTTGTTGAAAAAAGGTATGTTCGTCTAAACTGGCCAGCAATGTTGGCCATAAAGGCAAAGACTCAAAGCCCATGGCAACAATATTCGGTTCACTATGTAGCGATTCACCTAAGGGCGTCAACAAACCTGCTGCGGCGTAAGCGGCGCTGTTATGCGCTAGCTTTGTGTCTTTATCAAATAGAGTAACGTTAAATTCAGCTTGGCGATGCAATGACAAGGCTAACAGCCTACCCATTAACCCAGCGCCAACGATGGCTATTTTCATTATTTATGCCTTCTAAACAATCATTGAACTATTTAATAACATGGTAGATTTCACTACCGGTCGCTTTAAATTCAGCTGACTTCTCTGCCATACCAAGCGCCATGCTCTGTTCTATGCTTGCTTGTTCTGAATCTAGCACGATGGTTTCATCCAATAATTGAATTTCAATTTTTTTTCCTGATTCAAGATCAGCAGCATAATCGCGAACTTCTTGAGAAATTTTCATTGAGCAGAATTTAGGGCCACACATTGAGCAAAAATGCGCAATTTTACCTGACTCTTGCGGTAAGGTTTCATCGTGGTACGCTTTTGCGGTTTCAGGGTCTAAACCTATGTTGAATTGATCATACCAACGAAATTCAAAACGCGCCTTACTCATGGCATTATCACGAATTTGCGCGCCCGGATGGCCTTTCGCTAAATCACCGGCATGAGCGGCAATTTTATAAGTGATCAAACCTTCTTTTACGTCTTCCTTGTTCGGTAAGCCTAAATGCTCTTTCGGCGTTACATAACAAAGCATGGCACAGCCGTACCAACCAATATTCGCCGCGCCAATACCTGAAGTAATGTGATCATAACCCGGCGCAATATCAGTGGTTAATGGCCCAAGGGTATAAAACGGCGCTTCGCCACAATGTTTAAGTTGCTCTTCCATATTGTCTTTAATCATATGAAGTGGCACATGACCTGGGCCTTCAATAATGGTTTGCACGTCATGCTGCCAAGCTATTTTAGTTAGTTCGCCTAAGGTATGTAATTCAGCAAATTGTGCTTCATCGTTAGCATCGGCAACAGAGCCAGGACGTAAGCCATCACCTAATGAAAATGACACATCGTATTGTTTTAAAATTTCACAAATGTCTTCAAAGTGGGTATATAAAAAGTTTTCTTTGTGATGCGCTAAACACCATTTTGCCATAATAGAGCCACCACGTGACACTATGCCAGTAAGGCGTTTTGCTGTCATCGGTACGTAACGCAGTAAAACGCCCGCATGAATAGTAAAGTAGTCTACGCCTTGCTCGGCCTGCTCAATTAAGGTATCGCGGAATATTTCCCAAGTTAAGTCTTCAGCAACACCATTGACTTTTTCTAAGGCTTGATAAATTGGTACGGTTCCAATGGGCACGGGTGAATTACGTAAAATCCATTCACGGGTTTCATGAATATTGCGACCTGTGGATAAGTCCATCACAGTGTCTGCGCCCCATTTTGCTGACCAAACTAGCTTTTCAACTTCTTCTTCAATTGAAGAGGTTACCGCTGAGTTGCCAATGTTGGCATTTACTTTAATTAGAAAATTACGGCCAATAATCATCGGCTCACATTCTGGGTGATTAATATTTACCGGAATAATAGCGCGGCCACGAGCGACTTCATCTCGAACAAATTCAGCGGTGATTTGTTCAGGGCCTGCTTGCTTATGGAAAGTAGCACCAAACGACAGACCTTTATGTTGTTGCAATAAAATTTCATCTTTAACCTGATCGCGCTTTAAGTTTTCACGAATGGCAATATACTCCATTTCAGGTGTGATAATACCTTGGCGAGCGTAATGCATTTGGGTAACATTTTTGCCTTTTTTGGCGATACGCATTGTAGGCAAGTGCTCAAAACGAATATGGTCAACCCCTTCATCGGCTAATCGCTGTTGTGCGTATTGAGAGCTATTTGATTGTAAGAGTTCAACGTCACCGCGACTATCTATCCATGCTTCACGTAATCGCGGAATGCCTTTGTGAACATCAATGTCAACGTTTTCATCGGTATAGAAACCCGAGGTGTCATAAACACATAAAGGCTCATTTTTTTTATAAACGGGGTTATCTTTACCGCCGCCATTCCCTGACGAAATAAGGGTATCTGACAAGGTGATTTCACGCATACCTACTTGAATGTCGTGAATTGTGCCTTGCACATATACTTTGTTAGAATTAGGGAAAGATTGATCAGAAACATTTTTTAAAAATGCTTGGGCAGCCTCGCGTTTTTCGCGTCTGCTGAGTTTGTTTTTTGGTTGATCGTTCATGGTCGCACCTTGTTTTTGTTTTTCTGCTTTATGTAAAATAAAATCAGAGAAAGATAAAAATAGGCGGAGCTGTTGGCAAAAAGAGCATTGAATGACGTGCTGTGAGTAACAGGTTATTTATGCTCTTTCTTGTTCCCTACGCAGATATTAATCTGATCAGGTTTTACGGATCTCGCTTTCGCGATCTCAGCCTATGGCACTCCGACAAGTTTTGTATTGCTAGCCAGATTTTTTGATCTGACTAAAAATACCGAGTAATACTAACGCTAGCCTCTCCTTATTGGCAAGCTATTTAATAAAAGAGCTAGCAAAATAAATATTGCCAGTCGTAGCGACTAAGGTAAAGTAAGGGCATATTTATTATGATTTAGACAGGTAGGGTTTACAAAGGTATGGTTTTGCTACAAGTTATTGCTCCACAACAATTTATAACTATTCCATGGAAGAACGGTTTAGGTGAAACGACTGAATTGGCCATTAATGATGGTGGCACGCTAGATAATTTTGATTGGCGTTTAAGTATTGCCAGTGTGATTAACGAAGGATTTTTCTCTGATTTTTCTGGATACCAACGACATTTAGTTTTAATTGCTGGGCAAGGGTTAACGCTGCTGCATGGTAGTAAAGATGAGAGTAAAGATGAGAGTAAAGGCGGCAATAAAAGCAGTGATAATTTAACTAACTTGTTAGCTATAGCCACTTTTGATGGTGCTTGTAAAACCTATGGGAAGCTTACCGCAGGCGCAATTAAAGATTTTAATATCATCACCAATAAGCAAAAAATAACGTCACACGTTAGTTGCTATGTTGACGCGGAGCAAGTTACGGTTAACTTAGCTAAATCAGGTGTTTATTTTGCTTATAGTTTGACGAACGTTATGAGCGTTGAAAGAAAGGGACAAGAAAACACACTAGTACCGCAAGGGGCTCTATTGAAAATATCCTTTGTTGATGAAGTTCATCATATTGCGAAAGCTAAGGTGAAAATAAATGGTCAAAATATGATTTTAGTAGAACTTATACCAACGGAAACTGACCTTTTATGAATAAAAAAATAGTACTACTTTTTGCTTTGCTGGCCGCTAATTTTGCACTGTCTACCTTAATAAAGCCTTACCCACTAAGTTGGGCAGTTAAATTGTTACCTATGCTTTTACTCATTGGCGTAGCTTGGCAATCGTTAAAAAACAAATCTGTCGAAACTAAGTTTTTCATTGCTGGTTTAGTTTTCTCAGCCTGTGGCGATTTTATTCTTGATTATGATCGTGATAGTTGGTTTATTTTTGGTTTAGGTGCCTTTTTTATAGCGCATTTATGCTATTTGACGAGTTTAAAACCTTATGTAAAAAAACTTAGCCAAGTTAAGTTTTATATCGCACTGGTTTGTTATTTGCTCTATGGCGCAGTTATGCTGACAATTTTGGCTGATGGCTTAGGAGAATTATTTGTACCCGTAGTGGGTTATATGAGCATATTATTACTAATGGCGCTAGCAACGGTATTTAGTGAAAAATCTAACGTTTGGTTGATTGTTGGTGGTATCAGTTTTGTTTTGTCTGATTCGTTAATAGGTTTTGATAAGTTTTATATGCCGATAGAAAACGTACACTTTGCAATTATGATCAGTTACTACTTCGCCCAGTTTGCTTTGCTTAAAGGCTTTACTAAGGCTAATAATCTTAAGGGATAGCCAATAAAAAAGACAGTGTCGCTTTTGCTGCACTGTCTTTAATGTATTTATCTTGAAGAGGAAAACTAAGCTTCAGTTTCTTTTTCTTCAGTTTTATTTTCAGCTGACTGTTCAACTGCTTGCGCTTGTTCTTTTTTTTCTTCATGGCCTTCGCCACCACATCCGCCACAACAACCCATAAGATACTCCAAATATAAATAATGAAACTGGGGGAAATAGTACCTGAGTAAACTGCTCAAGTACTTGATCGAGATCAGTTTTTAACCGATTAACTGTTTTCGTAACGGTTTCTATTGCTAGGCAAGTCACTATGGTATTGCACAAATTCTACTTCATAGCCGTTGGGGTCAACATAATAAACGTTGTCACGATAGGCATCTTCAGCACCTTGCTTATCAACAACAAAACCTGCTTGTGTTAAACGCTCAGTAACACCTTTGATATCGTTAGTCACAAAAGCAAAATGAGCAAGCCCAACTTGATGACCGGTTAAATCGCGATTTTCTCCAACACCATCATCGTTAAAAGCAAGGTATTGGTAATCGTCACCAAAGTGTACCCAGTTTCTTGGTTTGCCATACCATTTAGCTTCTCCACCTCCGCGTACGCGCCAGTGGGGGAATGCCGCCTGATAAAAAGCTAATGTCTGTTTAATATCGCTTACCACTAAATTTACATGCTCTAAAGTAATCATATTGCTCTCCTAGTTTTCTGTGGGTAATATTTATTTGAAATTATGTAAAGGTAAATGTTTATTTAATATTAAGTAAGGTATAATCTTTACTTAATTAAGTCAACAACAAAATAAACAAAAAAGTTTACATAATTATAAAATAGGTAATAATAAATAATTAGCTAGTAAATTAGCGGGTCACCTTTTGGAGATAGTATGAAAACGCATGTCAAAATTTTGAGTCTATTAAAAACTCAAGGAGCACTCACCGCTAAAACGTTGGCCGAGAAACTTGGGCTTACTACCATGGGTATTCGCCAACACGTACTAGCACTTGAGGAATCGGGCGATGTAACTTATAAAGATGAAAAAGCGGCTAGAGGTAGGCCAACGCGTTTTTGGTCGTTAACAGAAAAAAGTAATGACCATTTTGCTAATCGTCATGATGAATTAACTGTGCAGCTAATTGATTCTGTTATTGCGGTGTTTGGCGATGATGGTTTAGATAAGCTCATTGCTAATAGAGAAGAATCATCAATGCGAGCGTATCGTTTAGCATTAGCTGACAGGTATGGCGTGGAAGAAAAATTAACAATGCTTGCAAAGCTACGAAGCGATGAAGGTTATATGGCAACAGTGACTTTTGATGATAATTTTTATTGGCTACTAGAGAATCATTGCCCAATATGCGCGGCCGCAACTAAATGCACTAATTTTTGTCGAAGTGAATTACAGCTGTTTCAACGTTTACTTGAAAGTGTTGCTGTAGTGACACGAGAGGAACATATAGTTGAAGGCGCAAGGCGTTGCGCTTATAAGGTAATACCGTTATAAATTGATACAAAGTAAGCAAGAAAAAAATTAAGTAAATAAGTAAGATAAATAGAATATTTTTAAAAAGGACGGTTATGCTCTATCGATTTTTAGTAGGTTTAATATTAGGCACGGTATTTAGTTTGGGATTTTCTACAGCCAAGCCAGTTTTCGCGAGTTCAAGTAAACTTGTTGGTACTAAATTAACCTTTGAACATTATAAAATCACCGCGCCATTTAAGGTAACTATGCCTGTGATTGCCGTCGATATAATTAACAATGAGCAATATCCTGCGGATGAACTTGTGATTATTGGTCAAGATGAACAACAGCACACTTGGCTAGCGGTGTATGTTTTTCATGAGAAGAAAAATGACTTTGTTTTGCTAGATAAATTACGCTTATCCGATAAATATTTTGCCTTCGATGTCAGCGAAAATCAGCAAGGGCTATACTTTTTGGCAAAAAATGAAGTGGTTTCCCTAAATTATAATGATGGCTTGACTAAAACCGATAGCTTACCGTCTGCTTTATATCTGCAAAATAAACAAAAAGTTAACTCTATATTTTTGCAAAATAAGTCCAGTTTTATTACCAGAAAAGACTTCATCCAGGATGTTAATAAAGATGGCTTAGACGACATTATATTACCTGATTTTGAGCGCACTAATTTATGGCTAGCCTCAAAAGGTTCTCAAGAATATCGCTATCAATATTTGCCTATTAACACTCAGGTTGAGCTAAGCCAAGAGGGTGTCTTTTTTAATCCTGTGACCCTTTTTTATGCTGATTTAACGTTAGACGGACAACAAGATATTGCTTGGATTTCTAAAGGACATATAAATTACTTTCGCCAAATTGAGGGAGGATCGTTTTCATCACAACAAGAAGAGTTAGCGTTAGTAAGCTCTATTCACGGTTTGAATTGGTGGCAAATAAGAGAATCAGATGGTGAGAATCTTGACCAAAGCAATTTAACGCATCGGGTTATTGAAAAAATAAAAGATATTAATGGCGATGGTTTTGTTGATGTTATTGTCCGTTTCACTAAAAGTTCTGGCGTGTTAGATAGAGTAAATGATTATGAGTTTTATCTGGGGTTTAGCAATAAAAACGGCCAACTAGAGCTCCCCAAAATAGCCAATACCGTTATTAAGGCTGAAGGTACTTTAACGGGGTTAAACATAATTGATGTAAATAATGATGGTAAGTTTGAAGTACTGTTATCTTCTTTTGAGTTGAGTATCAGCAATATTATTGGCGCTTTGATGTCTGGTGGCATAGATCAAAACGTTTTACTTTTTGCCTTGAATGATAATAATGTTTATGCAAGTGATGCAGTTATCAGTAAAGAGGTAGAGCTAAGCTTTAGTTTAACGTCAGGTCAAAGTGGTCAGCCAATAGTGTTACTTAGTGATGTTAATGGCGATGGTTTGCAAGATTTAATTTTATCTTCAGGTAAAGACAAGCTTAAAATTTTTTCGGGGCAAAATAGTTCAAGACTGTTTAACCGCAAAGCGAGTAAACACAAACTTTTGCTGCCAAAAGATGGTGCTTTGTTTGAACACTATGATATTAACCATGATGGTAAGGAAGATTTCATTATGCGTTATGGCCGGTTAGATGATGAGAGTATGGCTAACCAAATAACCATACTCATGGTGAAGTAACTTTAATTCACTTCAAAAAATTTATGCTGCGTTGCTGCCCCGTTTATGCGCTTGCTTATGCTCTTTTTTATGATAGTGACGCAAAGCATGTTCTTTTTGTCTATCTTGACTAAAGGAGGTAACGCGCTTTAAATACCCGATGACACGTGTGCCATGATCTATATCCTGACTGCCACAACTTGGGCATTGAGTCAGTGTTCGTTTATCAATGGCTTCACAATGATTGCAAATGGTAATTTTGACGTTAACACAAAAATAATTGCACCCTGTTGCTGCCGCAACATTAAATAATTTCACATACGCATTGGTCGATAAAGCCTCATCAAGATTTAAATGTAGCGCAGAGCCGCCATCTAAATATTGGGTCATTTCTTGGCCATGTAAGACAAATTTATCAATATGGTTAGTGTCATCGCCTTCTACCAAATAAAAGTAAGAGTTGTAACAATCACGATTAACTTGATAACCGTCTTTTCGATCCCACTTAGCATTTTTAACACCTAAGTTTTCTGCAGGCACAAATTCAGTATTAAACAGATAGCCAAATTCTTTTTTCGCCGCCTGATTAGCTTGAAAAATAACCTTAAGTTTGCCGCTGACAAAGTCTTTATAAGCTTGGTTATTACCAACCGAAACGTTAGAAAATTCAGCCGCCTCAGCCATGCCATTGATACCAATGGTTAAAAATTGTTTATCAAGAGAAATAAAACCGGCATCGTAAACGGATAAGGCACCTTGCGCTTTATAGTCTTCCATCAATTTTCGATAAGCCACTTGGTATTTTTGAATTTTTTCTATGTCAGTTTTTAAATCACGACCGTCTTGAACTAAGCGATTCATATTTAAAGTGATCACATTAATGGAGCCAGTAGCGACACCACCTGCACCTAAAGTATAAGAGAAGGTATTATCAGAAATTTCATTACGTAAACGACAACAAGAGGCGAGGGAGTCAGCGCTGTCAGAGAGGTAAATGAAAAATGAATTACCTTGTGCTTTTTGTTCTGCTAACTTTAAAGCAAAATCTTGATCTTTACATTGACCGTTTTCAGTCAACATAGCGGCAGTGACTACAGGAAAAGTAAGTACAGCTTTTTCACGCTCTTTGTTAATCCAATTTAAGAAAAAGTGCTGTAATGTGTCGACTGTCTGCCAATTAGGTTTAGAAAAATCTGGAAAAACAAACTCACCAAACATTGAAGCGAAGTAGTGTTGATCAAATAATGAAATATTCCAAAATACACTCTGGTAGCCTCGCGCTGCCGCTGGTTGATTAATGGCATAGACAACATGTTGTAAATGGTTTTCAATTGATTTGTTATGGGTCGTTAAATAGTCATCACCATATTCAATACGCGCAAAATAATCAAAGTAAGTTAGAAATTCAACGGTTGCCACTGCACCCGCAAACTGAGCAGAAATAGCAAAAATAAGATTAACAAAAGAGCCACAAAAAGACTCTAAATGTTTAGGCGATTTTGACTCTCCGCCTAACTTAGTTAAACCATCGAGTAAAAAAGGGTACATGCTAATTGAGGTGCAATATGGCTTTAAACTGGTTTCATCGTGTACGTATATTTCATGATTTTCAATTTGTCGTAAATACTCAATAGCGAGTTCATCATCAAAAGTTTCACGAATTTTATCTTGCACTAGCGCTCGGTTTATTTGCACAAAGCAGTCTTTTAATAGTTCAGCTTCTAACGTGGCAATGTTTTTGTGGCTAACATTGGCATTAGCATCGATTTTAGAGCCATCAGCCGCATTTTTTGCTAAAAAATAATTGTGGATGAAATCTTTTTTATTATTAATTTGTTCTTCATTAAGCCGCAACATTGTTGGTTCCTTTTCTTATTGAATTCAGGGTTAAATTATTATGGTGATTTTTTATAAATAAATGATTAAGTTTTTCACCGGTCGCTAAATTACGAAAAACTTGATTGGAAGTAGGGTTCTCTAAGCCGCCAAGTTCAGCTTGCCATACGCCTGTTTTTAAAAAATTGAGATGTTGGGATATTTTAATATCTATGTGCTTTTCCCCAGAATAAAGACAAGTTTTAAGACCAAAATTTTTGGCAATAAGTAGTTTTTCAATTAAGGCGTGAGGTTGCCATTCACCACCAAAAAATACGACGCAGCTGATTAAGTTTTGATATTTTTTCAGCCACTCAATGAAAGCTTTGTTTGTTAGAGGGCTACCGTAGTTTTCATTCCATAATTCAGTGCTGTGACAGCCTTTACAGCCTATTTTGCAGCCAGTTATACTAAAACACAGACTTATTTCATCAGGCACTTCCTGAAAAACAGTGGTGGGGTGTAAGCAGTTGAATTCCATGTGGCAGCCTATATATGGTGTTTTTATTTTTGTTAAACACAATATATAGTATTTTCGTGTTTTCGATAGTTGATCGAGATCAACTTTCTGTCAATCTAGTTCTATATGTAGTGCTATTTTTTTTATTAGGCACTACATATAGTGTTATTTTGTGTTGAATATTTTGACGGCCTGGAGATGCTTGGCCTAACTCTGGTTGAGAACCAAGTAAATCAGTGCGGTCAAACACATCATTTACCCATTTATCAGCCGCCGTTGGTTTATCAAGAGCGATAAACTTAGCGATTGCCATTAATTTTTCTATTGGGGGTTTTGTGGCCATTCCCTCGAAATCGGCATTAGTTTTTAAGGGAGATTGTGCATAAATGCGATATTTTTCGGTTACTACTCGTCAGATAGGCTCATAGGTGAGATAGAAATTTGAACGCTAAAAGGGCTGCAAACCCTTGCCAACTTTTAAGTTTGAGGTTAACGATCATGAAATAATATTGAATTTCAAGATGTTTACTAATGTCACATTCGAGACATTAGCTTTTAAATACAATCAATACTTCGGATTAGGTTTTGTATCGATAACGCCCAATTAAGGGGGGAAATTGTAGCTGGCTAAAATGTGTAGCGAAGCGGAACCAGCCAACTTATGCATCCGTTTGATTGCCTTATTAGCTTACGGTTTACTCGAATGCTTTTTCGTATCATGGTATTGCCATAGAACGTTGATTATTTTCCATTCGTTATTTTCATTTTTATATAAATGCATGTAATCAATCCAATCATCCACTGTTAATTTTACCGATGCAACTCGGTTATCAATATCGAGTACGTTGATATGAACTTTAGGAGATGACGTGAATTGATTGCCATCTTTGTTGTAGTTTTCAGCCACCCATATCATCGTTTCAAAATCTGTCTCCATGATAAACTCTGAGCCATCTTTAGATTTCCAGTAAGTTCTTTTAGCTAGCTTTTTATCTAAACCTCTTTTCATCAAATCTGGTTCGACTTTATGCTGTGACTCTATGTAATCGAGCAAAACCAACTGTTATTTGTCCCTGTTTAAATGCTTGTATGCATTTTTGCCAATAGCCATTAAAACAGGCATATTACCTTTGGAGCTACTCATTATAAAAGGACTATTAACTCTAGTATTTACAAAGCCATTTGCTACAAATGCTTGTTTAACCCTTTTCTCTGACAAACCCATATCCGATGAATCATCATTAGAAAGCCAATCCCATTGTACAAACACACCACCTTCTTTTATTAGGGATTTTAATAAACTCAAAGTTGCTTCATAGTCAGGTAGAAAACCACAAACAGACGACGCCACTATTAGATCAAATTTGTTTTCTAACTCAGGAAGGTTTTGAACTAACTCTTTTGATAGATAATCGGATATAGACGATACATTATTTAGCGCCTTTTTATCCAAATGTTTTATCATTTCTGAAGATGGATCTATCGCAACAATACTCTTAACGGTTGGACTCATAAGCTGAGTTAATGCACCTGTACCACAGCCAAAATCAAGGACGGTTAAACCATTAATATTGATGTTATCTAAAAGCTCTGAAAATGCATTTTTTGCATACTCTTCAACAGTTGGATCTACATCCCAGTTTTCAGCATACTCGTCCCATTCGTTACTCAAAATACTCTCCAAAAGTTCATAGTTTATCTAAATGCCTAACGCCTGCATAACTTGCCGGTTTTACACAGAGCAGAGCAATAGCGGCGCGGCGTGTAAAACCGGTCAATGTTGATGCACTTGTTATGCGCAATTCGACTACACTCACGAAAACACATTATCTGAGCTCACCAGTGGCAAACCAATGTGCGCAGTCGGGGCCGAGCTCCGACTCCGCACGCTGTTCATAATTCATGGTCTGCTCAGCAGAAAGCACATCACGCCACCGGCCATTCGTGCCTTTGTGAATAAAGGTTTCTGCACCTCCTTCCCAAAACGCCCCACCAAGAGGAACACTCTTGGTGGCATTGGCCTTCATATAGTCAAAACTGCAATGCTTTAATATCTTCTCCCACTTCGACTCTTCGATGGGCGTGCCAATGAATTCTGCAATGCGGCGAATTTCTCCAGGCATGTCTGACTTCAAATTTGCAAAATGCACCATGTGTACATTCGGTAAATTACGAATCGCCCACCAAGTGCGTGCATTGTCCCAGAGCGACCAAAATGGAAAGCCGTCTTGATCCAGCCAGTCATCAAAATACTGGGAGATCGACGAGCATGGTGGTTCGATTTCCGGGCCAACTCTGCCTTGAGTATTGTTAAGTGCGTCGTACCAAGCCGCGTTCGCATTTAGATGGTGGTTGTAAAGACTCCAGACCACATCGCGTCCATCTCGACCGATGTAGATGTATTTTGCCCTTTCTGAAAAGACCAGGGCATCCACAGGTAAGTGCGATTTTATGAATCGACGATGTGTCTGTGCCTCGACTGCCGGTAACTTAACTTCTTTTGGAGGAACGCGCAAGTCCATCCAGGGCGACATTTCAGCGACTTCCAAGCCCTCCTCAGCTGAAAACAGGAGCTGGGACACGATTTGCTGCATCCAGGTCGTCCCTGATTTTGCATAGGTGGAAATGACAATGTCATCGTCACGAAAAACAAAATCATTCCAGATTGTTGAATCGAAATGGTGGCTGCGAAGTTCTCTTGTCTTCACTGGGTGCTCAACTTCATTCATTAGGTCATCTCCTTAGTCTACATGTTGCGCATAACGCTTTGCTAAGCGGCTAAAAATGGCTGGCTATAATAGCGAGGAACGAGCACAGCCAGCTGTTTTTTGTCCTTTTAAACGACTTGTTATAACCCGCCTACCATATTTTTTAAAGCAAGATTGAAAATTGACTGTTGATTTATTTGTCTAGCTCTCTCTTGTATAGGCTCAAAATCTTGGTACATAAGAATTCCAACTCGCAAGCATTGGTAGATTTCATCAGCATAATCACTAATCTCTAACTTTTCTTTATTTTCAGCTATATGCAACAATAAACTAGTACCATGTTCGATTAAGGAAACCAGTCTTAGTTTTATATGAATTGCTCTATCAGCAACATCAGAGCCTAAAGTAGCTGCTTCTTCATCAGTAATGAAGGTTTTACCTTCTATGATATTTTGTTTATAGGTTTTCTGTGCTTCAAGAAATTGCTCCATGACTTTAGGAGTGAATTTTTTAAACTTTTCCGATATTTCCTTATGGTCAAATTTAAGCTCAGGATCTTTGTTTTTTATAGCGTCACGTAATTCTTTCAGCTTAGCTTCATACTCTTCATTTACAGCTAAAATATCTTCTGCACTTCTTGATTTAGAATATGCTTTAATCTTTTCTTTTCTCCATTGTTCACCAACGTAAACAATAGAAAACACATCCCAATCAAGTATGTTTTTATTCCAGTAATTTAAGTAAGCTAGTAATCTACTTGATGCGTTCTTTTGGGTATGAGCTTGTTTTAGTGCTTCCCTAAAATATATACCAACTAAAGCGGCAACTACGCCAATTAATACAGTGTAAAACTTCCAGTCTTCCACCAAACTCTCCTAGGGTTATAACGCCTCATTAAGAGGCAAAAAATAGTTGGTTAAAATAGCGACGAAGGAGATGTATGGACTCCTCCCCCTCGCGGGAGTTTTGCGGTATAAA